>NZ_JAIWJX010000002.1:3732648-4354756 GCF_023149135.1 Fictibacillus marinisediminis | reverse complement strand
CAACTGTCCCTCCTAAAAATATTTATATAAACGAAGCTTTTTCTTCCTTGCTTACAGCTTTAATTCAAAGGCAGCGCGAAAGAAAACCTCAAGACAGTCGAGGGCAATTTTTAATGAGTGAAACCAGATTTGATGTTCCAATCATAAAATAGCCGTCGCGGGTAAAGGTTCATCTTGAGGCTTATAAAGGCACTTTTCACAAAACGCTTGACGTTGTTCAAGCTTTGTACAGCGATATGTATATAATCGAATAAATATACTATTCACAGCAAAAGTGCACAATCTATTAATATAGTAGAAAATCAGTATAAGGTAAGTCATGCAGAGGATGTGGACAACCTTATAAACATCAATTTTAAACTGTCCACAACTTTATCCACACGCTGTGGATAAAAACATTGTCACATGAAGTTATCAACGAGTTAAAACACAACAATCATAACAAATAAATCCCATGAATGCAATGTGTTTTTCGCACTTATCCACAACCCCTACAACTTGTGTACGGGTGTTGTCCACAGCACTAGATTTTGTGTAAAACTTGTCGATAAAGGGTGTGGATAATGAAAAAAGTGTCGAAAAAAGTATCCACAGTGAGGATGAAAACGAAAACTGCCGTACGGATCAGCAAAAAGTTTTACTCTGGGGAGTTTTCCCGTTTTTATAATTAAATTCTGTGAAGACTTGACAAATCGAGGGTAGCATCCTTATACTTACTTAGACTGTCTTTTTTGATATATCCTCAGGGAGGTGTAATATATAATGAAACCAACGTTCCAACCAAATAACCGTAAACGTAAGAAAGTACATGGTTTTCGTGCGCGTATGGCAACTAAGAACGGCCGTAAAGTTCTTGCTCGCCGCCGCCAAAAAGGAAGAAAAGTATTATCTGCATAGGCCACTGACATCAGTGGTCTTTTTTCTGATGTAGGAATAGCAGAAATCAGTTTAGATTAAAATAAGTAACCGATACTGTTAATAGTAATTGAATGAATAAATAAGCCGTATCAGATCCAGGTGGAGTGTTGCCGGATGGAAAAGAAAAAGCGCATCAAGAAAAATGAAGAATTTCAAGAAGTATTTAAAAGAGGAAAATCGTCTGCCAATCGCCAATTTGTAATATATGCGCTGGAAAAAGGCGATCAGCCTCATCTGCGGCTTGGATTATCAGTCAGCAAGCGGGTCGGAAATGCGGTGACCCGGAACCGGATCAAGCGTGTGGTCAAAGAAATCTTCATGAAACATGAAGAAGAGATCACATCCGGAAGAGATTACATCATTATTGCCAGAAATCCAACAGCAGATATGGATTTTTTTGAGATGGAAAAAAGCCTTCTACACGTTTTACAGCGAGCCGGTTCGATCAGACAGTCTAAGGGAAGGCGAAAATGAAACGGCTCTTTATTTTGATCATCCGTTTTTACCAGCGATTTATTTCCCCAATGACTCCGCCAGCTTGCCGGTTTTATCCCACATGTTCGACCTATGGAATTGAAGCAATTCAGCGATTTGGAGCAATCAAAGGAACCTGGCTGACTTTAAAACGTATATTAAAATGCCATCCTTTCCATCCAGGCGGAATTGATCCTGTGCCTGAAAGAAAGAATCGCCGAAAATAAAGAAACAACGCTTTAAGGAGGATGAGGAGTGCGAAAGAAATTAGGAATTACGTTTGCCTTAGTCAGTTTAATGGTACTTTTATCTGGCTGCAGCTCGACTAAAACGCCGATTACCCCCGAAAGTACCGGATTTTGGGATGAATATTTTGTTTATCCGCTCTCATGGGTTATTACACAGTTTGCTGAAATGATGGGCAACAACTATGGTCTGTCCATTGTGGTTGTAACGATTCTTATTCGTTTGGCTTTGCTGCCGCTCATGATTCAGCAGACAAGAAGTTCGAAGGCTATGCAAAACATCCAGCCAGAACTTCAAAAACTGCGTGAGAAATACAGTTCCAAGGATGCAACAACGCAGCAGAAGCTTCAGCAGGAAACCATGCAGCTTTTCCAATCCCAAGGGGTTAACCCATTGGCTGGCTGTCTGCCACTGCTGATTCAGATGCCGATCCTGCTTGGTTTTTACCATGCGATTATGCGTACTCAGGAAATTAAGAATCACAGCTTCCTATGGTTCGATTTAGGTGTGCATGACCCTTATTATATCTTGCCTGTTGTTGCGGGTCTTACCACCTTCCTTCAGCAGAAAATTATGATGGGCGGAACGGACAACCCGAACCCGCAAATGAAAATGCTTCTTTATATCATGCCGGTCATGATTGTTGTATTTGCGATTAATTTCCCTGCAGCATTATCACTCTACTGGGTAATTGGTAACTTATTTATGATCGTACAGACTTATTTTATTACAGCCCCGAAAAAGAATAAGAAAAATGAAATTGATAGGGGAGCTAAAAAGTGAAACAGATAAAGGTAACGGGAAAAACAGTAGAAGAAGCAGTTTCCACAGCATTGGCCGAGCTTCAGGCTTCTAAAGAAGAGGTTGAGGTAAAAGTACTCGAAGAATCTAAAAGAGGATTTTTGGGTTTTGGCGGAAAACCGGCTTTAATAGAAGTCTCTCTTAAACCAGACCCGGTAAAGCTGGCTGTTGCTTTTTTACAGGAAGTCACCGATAAAATGGGTGTGCCTGTTACCATTTCACTGAAAGAAACGCGGGAAGAAATCATCTTGGAATTAACGGGTGAAAAGATTGCCATTTTGATCGGAAAAAGGGGACAGACCCTTAACTCCCTTCAGTACCTGACCAATCTTGTAGCCAATAATCACTCGAGCCGCTATCTCCGCATCATCATTGATGCAGAAAATTACAGAGAACGACGCCGCGAATCGCTTGAAAGACTGGCTGTCCATACAGCTCAAAAAGTTTCGGCGACTGGTAAAGGAGTAGCACTCGAACCGATGCCTTCCAACGAAAGAAAAGCCATACATATGGCACTGCGAAACAATAAAAAAATAGAAACTACTTCTGAAGGGGCAGAGCCATTCCGCAAGGTCATCATCCGCCCCGTGAAAAAGTAAGATCTGCTCCGGGCTGATGCCCGGAGTTTTTTAGTTGGAAAAGCTGAAGTGTCCGGTTAGGCTCGACAAGCGCTGGAGCTCTTACACAGCAACACGCTCTTTGTGTTGAGGTGTGAGAGTGAAGCGACCTCGAGGGCCTGGACACTGAAGCTGGATCGTGGAAAAGCTGAAACTGGATCCCGGTTTGAAAATGGAAGACACCCGCCAAAATTAACAAAACACCCGGCTTTTTTCATTGCCTTTTATATCCCTGCTAGGTTAAACTAAAAGGTATTGTGGATAATTATGTCTGTTTTTTCAGGGAAGTTATCCACTGTGGATATGTTAGAAACGCAAATAAAGGAAATAATACAATAGATACAGTATGTTTTGGGTTTCAAAGAGAGGTGAGAAGGATGGAATACGATACAATTACGGCCATTTCCACACCGATGGGGGAAGGTGCTATAGCCATTGTACGATTGAGCGGCAGTGAGGCTATAGCCATTGCCGATTCTATATATAAAGGGAAAAAAATGCTTCTGGAAGTGGAGTCACATACGATTCATTACGGCAAACTCATTGAACCAAAAACGGGGGAACCTGTTGAGGAGGTCATGGTTTCGGTCATGAAAGGCCCTCGTACGTTTACGAGGGAAGATGTGGTTGAGATCAACTGCCACGGGGGTATTGTTTCTGTAAACCGTGTACTTCAGCTGGTACTCAACAATGGTGCAAGACTGGCTGAACCAGGCGAATTTACAAAACGCGCCTTTTTGAACGGCAGGATTGACCTGTCCCAGGCTGAAGCGGTTATGGATTTGATCCGCGCCAAAACAGACCGGGCGATGAACGTGGCGCTTAACCAGATGGAAGGACGCTTATCCAAGCTGGTCGGAAAACTAAGACAGACACTGCTGGAGACCATTGCACATGTAGAAGTGAACATTGACTATCCGGAATACGATGCAGAGGAAATGACTCATTCCCTTTTGAACGAGAAATTGACGTTTGTTAAACGGGAAGTAGATAAGATCCTGACTACTGCACAGCAAGGAAAGATTTTGCGTGAAGGCCTGTCTACTGCTATTATCGGCCGCCCCAACGTCGGAAAATCCTCGCTTATGAATGCGCTCGTTCATGAAAACAAAGCCATCGTAACAGATGTTGCCGGAACGACCCGCGATGTGATTGAGGAATACGTGAATGTTAGAGGAGTTCCTCTTCGCCTTGTTGATACTGCAGGAATCCGTGAAACTGAAGATATCGTTGAACGAATCGGCGTTGAAAAATCGCGAAAAGTCCTTAAAGAATCAGATCTTATTTTACTTGTGGTCAATAACAATGAACCTCTTTCTAATGAAGACGAGAATCTTTTTGAAGCAGTAAAAGGGCTTGATGTTATTGTGATTGTCAACAAAACAGACCTTAAACAAGAAATAGAAATGGACAGGGTAAAAGAATTGGCAGGACAACATCCTGTAATCACCACTTCTCTCCTTCACGAAGAAGGAGTGGACTTGCTTGAAGAAGGGATCGCTCAGCTTTTCTTCCAGGGAGGCATCGAGTCGCAGGATATGACGTATGTTTCCAATTCAAGGCATATTGCCCTTTTGCAGCAAACCATTCACCATATAGATGAAGCGTTAAACGGAATAGATTTGAACCTGCCGATCGATATGGTTCAGATTGATATTACCAGAGCATGGGAGATTCTCGGTGAGATTATTGGAGATACGGTTTCCGAGAGTTTAATTGACCAATTGTTCTCCCAGTTCTGCTTAGGGAAATAAAGGAGGAAGAAAAATGGGATATGATGCAGGCCGGTTCGATGTCATTGTTGTCGGAGCAGGCCACGCAGGAGTTGAAGCCGCACTTGCTTCGGCAAGAATGGGGGCAGAAACTCTGTGTTTAACCCTTAACTTAGATACCATTGCCTATATGCCGTGCAATCCATCAGTCGGCGGCCCTGCCAAAGGGATTGTCGTCCGGGAGCTTGACGCTCTTGGTGGAGAAATGGCCAGGAATATTGATAAAACACACATTCAGATGCGAATGCTGAATACAGGTAAAGGCCCGGCTGTACGTGCTTTGCGTGCCCAGGCCGATAAATTTCTGTACCAGAACGAAATGAAAAGAACGATGGAAAACACGGAGCATCTTACCTTAAGACAAGGTATGGTGGAACGTCTCTTGATCGAGGACGGCGTCTGTAAAGGTGTCGTTACGAAAACCGGAGCGGAATATCATGCTTCATCCGTTGTTCTGACGACGGGAACTTACTTAAGAGGCAAAATTATTATCGGTGAGCTGTCCTATGAAAGCGGACCGAATAACATGCAGCCATCCGTTAACTTGTCATACCATCTTCAAGAGCTTGGTTTTCAGATGGTCCGTTTCAAAACAGGTACTCCTCCGCGCGTGAACAGCAAAACCATTGATTATTCCGTGACGGAAATTCAACCAGGTGATGAAGTACCCCGTGCTTTTTCATATGAAACAACGAAGTATATTACAGACCAGCTTCCGTGCTGGCTGACCTATACCAGTCCTGAAACTCATGAACTCATTAATGGAAACCTTCACCGTTCACCTATGTATTCAGGGATGATTGAAGGTACAGGCCCGCGTTATTGCCCGTCAATTGAAGACAAGATCGTGCGTTTTAATGACAAGCCGCGCCATCAGATCTTTTTAGAGCCTGAGGGAAGAAATACGGAAGAAGTGTATGTTCAAGGACTTTCAACGAGCTTGCCTGAAGATGTTCAGCGAAAAATCCTTTCAACTATTCCAGGATTGGAAAAAGCGGAATTGATGCGTGCAGGCTATGCAATTGAATATGATGCCATCGTACCGACACAGCTATGGCCGTCCCTTGAAACGAAGAACGTCGAAGGGCTTTTCACTGCCGGCCAGCTGAACGGAACGAGCGGCTATGAAGAAGCTGCCGGCCAAGGGGTCATGGCAGGGATCAACGCGGCTTTAAAAGTTCAGAAGAAAGAACCTCTTATTCTCAGCAGATCAGATGCCTATATTGGTGTGCTGATTGATGATCTGATCACAAAAGGGACAAATGAACCCTACCGTCTTCTTACATCTCGTGCAGAATACCGTCTGCTTCTCCGTCATGATAATGCAGACCTCAGGCTGACGGAAAAGGGATATGAAATTGGATTAATTCCTCAAGAGCGTTATGACCGTTTTGTTGAAAAGCAAGAAAAGATCAAACAGGAAATCGACCGTTTGGAGCATCTGACAGTCAAACCGTCGCCTGACGTTCAGGAAATTCTTGAGGGGGCAAAAAGCTCTCCGCTTAAAGAGCCAATGACAGCAGCGACGCTCCTGAAGAGACCCGAAATTACGTATGATGTAGTGGCTCAAATCCATCCTTCTGAAACACCTGTGGACGAAGTTATTGCCGAGCAGGTTGAAATTCAAGTGAAATATGCAGGTTATATCGATAAGCAGCTTGCACAGGTTGACCGGATGAGAAAGATGGAAAACAAAAAACTTCCAGTGGATCTGGACTACGGTGCAATCAACGGCCTGGCTACTGAAGCTAAACAAAAACTGCTTGAAGTCCGTCCTCTATCAGTAGGACAGGCATCACGGGTGTCGGGTGTTAACCCTGCGGATATTTCGATTTTGCTTGTTTACCTGGAGCAAGGGAAACTAGCTAAGCTTGCACGTTAAGTTTTTGGAGGACAAAATGAATATTACAACCTTTCAAGAAAAGTTGGCAGAGAAGGGAATCAGCCTTTCTCCCCGCCAGCTCCAGCAGTTCGAAGACTATTTTCATATCCTGGTCGAGTGGAATGAGAAAATGAACTTAACGGCTATTACGGATAAAGAAGAAGTGTACTTAAAACACTTTTATGATTCTTTGTCAGCAGCCTTCTATTTCGATTTTAATCAGGAGTTAACGGTGTGTGATGTAGGTGCAGGAGCGGGTTTTCCGGGAATTCCGCTGAAAATCTGTTTCCCGCAAATTAAGCTCTCGATCTGTGATTCGCTGCAGAAGAGAATCACTTTCTTAGAACACCTTTCAAAAAAACTGGAATTAACTGATATTTCGTTGTATCATGACCGTGCAGAAACGTTCGGACACCGCCCCGAGATAAGAGAAGCTTATGATCTTGTCATGGCCCGCGCGGTTGCCAGGATGTCGGTATTGAGCGAGCTTTGTCTTCCCCTTGTTAAAAAGGGAGGCCATTTCCTTGCTATGAAAGGCTCACAGCTTCCGGACGAAATGAAGGACAGCAAAAAAGCCGTTCAAATGCTGGGCGGCAGCGTAAAAGATGTTTATTCCTTTAAGCTTCCGGTTGAGAACAGTGACAGATACATCGTGCTGGTTGATAAAGTAAAAACCACACCAAAGAAATACCCAAGAAAGCCTGGGACGCCAAATAAGAATCCTCTTTCCTGATTCATAAGCCGAATGTTTCACGTGAAACATCCGGTCTACATATCCCGCGAGGAACAAAGAAATTTCAAAATCTGGCAGGAAAACTGATGGACAGAGCGAAAATCTAAGATAGATAACAAAAGGTGGTGTCATTCATATGAAACATCCTTTTTCACGCTTATTCGGCATCGGTGAGAAAAATCAGACAGCTGAAGCTGAAGCTGAAGAGAAGAACGAAAATGAAGAAATACTGCAACTCCAGGTCAAAGATATCCATCCGAATCAATTCCAGCCTCGTACCGTTTTTATAGATGAAAGAATTGAAGAGTTATCCCAAACGATTGAGACTCATGGGATCATCCAGCCGATTGTTGTCAGGTCAGCGGGAGACCAAACTTATGAGATCATCGCCGGTGAACGGCGGTGGAGGGCGGTACAAAAACTGGGCTGGGAAACGATTCCGGCTATTATAAAGGAATTTGATGACTCACAGACAGCCTCTGTTGCACTGATCGAGAACCTGCAGCGGGAAGAGCTGACAGCCATTGAGGAAGCCATGGCTTATGCAAAACTTCTTGAAATCCACGGCCTTACCCAAGAGAGTCTTGCTCAGAAACTTGGAAAAGGCCAATCTACGGTCGCCAACAAGCTCCGGCTGCTGAAACTTCCCCAGCCTATCCAGGATGCATTATTGTTGAAGCAGATCACAGAACGGCATGCAAGAGCTCTCATCATTTTAAAAACTCCAGACAAACAGGAAGCGGTCCTGCAGGAAATTTTAGAGAAGCATCTGAATGTAAAACAGACAGAAGAACGTGTGAAACGGATGATCGAAGGGGAAAATACCGAGAAAAAGCCTGTTGCAAAGAGAAAATCTTTCAGTAAAGATACTCGGCTTGCCATCAATACGGTCAGACAATCTGTCGATATGGTATTAAAGAGCGGATTGACGATTAACACGGAAGAAGAAGATCACGAAGAATTCTATCAGTTCACTATTCGAATTCCGAAAAAATAATGCAAAAAGCCCTTCTTATTTTGATGTGAGAAGGGCTTTTTATTATGTTCTCTTATAAAAAACTTTTCTGTTTTTTTTTGATAGATTTCCATAAGAAAATGCAGATATTCATGATATGATAAAGGAAATGAACTCTCGTAAAGAATTGAGGTAGGTGTCATCGTGGCTAAAACCATTGCAATTGCCAATCAAAAGGGTGGTGTTGGAAAAACAACTACATCCGTAAACCTCGGAGCATGTCTGGCTTATTTCGGCAAAAAGGTTTTACTTGTTGATATAGACCCACAGGGGAATGCTACTAGCGGTGTGGGAGTTGACAAAGGCGATATTGATCAATGTATCTATAACGTACTTGTTGACGATGCAGAAGTGAAGGACATCATTTTAGAAACGATTTGTGAAGGATTACATATATTGCCCTCTACGATACAGCTGGCAGGTGCAGAAATTGAGCTGGTGCCGACGATTTCCAGGGAAGTTCGACTGAAAAGAGCTCTTTCCTCGGTCAGCAGCCAATATGATTTCATTATCATCGACTGTCCTCCCTCTTTGGGATTGCTGACGATCAACTCACTTACCGCAGCGGATGCAGTGCTCATTCCGGTGCAATGTGAATATTACGCGCTGGAAGGTCTGAGCCAGCTGTTAAACACTGTCAGGCTAGTGCAAAAGCATTTGAATACGGATCTGATGATTGACGGTGTGCTTTTGACAATGCTTGATGCCAGAACGAATTTAGGAATCCAGGTAATTGAAGAAGTGAAAAAGTACTTTCAGGATAAAGTCTATACGACCATTATTCCAAGAAACGTTCGACTTTCTGAAGCGCCAAGCCATGGAAAACCGATTATCATATACGATCCTAAATCCAGAGGTGCAGAGGTTTATTTAGAATTAGCGAAGGAAGTGATTGGCAGTGGCGAAAGGGTTAGGTAAAGGAATCAATGCATTCTTTCCGGGTACAGAACTTGAAAAAGAGGATGCTGTTACTGAAATTAACGTAAAGGAATTGCGCCCCAACCCCTATCAACCGAGGAAAGTGTTCAGTGAGTCAGCCATTGCAGAATTAAGCGACTCAATTAAGGAGCACGGAGTTCTGCAGCCTATTATTGCAAGAAAAAGCATCAAGGGTTATGAGATTGTAGTAGGTGAACGGCGTTTCAGAGCTGCTAAAGAAGCTGGGCTGAAGACAATGCCTGTTATCGTCCGTGAATTTACAGAGCAGAAGATGATGGAGATCGCCCTCATCGAGAACCTGCAGCGTGAAGATCTTAACCCGATTGAAGAAGCTCAGGCTTATCAAAAGCTGATGGAGCACCTCAAACTCACTCAGGAAGAACTTGCAGGGCGGGTAGGCAAAAGCAGACCCCATATTGCCAATTTTGTCCGCTTATTGCAGCTTCCTGAGCCCGTTCAGGACATGCTGTCAAAAGGTGCATTGTCTATGGGGCATGGCAGAGCACTGCTTGGTTTGAAAAAGAAAGCAAAAATGCAGGCTGTTGTTGAGAAGTGCTTAAACGACAAAATGAACGTCCGCCAGCTTGAGAAGCTGATTCAGCAGGTCAATCAGAATGTTTCACGTGAAACAAAGAAAAAAAATCAGGAGAAAAACATCTTCTTGATTGAAAAAGAATCAAGTCTCCGTGATCATTTTGGCACCTCTGTTTCTATCAAACGAACGAAGCGGAAGGGCAAGATAGAAATTGAGTTTTTCTCTGATGAAGATTTGGAGAGGATTTTGGATCTGATCGGAAAGCAGTAAAACCATCATACGGTGGTTTTACTTTTTTTGATTTGGCTCTTTTCTAAAGGTTCTTTTCTAAAAGATTGTGGCTTTTGGAACATTTTCACAATAGCCTTCATTGCTATGTTGATTGGAATGGAAGGTGCGAGACTCCTCAAAAATGAATTTCACATTTTCTTCGTGCGATATAACGCTGCCGAAGCCTTCCTTGTTCTGCAGGGGAAGCGGGACAGGTGAGACCCACAGGCGCTTGCGCCGGTAAGGCTTTAAGCTTCGCCCCGCGGAAAGCGAGAATCCTGTAACGGAAATCAACCACTCCTAAGGCAACAAAGGTTACGAAAACAGACTTAGATTTTAAGCTTGAAAACGCAGCTTGTACATTAGATGAAAAGGCGGGAAAGACATTGGCATTATTAGGGACTTTGGTAAACGGCCTTGCAATAGTAATCGGAAGCCTGCTTGGCTTGTTCTGGCGGAATATACCCGAAAAAACAAAAGTGACGATCATGCAGGCGATGGGGCTTGCAGTCATTATTCTCGGAATCGGCATGGGGCTGAAAAGCAAACAGTTTTTAATCGTGATTGCCAGCCTTGCCATCGGAGGCGTTCTTGGCGAACGGCTGGATCTTGAAGGAAAGCTTGGCCAACTGGGCGACTGGCTTGAAAAGAAGCTGGGCGGGAAAGAAAAAGGCGGTATAGCAAATGCGTTTGTTACAGCAACCCTCGTCTTTGTCATAGGTGCAATGTCCATTGTAGGTGCTCTGGACAGCGGACTAAGACATGACCATGCCGTACTCTATACGAAAGCCCTGATCGATGGATTTTGTGCTATCTTTTTTACGTCTGCTTTAGGAGTCGGTGTGATATTTTCGGCTGTTCCTGTAATACTTTATCAAGGAATTATTGCTTTGTTTGCTACCCAGATCGACCGAATCGTCCCTGCTGATCTAATGAAGCAGATGATTGTGGAAATTACGGGTACAGGAGGGATCATGATTCTTGCCATTGGCTTGAATATCCTGGGATTAACCAAAATAAGGGTAGCCAACCTCCTCCCTGCGCTTCTCTTTACGATCACTATCGTTAGTATCGTTTACTATTGGGACAAGCTTTCTGGTTTTGCCGGGAATTTAATTTAAAAAAGCTGTTCAGGATATCCTGAACAGCTTTTATTATGGCTCTTTTCTAAAAGATTGTTGTTTTGGGAAACTTCATGTAAACAGTCATCATTGCTAAGTGATTGGAGTGCAAGGGGCGAGACTCCTCGAAAATGAATTTCACATTTTCTTCGTGCGATATAACGCTGCCGAAGCCTTCCTTGTCCTGCGGGAGCAGCGGGACAGGTGAGACCCACAGGGGCCATGCGCCGAGGAGGCTCACCGCACGCCCCGCGGAAAGCGAGCATCCTGAAGCGGAAATCAACCACTCCTAAGAGCAACAAAGGTTATGAAAACAGCTTTTTTCATTGAATGTTATACAAATCATCTTTTTTGAGCGGAAGAGGCGTGATATTCTTCTTTACCCGCTGGCTCATTGAGGCGAAGTAAAGGGAATCTGCAATAAGTTCGGCCATTTTCATGACGACGCTCAACCGGGTATTCTGAAGTACGAAATATTCCATGAATCCGCTGACATTTACAATTCCTGTCATATGCATATCTCCTACCGGAGGAAGTTCTTTATTCACGCCTGCTCCCGGTTTAACCGGTCCATCTCCAATTGAGATCATCCCGACATGATTCAGCTTTCCTAGGCAGGCATCAATACCGATGATATAAGCGTTTGGATGGTTTTTTTCAATCATTTTAAGTTTGTCTGAGAGGTTTACAGCGTGAACAGGTTCATCCAGTGTTCCGTACACATGGAAGGGAAGTGCTTTTATCGCATGAAGTTTAGTGCCGACAAGAGGACCTAATGCATCGCCAGTGGATCGATCTGTCCCGATGCAAACCACCACTACGGGAGTTGTTTGCGTGTTAGGAAGAAGGTTCCCAATTTTTTCAGTAATGACCATGCATGCATCTTTTTCCTCGTGGTGCAATTTATATTGAAAAAGCTTGTCGGGAACGAGCTTCCTTTTAAGGAACATAGAATCCACTCCTTTAAAATGTTACTACCAGTATACGGACTAAATGGCAATACTATACATTATGAAGCGGGTTGCGAGATGCATTTTTTATTAAAGCGGGAAA
Organism: Fictibacillus marinisediminis; assembly: GCF_023149135.1. Taxonomy (NCBI): domain Bacteria; kingdom Bacillati; phylum Bacillota; class Bacilli; order Caryophanales; family Fictibacillaceae; genus Fictibacillus; species Fictibacillus marinisediminis. The sequence goes on along the minus strand of NZ_JAIWJX010000002.1, from coordinate 4,342,380 downwards.
GGGGTCAAGCTGTTTTTTTTGAAAAAATATAGCCATGGCAAGCACTGACATTTGCCTGGCAGCTAAACTGCTTAATTTAGGGTTAAGTGTTTTATACCCCCTTCGGCCTCTTTTTAACCAGTACTGATGGAGAAAAGAAATAGTTTTATTCGTTGAAAGTTCAACCAAAATTGGGTACATTAATGCATAGTTAAGAACATTATGGAGGTTGGAATCGAGTGGAACTACTCAGTGTGATCCATCAGGCAGAGGATATTTATAAGCAGGTAGGGAATGGAGATTTATGGATTAACCTTGGCATGAAAGTGCTTAAGATTGCCGCCATAATCTTTGGGTCTGCCATTGTCGTGAAAATTGTACGTGCAGCCATATCCAATGTTTTTAAAATTCGAATGAAGAGTCCGCTTAGAATGTCGGAGCGGCGTGAGAACACACTTATTCGGCTTTTAGACAATGTAGCAGCTTATCTTATTTATTTCATCGCTTTGCTGATGATTTTGAGCGAATTCAATATAGATGTGAAGGCATTGCTCGCTGGTGCCGGTGTGGTTGGACTAGCCATCGGTTTTGGCGCACAGAACCTGGTGAAAGACGTAATTACCGGATTCTTTATCATTTTTGAACAGCAATTTGCGGTAGGGGATTTTGTGAGAATCAATAACTTTGAAGGAACCGTCGAGGAGATTGGCCTTCGTACGACCAAATTGAAACAATGGACAGGAGAGCTGCATATCCTTCCGAACTCATCCATAATGGAAGTGACCAATTTTTCCATTCATAACAGTGTCGCAGTCATTGATGTCAGTATCGCTTATGAAGAAGACATCGACAAAGCCCAGGCAATCATTGAAGATGTGGTTAGAGAAAAAACACCGGAATACCCTGAAATGGTCGCTGAACCAGAAGTTCTTGGCATCCAGGCTGTCGGCACGACCGAAATTGTCATCAGGGTAACAGCCGAAGTGCTTCCCATGACACATTTTAAAGTGGCAAGGGAGCTCAAGAAAGCGATTAAGATCAGACTGGATGAAGAAGGCATCGAATTGCCTTATCAGAAGCTGGTTTCCTATCACAAAACTACGGTATCCGAGACTTAATATATAAAGGCGTTGTCTCAAGGCGATTTTCTCTATAAAATAGAAAAAAAGCGAATGTCTGGGGGAGTGGACGACTTGGAAGGTAAAGAATTTTTTTTAAACGACGAAGTAGAAATGAAAAAACCTCACCCATGCGGTACGAACCGCTGGAAGATCATCCGTATGGGGGCTGATATCCGAATCAAATGCATGGGGTGTCAGCACAGTGTTTTGATCCCCAGAAAAGATTTTGTTAAAAAACTGAAAAAAGTGCTTGTTTCACATCAGGAGTAAGAGAAAGACACAGCGTTCCACGTGAAACATCAGAAACAGAACCGACAATCCCGGTTCTGTTTTTTTTTTGCTTGCATTGAAGTGATTACCAGCTCCAGTTCTTGTTGGATCTTATCAGTGTGCTTGCTGCTTTTCTTACTTTGGCGGGTTCAACTTGTTTTTTGTCTGCTGACACCCTATAATTATGAAAGATGTGCAAACAAGTATGGAACGACAAAATATATAATCAAAATGATGAGATCAATGAGGAGTGGAATATATGGCTTTAACAACTGGGATTGTCGGTCTTCCCAATGTAGGGAAATCGACGCTTTTTAATGCCATCACGCAAGCCGGGGCTGAATCAGCCAACTATCCGTTTTGTACGATTGACCCGAACGTAGGAATTGTTGAGGTGCCGGATGACCGTCTGCACAAGCTGACTGAGATGGTCCAGCCTAAAAAAGTAGTGCCGACAGCTTTTGAATTTACAGATATCGCTGGAATCGTAAAAGGCGCGAGCAAAGGTGAGGGACTTGGAAACAAGTTCTTGTCACATATCCGCCAGGTGGACGCTATTCTTCAAGTTGTCCGCTGTTTTGAAGACGAAAACATCACTCACGTTTCCGGAAAAGTCGATCCGATCGATGATATTGAAGTCATCAATCTGGAATTGATTTTTGCAGACATGGAGACCGTAGATAAGCGAATTGTCCGTGTTGAGAAACTGGCCAAGTCAAAAGACAAAGAAGCCGTTGCTGAATTCAGTGTTCTTGTAAAAATTAAGGATGCGCTTTTAAATGAATTGCCTGCAAGAAGCGTCGAACTTACGCCGGAAGAAAAGAAAATCGTTTATGGACTGCATCTGCTTACCATGAAACCGATTCTTTATGCTGCGAATGTAAGTGAAGAAGACTTGCTGGAAGGCGGAAACGAGCATGTTGAGAAGGTAAGAGAATATGCTACCCGTGAACATGCTGAGGTTATCGTTATCTGTGCAAAGATCGAAGAAGAGATCGCAGAGCTTGACGGAGACGAGAAAAAAGCATTTTTGGAAGAGCTGGGCATCAAGGAAGCGGGTCTTGATCAATTGATTCGTGCTTCATACTCGTTGCTTGGCCTGGCTACGTATTTTACAGCCGGTGTTCAAGAGGTCCGTGCATGGACATTCCGAAAAGGCATGAAAGCCCCGCAATGTGCCGGGATCATCCATACAGACTTTGAACGCGGGTTCATCCGTGCTGAAGTTGTAGCATATGATGATCTGACGGCTGCTGGAAACATGGCAGCAGCGAAGGAAAAAGGAAAAGTAAGGCTGGAAGGTAAAGAGTACGAAATGAAAGACGGAGATGTCGTTCACTTCCGCTTTAATGTTTAATAGATAAAGATAGAATCCGGGAAAAAGCTGAATGCTTTTTCCTTTTTTTATTCATGTCTTGTGTTTCGCTAGAGTTTTTGCTATAATTCTTTATTGTGAGTAATTATCGATTTTTATTGAAATGTTGATAGTTTACTCCTTGCCCTATTGTTGGGCCGTTTAGACCAAAAGGAGGTGACCGGAATGAAAAAGTACGAAATCATGTACATCGTCCGTCCAAATCTTGAAGAGGATGCTCTTACATCTGTTAAAGAAAGAGCAAAGACTATCCTTACTGATAATGGTGCGGAAATCGCTAACGAGAAAGAAATGGGTAAAAAGCGTCTAGCTTATGAAATCAACGACCATCGTGATGGCTATTACACGCTTTTAAGCGTAAATGCTCCTGTTGAAGCGATCAATGAATTCGACCGTCTTATGAAGATCAACGAAGATGTTCTTCGTTTCATGACAATTGCAGACGAGAGATAATTTTTAACTTTGAGGAGAGGTTCTTATGCTAAATCGTGTAATCCTTGTTGGACGTTTAACGAAGGACCCGGAATTACGCTATACTCCAAACGGTGTGGCTGTTGCTAACTTTACACTGGCAGTAAATCGAGCATTTACGAATCAGCAAGGTGAACGCGAAGCAGATTTCATCAACTGTGTAATCTGGCGCAAGCCGGCTGAGAATGTGGCTAACTTCCTTAAGAAGGGGTCACTTGCCGGAGTAGACGGGCGCGTTCAGACACGCTCTTATGATAACAACCAAGGTCAGCGTGTTTACGTGACCGAAGTCATGGCAGAAAGTGTTCAATTCTTGGAGCCGAAGAATGCGAACGCCGGCGGAGGACAGCAGCAATACCAAAGCCAGGGCGGGAACAACTTTGGCGGGCCATCAGGTGACCGCGGTTATGGCCAGCAGCAACAGCAACAGAGCCAAAAGCGCAATAACTTTAATGATGATCCATTTGCCAATGACGGCACTCCAATCGACATCTCTGATGACGATTTGCCATTCTAAGACAACACATATGTGATCGACTAAATATAAAATTCAACAAGAAGGAGGGAAATACTCATGGCTGGACGTCGCGGTGGACGCCAAAAGCGTCGTAAGGTTTGTTTCTTCACTGTAAACAAAATCACTTACATCGACTACAAAGATGTAGATCTTCTTAAGCGTTTCGTATCAGAACGCGGAAAGATTCTTCCTCGTCGTGTGACAGGAACATCTGCTAAATACCAACGTCAATTGACTCGTGCTATCAAACGTGCTCGTTTCATGGCGCTATTACCATACGTAACTGAATAGTATTCAGTCTTGAAGCACGGTAAAGATTACTCTTTACTGTGCTTTTTTGTTTCGCAAGGCTGTTTTCGTAACCTTTGGTGCTCTTGGAAGTGGTTGATTTCCGTTTCAGGTTGCTCGCTTTCCGCGGGGCGTGCGCTGAACCCCCGGCGCTTGCGTCTGCGGGTTTCACCTGTCATGCTCGTCCCGCCGGAGTCTCGCCCCTTGCACTCCAATCAACTGCTCAATGAAGGTTCTTTACAAAAAGGTTCCCTAAGCAACAATCTTATAGAAAAGAGCCTTTCACAATAACATGAAAAAAAGCGGCAAAAATCCAAGGATTTGGCCGCTTTTTCATTTTCATTTTCAGCTTTCAAAGATGTAGGAAAGTGCCTGCATCGCTTGCTGAGGGGTTTCCACGACGAGGCTGGCTTTGCTGGACAGTTCTTTTAAAGGATGGTGAAGGGCTTCAGGCCGGATCAAAATGAGCGGCTTATGCAGCGCGGCTGCTCTGGCGGCATCCATGGCAGTGTTCCATTGTTTGTATTTTTCTCCGAAGAGAGCGACCACTACATCCGCCTTGTTCATCAAGATATCGGTACGCAGGTTATTGATGCTTGATGCAGCTTCGTCTTTAAAGATGGCGTTCGGCTGTTTGCCGAGGATCTCTTCTCCAATGTTGTCGGACCGTTCATGGTCTTCCATCGGACCAACAAAGGTTAATGGAAGGTTCATATCTTTTGCCTGAGATTTGATCTGTTCCCGCCAATCATCGTGAATCTGCCCTGCCAAGTATACTGTTAGTTCCATGCTATCTCCTCCTCTAAAACTAGAATACCGCATTCAGCACGCGTGTAAACGGTTTGTCTGGTTCCATTATAACGGCCATCATGATAAGGTAGATACTGTTGTGTATGTTTTATTTGGCACGAAGGGGTTAAGCTAATTAATATAATTGGATTTACAGCAAATAATTTACTACAATAAAGACCGTAGGCAATAAAGCCAGAGGTGAACCATGCGTAAAACATCAACAATCGTAGACGGAGCGGTTATGGCCGGCGTCTACATTATTTTAATGATTATCAGTCTAAACCTGCCGCTGATCGGTGCATTTACTTTCTTTTTGCTGCCTTTGCCCATTATCCTGTTTGTTTTCAAACACGGCTGGAAACCCGGGCTGCTCATCTGGGCAGTTACTCTTGTGTTATCCGGAGTGATAGGGGGAGCCGGCGGCATCATCTACGCATTTCCTTCAGGCTTTGCCGGTATTGTGATGGGTGAACTGTACAAGCGAAAAAAATCGGCCTTTGGTGTACTGCTCGGCGGAAGCCTTGCCGGCATATTCAATCTGCTTATGCTGCTTGTCTTTGCTAAGTATTTATTGCATTTCAATCTCGTAAAAGTAACCCAGGGGCGATTTAACGATATTATTGATCAAGCCGCACAGTTCTATAAAGATGGCGGCCCCGAAGCGGCGCGGCTTGACCTTTTGCGTGAACAGGTGGCTATGATTCCGTATATGCTGCCGATCTCTATTATTATAGGAGCCGTGCTCTCTACATTATTGACGCAGTGGCTGGCTTCACTTGTATTAAAAAGAATGAGGATGGAATACAGGACATTTCCGCCGTTCCGGGAATGGTCGTTTCCAAAATCATTTTTGTGGTATTATATTTTAGCCCTTGTCTTGACCTTAACAGGGCCTGAACATGGGTCTGGACTCTACATTCTTACGATTAATCTATATATTATTTTGTCCCTCGTACTTGTTGTACAAGGGCTTACCGTTATCTTTAGTTATGCCAAGAAAAAGCAATGGCCCAAAGCCCTTCCCGTTTTTCTAGCTGTACTAGTAATATTTACTTCCTCCTTTCTGCCAATTCTTATGGAAGTCGTTAAATTCTTAGGTATAATTGACTTAGGGTTCGAATTAAAGAAACGGATAAATACCTGATAGTAGGAGCTGAAAGTATGCCTAAGTTTTTATTAAAACGGTGGCATGGTTATCCCGTGATAGCCTTGTTCGTCATATCGGTCCTTTTTGTGAGCATTATTACGTATTATCAATGGATAATTGGAGCAGTTGGTTTTCTTTTATTAGGCTTGCTCTTCTATTTCGTAATGCGGGCCGAAAATTCTTTCCAGGAAGACTTGGGCGATTATATCTCTACCCTCTCCCATCGCATCAAAAAGGTCGGAGAAGAAGCTCTGATGGAAATGCCGATCGGAATCATTCTGTATGACGAAGATTATAAAATTGAATGGGCGAATCCTTTTATGGGGGCGTGGGTTGAAGAAGAGGCTTTTATCGGCCACTCGCTTAATCTTATTTCCGAAGATTTAGTGCCTTTTATAAAAAGTGATGCGCTGGAAGAAATCGTAATCTTAAAATCAAGGAAATTTGAAGTCCATTTCAAAAAAGAGGAACGTCTCCTCTATTTCTTTGATGTTACAGAGCAAATTGAAGTTGAGCGGATGTATGAAGAAGAACAGACATGCATCGGGATCATCTACCTTGATAACTATGAAGAGGTAACACAGGGACTTGACGATCAATTCCGTTCCAGCATTAACTCCAAGGTCACCTCCATTTTGAACAAGTGGGCCAATGACCATGGAATCTTCTTAAAACGCACGTCTTCAGAGCGCTTTTTGGCCGTTTTCAACCAGCGGATCTTAAGTGAGCTTGAAAAAAACCGCTTTTCTGTCCTGGATGAAGTAAGGGATTCGACCACAAAGGAAAACGTTCCTCTTACCTTGAGTGTTGGTGTTGCCTCAGGACCGTCAGCATTGCCCGAGCTGGGACAGCTGGCGCAATCGAGTCTTGATCTGGCACTGGGACGCGGAGGAGACCAGGTGGCGATTAAACAGCAGAATGGAAAAGTCCGTTTCTATGGCGGAAAGACCAATCCTGTGGAAAAAAGAACGAGAGTGCGTGCACGTGTGATATCCCACGCCTTGAGCGAGCTTGTTCTCGATAGCGACAAAGTGATCATCATGGGCCACAAAAGCCCTGACATGGATTCTATGGGATCGGCGATGGGAATATTGAAAGTGGCTCAGGTCAACGGTAAAGACGGTTATATCGTGCTCGATACATCAGATCTTGATACTGGCGTCCAGCGGTTGATGAATGAGATCAAAGGGACAGACTCACTTTGGAAGCATTTCATCACACCGGAAGAAGCGCTTGAGATCTCAACGGCCGGCACGCTGCTGGTTGTCGTGGATACCCACAAACCTTCGATGGTCATGGAAGAGCGTCTTCTTTCCAAGCTCGATCATGTCGTTGTGATTGATCATCACCGGCGCGGAGAGGAATTTATCGCAGATCCGGTTCTCGTCTATATGGAGCCTTATGCTTCCTCTACAGCAGAGCTGGTGACCGAGCTTCTGGAATATCAGCCTAAACGGCTTAAAATGCGTATGCTTGAAGCCACTGCCCTGCTCGCGGGGATTATCGTTGATACGAAAAGCTTTACGCTGCGCACCGGTTCACGGACGTTTGATGCGGCCTCCTACTTAAGGGCCCACGGAGCAGATACCATCCTCGTCCAGAAGTTCTTAAAAGAAGACCTGGAAACCTATAACAAACGTTCAAAACTGATTGAAAATGCTGTAGCTTATAAAAATGGAATTGTCATATCCAAAGCAGAGCCAAGCGAAGAATGCGGCCAGGTGCTTATTGCACAGGCTGCGGATATCCTGCTTTCCATGAACGATGTGAGCGCATCCTTCGTTATTGCCAAAAGACATGATCAAAAGATCAGCATAAGCGGCCGTTCTCTGGGGGATGTAAACGTGCAGATGATAATGGAAGGCTTGGGAGGCGGAGGACACTTAACCAATGCCGCCTGCCAGCTTGAGAACGAAACATTGGATGGCGCCGAGAAAAAACTTAAAGCTATTATCGACGAGTATTTTGAAGGGGGAGAAGAAGAATGAAAGTAGTTTTTCTTAAAGATGTTAAAGGTAAAGGAAAAAAAGGGGAAATAAAAAACGTATCCGAGGGCTATGCACGAAACTATTTGTTGCCCAACAACCTTGCAACTGAAGCGACAAAAGGAGCTCTCTCCGTCGTAGAAGGCCAAAAGAAAAGCGAAGAGAAAAAAGCGGCCGCCGTCCTGGAAGAAGCCAAGCAGTTAAAAGAAAAGCTTGGTGAAATGACAGTTGAACTCAAAACCAAGTCAGGAGAGGGCGGCCGTGTCTTCGGATCCGTGACAAGCAAACAAATTGCAGACGGCTTAAAGAAAATGAACATTACCATCGATAAACGAAAAATTGATCTCACGAATCCGATCCGATCTTTAGGATATACAGATGTACCCGTTAAGCTTCACCCTGAAGTAACTGGTACGATCAAAGTACATGTAGTTGAAGAATAAGCAGAGTGACTGGGACCGGGTTCAACCGGTCTCATCTGCTGTAAACAGGATATTCCCTGCTGATTGCAGCAGGTTATCTTTCAGGAGGAAGTATTATGAGTGATCTTTTTGTTGATCGCATTCCACCACAGAATATAGAGGCCGAACAAGCCACCCTGGGAGCTATTTTTCTTGAGCCGGAGGCATTGGTCACCGCTTCAGAGATTTTGATCCCAGAGGACTTTTACCGCGCCTCCCATCAGCGCATCTATCAGGTGATGCTGGACTTGTCAGAGAAAGGGGAGCCGGTAGATCTTGTAACCGTCACATCCGATCTCGCCGACCGGAAGCTGCTTGATGAAATCGGCGGCGTCTCCTATTTAAGTGATCTGGCAAACAGCTCGCCGACCGCGGCCAATATTGATTACTACAGCAAAATTGTTGAAGAAAAATCCCTGCTTCGCAGGCTTATTCGTGCGGCCTCGGAAATCGCAGCAAACGGCTACGCCCGTGAAGAAGAAGTAGAAGCTGTCCTGAATGAGGCGGAAAAGTCGATTCTGGAAGTGGCCAACCGCAAAAACGGGGGAGCCTTTATCTCCATCAAAGACGTGCTTGTCGCGGCCTATGACAATATTGAACAGCTTCATAACCGTAAAGGTGACATTACCGGGATCCCGACCGGATTTGCTGACTTGGACCGCATGACTGCAGGTTTTCAGCGAAATGACCTGATCATCGTCGCGGCCCGTCCTTCCGTAGGTAAAACGGCCTTCGCTCTGAATATCGCGCAGAACGTGGCCACCAAAACAGAAGAAAATGTGGCGATCTTCAGTCTGGAGATGGGTGCCGAGCAGCTCGTCATGCGTATGCTTTGTGCGGAAGGAAATATCGATGCACAGCGTCTCCGTACCGGTTCCCTTGTCCCGGAAGACTGGCAAAAATTAACGATGGCGATGGGAAGCCTGTCGGCAGCAGGAATCTTTATCGATGACACACCTGGTGTACGTATTGGAGATATCCGTTCCAAATGCCGCCGTCTCAAACAGGAAAAAGGCCTTGGCATGATCCTGATTGATTATTTGCAGCTCATCCAGGGGAACGGCAGAGCGGGCGAAAACAGGCAGCAGGAGGTTTCTGAAATCTCACGTTCCCTGAAGGCACTTGCCCGTGAACTTCAGGTACCGGTCATCGCGCTCTCCCAGCTTTCCCGTGGCGTAGAATCCCGCCAGGATAAACGCCCGATGATGTCTGATATCCGTGAATCAGGAAGTATCGAGCAGGATGCCGATATCGTAGCATTCCTATACCGTGATGATTACTATGACAAAGAGTCAGAAAGCAAGAACATCATCGAAATCATCATCGCCAAGCAGCGTAATGGCCCAACAGGCACCGTCGAACTCGCCTTCGTCAAAGAATACAACAAATTCGTAAACCTCGACCGAAGGCATGACGAAAGCAGTATGCCATCCGGCGCATAAAATAGATCAAAAACAGGCATTCTCAAGTTATGAGAGTGTCTGTTTTTTTTATGTGGGTCAGGATGAGGATAGAGGGCAGCGGGTGTCTGCGGGTTGCTCTCGCCAGGGCTTGTGGTAGGAGTACTAGGAGCTCGCTAGTTTACCATAATGGGGTTTTGGCGGGTATTTACTTCATTTCCGCGGGTAAATGGCCCATCAGCCAAAAAGAAGCGCCTGATGCTAAAACAGCCCCTCTAAAGCCCGTCATCAGCGCTGAGGAGCCGTAAAGGGCAAAGCCCTTTACGCTCCTCCACCCACACAAACACGAACGGAAAAACTGTAAATATTTTATAATGTTCGTGTTTTGTTGACTTTCACCCTGATAATTGATAAACTAAGCATGGTTTTTTAATTTACTAGAAATATTGACGTATTTATAACAGATTTTTAAGTTTACTTGGAGGTGCTGGTGTAATGTCATCCGTAGTCGTTGTCGGAACACAATGGGGAGATGAAGGTAAAGGGAAAATTACCGATTATCTTTCTGAAAAAGCAGAAGTAGTAGCCCGTTATCAGGGTGGTAACAATGCTGGACATACTATCGTGTTCAATGGAAAGAAGTACAAGCTGCATTTAATACCATCCGGGATTTTTTATAGCGATAAAGTCTGTGTCATTGGAAACGGTATGGTTATCGATCCGAAGGCGCTTGTTGAAGAGCTTAAGTATTTAAACGATCTGGGAGTTCACACGGAAAACCTTAGAATTTCCAACCGTGCGCACGTTATCCTACCTTACCATCTTCGCCTTGATATCTTAGAAGAGGAAAGCAAGGGCGCCAACAAAATCGGAACAACGAAAAAAGGGATCGGACCTGCATACATGGATAAAGCCGCGCGTATCGGTATCCGTATCGCAGACCTTTTGGATAAAGAAGTTTTCGAAGAGAAGCTTGAGCGCAACCTGGCGGAAAAGAACCGCCTTTTTGAAAAGATCTACGAATCTGAAGGATTTACGAAAGAAGAAATCCTTGATGAATACTACAGCTATGGCCAGCAGATCGCGAAGTATGTTTGCGATACTTCCGTTGTACTTAATGATGCGCTTGATGAAGGCCGCCGTGTCCTGTTCGAAGGTGCACAAGGCGTCATGCTGGATATCGACCAAGGTACGTATCCGTTCGTTACATCGTCCAACCCGATTGCAGGGGGAGTAACAATCGGTTCTGGTGTAGGACCATCAAAAATCCATCACGTAGTCGGTGTTTCCAAAGCCTATACTACTCGTGTCGGTGATGGCCCGTTCCCTACCGAGCTGAATGATGAAATCGGGAACCAAATTCGTGAAGTCGGCCGTGAGTATGGTACGACAACAGGGCGTCCGCGCCGTGTCGGCTGGTTTGATTCAGTGGTTGTCCGCCATGCCCGACGTGTGAGCGGTTTGACTGATCTTTCCCTGAACTCCATCGACGTGCTTACAGGAATTGAGACTTTGAAAATCTGTGTCGCTTACAAACATAAAGGTGAAGTCATCAATGAATTCCCTGCAAGCCTTAAAATTCTAGGCGAATGTGAGCCTGTCTATGAAGAGCTTCCAGGCTGGACAGAAGACATCACTGGAGCTAAAACGTTGAGTGATCTTCCGGAAAACGCTCGTCACTATGTAGAACGCGTATCACAGCTGACTGGTATTCCGCTAACGATCTTCTCTGTAGGACCTGACCGTAACCAAACGAACATGGTCCGCGGTGTATTTGTTTAATATCATTAGAAAATAGGTGAACCGGCCCTGTATGTGGGGCCGGTTTTTGTTTTGAGGAAAATCTGGTTCATGGGGTGCCGCTAGTTGACCATAATCCCGGTTTGGCCAGTAAATTGGAGAAAATGGCAAGTAAATCATGGGTTTTGGCTAGTATTTTTGGTTTATGGCCAGAAAATGTTCGATTTTGGCTAGTAAAAGGAGGAATGCGGGCATTGGACACTGAATTTCCGCACTAAAATAACCTTCTAAACGAAGAAAATACTTAATTCTACAATTTTTTTAAAAAACTGCTTGCCAAAAAAGATAAAATGATGATATGATAATTCTTGTCGTGTTAAAACGACTTTTACAGTAAGAGCCATTAGCTCAGTTGGTAGAGCATCTGACTTTTAATCAGAGGGTCGAAGGTTCGAGTCCTTCATGGCTCACCATTTTTTCTTATAGAGTGGCCCGTTGGTCAAGCGGTTAAGACACCGCCCTTTCACGGCGGTAACACGGGTTCGAATCCCGTACGGGTCACCATTCTATTTTTTATTTTTTGGACTCGTGGTGTAGTGGTTAACATGCCTGCCTGTCACGCAGGAGATCGCCGGTTCGACCCCGGTCGGGTCCGCCATTTTTTTCTTAGTTTTTACAGAACTGCTAAATCTTGGCTCGATAGCTCAGTCACGAGCAACACACCGTGATTAAGCAGCGAGTTGTCTCGACGGATACCCATCGTCAGCTTCACATGCAGAGGAAGAGACAGGGACCGACGGACAGAAAAATACTAAATCTTGGCTCGATAGCTCAGTCGGTAGAGCAGAGGACTGAAAATCCTCGTGTCGGCGGTTCGATTCCGTCTCGAGCCACCATTTTACTTACAATTACTATACCTGATCGATCATGACAAAAGGCATGCAGCTACCATTCTGCATGCCTTTTTAATACACTCTTTGATTTTTACACCAATAGCGGGCGGTGCCCGTATAGTAAGAACAAAGGAAGAATAGCCGTTGGAAGGAAGACAGACATATGGGCACGATTCAGCTGGTTCTCTATTTGATCTCGTGTTATTTTATCGGAAACATTATGACAGGATATCTTGTTGCAAAGTGGTTAAAGGGAGTCGATCTCAGAACTGAGGGTACAGGAAATATTGGGGCTCGAAATGCCGGCCGCGTAATCGGGCCTTGGGGATTTGTTCTGACGCTTGCAGGAGACCTGCTTAAGGCAGCTCTGGCTGTACAGCTGGCAAAATCCTATTTTGGCCTCCCTCCTACCCTGCAGCTGGCCGCCTTCTTCATGGTCATAGCGGGCCATCTATGGCCTGTCGCGCTTAAGTTTCATGGCGGCAAAGGAGTAGCATCCTTCATTGGCGGAATACTTGTTTTTGATTGGAAAATCGCGGCGGCGGCAGCTGTACTGTTCCTCCTCCTTTTTGCCATCAGGAGAAGTTTGACCGTAGCGGGGCTCATTGCGTTTCTGGCGGTGCCGATTCTGCATTATGCCATTTATCAGATGCTGACGGTTGCCCTTCTGCTCCTGTTGATCTCTGTGCTTGTCGTGTATGTGCAAAAAGATGATTTAGCGCTCCGCTTTACGGGGAAAACATGAATGATCCTCTTTTAAAAAAGGAGGATTATTTTTATGATTTAAAGAAGCTTACATAGAAGTAATGTCCAGCTTCAGCGCCTGTCGGAACTAAACAGGCCGCTTCCGCTTTTCTTACAGAGCGAGAAGACTGACGTTATGGAGAATTTAGATATTGTGGTAAAATAAAGGGTAGACAAACTAATTCATTCACCTAATTTATATAAAAGAGACTTGAAATTACGGTTTCCAAAAAGGAGCGACTACCGGATGGACAAAAAGATTCTTGTAGTAGATGATGAGAGGCCGATTGCGGATATTTTACAGTTCAATCTGGAGAAAGAAGGATTCCAGGTAACGTGTGCATATGACGGTGTATCGGCAATTGAAAAAATAGAAAACGAGAAACCGGACATGATTCTTTTGGACATCATGCTTCCAATGAAAGATGGAATGGAAGTATGCCGTGAGGTCCGGAAAAAATACGATACCCCGATTATTATGCTTACAGCCAAAGACTCAGAGATTGATAAGGTCCTTGGCCTTGAACTTGGTGCCGATGATTATGTCACGAAGCCTTTCAGTACACGGGAACTGATCGCACGTGTTAAAGCAAATCTGCGCCGCCATCAACAAGAAACAGAGCGTGAAGTTGATGAGAACAACGAAATCGTGATTGGCTCTTTAACCATCCATCCAGATGCTTATCTCGTAACGAAACGCGGTGAGTCGATTGAACTGACCCATCGGGAGTTCGAACTGCTGTATTATCTGGCCAAGCATATCGGCCAAGTCATGACGCGGGAGCATTTGCTGCAGACCGTATGGGGCTATGATTATTTTGGTGACGTCAGGACAGTAGATGTGACCGTCCGCCGTCTCCGTGAGAAAGTGGAAGACAACCCAAGCCATCCTCTCTGGATCATTACCAGACGCGGAGTGGGCTACTATTTACGAAATCCTGATCAGGAGTAGACAAATGGATAAGGTAGGCTTTTTCAGATCAATACACGTTAAGTTTGTATTGATCTATGTTTTGCTCATTTTAATCGCCATGCAGGTTATCAGTGTGTATTTCATTAATAACCTGGAGTCCAATCTTCGCAATAACTATGACAGTGCGCTGAAGAATAATTTGGATTTCTTCGAGTTTAACGCTGAACAGAAGATCCTGGATGCCCAGCAGATGAAAGAAGCAACAGAGGATAAGAACAGCATGCTGAGAGATGACATCGCCCAGCTCATAAACGAAACGAAGGATCAGAACATCAAGGAAGTTCAGGTACTTAGCAAAGACGGTGTTGTTCTTGGCAGCGACAAACAGAATCTCATCGGCCAGGTGAGTACGAACAGCAAGATTAAACTGGCCCTCAATGGCACGGAAGACCAGACAGAAATGTATGACCGCGATTCGAAACAGCGGGTTATAGTCTGGGCTAAACCGATCATCGCCGGAAAAGACAAGCAGGTCGACAAGAACAAACAAATTCTTGGAGCGATCTATGTCGAATCCTCGATTGAGAGTGTATACAAGCAAATCAGTGATATTAATAAAATTCTGACGACCGGTACGGTTATTGCCCTGGGAATAACAGCGATACTCGGTATTTTTCTTGCCCGGACGATCACAAGGCCGATGGCGGATATGCGTAAGCAGGCGCTTGTTATGGCAAGGGGCGATTTTTCCCGAAAAGTGCAGGTTTATGGCGATGATGAGATCGGCCAGCTGTCGATGACATTCAACGATCTGACGAGAAAGCTGCAGGAAGCGACCGCCATTACTGAGAGTGAGAGAAGGAAGCTGCGCTCTGTCCTCACTTATATGACGGATGGTGTGATTGCCACCGACCGGGACGGATGCATTATTCTGATGAACGATCGTGCGGAAGAAATGCTGAACATCTCCCGGCAGCACGCGCTCGGAAACTCGCTTCTTGAGCTTCTTCGGCTCAATGACCAGTATACGTGGGACGAGCTGTACAACGAGTATGAGAGCATGCTGCTCGATTTCAGTACAGATAAAGTGCATTATGTCCTTAGAGCGAACTTCTCTGTGATCCAAAAAGAAGGCGGACCGGTAAACGGATTGATCGCCGTTCTGCATGATGTGACAGAGCAGGAGCAGATTGAGAATGAGCGAAGAGAGTTTGTATTCAATGTTTCCCATGAACTCCGTACGCCGCTTACGACGATGAGAAGCTACCTGGAGGCGCTTGCTGAAGGAGCATGGCAGGATGAAAACATCGCTCCCCGCTTTTTGGAAGTAACGCAGAACGAAACCGAGCGGATGATCCGCCTCGTAACCGATCTTCTGCAGCTCTCCAAAATGGACAGCAAGGATTACCGGTTTAACTTTATTCAAACGGACCTTGTTCAATTTCTGCAGGACATTATCGAACGCTTTGAAATGCTTCAGCATGAGCATCTCCATTTTTTAAGGAATTTGCCTGAGCGCTCGATTATGGTGCAGATCGATACCGACAAGATGACGCAGGTCGTGGATAATATTATTTCCAACGCGATCAAGTATTCTCCGGAGGGTGGAACGATTTCCGTTTCCGCTTCTCTTCACGGCAGAAAGATTAAGGTCAGCGTGGCCGATCAGGGTGTCGGCATCCCGAAAAACAATGTCTCTAAAATCTTTGACCGCTTTTTCCGTGTAGACCGTGCCCGCTCCAGGGACTTAGGCGGTACAGGGCTGGGACTTGCGATCACAAAAGAAATCGTGCTTGCCCATGGCGGGGATATTTGGGCTGAAAGTGAATGGGGACAAGGAACAACTATACATTTTACCCTTCCTCTAAAAAAGGTAAGGGGGGAGTAAAAGATGACGTGGAGCAAAATTTACAACATTATTAAATTTGTGGCGAAGTCTGTGTATCGGAATTTTGAAGTCATTAAGTCGGTCTTACTGATCTTTTTGATCATGCTAAGCCTGATTTTGACATGGAGTCTGTGGACGCTTAAGCCGAACTACAGCAATTTGGAAGAAACAAGGACTTTGAAAAAAGCACAAGTGACAGATACGAAGAAAATTACGGATGTCATCCGGCCTAGCCAGATCATCTATTATGACAAGAACTCATACAGGGGAATGCCCGCCAATGATAATTTTATCGAACGGGTAAACCAGATGCTTGAAAACACGAAGTTTTATGAAAGCCGAAACCGGCCTTCAACGAACATTGATGAAAAGCTGAAGAATAAAGAGTACATCGAGGTCATCTATCCGACCGATATGACAGCGGATATTTACAGCCAGATCTTCAACCTGACATCCTCAGGCGGAACGTTTACTATCCCGTCTGCAGACCGTGTGATTTTCTATAAAAAAGATACAAATGAAGTGGAGGCGCACATCATCTCCTATACACAGCGGAAGATGATCACTGCAAGCACAACCTTCCCGTTTGATTCTTTGAAGAACATTATCAATAACGCGAAAAGCGGTGTGCTTGAATATGAGCCGTATGATGTGGAGCGGGATACTGACCAAGGTGCAGAAGTTTCCAGACGCTTCTACTTTCCAAAACAAAGCTTTGAGCTTAACTCCTACAGTTATCTCTCCCGTTCCATTAATAGTGATACGATTGACCGCTACAAGAACGCGCTGTTCCGTGATCCAGGCAACGTCAAGAGCGGCAACACCGGAGAATATTATACCGATGAAAGCTCCGCACTTGACGTGAACCGCAATACGAATCGAATTAAATATACGAATTTCACACAAGGCCCTGATGAAGATATGACCCAGCAGACGAGAAGCCCGCTCTTCAACAGTGTTGATTTTATTAATAACCATGCGGGCTGGGGAAATCCATATTATTTTTACAACTTGGACCCTACAAGCGGTTCAGTCGAATTTCTGCTGTTTGTCAGAGGCATTCCAGTGATCAAGAGTGATATGGAAATGAAACTCGGCTGGACGAACAACGAATTGAATGAATATCAGCGTTCCTTGGTAGAGCTCGTCATGGACGATAAAGAATATTCATTCAAACCGAAAAAAGTGAAGCTTCAGTCTGCAGCAGAAGTAAAGGCTGCTCTTAAGGAATATGACATGTCCCTTGTTAACAAACTGGCAGTCGGCTATGAGATGACCCATGCAAGAGGACAGGAAAATGTGTACAATCTCCAGCCGAAATGGTTTGTCAATTATGGACCAAGCCATGACTGGCAGCCATTATTCCGAGACAGTCAAGGGCCTGGGGGAGAATTCTAATGGATTGGAAAAAAACTAAGACGATTTTTATTCTGACGTTCCTGATTCTGAATATCTTTCTCGGGTACCAGCTCTCGCAGAAAATGGACAAGAGCAATCTCAAGTACCTGTCTGAGCAGCCTCTTGAAAAAAGGCTGGCGGACAACAATATTGATTACAAAGATAGTCTTCCGCAGAGCTATAAGGACCATCAAACCCTGATTAGCGGTCAGCGGGCTCCTTTTTCAGCGAACGAGATTAAATCAAAAACGAGTAAGCTGGACAGCAGCAGTACAGATACGACGCTCATTTTTAACTTAAAAAAGCCGCTGGAGCTGGATAAGAACGACCTTGTCAAAGATGTTTCTCAATTTCTGAAAGATGACGTCTACCGGGGCGATGAATACCGATTCTATAAAAAAGACACGAAGAACCATAAGATTTGGTTTACACAAATCTATCAAGGACAACCACTTTTCTTTGATACGGATGATGATACGAACCGCCCGAGCGGAATGGTGATGTTCGAATGGAATGAAAAGGGTTTTCTCACCCGCTATACACAAACTTTTATTTCTGTGTACAGACAGGGTACGCCGCAGGAAATTATTTCGCCTATGAAAGCATTAGGTAGCTTGTTTAATACCCAGCACCTTTCAAGCGGTGACAAAATTAATAAGATTGTTCTCGGTTATTATAGTCTGGCAAATGTGGAGGATGTGCAGGTATATGCGCCAACGTGGTCTATCGAAACGGAGGATGCTCATTTTCTTGTGAACGCAACAGACAGCTCCATTCAGGAGATTGACAGAGAACAATAGAGAGGATTGAACAATGAGTTTGCAATTCAGCGTGCTGGCAAGCGGCAGTACCGGAAACGCGATTTACGTGGAAACGGGGAATGCGCGCCTGCTTGTTGATGCCGGCCTTAGCGCAAAGCAGATGAAACTCTTATTTGAAAAAGCAAACTGCTGTGAACTGGATCAGCTGGACGGTATTCTCGTAACCCATGAACATAGCGATCATATAAAAGGACTCGGAGTTTTGGCACGAAAGTATAAACTGCCAGTCTATGCCAACGCAAAAACATGGAAAGCGATGAACGGGCTGATCGGTGAAGTGGATACGGAACAGAAATTTGATTTTGAAATGGAAACGGTCCGCACATTCGGTGATCTGGAGGTTGAGTCCTTTGGTGTTTCCCATGATGCGGCCGAGCCGATGTTTTATGTCTTCCATCATGAAGGAAAAAAGCTGACGCTTATGACGGATACCGGCTATGTCAGTGACCGGATGAAAGGAATCACAAAGCACAGCGATGCGTTTGTGATCGAATCGAACCATGATATCAATATGCTGATGATGGGGCGCTATCCTTGGAACATCAAACGAAGGATCCTTGGCGATCACGGCCATATTTCCAATGAAGACTGCGGGTTTGCTCTTGCAGATCTGATAGGCGACCAGACGAGACGAATCTACCTCGCCCATCTGAGCAAAGACAACAATATGAAAGATATTGCTCATCTTGCTGTAAAACAGACCCTTGAAAACAAAGGGTTTGTGATCGGTGAAGATCTGCAGCTTTATCATACGGATGCAGCCCAGCCGACTGACTTGGTGCTTGTTTAACTGCTCTCTGTTTAAGGGACACCGTTTAAGGAAATAACAATAAATGTGGAAAAGTGTGAAAAATAACCCATATTTTTTAAGTTAGGGATTTGATTTTTTATAATAAATAAAAAATCATTACAGCATTCATTTTATTGTTGAAAGGAACGGTGAAGCAGGGAATGGGCTATTATGATGACGATTATGAATCTAGTCCAAGAAAGCAAAAAGGAAACCGAGGCGGATTTTTGCTGGCCGCTCTAGTAGGCGCTATATTAGGCGGCCTGCTCATATTATTTTCAATTCCTGCCCTTGGAGGCATGGGGCTTCTGCCTGATAACTATTCAAGCAATGAAGATAATGCCGGCGTTAATGAGCAAAACGGGATCAACAAAAACGTGAATGTGAACGTCACGACCAACGTCACTGATGCTGTCAGTAAGGCACGGGATGCAGTTGTCGAAGTGCTGAACATCCAGCAAGGTGAGTTCTGGAACCAAGGCCAGCAGGCTGCCGGTTCAGGATCAGGTGTGATCTATAAAAAAGAAGGCGGAAAAGCCTATATCGTGACGAACAATCACGTCGTAAAAGGTGCCAGCCGCCTTGAGATTACACTAAGTAATGGCACGAAGCTGAAGGGCACACTGCGCGGTACGGACCCGCTGATGGATCTGGCGGTAGTTGAAATCGACGGCAGCAGGGTGAAAAAAGTGGCTCAATTTGGGTCATCCAGCTCACTGAAACCGGGTGAGCCGGCCATTGCAATCGGTAACCCGCTCGGAACATTTCCAGGCTCTGTAACAGAGGGGGTTGTCTCCAGTGCTGACCGAACCATGCCAGTTGACAGCGATGAGGACGGCAATCCGGACTGGCAAGCAGAAGTCATCCAAACGGATGCGGCGATCAACCCTGGTAACAGCGGAGGCGCCCTTCTGAATATCGGCGGCCAGGTAATCGGCATTAACTCCAGTAAAATTGCACAGCAGGAAGTAGAAGGAATTGGATTCGCCATCCCTTCTGATACAGCTAAGCCGATTATCGCGGACCTTGAGCGTTACGGCGAAGTTAAACGCCCATTCCTGGGTGTTGGCCCTATCCCATTATCACAAGTCAGCAGCTATCACCGTCAAACGACGTTAAAGCTGCCGCCAAGTGTTAAATCAGGTGTCGTGGTTATGGATGTTGATCCATTATCACCAGCTGACCGGGCAGGGATCAAAGAGATGGATGTTATTGTCGCACTCGATGACAAGAAGATCGGCTCTCCACTTGAGCTTCGCAAATATCTGTATACGAAAAAAGAAGTAGACGATAAGATGAAAATTACGTACTACAGCAAAGGCAAAAAGAAAATCACGACCATTAAACTGGGTCTTCAGAAGTCTTCATAAGGAAATCAGGAGAGAAATCTCCTGATTTTTTTGTGTTTATTGGAGCGGCAGGAGTTTGAGATGATGAAAATGGTGTGAATGGCCAAGTAAATCATGTCGAACCGCAAGTAACGGTCTATTGATTTACCCGGAAGCAGAATAGTGAGACACTGATTTGTGTTAAAATACGAAGAGATCATCATGTGGATAAATAAAGGAGAATGACGTTGAAAAAATTTTGCTGTGATGAACATGTGGATATCGGGATCGATGAGATCGTTGATGAATTGGAAATCTATCCGAATCTGGAGTTATTAACAGAAACAGAAAAGTTATCAACAACATGTACGTATTGCGAAAAAAAGGCCATATATAAAGTATCGAACGAGTGATCCTATACTAAATGTGGATAGATTTTGTGTATATGTGGATAACTTTTGTGGATAAGTTGTTTATAAAAGGAGTTTTCCCCTGTGAATATCTTAGTAGTAACCGTTGGCAAACTGAAAGAAAAGTATTTAAAAATGGGAATTGATGAATACGTAAAGCGGCTCGGGCCATATGCCAAAATAGAAATTATCGAGGTAGCGGACGAAAAAGCGCCTGAAACCTTGAGTGATCAGGAAATGCAGATTGTGAAAAAGGCAGAAGGTGAGCGAATCCTGGCGAAAATCCCACAGGATGCTCATGTTGTTGCCATGGCGATTGAGGGAAAGCTGATCTCTTCAGAAGATTTAGCCAAAAACTTGGACCAGCTGGCGACCTACGGGAAAAGCAAAGTGGCATTTGTTATCGGAGGATCACTGGGGCTTAGTGATGAAGTCATGAAACGGGCGAATGAGAAGATTTCGTTCGGCCGGATCACATATCCGCATCAGTTAATGAAGCTCGTACTGGTGGAGCAGATTTATCGGGCATTCCGGATTAATCGTGGAGAACCGTACCATAAGTAATTATAATTGTTCATTATTTTTTTTGAGGTAAGCACATAGTCAATATATAAAAAAGAAGTATCAAAGAACAACGCTGCGTTCTTGATACTTCTTTTTTTAATTTTAATTGAAGGATTAACTAATTAGCTTTTCCGTTATGCTGGTTTTTTGTTTTTGGTCTAAGCGGTGACTTAGGAAAGTTAGAAGACTTGCAAAGATAGCAACCAGCCCCCCGACCCATGTCACATTCATCAAGTTTCCTTGATGGTAAACAAATCCGCCTAATGCGGAACCAAAGGCAATACCAACATTGCTTGCCACAGGCATAAGGGAAGCAGCGAGTCCTGTTGCTTTTGGCTGATAAATACCAGCAAGGTCTATCAAATAAAGCTGGGTAGAGGTGGTTAAAAGGATGGCCATTAATGACATAAAGCCAATGTTGACCAATCCAAAGATAAAATGATTTGTCGTCCAATATAAACTGATCAGAACCAAGGCCTGCAAAAAGAAAACAAACCGAAGGCGTCCGATAGCATTATAGCTGGCAATTTTACCAGCGAGTATGTTGCTGAAAATCGAAATAAATCCGTAGCCAAACAAGATCAAACTGATTGAACTGCGTGGTGCTTCCATTCCCTTCAGGATCGGGACCAGATACGTATAAATGGCATACGTCGCTCCAAATCCAAGTGATGGAATGAAAAAAGCCATTAAGATTCGCGGGTGTGTCAATAAAGAAAATTGATCACGCATCGAGCTGCGAATTTGACTGTGCATTTTAGGCAAAATGAAGAAAGATGCAAAAAATGAAATTCCCCCCAGAAGAGTCGTAAACAGGAAGGTTGCATTCCAGTTATACCATTCAGCAATGACAGTGCCTATCGGTACTCCAATGACGTTTGCAAGAGTAAAACCACCGAAAACGAAGGATATAGCAAGTCCGCGTTTTGCGATCGGCATGGTTTCACTTGCAACGATCATAGCAAGAGAGATTAAAACTCCTGTTACAACCGCCGTCATCATTCGAAGTGCAAGGAGCATGATGTAGCTCGTCGAAATCACGCACAAAGCATTCAGGACAATGAACGATCCTATCAAAAACAACATCCATTTACGCTTTGGAAAATGGCTTGTGGCTGACATTACGATTGGTGTGGCAATGGCAAATGTAATCGCAAATGCAGACACGAGTGTGCCTGCTTTTGCATTTGTGATATGAAGACTCGAGGAAATATCGGTTAAGATTCCAACGATAACAAATTCGCTTGTCCCGAGAACAAATGTTAATAAAGTAAGTGTAAAGATGAGTAACCAATGTCGCTTGGATAATTTTGCGGCGTGCATAACTGCCTCTTTTCTTAGATGAATGTAAATGTGTCACATAGCTGGTAAACAATCTAACTATCATACCATAAAAATTTTTTCTTGGATCTCCCTAATTTATTAAAAACTATTTTTGTCATTTTAGATACAAGTAATTAATGATTGACTAAGTAAGAATCCGCATTATTTCTGGATTTTACTTCGCTTGCTGTAGGTTCATCCGCTAAAATAATCTGCTGACATGAAAAGAAAATGAAAAAGGGGCTGTCCAGAAAGTCGAAAATTGACCTTCAGGCAGCCCCTTTTTGGCTTGAAAAATCTTCAATGAAAAGTTAATTGAAGTGGAAGATGCGAGACTCCTGCGGGACTAGCGTGACAGGTGAGACTCCCGCCGGTGCTTGCACCAAGAGGCTCACCGCACGCCCCGCGGAAAGCGAGCAGCCTGGAACGGAAATCAACAGCTTACAGACTTCTTGGACAGCCCCTTTACATATTTTATTAATTAAGTTGGCTCTACGATCGTTCCATTAAAGGCGACTTGATATATTTTCCTAATATCATCTTCTAATAAAGGAAGAGGACTTCTGGCCAGGATTCTTTTTTGCTTTACTCCATCCTGTGTTAAGCTCTCCAGGGCTGAAACCGGTACATTGAAGCCAGATAAAGCAGCTGGAATTCCAACATCACTCACAAGCCTCTGGAGTTCTTCTACACATTTATAGGAAGCTTCTTCTTCGGATAAGTAGGCAGAATTTCCACCCAGGGCATTTAAGATGTCCGCCATACGCTTTGTGCAGCTTTTCCGAATATAACCCATTACATAGGGAAGAAGGACGGCGTTCGATTCACCGTGGGAAATGTGAAATTGCCCGCCAAGCGGGTAAGCCAAGGCATGAACTCCGGCTACTCCCGCGTTAAAGAATGCAAGGCCTGCGATATAACTCCCATTGCTCATATCAATTCTTGCTTGCCGGTTATTTCCATCTGTAACGGCCTTCCGAAGGGATCGTCCTATTAAGCGGATCGCCTGCAGGGCTAAGCCATCAGTGGCAGGGCTTGCATTCACTGAAATATAGGCTTCCACTGCATGGGTTAAAGCATCAATTCCCGTAGCTGCCGTTACTTTGGCGGGAACCGATACGGTCAGCTCCGGATCAATAATGGCTACATCCGCGAGAAGATAATCGTGTGTCACCACGTCTTTTGTGGTCTCTAAGGAGAGGACAGAGATATTTGTCACTTCTGAACCGGTTCCGGATGTAGTCGGAATGAGGATTTTAGGCAACCCTTTTTTTTCTACATTTTTAGAGCCGGATAAGTTTAAGTAATCAGCTGCAGAACCATCATGCACAGCCAATACTGAAGCTAATTTGGCCAAATCGAGTGCGCTTCCGCCGCCTACACCGACGACCATGTCAAATTCTCCTTCACGGGTAAAGGAAACCAGCTTTTCTCCTGTTTCTACAGGAGGTTCAGGAACGACGTCCGTGTATAAAGTGACAGAATAGCCCTGTTCTTCAAGCGGTTCTGTTACGCGTTGAGCGATTCCTATCTTGGCCAGCATTGGATCTGTGATAACAAGAATTCTCTTTGGCGCATACTTCGCAACTTCAGGAAGCAATTCCTTCAGTGATCCCCATCCTGTGTAGCTTAATGGGGTGAAAACTAACTTTGCGACACTCATTGTTTTTCCCCCTCTATTTTATTCGTAATATCCTTCAGTAGATTTGCGGAATGTTTTAAATTGGTCAGCATCGTGTCCAAACCAGACTTGGGAACCAGTTTGCTTCGCGATTCTGCGTATTTTCTCAACTGCGTTGGAATAGCCCAGTGAATCATAGATAATGCCAGGCGGCTTGATCGGCGGTCCGAAGCTTTCAGCTGTATAAATAGCATCTGAGGCGAGAATAATCCCGCCTGTTTCTGGCATGTTAATCTGAAGGCCAAGCATACCCCAGGCATGTCCGCTTCCAAAATTAAGGATATTAATTCCTTCTGCTAATTCAAGATTGTCTTCACTTCGTTTTATGGTTTTCCATTGAAGATTATTTTTTATCCAGGCATCAATATCTCCCCAGATGTATGCTCCTTCTTTTTCATTGCGGGCATACGTTTGAAGGGCACCGTTCAGCTCATCTTCATGAACGATGATTGTCGCATTTGTAAATAACTCCAAGCACCCAGCGTGGTCAAGGTGAAGGTGGGATGCTATTACGTATTTAATATCTTCGGGTCTTACATCTAGCTCCTCCAGGCGGTTATGAAGATAACATTCCTCTCCCATATTGATTGGAAACATTTGCTGTGTTGCTTTCCCCCACCGGCCTTCAGGCCCCATTGAGTTAGGATTGCAAGCAGTATCAAAAAGAATTTTACCTGCTGGATGGTCGATGAGTACAGTATAGACAGGGAACTCGACAAACTCAGTTGGTGTATTGGGATTCTCCACTGTTGCTGGACTGTGCATCGCAATCATCCAGTTTTTATCCATTCTCATACGGCCATTATCCATTACATAAAGCTTTGGGTTAGGTTTAATAATATTTGCCAAAGTACTTCTCCTCCTTAAAATGCTGTTTTTATGGTAACGAATTTTAATTCTGTCATTTCTTCAACGGCATATTTAATTCCTTCACGTCCATAGCCGCTGTCCTTTACTCCGCCATAAGGCATATGATCCAGCCTAAAGGTTGGGATATCATTAATAATGACTCCGCCTGACTCCAGCTTTTTGGCCGCATGTATTGCATGAAGGATGTTTTGGGTATAGATAGCCACATTTAATCCATACGAAGAATCATTGACCATATGGATGGCTTCATCCAGCTCATGGTAGGGAACGATTGAGACAACAGGAGCAAATGTTTCTTGGCAGGAAACCGCCATATCTTTTTTAACATTTAATAGTACGGTTGGCGGGAAGACCGAGCCGTCGCGTTTTCCGCCTAGTGCAATGTCAGCTCCCTGCTCATTAGCTTCCTGGACCCACGACTCAATTCGCTCTGTTTCCTTAAGGTTAATCATGGCACTAATATCGGTTTTTTCGTCGAGAGGATCGCCGGCTGTTAATTTTTTTGTCTGTTCAATAAAACGCTTACAAAAATCATTATAAATGGAATCATGAACATAAATTCTTTGCAGTGAAATACAAACTTGGCCTGCAAAGGAAAAGGCTCCCTCTACACATCGGGGCACAATTTTTTCCAGCGGGGCATCCGGTTCAACAATTAACCCTGAATTGGAACCAAGTTCTAATGTTACTTTCCTCAACCCGGCTTTTGATTTAATCAGTTTACCTACTTCTGCACTCCCTGTGAAGGTTACTTTTTTAACTCTTTCATCAGTAATAAGAGCGTCACTAAGCTCTCTTCCGCTGCCTGTTATCACTTGAAGAGCTCCATCCGGAAGGCCGGCTTGCTTGAAGATCTCAGCGATTAATAACGCGCTTAAAGGTGTTTGTTCAGCCGGTTTCAATACAACTGTATTTCCCGCAGCAAAGGCTGGTCCTAGTTTATGCGCGACGAGATTAACCGGAAAATTAAAGGGGCTGATTGCAACGACAACACCTAATGGTTCTCTCCATGTAAATCCTAGACGATTCTCACCTCCAGGAGCGGCATCCATTGGAATGGTTTCTCCATAGATCCGTTTTGCCTCTTCCGCTGCAAATTGATAGGTAGCGATGGTGCGGTCAATTTCGCCACGTGCTGTCCGAATGGGCTTACCGGCCTCAAGTGCAACAATTCGTGCCAACTCTTCCTTTCTTTCACGGAGGAGTTGGACAACATTCAGCAAAATCTCTGAGCGCTTATAGGCAGGCATCACTTTCATCGTTTCATAGGCTGTTTTTGCTCCTTCAATGGCTTTTTTTACATCTGCCTCATCTGCCATACTAATGTTAGCAATCACATCCCCGCTATAAGGAGAGTGCAGTGCATAGGTTCTTTCTTTTGATTCCCATTTCCCATTAATGAATAACTCTTTAATTTCCATTCTCAACCTCCTTGCCTTTTTATAATGCAAGATTCATGCCAATAGTAAAAATGCTTATTTTATATAAGAATTTACATTGTCTAAAGCAAATTATGGTGATAAAATTCACCATAATAAAAAGAATTGTTGGTGTAACAAAGACTAAAGACGGTGAAAATCGTCACCGTTTGGTGATAATTTTCACCGCTTCTTGCAGGAGGCAGAGATTCCGATGAAACCACTTACTGTGAACAAAGAAATTTTAGAAAGCGTTTTCTCCTCGATGTCCAACGGGGTCATTGTCGTGGACCATAATAATAGGATTCTATTCATAAATTCCTCAGCACAAAAACTAATAAAACAAGAACACCAGGACTTAGTGGGCAAAGATATCCGTGATTTTGTTCCTAATTCACAAATCCATCAGGTTCTTAATAGTGGCAAGAGCACACTCGGAGCGAAAATGACGATAGCAGGGTTGCAATGTATGGTGAATAAAACTCCCTTATATAAGGAAAATCAGCTCATTGGTGCTGTGAGTGTTATACAGGATATTTCTCAAATCGAACATTATCGTTCATTACTCAAGCAAATGGAAAAAATCATCGAATTTTCTACGGATGGCATTTATGTCGTTAATAGTGAAGGAATTACACTCATTGTGAATTCAGCTTACGAGGCTATGTCAGGAATCAAGAGGGAAAGACTTATCGGTCATCACATGGGCGATTTGATGAACCACGGCTACTTTGATCAATCTGTCTCACTCCTTGTCCTGCAGGATAAAAAACGCAGATCGATTCTTCAGCGAATCGGCCAGCAAAAAGATGTCATGGTCACGGGAACTCCCGTTTTCAATGAATCAGGCGAGATTCAAATGGTTGTAACCAGTGTCAGAGACATTACTCAGCTAAATGAACTGACAAATGAGTTGAAGAAGGCAAAAAGCTTTTCTGAAATGAGTCAGAATCGATATACCTTTTCCACGGAGGGAAATGATGAAAAGGTAGTCTTTCAAAGCATTCAAATGAAGGGAATTATAGAAAAAGTAAAACAAATCGCTTCATACCCAACAAGTATATTGCTATCTGGTCCTTCAGGAGCGGGTAAAGAGGTTATTGCTAATTTAGTTCACCAATTAAGTGACAGAAAAGATATGCCTTTTATTAAAGTGAACTGCGGGGCTATCCCTGAACAGCTGCTGGAATCTGAGCTTTTTGGTTATGAAAAAGGGGCGTTTACCGGAGCAAGGCAGGAAGGAAAAGTCGGTCTGCTGGAACTGGCGGACAAGGGGACAGTTTTGCTGGATGAAGTAGGGGAACTTCCATTGTCTTTGCAAGTCAAGTTGCTTCGTGTCCTGCAAGAGAAACAAATTCAAAAATTAGGCAGCAGCAAAGTAAAGCAACTAGACATTAGAATCATTTCAGCAACAAATAAACATTTGAAAGAGTTAGTGGAAAAAGGAAAATTTCGAGAAGACTTATATTACCGGCTGCAAGTGATAGAAATAGCTATTCCTCCATTGAGCCAGCGTCCTGAGGACATCGAAGTCTTACTGGATCATTTTTTTACCTATTTCTGTAAACTATTTAATATCGAAAAGCATGTATCACCCGAAACCAAACAAATTTTACAAAGCTATCATTGGCCGGGGAATGTGAGAGAATTAAGGAATTTAGTGGAGAGCATGATTGTTTCGGTGCCATCACTTACTATTGAACCGGTTGATCTGCCGCCGCACTTTAGTATTCATGGTAACTCAGAGTCTGTTCATACTTTCAAACAAAGAATGGGACAGTTTGAAAAAAGAGTGATTATGGATGCGCTTCACAAGAAACCCTCCATCAGAAAGGCAGCAGAATATTTAGGAGTCGATCACTCGACACTTGTGAAAAAAATGAAAAAGTGGGATAGGGAGATCAACAGAGGGATCAATTGAAACAAATTCAAAAAAATTTTATATGGTAAAATGAACAAAAACGAATGGAGAAATGATTGTCTTGTCTAAATTGCCTAACTGCCCAAAATGCAGCTCAGAGTATACCTACGAGGATGGCAGCCTTTTTGTTTGTCCGGAATGTGCTCATGAGTGGACTAGCGAAGCTGAATTAAATGAAGATATTAAGGTTGTTAGAGATTCAAATGGAAATGTCTTAAATGATGGTGATTCAGTATCCGTCATTAAAGACCTTAAAGTGAAAGGAACATCTTCTGTTATAAAAATAGGAACTAAAGTTAAAAGCATCCGTCTGGTCGAGGGTGACCACGATATTGATTGCAAAATTGACGGTTTTGGCGCCATGAAGTTAAAATCTGAATTTGTAAAGAAGATATAAATCGTTCAAGGAGTGAAGCTCCAGTGCACTAGCGCTGGAGTTTTTTATTTGCTTTTCATGTAAGTTTTCTAGAACTTTTCACCTATTCTTTTTTCGCATGACACCTATAACTTTCATATATTTCACATATTGAACATTCAAGAGTAAAATTCCTCTTCGGGTAAGCAAGCTTACAATTTTCATAAAAAATTCACAAGTAGACAGGATGCTTTTGGGTGAAAGCACGCTTTCTTATAGACAAAAGGGGGAAAAAGTTTGATTAGTATTTTGATAGGGCTGGCACTGCTTATGTTTTTCGCCTACCTGGGCTGGTCGATCATTTGGGTTGCGCCCGTTGTTGCCGGAATTGTGGCATTATTAAGCGGATTAAACCTATTGGACGCCTATACCAATACGTATATGACAGGCTTTGTGAATTTTACAAAGCAATGGTTTCCGATCTTTTTATTAGGTGCCGTACTAGGGAAACTAATGGAGGATACTGGAGCCGCCAAATCGGTTGCTCTTCAGTTTACGAAGTATATCGGTGAAAAACGTGCCATCTTAGGTGTGCTCGTTGCTTCAGCCGTTTTAACTTATGGCGGAGTGAGCTTATTCGTTGTTGTGTTCGCGATTTATCCGATTGCGCTTGCATTGTTTAAAAAAGCGAACATCTCCAGAAAGCTTATTGCGCCAACGATCGTTTTGGGTGCTTTTACTTTTACGATGACAGCCGTTCCAGGAACGCCCCAGATTCAAAACTTAATTCCGATGAATACCTTTAAAACCACTCCGATGGCGGGCTCAATGATTGGAATTGTAACGACACTGATCATGGCTGTTGGAGGCTATTTTTGGCTCAAGTTTAGAGAAAACCGAATGACAGCAGCCGGTGACATGTTTAAAGAAGTAGAAGGCGATAAGGAAAATGAGGAAAAAGGAACAGAAAATTTGCCAAACTGGCTATTGTCTTTGATTCCACTTATGGTAGTTGTCATATTACTTGATTTCGTTAAATTAAATCCGATTGCTTCTTTATTGGCTGGGATTATTGTCATTCTTCTTCTCAACATTAAGAGGTACAAAACCTTTATTCCATCCATGAATGAAGGCGCAAAAGGATCGGTTATGGCGATAATCAATACGGCTGCTGCGGTTGGATTTGGAGCTGTTGTAACGAGTGTGCCCGAATTTGATCACATTACAGATATGCTGTTAGGCATCTCAAGCAATCCACTCGTTTCAGAATCATTAGTCGTTCAGCTTCTAGCTATGATTACGGGTTCTGCATCTGGCGGGATGGGTATTGCGCTGCAGGCATTAGGAAAAACGTATTATGATTTATCCCAGTCGACAGGGATCAGCCCTGAAGCTTTTCACCGAATGGCTTCCGTCGCATCGGGTGCTTCAATACTCCCTCATAACGGAGCATTGCTGACTCTCCTTGCGGTAACAAAGCTGTCTCACAAGGATTGTTACAAAGATGTATTTGTCGTTGGATTAATCATTCCAACTGTCGCTGTGATCGTCGGCATCATTATGGCAAGTATAGGGATTATATAAAAAGGAGAGATTGACGTGGTAGAAAATAAAGTCGTTGTAATTACAGGTTCTGCAAGTGGCATTGGGTTTGAAATCGGAAAAACGTTTGCTGAAAACGGCAGTAAAGTGGTACTTACTGATTTGAATGCTGAAGGCGTAAAAAAAGCAGCAGAAGAACTTAACGGCCTAGGATATGAAGCAATCGGACTTAAAGCAGATGTAACAAGTGAAGAAGACATCAAGAATATGATCGAAGCTGCTCATAAAGAATACGGCCGTGTAGATGTGCTCATCAACAATGCAGGATTACAGCACGTGTCTCCTATCGAAGAGTTCCCGACTGCTAAATTCGAATTAATGATTAAAATCATGCTGACTGCTCCATTCATCGCGATTAAACATGCATTCCCAATCATGAAAGAGCAGGGGTTCGGACGCATTATCAACGTGGCTTCCATTAACGGACTTATTGGGTTTGCTGGAAAAGCAGCATACAACAGTGCAAAACATGGTGTGATCGGTCTAACAAAGGTTGCGGCATTAGAGTCTGCTACTCACGGAGTAACAGTAAATGCCCTTTGCCCAGGATATGTTGACACGCCTCTCGTACGCGGCCAAATGGAAGATTTAGCGAAAACAAGAAACGTTTCTTTGGAAAGTGTTCTTGAAGAAGTCATCTACCCGCTAGTTCCGCAAAAACGTTTATTGGAAGTAAGTGAGATCGCTGACTACGCGATGTTCCTTGCAAGCGACAAGGCAAAAAGTATTACAGGACAAGCCATCGTTATGGATGGCGGCTATACTGCACAATAATTTGTATTGTAAAACCTCAGCAGATTGTCTGCTGAGGTTTTTTTCGTTCTATTAAACCTTTGAATTTATAGCTTTTATGATTCTTTCACAGATCTAGTATCCTTTCTTCTCCTTTTTTAAACCTCTGCCTCACTCATCAAGGCATGTGTATGTCCTTCTGTACCGTTAAAGAAAGCCATCCATGTTTCGGTTTGTCCCATTTTAGCGGTCAGGTGAGGTTCGCTTACAAACGCTGCACCTTTTTTCAGCATTTCTTCATAAGCGCTCTTAATATGAGTCACTTGGAAATGGATGACGGAACTCGGATGGGCAAATGTTTCATTCTCTGGCAGGCTGAGCATGAAACGAAGGCCGCTGCACTCAAAGAATGCCATGTTCTCGCCATCCCAATCGTTTCCATCAATTGCTGAAACTGTTCCTCCTTCCAGAGAGGATCGCTTTTTGTCGTCATATTTCCTCGGAAATAGTCGATTTGTGTGGAGAGAGCTGAAGAAAAGGGCACTTCCTCGGCAAGCCCTTTTCTGAAGAATAAACAGAAAGACTCCGCCTCAGTTTCTTCTTCAATACCCATCGTATAGGCACCTTCATTAAAAGAAGATATCGGCCTTCTTCCACCGCAAAGAAACGCCGGTTCGTTTTGTAAAGGGCCCGGCCATACCTAAATGTTTTAATCGAAAGCTGTCCATCACCTCCCCAATAAAATTCATTGCTTTTATCATGCAGCACGTAATTTTGGGATTGAAACGCAAGAATGTCTTTCATTGCTTTTCAAGATTAAGAAGGATAAAGGATGGTAAAAATGTTCCAAAGAAGACAAAACAGCGCCGCTGAATACCCAGACTTTTTATGGTAAGATAACAGGTGGTTACGAAAAAATATGCTGTCTTCAGAGACAGTTCATTATATGTTTTGAAAAGAGGGTAAAAAAATGGTGAAGGAATCCATCTATGGATTAACATTTGAACAGCTGGCTGCCTGGCTATTAGAACGGGGCCATAAACCATATCAAGCATCCCTGGTTTGGGAGTATCTATATAGAAAACGAGTCACTTCCTTTTCTGAAATGAGCGATGTAAAAAAGGAATGCATCGAAATGCTTTCGGAAAGCTTCGAGTTCCAGACGATGCAGCAGCATGTGAAGCAGGAATCAGAGGATGGCACGATCAAGTTTTTGTTCAAGCTGCGGGACGGTAATTTGATCGAAACGGTATTAATGAAGCACAAATACGGCTTGTCTGTTTGTGTGACGACCCAGGTCGGCTGCAACATTGGCTGCAGTTTCTGTGCGAGCGGTTTACTGGCCAAAAGCCGTGACTTATCGAGCGGTGAGATCGTCGAGCAGATCATGAACGTCCAGCTTCATCTTGATCAAAGAAATCAGGATGAAAAAGTGAGCCATATCGTTGTCATGGGGATTGGAGAGCCATTTGATAACTTTGAAAATATGATTGATTTCATAAAAGTGGTGATTAATCATAAAGGACTTGCGATTGGTGCGCGTCATATCACGGTTTCTACAAGCGGACTCGCCAACAAGATTTATGAATTTGCTGACTCTCAGCTACCTGTGAATTTGGCGATCTCCCTTCATGCACCGAATAATGAATTACGGACACGCATCATGAAAATAAACCGTGCGATTCCTATTGAAAAATTAATGGAATCCTTGGATTATTATTTAGAAAAAACAAACAAGAGAATTACGATTGAGTACATTTTATTAAGAGATGTTAATGATCATAAGGAAGAAGCAGAACAACTCGCTGATTTGCTCCAAGATAAAAAGCAAAAGGTCTACGTCAACCTGATTCCGTACAATCCAGTAGACGAACACAGCCAATATCAGCGAAGCGAGGAGGAGTCTGTGCTGACGTTTTACGATACACTGAAAAAACGGGGCATCAACTGCAAAATCCGCCAGGAGCACGGTACTGATATTGATGCCGCATGCGGACAGCTGAGAAGCAAACAGATTAAAAAAGAAAAAGCGCAATAGCGCTGTAAAGAAGACCCGACTTTTGTCGGGTCTTCTTTTTATTTGGATTACTTTTCTGCAGTGATTAGTGAGCGGTTGATAGGTCGAATAGTGCATAATACTAGTTATTCATCATATAGTTTTGGGTATAATCTAAAGCAAAGCTTAACATAAAAGGAGATAACCATGATTCCTAAAACGATAGAAGAACTAGAAGCCATCCGAACGGAATGTAGAGTGCTGGTTAATAAACGAGCGTCAGCTTCTGCGGCGGCCGCTGTTATCCCGGTTCCCGGAGTGGATGTGGGTGCGGACATCACGATCATGATGCAACTGCTGCCGGCCATTAATGAGAAGTTTGGCTTGGCGCCCAGCCAGATTGAGAAGATGGATGCAACATTGAAAGGGAAAATCATCGTCCTCATCACTTCAGCGGGCAGCCAGTTTGCTGGCAGAGTCGTAACGAAACAGATGATTTCTCTTTTATTAAAAAAGGCGGGTAAACGCATAGCGGTTAAACAGGTCACGAAGTTCGTACCTTTTGTGGGACAGGCTGTAGCAGCCGGTATTAGTTTTGCTGCGATGAAATATCTCGGTAATTCTCATATTGAGGAGTGCTATCAAGTCTGTAAAAAGATGATAGAAGATCAACAGCTGCCAGCACAATAAAACAAAGAAAGCCCTATCCCGCATACGGGGTAGGGCTTTTATCATAAAGCTTATTTTGTTTTCAAATCTCCAGATGGAAGTCCTGAAAGGTAGCCGACTCCGCCCGTTTCCTGGATACCTATGCCTTTTTTCATGGCATCTTCGAGCTTTTCCTTATCTACTGCTGTAATTTGTTTTCCATCCAGATCTTCACCCGGGTGCTGGAAGTTGCTAAGCAAATAGCGAGAATTCTTCAGTTGATCAACCGCTCGCAAGCCCGTTGCTTCAGCCCCTGCTGGAACAGAAAGTATTCTTGAAAGTTTTTTCGTTTTAACATTATAGGCCCAAACAAAGTTGTTGGTGTGATGCGAGCTGTCTTCACCGATAAATAGCGTGTCCATGTCGTTGGAGAAGGTAAGATTATCTGGATTCGCTATTTTATCCGGATTGGCAGTATTGCCGTATGCATCAGATTTTGGAAGATCCTCACCGACAAGGAGGCCCTTCATTTTTGAAGGCGCATAGCGGCTATTGATGCTGTGGCTGCTATGGTCTCTTTGACCGGCATTCAAATCTAGTTCAAAGGTTGTTCCAGAGTCAAGAACCGGCATTTGGATGTCATCCTGCACGCCGCTGATATCCTCTTTTTTCATGCTTCCGTTCTCGTATGAAATGGCGATATAAGCTTTATGGCCAGCCTTATTAACGGCAATTCCCTCCATTTTATTAAACTCAGAAGTTGCACCCAGCAATGCGCCATATCGTCGTGATTCTAGGAATGCTGCAGCCTTTTCCATGCCTGGCTTAACTTTAAGATACTCTACTTTCTTGCTTGCCGCTGTTTTTATCGCTTTAAAGCCAGGAGCAGGTTGAGCCGAAGTTTCAAAGATATCGCTGAATTTCGTACCTTTATCTATTATTTTCTTTACTTCTTTGTCTGTTGAATGGCCAAGCTTGATCCACTGCAAGTCTCCTGCGCCGCCGTTATCTGAAGACGTTTGCTTGAATTTTGCCGCATATAGAGTCCCTGCAGAGAAGTCTCTCTTCTGATCGGCGACATACATAAACATCATCGTATTACCGCCGTCATCACCAAACAATGCTGTTTTTTGATCAGGCATCACCTGCATGATTTCATGTGAAAAGCGTCCTGTGCTGTAATGCTTTACCACGCTGGTATTGCCGTTAGGGTGAATGGAGATCTCTGGAATCCATCCATAGAAATAAGGATTGGCTTTCGATTTGTCTCCAAAGTAGTGCTGTGCAAAATTGGTGACATCACGATAGGAATCAGAAGAAGAATCTTCGAACGCACGGGCATCCGGCTCATATTCCTCAGATCCAAGATGAGTTCCCCAATCAGTTGTGGAGCCGTTACAAGGTGTCCATAGGCCGTTCACGTTAGAAAAGTCAATTTTCTTCGCATGATTAACGGTAAGCTTGCCTGTTTTCTTATCGCGGTCAACTTGAGTCAGTGTCATGGATGCAGGCAGTCCTTTAATTTCGTTTCCGGCATTATCCATGGAATCATACTCATAATGAGAGATAATGTAATCTTTTCCGGCAATCGTAATAAAACTATTGGAATCGGGTGCGTCAGAAATATAATATGAAGGCTTGTCAGGCACGCTTCGATCAACGATAGGATTGCCTTTTGCATCAATAGGGGTACCTGCAGGGATCTTTTCACCTTTGTTGTCTACAATTTTATCCTTGGATAAGAATAGCTGATTATAAGTTAACGGAGTTTCTTTTACCGTACCGTCTTTGTACGTGATTTTTACTTTTGCATCTGTATACGTTTTTACCATGTTTTCAATGGTGCTTGGTGCTTTCATCGATTCAAATTCTATGCTCTTGATCTGGTTGTGGTTATGGGGAAAGTGATGGTTCTGGCCAGATGAAGCAAAGGCTGGAATGGCGCTTGAGGCCATGATCGCCAAGGATAAGCCGATTGAGACTTTTTTCTTCAATGTTGTTTCCTCCTCATTGAGTTTTCACACTCATTAAAACACTTTATTGTTAAGGAGATATGAAGAAATAGGGACTATATATTGAAAACAGGTTAAGAAATGGTTACAAGTTAAAGGAAATAGTTCCAACTTGTTCTAAAAATCCTGCTACTTATTGACTATAGAAATGGGAGTTTTGTAGCCGAGTGAATGAAAATCTTCAATTTCCGCGTTGGACTGATCAACGAGGAGTCCCTTATTCCCCTTTTCGCACACCGCTTGAATATCACTGATTTTAATGGAATGTATACCTGAGCCGATGTGGAGAGCAGTCGGTGCAGAATTTTGAATCTTTACCTTCCGAATTTCAACCGAGTCTGCCCCATGAGGACCGCCAAATACTTTAATATCCGCTCCTGCTGTTTTAAAATCCAGTATGTTCAGATGATGCAAAATAATATTTCGAGATCGGTACTGAACCGCAATGACCGGCTCTCCCCGGTAATCATAGTCAGGGTCGCCAATGACGGTGAAATGGTTGATGGCCACATTTTTGTAAGCAGAGATCACCATTGCCCGGGGTGTTGAGTCCTTGTATAAAGGAGTCCGTATTGGTGCTACAGCCACGATATGGCTGGCTTTAATATTAAATGCCGTCTTCGATTCGGGATCTGTTTCAATGTGATGTCCGATATGGCGAAAATTGTACGAACGATTGTCGTTAATCGAGATATGCCCGGCGATCTGTGTGTTGCTTGCCGCTGCAGAATTGTGGTGTGCCTTGATCTCCACACCGCCGAAGCAACGTGTGGTCGAATTGTTAAGAAGCATGACATTTCGAGAGCCATCGTCGACTTCAATGCCGTTAGAATTGGAGAACCCTTCCTTATGGGCCCTTCCGCTTGGGTCACACAAATGGCAATTGGAAATGAGAATATTGTCGCTGTGATGGGTCGTTATCCCATCATCACCGAATCCATAGCCGTTCAGTTTGTCGAGCCAGATATAACGGCTGCTCCTGCGTGCGCGTGTAGCATCCCCGAAATAGGTATAAACGGCAGATGAAACATCAAAACAATGCAGGCCGGGATTGATGCCTTCCACCTCTTTTACCCAGCCGAATGTTACATGGGCATATGTAAGACAGCTGGACTGGTTATTGCCTGCTGCTGTCTTTTTGTACGGATTCAAACGTTCCACATTCCAGTCCAGGCTCATCCCTTGGACGCAGATGTGATGGTTGCCTCTCCAGTGGCTGATGTTGGTTACCAGCTGCCGGCTTCTCGGTGCCTTATCATGAAGCTTGATGGTGGTCGTTCCCTTACCGGCACCTATCAGCATCGTCCATGAAGGCAGCCGAATTCCACGTGTGATATATACGCCGTCAGGAATAATAACCTTCACTTTGCCGTGTCCAATGGCTTTTTTGAACGCTTCTGTGTCATCGGTGTGGCCGTCTCCAACTGCACCGAAATCCCGTACATTTACTTCTTGTACGATCTCTTGTTCCAGCCGGATGAATTCCTGGTCGAGCATCTTTTTCCAATCCGGATAAAAGCCTCCCTCTTCATCTGCTTCTATTTGAGGGAGCGGTTCTTTATTTTTATGCCATGATGTGGACAGTAAGATCTTCGGAAGACTTTGCAGTAAGTTTTTTAATGTGAAAGTTGATGAATGCGCTGGTTCAGGCAGAGGGTTCAGTTCCTGAAAAAGCGTATCGGTTTGATCCAGCAAGCTTTTTAGATCTTCTTTATTCTCAGAAAAAGAAGCAATGAGTTCTTTGTTTTTTTGCGGATTATGATTTTTATCTAAATGAAGCATTTCGGGATCACCTCAAAATAAACAGCTGTTATTTTCAACATTATGTACTATTCCCGCTCTCATTCCAAGCTTAATCATTCTTCTGCCAAACAAAGAAAATACCCCTGTAAAAGGGGCATTTACTGTTCCATTAAACTGCTGAGAGAAACCTGCTGTTCATTTTCCGGCTGGCCGAGCGGGTAGATTCTGGCCGTTTCTCCTTGATCGTCAACATGCTGGATGTAAATTGGTACACCATCACATGTAACGTTTGCCATTACCGGGGATGAGGCAATCTCTTGTGCACGCTGTTTGTTCATCGTACGATCCCTCCTTTTCGTCTTTACTATGAACGGGTTGGGGTGTTTTTATTCGTTTGGTGGTTTTGATGAAGCTGCTTTTTATCTCCGATTAGCCCTGAAAATAAACAAAAAAGCACCAGAGATTTCCCCCGGTGCTTCTCTATTACTGAGCCAAAAAGATCAGCTGGTATAAAAATAGAATGGCAAAAACGTAAACGAGCGGATGGACCTCGCGGATCCTTCCTTTCGCAAATTTCATGATCGGATAGGAGATGAATCCAAGGGCGATTCCGTTTGCGATGCTTGAAGTGAGCGGCATGCTGACGATAACAAGAAACGCGGGGAAGGCTTCATCGAAGTCATTCCAGTCGATTTCCGATATACTTTTAATCATAAAGCTCCCGACGATGATCAAACTAGGTGCGGTAATCGCTGGCACGGAAGATACGGCGCTCACGAGCGGGCTGAAGAATGCCGTAATCAAAAACAAGATGACGACGGTTAACCCAGTTAATCCTGTTTTTCCTCCAGTACCTACGCCAGCGGAAGATTCAACAGAGGCGGCAGTCGGACTTGTTCCGAACATGGCTCCAATAGCTGTTCCGATGGAATCGGCAAAAAAAGCACTGCCTGCACGATCCAGCTTCCCATTTTTCAGAAGGCCTGCCTGGCGTACGATGCCAAGAAGTGCTCCAGTAGTGTCGAAAAGCATAACGAGCAGGAAGGAAAACACGACGCTGTACAATCCGAAATGAATCACATCGGCGACCGACTGTATCGGATTATAAACGAGCACCCCTTCAGGGAGGTGAGGAGCCGATACAAAGCCTTTATCGAACTTCAATTTTCCTGTGAAGAAGGCAATGATTCCAGTGACGATCATACCGATGAAAAGGGCGCCCTGCACATTGAGGGTCATCAGAGAAATTGTAATGACGATGCCGATTAGCGTGAGAGCCACTTTCGGGGAACTGAAATCTCCGAGCGTCACCAGGTTGGTCGGGTGATCGGCGACAATGCCGGAGAGGCGCAGTCCGATGAATGTAATAAAAAGACCAATCCCTGCCGCTATCGCATGTTTTAGGTTTGCGGGTATGGCATTGATTAGTTTGGTACGAAAAGAGGTAAGGGATAAGATAAGAAAAATAATACCGGTGATGAATACGGCAGAGAAACCTACCGCATAAGGGATGTTATGGCTGCTGATGACCGAATAGGCAAAATAAGCATTTAATCCCATGGAAGGGCCGATGATGATTGGGTAGTTTGCGAAAAACGCCATGCATAATGTACCGATGACTGTTGCTATGATTGTAGCGGTAAAGCCCTGATTAAAAGGCACACCCGCGTCAGACAGGATCATCGGATTGACAACGATGATATACGCCATTGTCAGAAAGGTTGTAATACCGGCAAGGAACTCGGTTCGCACCGTTGTATTACGCTCCTTAATTTTAAACATACTGACACTCCTAACTATAAAATTCATTCTTTGGAAAAAGACATCATTACCTAATAGATTTTTCCATAACGGACTTTTGGTAAACCAAAAAATTACTTTACCATAAAAAGGTCCTGTATGGTTGCAGGAAGTTTTTCCAAAATAAGATTCAGAAGGTTCAGTCTGAATGAATTCTTAAAAAATAGGAGGTGTTATTCTAAAATTGTCAAATATTATTAAGCATAGGAGTGTCGGAATCTATCCAAAACGTTCGAAGTTCTATATAGTAGAACTTCAGCCATCTATATTCCAGTGCCTCTATTTTTCAGGAAATATCGATACATAAAGACATATATGGCTGAGTAACACCTTGTGTCACCAGGTAGTTTTAGATAAAATAATAGGAGGAATAGATACTATGCAATATCAATTTTTAGTAGGTAACGATAATGGAAACAGTGAGCATGATATTTTTATTGATGGCCGCTTGTTTCAGCAGCCAAACGTGAACTGTGCAGTGGATCAGCTGCCATGGAGTGAAGAACAGGCACCTGAAACGATTGTACGTAACCTTCAGGAGAACTTAATCGTAACGATTGATTCCCCGGCTGCACGTGCGGGTATGTATTATGTAGGAAAGTTCGCACTAGAAAGCGGTGAGCTGATCGAAAACATTCAGGTCGGCGTAGATTACAAGTATGAGATTGATCTTCCAATCGTCAACACGCTCGCTCAAATCGCAGCAGTAGCGGTACAAAAAGGATTTGCAGAAGAGAAAAAGCTTCCTGCATCCATTGATGTAACGGTTGATATGGCGACTGCACTGCCGATCACACAGCACTCTGATGAATCAGCAGCCAAATTTGAGAAGCGTTTCATGAACGGCCCTCACCATGTGACGGTTCATGTTGGAAAGCAGCGCGTTTCAGTTAAAGTAGAATTTGAATTTGTAAAAGTGATTCCGGAAGCAACACCAGTTACCTTCTCTCTTCAAAAGGATCAGGATGGTAACTGGAGAAAAGGCGATATCTTTGACCAATTCATTGAAGCCAACAATCTGCCAAATAACTTTAATGGGAGCTTCTTTAAAAACAAAAGAATTCTTCATACGGATATTGGCGATGGATCTACAGAGTATCCGATCACAGAAGGAAACAAATTTTTGCGTCAGTTCGTGCATGGCACAAACCATGGTGCAGGGTATGCCATTGAGGAAGCACTCAGCGAGTTTAACCGTCTGATCCACCTTCCTGACAGCCCGCGTCAATTTTTCAGTGACGTGATCAAAAACCCGAACCATAAATACCATGCCCGTGCGATGAGTACGTTGAAAAGACCGCTTGAAGGACAAGCACGTCAAATCATCAACAATATCCGCAAGCAATTGACGAAAGCAAGAAATGAAATCGATTTGATCTGCGTATACGGAGGCGGAAGCATCTTGATGCAGCCGATCCTTGCTCCAATGCTGAAGGAACTTTGCAATGAGCGCGAAATCCAGCTTCTTTACATCCCTGCAAAATATGCAGTGACGATGAATGCAAACGGACTGGATGCATTCGTACGCGGAAAAATCTACGGTGCGATCAAGGATCGTGCGAAACAGCCAGTATAAGTCTCTAATTTAAATGGTAAGGGGGTGTAATGATGAAGAAACAAAAAAAGCCAGGCGACAATATTTCTTTAAAGACGAAGAAGAATGAAGCCCCCGCCATTATTGACTGGATTAACTCGCAAACGAACCTGATGGACTCGATCCGTTACTTGGTCGAGAATGAGATTAAAGCAAACGGAGTACGGAACCTGCAGCAGCATGTTCCCGCCGACCGCGGATTCTCGTTTGATGCTGCCGGTGCACATGGACACGGCTATCAGGAAGATCCGAAACATTCTCCTGAGTATGAAGATATCATCGACGAAGAAGAGATCGATGAGGACGATATCGAATCTTGGACGTAAAATATAAGATGTTAGGCCAGAAAGCCGGATTGAGAGGATTACTCTCGAGCTGGCTTTTTTTATTTGTGTATTTTTAGCCCGTAAATATGAAATGAAATGAATGTGTCTGGGACGGTTTGCCGGAGACGGGGAATGTATCCTCTTAAGTAAAGGCTCTTTTTTAAAGGATTGTTGTTTTTAGAATATTTTTGTCTTCATTGACGAGTTGACTGGAGTGCAAGGTGCGAGACTCCTCGGAAATGAATTTCACATTTTCTTCGTGCGATATAACGCTGCCGAAGCCTTCCTTGTCCTGCGGGAAAAGCGGGACTGGTGAGACTAGGCAGGCGATTGCGCCAGTAAGGCTCACCGCACGCCCCGCGGAAAGCGAGCAGCCTGAAACAGAAATCGACCACCCCAAAAAGCAACAAAGATTGGCCTAATTAAAACACCCCCTTTTACAATAAGCCTATGAATTCTCTGAAAATACGCCTCAAGTCTTATCAGAAAATATAGCCGGAGTACATTATAGAAAAATTGGAACGCAGGTAAGCTATAGATATGAAAGGAGGAAACAACAAATGAAGAAATTTGGTTTGTTTGTACTCGGAGGAATTGCAGCGATCACCCTGCTGGCCAACCTTGGTCCAATGATTGGACTCGCGATCGGATTGGTGATTTTATATTTTGCTGTTAAGGGCTTTATGAAGGCAGAAACAACATCGAAGAAAGTATTGTGGGGAGCAGTCGGAGTGATTGCGGCATGTGCAGCCATCTCCAATGTGCCGGCCCTTTTAGGCGTCCTTGCTCTCTATGTACTGTATCTGGTGTATAAAAGCTGGAACGGCAAGAAAAGCGAAAGAGTATCAGAGGATGATCCATTCGTAAACTTTGAAAACCAATGGGCGGAACTGAAAAGAAATTAATAAAAGGAGAGAAATTACATGAGCACACTATTTACTAGAATCAAAAATTCAATAGCGGCTGATTTTCATGAGATGCTTGATCAGAAGGAGCAGAAGAATCCGATCTCATTGCTGAACCAATATTTGCGTCAGTGTGAACAAGAAACGGATCGTGTACGAAAACTGGTCGAACGCCAATTTATACTTACTGAAGAATTCACAAAAGAGTATAGAGAAGCAAAGGCGCATGCTGAAAAGCGAAAGAGGCAGGCAGATTTGGCCCTTCAGGCTGGGGAAAGTGATCTGCATGAGTTCGCAGTAAACGAACAGCAGCGATATGATGAGCGTGCAGCCCGTATGCATGAAGCTAAATTAGAGGCGAAGCGTGAACTAGAAGCGCTGGAGCAAAAATTTGAACAGATGAAGCATAAACTGAAAGATATGTATGTGAAGCGGATGGAGCTGATGGGGCGCGAAAACGTCGCACGGGCTCACAGAGGAATGAACAAGGTTCTGGATTCCGGAATGGGTACAAAGCCAGGCTTGAGATTCGACGAAATGGAACGCTATCTAGAGCGGCTGGAGCATCAGGTGAACACAGATTATCATCTCAACACGATCGATGAGCGGTTTGCACAGCTTGAAAAGAAATGGAAAAAAGAAGAAAAACCTGCGATTTCCTAATCTAAAAATGGTATTCTAAAAGGCGTAGGGTACTGCGCCTTTTAGGACGTGTACCATGAAAAATGAAGAGTAAAATGATAGAGATAGAGGGGGTGCACCATGTTTAACGGTAAAAAAACAGATTTGATCAGCTGGCTTCTTTTGATTGGTGTACTGCTTCTTATTCTGGAACTTTCATTTCGCGGAGGAGAACTGATTTTCTTTTTTGCCCTCATGGCTGGCTGTATCTATATCGGAAGAAAAAAAATGTCTCGGACAATCGGGAAATTGCTGTATTGGGTCGGATGGTTTGGATTGGCTATCACATTACTGAACATGATAGCTTTTAAATTTGTACTGATTGCTGTGCTCATTTATCTGGTCGTTCAGTTCTATCAATCCAAAAAGCGGCCGGCTGTTATGGAGCCCGTCATCCAAAAAGAAGACAGTTCCCGGCTGTCCGAGTCACTTTTTACGAAACAGCCGATGTTTAAAAATATACTGTACGGCCGGCAGCAGACCCCTGACCATGTATATGAATGGAGTGACATCAACATTCATTGTGGAATTGGGGATAGCGTCATCGACCTGAGCAACACCGTTTTACCGGATGGCGAATCGGTCATTGCCATACGGAATTTGGCTGGAAACATTAAAATTCTTGTGCCATATGAAGCGGCAGTCAGTGTTCACCATTCTGTGCTGGCAGGAAGCACGACGATTTTTCAGCATCATGAATCAAAAATCTTCAATCAGCTTTTTCATTTCCATACAGAGAACTACCATGAGGCTCAGCAAAGAATCAAGATCGTTACATCCATGGTGGTCGGGGATTTAGAGGTGAAACGGACATGAGTATCGTACTGCGCAGTGTCCTACTATCCATCGGCGTATCTATACTGACCGCCATTCTGGTTTTGGTCGCAGTATTTATGGTGTTTCCCTTCCCGGATTTTGCGTCTCTCTGGGAACGCCAGCTGCTCGGCCTGCCTTTTATTATGGTAGTTCCGGCGGCGAGTTTGGTTCTTGGTGTGTTTTTCGGTTTGCTGCATGGGTTTGCTGTCCGCAGACAGCTTAAACAAATCGAAGAAGGCATGCGTGAGATGGAGAACGGCAGGCCCATCTATCCTCCTTTACAAGCACAGGGGCTAGAGATGGAAGCTCTTTGGAAGAGATTGAAAAATGTACAGCGCCAGGTTACGGATCAGGCCAGGGCTTCACAAAAGCTGGCGAACGAAAAAGCAGAAGATCAAGAGAAAATCATTCAAGAGATGATCTCGAGAGAACGGCAACGCTTAGCACGTGAGCTGCATGATTCGGTAAGCCAGCAGCTTTTTGCCGCCTCCATGCTGATGTCAGCCATCAATGAG
Organism: Fictibacillus marinisediminis; assembly: GCF_023149135.1. Classification (NCBI taxonomy): domain Bacteria; kingdom Bacillati; phylum Bacillota; class Bacilli; order Caryophanales; family Fictibacillaceae; genus Fictibacillus; species Fictibacillus marinisediminis. Next base: position 4,298,147 of record NZ_JAIWJX010000002.1, on the reverse strand, counting down.
TCAAGGGAAGCTGAAGAAGCTCCTGAGAACAGGCAGCTGAAACTGGTGGAACAAATGATTCACCAGTCGCAGCTTGAGATGAGAGCGCTGCTGCTTCACCTCCGCCCTGCTGCATTAAAAGGAAAATCCCTGCAGGATGGAATTAAAGAACTGTTAGCGGAGCTCGTTCAAAAAGTTCCGATTGAAATTCATGCGAAAATTGAAGAGATGCCGCTCGACAAGGGTGTGGAAGACCACTTGTTTAGGATCTTACAGGAATCCGTCTCCAACACACTGAGGCATGCCAAGGCTACTTCTCTTGAAATTCTGCTGATCGAACGGGAGGGATTAATCATACTTCGCGTGGCCGATAATGGAGTCGGCTTCGCTTTGGACGAGGATAAAGCGGGATCCTACGGGCTTCAAAACATGCAGGAACGAGCGCTGGAAATCGGCGGCACGTTGAAAGTGGTGAGTCTGCCCGACAAAGGGACACGGCTGGAAGTAAAAGTACCAGTGATTTCGGTGGAGGATGATAAAAATGATTAGAGTATTGTTTGCGGACGATCATGAAATGGTAAGAATCGGTGTTTCATCCTATCTTTCTGCCCAGTCAGATCTTACGGTGGTCGGTGAGGCTGAGAATGGGAAGAAAGCCGTTGAACTGGCACTGGAACTGCGTCCTGATGTCATTTTAATGGATCTGGTCATGAATGAAATGGACGGAATTGAAGCTACGAAAAAAATCATTGAGAAATGGCCGGATGCGAAGATTATCATTGTGACCAGCTTCTTGGATGATGAAAAAGTGTACCCGGCGATAGAAGCAGGAGCGGTAAGCTATATGCTTAAGACCTCAAAAGCGAGTGAGATCGCCGAAGCGGTAAGAGCCACTTATCACGGCCAGTCTGTCTTGGAACCCGAAGTTACAGGCAAGATGATGAACCGTATGCGCCAAAAAAATCATCAGCAGCCACATGAAGAGCTCACGAGCCGTGAACTTGAGGTACTCCTCTTAATGACAGAAGGAAAATCAAATCAGGAAATTGCAGACCAGTTATTCATCGCACAAAAGACCGTTAAAGTACATGTGAGCAACATTTTAAACAAGCTCGATGTTCAGGACAGGACCCAGGCCGTCATCTATGCGTTTAAGCATTCGCTTGTTAAGTAAATTTTTTATCATAGTATACGCCGCCGTCTCAAAACAGGCGGCTTTTTTTGTTTTAGGCTGTTTTCGTAACCTTTGTTGCCCTTAGGAGTGGTTGATTTCCGTTTCAGGATGCTCGCTTTCCGCGGGGCGTGCGGTGAGCCTCCTCGGCGCATGCGCCTGCGGGTCTCACCTGTCCCGCATGTCCCGCAGGAGTCTCGCACCTTGCACTCCAATCAACTTGTCAATGAAGGCTCTTTACAAAAATGTTTCCAAAGCAACAATCCTTTATTAAAGAGCCTTGTTTTGGAATGAAATACTTCCGAAACGGGAAAGAAATACTAGACAGAGAAGTATGAATTTTGTCCATATGATGTAAACAAACTTAAAATGTGATAAAATATTTTTTAGTGATAGATACTTAATAACATTGAATTATTTCTGAATTTTTGTGTTTTTTTCACGTGTACATTTGTTCAGACTCACATAACATTTTTAAAATTTGAAAGGAGAGTTTGTATGTCAAGTAATGTATTGGATCGCTTCCTGCAAGAAAATTTAGGGGATTTAAAAGAAAAAGGGCTTTATAACGTGATTGATCCGCTGCAAAGCGCGAACGGTCCGAAGATCAAAGTGAATGGTAAAGAACTGATCAACCTTTCTTCCAACAATTATCTTGGTTTAGCAACAGATGAGCGCCTTAAGCAAGCTGCCAAACAGGCAATTGACGAATATGGTGTTGGTGCGGGGGCTGTGCGTACCATTAATGGAACGCTTGAACTGCATGTAAAACTTGAAGAAAAATTGGCAGAGTTCAAACATACAGAAGCAGCGATTGCTTACCAATCCGGTTTTAACTGCAATATGGCTGCCATCTCAGCAGTCATGGATAAAAATGACGCGATTCTATCAGATGAACTGAACCATGCGTCCATCATTGACGGCTGCAGACTTTCCAGAGCAAAAATTATCCGTGTCAACCACTCTGACATGGAAGACCTTCGTACAAAAGCGAAGGAAGCAAAGGAATCCGGACTTTACAACAAGATCATGGTCATCACGGACGGTGTGTTCTCCATGGACGGAGACGTTGCCAAGCTTCCGGAGATCGTTGATATTGCTGAAGAGTTCGATCTCATCACTTACGTAGACGATGCACATGGATCTGGCGTACTCGGCAACGGCGCAGGAACCGTGAAGCATTTCGGATTATCCGATAAAGTGGATTTCCAAATCGGTACGCTTTCTAAAGCAATCGGTGTTGTCGGCGGTTATGTAGCCGGTAAAAAAGACTTGATCGACTGGCTGAAAGTAAGAAGCCGTCCATTCTTGTTCTCTACTTCACTGACTCCAGGAGATGTAGCGGCTTGTACAAAAGCCATTGAAATTTTAACATCAAGCACAGAGCTGCAAGAAAAACTGTGGGACAACAGCAAGTATTTGAAACAAGGCCTTGAGAAGCTGGGCTATGATATCGGAAACAGTGAAACACCAATCACACCTGTTATTGTAGGTGATGAGGTAAAAACTCAGGAGTTCAGCAAAAAGCTGAATGAAGAAGGCGTTTATGCAAAATCCATCGTCTTCCCAACCGTACCAAGAGGCACTGGCCGTGTAAGAAACATGCCAACAGCTGCCCATACGAAGGAAATGCTTGATCAGGCACTTGCCATCTACGAAAAAGTCGGCAAGGAAATGGGAATCATCTCTTAATACAGGAACCGGTAATAGATTTGGAGGATGTAACATGAAGAAGATATTGATTACTGGAGCACTCGGGCAGATCGGTTCAGAGCTGGTCATGAAAGCCCGTGATATATATGGCGAGGATAATGTTATTGCGACAGATATCCGTAAGACAGACAGCCCGGTCGTTCAATCCGGACCGTTCGAGATTCTTGATGTAACCGATGCACAGGCGATGGCCGGCATCGCTAAAAAATACAATGCAGATACGGTAGTCCACCTTGCTGCTCTTCTTTCTGCTACTGCAGAAGCGAAGCCGCTGCTTGCTTGGAACTTGAACATGGGAGGCCTTGTGAACGCACTTGAGGTCGCGAGAGAGTTGAACTGCCAATTCTTCACACCAAGTTCAATCGGAGCATTCGGTCCTTCTACACCGAAAGACCAGACTCCGCAGGATACTATTCAGCGTCCAACGACAATGTATGGAGTAAACAAAGTGTCCGGCGAGCTTCTTTGTGATTATTACTATCATAAATTTGGCGTAGATACCCGCGGACTGCGTTTCCCTGGATTGATCTCCTATGTGGCACCTCCTGGAGGCGGCACAACGGACTATGCGGTTGAAATTTATTACGAAGCGGTCCGAAAAGGAAGATATACTTCATTTATTGATGCGGGCACATACATGGATATGATGTATATGCCTGATGCGTTAAATGCAATTATTAACTTGATGGAAGCTGATCCGGCGAAACTGGTTCACCGCAACTCATTTAACGTTTCTGCGATGAGTTTTGAGCCGGAACAAATCGCTGCTGCCATCAAAAAGCAGATGCCATCCTTTACGATGGATTATGATGTGGACCCTGTTCGACAGGCGATTGCCGATAGCTGGCCGAATGTCATCGATTCTTCAGCAGCTATAGCGGAATGGGGCTTTAAAGCGGACTATGACTTGGATAAAATGACAGCAGATATGCTGTTGAAGCTGAACGACAAGCTGAATAACAAAGTAGCAAATTAATACGAAGAAAAAGGGAGCCTTAATATGGCTCTCTTTTTTAGAAGGTACATGTTCACACCCTTTACTTTAGGGGTAATAGACTTGAGGCCTCTCTCAGCATCAGTATGCGAAGTTCAACAAAAAAGAGCATTAATAATATTGCTCTAACCAAGTAATTTAAGAAAAGGAAGGAGACTTGCCTATGGGTGGTTTTGAAGCTTTACAGGTGAATCCTCTGCTCCGGAAAACGTTAGCTGACTATGGGATTGCCCAGCCGACAACGATTCAGGAGCAGGCGATCCCGCTGCTGTTAGAAGGAAAAGATGTGATTGCAAAATCCCAGACAGGAACCGGGAAAACGATGGCTTTTGCCGTACCGATGCTGCAGCGGATTGACCAGGAGAATGAAGCTATCCAAGCACTGATCGTGACGCCGACAAGAGAACTTGCTATCCAGGTGGCGGAAGAAGTAAAAAAGCTGAGCAGTTCAATGGGAATTGATGTCCTGTCCGTTTATGGGGGACAAGATGTTATTCAGCAAATGCATAAACTCGGCGGTAAGGTGCAGGTTGTCATCGCCACACCAGGGCGTTTGCTGGACCATGTAAGACGAGGAACCATTGATCTGTCACACGTCTCCATGCTGGTTTTAGATGAGGCGGATCAGATGCTTCATATCGGATTTTTGCAGGATGTTGAAGAAATTATTGATCAGACACCAGAAGAGAACCGGCAGATGATGCTTTTTTCCGCAACGATGCCTTCTGAAATTGTAAAGCTTGCAGGAACGTATATGAAAGATCCAGCAGAGATTACGGTGAAGAAGACACAAATCACCTTAAAGGAAATCAGACAACGGGTTATTGAGACGACAGACCGCTCAAAGCAGGATGACTTGAAGCTGCTTCTGGAGCTGCACCGTCCGTATCTTGCTATTATTTTTTGCCGGACGAAGCGGCGAGTAAGCAAACTGAATGAAGCTTTGAAGGAAGCGGGATATCAGGCAGACGAACTGCATGGCGATCTCACCCAGGCTAAACGGGAAGCGGTAATGCATGCCTTCCGGCAGGGAGAAATCCGCTACCTGATCGCTACAGATGTTGCGGCAAGGGGCCTGGATGTTGAAGGTGTGACCCATGTCATCAATTACGATATTCCTCAAGATACAGAAAGTTATATCCACCGTATCGGACGAACGGGACGAGCCGGCAGCAAGGGGCTTGCCGTGACGATGGTTGCGGCAAAAGACCGCAATTATTTAGAGTTGATTGAAAAAGGAATTAAGCAGAAGATACAAAAACAGCGGCTGGAAAAACCGGAAAAAAAGAAGGAGGGAAGCCGCTCTGAAACGAATGACAAGATGCAGAGCCGCCGTGCGGGAGCAAGACCGCAGTATCAGAAAAGCAGCAGAAAGCCACGGAGGCGCTGACAACCGTACAGGAGAAGGATCACATGAAAATTTTACTGGCTGAAGACGATCGCCGTCTCGCGCGGTTAATCATGAGGATGCTGGAAAACGAAGGGTACAGGGTGGTTTTATGCGAAGATGGGGAAACAGCCTTTGAACGCGTCCTTGAAGAATCCTTTGATATATTGATTCTGGATTGGATGCTGCCGAAGAAAGAGGGAGTCATTGTCAGCAGGGAGCTCCGTAAAAAAGGCTATCAAGGAGCGATTCTTATGCTGACGGCCAGGGATCAGGTGGACGATCTTGTTCAAGGATTTGATTCCGGTGTGGACGATTACCTATCCAAGCCGTTTGAATTCAAAGAGCTCTTCGCCAGAGTTGCAGCATTAGGGAGAAGAAGAAGCTTTTTATATGAAGATAACTGGGTGATGATTGGCGATCTGCGACTCGATATCCAGAACCATGTGTTAAATCGCGGAGAAGAAGAAATTCAGCTGACGCCAAAAGAATTTCAGCTGCTCGTTTTGTTTGCCCGTCATAAGAATCAGGTGCTGACAAGAGATAGCATCCTCCAGCATGTGTGGGGAGCAGATAGCGATGTTACGATGAACACCCTTGAAGCCTTCGTTAAACTGCTGAGGAAAAAGCTGGATCCATCTGGAGGGAAAAAATACATTCAGACGGTCCGAGGCATCGGGTATCGAATGGAGAAAGAATAATGCTGAACCATCTCAGACGAAAACTCACTTGGAACTACAGCACCTGGTTTTTTATAACACTTCTCATCGTTCTTGCCGTTCTTTTTTTGTTAGTAAAAAGCATGCTGTTTGAGACAGCCAATGAGGATATTCAGGACATCTTGCACTATGAATTGGAGAAATACAAAGGACAAGATGCTATTGAAGTAAAACCTGAGGCTTCTCCATCGCTTTATTTTTCGGTCGTATTGAGCAAATCTGCACATTCTATTAGAGGTGTGCAGCCAGCTGGCAAGGATGCACAGACCTTCAGCAAATTTGTCCGCAAACAGCCTTGCTGCCGTTCAGAGGGGAAGCTTAAGAATTTAAAAGGCCATTTCGGAGACGAGATGCACATCATTTATGCCAGTGCTCGCATCGATAAAAATTCCACCCTTTTTGTAGGAAAGAACATTAGCAGCATTCATGAAAAAATTGAACATTGGTTCTTCTCTCTTTCATTAATCGGGCTTGCCGCTTTAATGATTTCTGTTATCATGGGAGACCGGCTGGCTAGAAAGGCGATGAAGCCGATCATTCAGAACATCGAGGGACAAAAAAAGTTTATTGCTGATGCTTCCCATGAGCTCCGGACGCCGATCAGTATTTTTTCTGCTTCCCTTGAGGTTTTGGAAAATGAAGAAAGAGATAAACTTTCACCCTTTTCTCAGGAAACATTGAATGAATTGAAGGATGAGGTCCGCCAAATGAACGGACTTGTCGCCAATCTTCTTATGCTGGCACAAGAGGATGCAGGTCAACTCAAGATGAACAAAGAGTCCTTTTCATTTGCAGAGCTGGCCGGCCAGCTCGTTCATCAATATGAGCGGCTGTACGAGGGTAAAAGGCAGATTGCCTTACATGTACCTGATGACAAAATGCTGGTGGAAGCTGACCGGGTCAGAATAAAAGAACTGCTTCATGTCCTCCTTGATAATGCCTGCAAATATTCAGTCCTTGGTTCTTCCATTTCCATTACGGTTCAAAAAGAAGAAGGAAGGATCCTGAGCTTTACGGTTGAAGACAAAGGGGCAGGCATTCCTGCAGAAGAAATTCCTTATCTCTTTGATCGTTTTTACCGGGTGGAGAAAGGGCGGTCTCGGCAGGCTGGGGGTGCAGGATTGGGATTATCCATCGCCAAGGCCATCACAGATCTGCACGATGGAACGATTAAAGTCTCAAGCTGGCCGGGCGAAGGTACGATATTTTCAGTAAGACTGCCGATCTTAGCAAATATTTTATAGTTCACCTTATTTTTCAGTAAAATTTCAGTTTCCTCTTGTATCGTTGTCTATACCGAGTAAAAAGGAGCTGACCGGTATGTTATCTACACCCCTTCATCCTGTCCTTGTACATTTTCCGATTGCGCTGCTGATCATTGGAGTTTTGGCGCAGATTTTAGCAATATGGAAGAAACCGTTTTTTGATCAAATGGCTCTATACTTGTTTTCCTCAGGGTTTGTTATGGGAATTGTGGCCTATATTTCAGGAGACGGTGCTGAGCATTTTGCAAGAAAACAGATCGGGCACAGTATCGAAAGTGGTGTTCAGCCGCATGAGACTTATGCGCTCATCACCCTATTCATATTTGGAGCTGTGATCCTGCTGAATTTACTCCATCGTTTTCGCCTGATTCCGCCTTTAATGCCGATTGTGATTATTCTTTCTCTGGCAGGAGCAGTGACACTTTCCATCACAGGACATTATGGAGGTAAGATGGTCTATCATCCGGAATCCATAAAAAAGCACGTCGAATCATGAAGAAAAAACGTTCCATGTGGAACATTTGTCATGAATTTGATTTAATCTGCAAACTTGGTTTAATCTGTCCCTTTAAAGGAAATAAAGAATTTAGAACTGTAAAAGAGTCGCCGAACAGGCGGCTTTTTCACTTCGCCACGGTATAAATTGAGAAATGGAAGAACAAGAAGTAAATTCCAAAAATATGAACATTCTTTGATAAATATGTGATGAACTAGTGAATTTTACTTGAAGAACTTATGACAGTTCATAAAAGAAGGTCTATTTTTGGGGGAAATTTGTTATTATGTGAACGAAAGCACAAAGTTAGTAAGTTTACAGTGAGAAATCTCACTTATATGTTTACAGGAAGGAAGGTGGGCCTAGTGTTTAAGCGGTTAAGACCGTTTTTTGCGTTAGGACTTATGCTGTCCGTATTTTTCTTGGGCGGTTGCAGCAATTATATAGTTCTAGATCCGAAAGGACCTGTTGGGGCTCAGCAGAAGGATCTTATTCTTTATTCTATAGGATTCATGGCACTTATTCTACTTGTAGTGTATATCTTATTCACGGTGATCGTGATTAAATACCGTGAAAACAGAAAAGATATGTCCAACTGGGAACCTGAACAAGAGGGAAGCAAAAAATTAGAAATACTCTGGACGGCTATCCCGATACTTATTACCATCGCTTTGGCTATTCCGACGATTAAGACCATTTATGATCTTGAAAAACCGCCGCAGGCTTCTGCGCATAAAGAACCGATCGTCATTACGGCGACAGCAGTTGACTGGAAATGGATCTTCTCTTATCCGGAGCAAGGCATTGAAACCGTCAACTACATTAACATTCCGGAAGACCGGCCAGTGGAATTCAAGCTGACTTCAGCAGATTCCATGTCGTCATTCTGGGTTCCTGAACTTGGGGGCCAAAAGTACGCGATGCCTGGTATGGAAACAACGCTTTATCTGCAGGCGGATCATAAGGGCAAATTTGCCGGCCGTAACTCAAACTTTAATGGTGAAGGATTCACTCACCAGATTTTTGATGTGAATTCTGTTTCTCAAAGCGATTTTGACAAATGGGCAAAAGATACGAAGAGCAAGGCGCCTGAGTTGTCTAAAAAACAGTACGATCAGTTAATGCTTCAGGGCGAAGCAAAAAAGATGACATTCTCATCCACACATTTAAAATGGGTAGATCACGCTAAAGATAGAGACTATGCAGTGAAGACCCGTGAACGCTTAGGAGTAGTTCCGCAAAACCCGCACGGTTCAAAGGCGAAAGATGCGAACAAGCCGGAACAAGACTCTCATGGGGAATCTCATTCCCATTAATAGAGGAGGCACTAAATTATGAAATGGGATGAATTTTTTGTTACCGGTGACCCGCTGATTTACGGTGCGGACGTTTCCATCGGTCTAACAGTAATCGGACTTCTATTTTATCTGACATATTTTAAAAAATGGCAGTGGCTTTGGAAAGAATGGCTCACTACCGTTGACCATAAAAAATTAGGAATCATGTACATCGCTTCTGCGGTTCTTATGCTATTCCGCGGTGGTGTCGATGCATTGCTCATGCGTACACAGCTTGCTGTACCGGATGCAAAATTCCTTGATGCCCAGCACTATAACGAAATCTTTACAACACACGGTACGATCATGATCATCTTCATGGCGATGCCGTTCTTGATTGGTTTGATCAACGTAGTTATCCCGCTTCAAATCGGAGCGCGTGACGTTGCATTCCCTTATTTGAATGCCGTAAGTTTCTGGACGTTCTTTATCGGAGCAATGCTCTTTAACATCTCGTTCGTTATCGGTGGATCACCATCTGCTGGTTGGACAGCCTACATGCCGCTTGCCGGTAATGAGTTAAGTCCTGGACCTGGGCAGAACTACTACTTGCTCGGTCTTCAGATCGCCGGGATCGGTACCCTGTTGACGGGTATTAACTTCCTGGTAACGATTTTAAAAATGCGAGCGCCAGGCATGACATTGTTCAGAATGCCAATGTTCACTTGGTCTGCGCTCATTACTATGGTCATCATCGTGTTCGCGTTCCCTATTCTTACAGTAGCGCTTGCACTTATGACATTTGACCGTTTATTCGGAGCTCATTTCTTCACGCTTCAAGGAGCGGGGATGGATATGCTATGGGCGAACTTGTTCTGGCTTTGGGGCCACCCGGAAGTATACATCGTTATCCTTCCTGCCTTCGGTATGTTCTCAGAGATTATCAGTACATTTGCCCGCAAGGTGCTTTTCGGTTACAAAGCGATGGTATGGGCGATGGTTCTTATCGCAGCATACAGCTTCTTGGTTTGGGTCCATCACTTCTTCACAATGGGCTCAGGAGCAGCAGTTAACACTGCATTCTCGATCAGTACCATGCTGATCGGTATTCCGACCGGTATTAAGATCTTTAACTGGTTGTTTACGATGTACAAAGGTAAGATTTCATTTACGACACCAATGCTTTGGGCACTAGGATTTATCGTAAACTTTGTTGTCGGTGGGGTAACAGGTGTCATGCTTGCGATGGCTGCAGCTGACTACCAGTACCATAATACGTACTTCCTTGTTTCTCACTTCCACTATGTATTGATCGCCGGAACAGTCTTTGGGTGTTTCGCAGGACTTGTATTCTGGTATCCGAAAATGTTCGGCTACAAGCTGAATGAACGTATTGGCAAATGGGTATTCTGGTTGTTCATGATCGGATTTAACGTATGTTTCTTCCCGCAGTATTTCCTGGGCCTTGATGGAATGCCTCGCCGTGTTTACACGTACAGCGCAGCATCAGGCTGGGGAGATCTTAATATGGTCTCTACTGTAGGAGCGTTCTTGATGGGTATCGGATTCCTGGCCCTTGTTTATAACATCTACTACAGCTTCCGTTACTCAGAGCGTGAAAACACTGGTGACTCTTGGGGTCTTGGACGTACACTTGAGTGGGCAACTACATCTGCCGTACCGCCGCACTATAACTTTGCGGTAACTCCAACTGTTGAAGGGTTGGATCCAGTTGTCGCGATCCGCAATGACAAGAAAGAAGTAACACCGAAATTGGCTGATATTAAGCCGATTCACATGCCTGACAACTCAGGAGTACCGTTCGTTATGGCGTCCTTCTTCTTCGTTGCAGGTTTCGGATTAGTATTCGAATGGTACTGGATGGGCATCGTTGGATTGATCGGTGTATTCATTACCTTGATCATCCGCTCATTTGATAAGAATGAAGGTTACTATGTAAGTGTTGATGAAATAAAAGAAACTGAACGGATTACCGTTTAAAGGAGGCGTGAACAATGGCACATGCAGAAGTACACGATCATAACACGCCTTTAGAATATCAATCAGAAACCGGGCGCTTGAATATCCTCGGTTTCTGGATATTCCTTGGGGCGGAAATTGCGTTGTTCTCTACGTTGTTTGCTACCTATCTCGTTCTGATGTACAGAACTGCAGATGGGCCTACACCTCATGAGCTGTTTGAACTTAAAGGTGTATTGATTGAAACATTCCTGCTGTTGACCAGCAGTTTCACTTGCGGTATTGCGATTCACGAAATGCGCAAACGCAACAGAAAAGGATTATTTGTCTGGATGATCATCACGCTCTTGCTGGGTGCAGGATTCCTGGGCTATGAAATCTACGAGTTCGTTACTTACGTACATGAAGGTGCAGCACTAGGAACAAGCGCGTTCTGGTCTGGATTCTTCGTTATCGTAGGAACGCACGGACTTCACGTAACAATGGGTATTGCATGGATTACCTTAATCTTGATACAGGTGGCAAGACGAGGATTAACGCCTCAGACGTCAGCGAAGGTCTTTATCTCAAGTTTATACTGGCACTTCCTTGATGTTGTGTGGATCTTCATCTTCACTGCCGTGTATTTGACAGGGATGGTGTTGCACAATGGCTAATCCACAAAATCAAGCTGTATCAAACGAACATGGCGGTATACCTTGGAAACACGTGGTTGGTTATATCCTGTCCATCGTTCTTACTGCATTAGCTCTATGGGTAACATTTGAAACAGGCTTTTCAAAACAAACGATTCTTATCATCATCTTTATCTTTGCGTTCTTGCAAGCGGCTCTTCAGCTTCTCATGTTCATGCATATGACAGAGAGCTCCGAAAAGAGCAGCTCGCTTACAGGCAAAACCCAGACAGGAAACATCTTGTTTGCTGCATTCATCGCGATCGTTATCGTTGCAGGTAGTGTATGGGTAATGTCTGCAGGACATGCAAAGCATGACCATCATAAAATGGAGATGGACGGCCATAAGATGGATAAAGACATGGAAGGTATGGATCACTAAATCTTCCTATAGAAGCACAAAGAAAGCTCCTTGCAGAATTCCTGCAAGGAGCTTTTTTATGGTTACTTATTTAGATTCACGGTAAATTTTACGTCGTTCTCTTTCACGACGGATAAACGGAATCGCATAGATTTTAAAAGCTGCAACATGAGCAAATACCACGTTGGCTACAAACACGATATTGAACAGCAGATGAGCCAGCGGATTCAAATCTCCTGCCAAGAAAAGCGCGACATAGAGCCACATGATCGCGATAAACGGAATCTGCCATAAAGCAAGCTTTCTATGATCGTGCCATAGGAATAGCGGAGTAGCCGTGGCCACGAATAGATATACAACATACACATCCATTACAATCAACTCCTTAAGTAGATGACAGCGTTTGCAATTGTGACGAAGTTAGGTCTGTTTTGTGAACATTTTGTTACATTTAGTATACCACGTTTTCAAAAATATACTACAGAAAATTTAGAAAATAGGACTATTTTCTATAAAAAATTCCAGTTATACAGTTAGCTTGTAAGCTTTGATGCCGTGTGGCGTAAATGTTTCGGGTTTTTATGGCTGTGAAGAAGTCTGAATACTTAGTTAGAATCAATTACTGGTCCTTTGGGTTCAATTATCTCCTTCTTTCGTTCAATTATTCTCTCATTTGGTTCAATAACGACAAAAGAGACGCTTTTCCTTATAAAAAAGCATGGTGCAAACGCGCCATGCTTTTTAGAACTACTGATTATCTGATCTGTCCGTCACCGGTCATGCAGTACTTTGTCGTAGTGAGCGCTGGTAAGCCCATAGGGCCGCGTGCATGGAGCTTTTGGGTAGAGATGCCGATTTCAGCTCCAAAGCCCAGCGCAGAACCGTCTGTGAAGCGTGTAGAAGCGTTATGGTATACAGCTGCTGCATCGATGCGGCTCATAAATACTTCTGCTGTGGCAGCGTCTTCTGTGACGATTGCTTCTGAATGCTTTGTACCGTAGCGGTCGATGTGTTCAATCGCTTCTTCTGTACTCTCTACGGTTTTGATCGCGATAGAAAGGCCAAGGAATTCTTCTGCCCAATCCTTTTCGGAAGCTGGAACAGCATCGGCGAAGGCAGAAACAACAAACTCGTCGCCATGAACGGAAATTCCATGTTCCTTCAGCACGTTCTCTAGCACAGATTGATACTCATTGAGCCAGTCTTTATGAACGATCAAGGTCTCTGCTGCGTTGCAGACCGCAGGACGGTCGGTTTTCGCATTAATGAGTATATTGAGGGCTTTCTCCAAATCAGCCTCTTTATCAACGTAAATATGGCAGTTTCCAACGCCTGTTTCAAGAACAGGAACCGTCGCTTCGTTCACAACCGTATTGATCAACGAACCGCCTCCGCGTGGAATCAGTACGTCAATGTGTTCTTTCATCGTAAACATCTCACTTGAGGCTTTTCTATCTGTTGTCGCAATCAATTGAGCGGCATCAGCAGGAATACTGGTTTTAGCCAGCCCCTGCTGAATGACCTGGATAATGGCCTTATTGGAATGAATGGCGCTTGAACCGCCTTTTAAGACGATTGCATTACCTGACTTTAAAGCTAAGCCGGTAGCATCCACAGTGACGTTTGGCCGTGCTTCGTAAATCATGCCAATCACTCCGAGCGGTACACGTTTTTGTTCAACCCTCATTCCGTTGTCGAGGGTCCATTCACTGACAGTCTCACCGACAGGGTCATCCTGGCCAGCTACTTGTCTGAGTCCTTCGGCAAAATCTGCAATTCTTTCCTCGGTAAGAGAGAGCCTGTCCATAAAGGCTTGGCTGAAGTCCTTCTCCCTGCCGTTCTGCAAGTCTTTTTCATTTTCATTTAATATAAAGGAAGCCTGCTCTTCAAGCTCATCAGCTAATATGAAGAGCGCTTCGTTCTTATCCTTTTCATTCAGTATGGCAAGTTCTTTTGAGGCCTTTTGTGCGGCCTTCGCCTGTTCTTTTACATTGGTTTTATTTCTAACATCAGATTCTAAAATACTCATCCAACGCCTCCTTAAGATAATAGTGGTACAGCTAACTGGGTGTGGCACACAAGATCAGCATTATGAATGGCTTCTTGCGGATCAACATCGATAATGTCCGCGATCTCGTCATTGGAATGCCCTTTAATCTTGATCAGCTGTCTTGAAGAATAATTGCTGACACCTACGCCGATCTGTAAGCCGTCCAAATCTTTAATTCGCACAACGGCACCTTTTTTAAAATAGCCTTCTACATATTCAATGCCGTCAGGATACAGGCTTTTGTGTTCTGCAATCTCGTCTTTTGCTTCATTCGATACAATAATTTCTCCTTCAGGACCGGAATGAAAAGCAATCCACTGTCTTCTGACATCCAGGTTTTCTGAATCGTCTTTTGGTGTAAAGTACGTTCCTTTGGCTGTTTCCTGAACCGCATTATAGATAATGTGGGGTATTGCTGCATCCCCTAAAAATGAAGGTATGCCCGATGCCATCGCAATCTTGACTGCATCTATCTTAGAACGCATGCCGCCGGTTCCGACCTCGCTTCCGGACTCACCGGCTGAAGCTTCAATTTCTGGTGTGATCTCATATACTTCTTCTAAAAGCTTTGCGTCTGGATTGCTTCTTGGGTCATCTGTATATAACCCGTCGATGTCTGACAAAATCAGCAGCTGATCGGCATTTACAAGCCCTGATACTTTTGCTGAAAGGGTGTCGTTATCACCGAACTTCAGACGTTCAACGGTAATCGTGTCATTTTCATTTATAATAGGAACGATGCCGCGATCCAATAATACGTTTATCGTATTGCGCGCGTTGTTGTATCGTTTTCGGTCAGAAAAATCACTTCTCGTAATCAGGATTTGTGAAGCCGTATAGCCATGGGATAGGAATCGTTCAGAATAAGCTTCCATTAGCAGCCCTTGGCCGATCGATGCTGCAGCTTGTTTTTCAGGAAGAGAAGTTGGTCTCGCAAGACAGCCGAGCTTTCTGTAGCCGGCTGCCACAGCGCCAGAAGAAACAAGCAGTACTTCATGTCCTTCATCTTTAAGCATGACAATCTCGTCGACCAGCCGTTCCAATTTTCTGCGGCTGATTTCTCCATGCCTGCTTGTCAGTGAACTTGATCCGATTTTTACCACAATTCGTTTATTTTTAGTAGTAGATAAATTCAACTCTTTCACTCCTCATTTCCTTGTTTTTTCCCGTTCAATAAACAACGGTTACGAGTATAACGAAGCTTCAAAATCGATACAACCGCTCATGCCGAGATAGTACGGATACGGCCCAGAAAGAGAGAAAAACGGAGGATGCATGGTTTAATCGGATCAAAGGAAGTGACAGGGTATGAGGGAATGGCAGAGGGAGAATTATGGAAGAATAAATCTTGCGGAAAATGCAAGAATCCGGGTGGTTTTTAAAAGAAGCAGGCAAGCAAAACCCTTGACATGTAAGGGTTTTCATAAAAAAAGCAAGCTCAATGGGTGAGCTTGCCTCAAGTCATTTATTTTGTTGGCGGGATGACCCGTTTGATGAAGAAGGAAAGGATGAGGGCGATAACAGCGATTCCGGTCGCGACCATAAACGAATCATTGATTCCGTCGATGGCTGCTTGTTTAGCTGCTGTTCCATAGATCACTTGAACCCCAAGTGAACTTCCTGCTCCCCCAGGTAATCCTGCCATCTGAGCAAGTCCTTGCCCGAGCGCTGAAAGCTTATCCGCAATGTATGGATTTGCGCTCGTCACTACATTGGAATAGTCCGCCATGTGATACTCCTGGCGGTTGGAGAACACAGTAACGAGAAAAGCTGTACCGAGTGACCCCGCAACCTGGCGCATCGTATTGGAAGTGGCTGTTCCGTGGCTGTTTAAGTGCCGCGGCAGCTGGTTCATTCCTGCTGTCATAACAGTCATCATCAAGAATGACATGCCGAACATACGGGAGACATACAGGAACAAGATATGTCCATACGTTGTATCTGTTGACAGGTGGCTGAAGGCCCACGTTGTGATAAAGGTAATGGTTAATCCGACGATCGCCAGAGGTCTTGCTCCGATTCGGTCAAACAGCGCTCCTGAAATCGGAGACATGATTCCCATGATGATTGCTCCAGGGAGCAGTAAAAGCCCGGATTCAAAAGGTGTGAATCCTCTGATGTTCTGCAGATAGATGGGAAGCAGGATCATGGCGGCAAACATGGCCATGTTAATGATCATGCTGATAACGGTTGTTAAGGCAAATACATCATATTTAAAAACTCTCAAGTCGAGCATCGGTTTGTCTGTGGTCAGCTCTCTAAAGGTGAAAGCGACAAGAGAAATGATACCAATGATAATGCTAGAAAGGACGATGCTGCTGGTCCAGCCTTTATTTCCGGCTTCACTGAATCCGTAGAGCAAGAATCCAAAACCGAGTGTGGAGAAAAGGAACCCCGGGAAATCAAACTTAGGGCTTGATTTCTTTATAACGTCCTTCATCCAGACAAAGGCGATAATAAGATCGATCACACCAAAAGGAATAATGATATCAAATAAAAGTCTCCAAGAATAGTTTTCAACGATATATCCGGAGAGCGTAGGGCCGATGGCTGGGGCAAACAGCATGGCAATCCCCATGGTACCCATCGCCTGGCCGCGTTTTTCGATAGGGAAAACAGTAAGGAATATGGTCATCATCAACGGCATGATGATTCCGGCTCCTACAGCCTGAACAACCCTTCCCGCCATCAGCATACCAAAGGATGCGGAAAGCGAGCAGATGACCGCTCCGGCTGTAAAAAGTAACATGGCAGTAATAAATAACGTCCGCGTTCCAAACTTTTCAATGAGATAAGCGGTGATCGGTATACACACACCGTTAACGAGCATATAGCCTGTTGAGATCCACTGCACGGTGTTGGCAGAGACGTTCAAATCGTTCATGATATGCGGAATGGCTACATTCAGCAGCGTTTGGTTCAAGATGGCGATGAAGGCACCGAGCATAAGCACGGTAAGTATCTTGCCAACGTGAATCGGCTCATCTTTTTTAACGCTTTCCGTCCGCTGAAGCGAACGCTCTTCTGCTTGCTGTTCAGCTGCAGAAGTAACATACTCAAGAGCAGGTTCTGAAATAGCTGTATCCTCGAGGGTCTCATCAATGAGAATATTGGATTCTTCCGGATGCCCCGATGCCCTTTCCGTAATCAGTTCGGTATCTTCAGCCTGTTTTTTGCGTTTTGAACGGATGGCCATATAGTTAACGGTCAGCAAAAGAATAACGCATAGGATGACGTAACCTGTTAAATAGATTGACATCATATCACCTACTTGTGAATCCGTACGGTTACATTCATTCCAGGTACAATATCCAGTCCTTGGTAGCTGTCTAATGAAATTTTAACTGGGATAACTTGAGTTACTTTTGTATAGTTCGCTGTGTTGTTTGAGTTTGGCAATAAAGAAAATGTATTGGCAGTAGCCAGGCCGATTTTTTTCACTTCTCCAGAAAGTGTATTGTCCGGATAAGAATCCACGTACACATCTACCTCCTGGCCAACCTTAACATCATTTATGTCTGTTTCTTTCACATTTGCTGTTACCCAAAGGTTGCTTAAATCATAAACATGAGCCAGCGGTGTTCCTGCTGCAACAAAAGAATCTTCAACTGCGGATTGCTGTACGACTGTTCCATCCTTTGGAAGAGTGATCTTGACCTTTGACATACCTGCAGCTGCAGGGGTTGCTCCAGCTCCGGCTGAAGGTGCAGCAGAGATTGTACCGATTTCTTCGCCTTTATTAAATTCTTTTCCGAGGGAACCTTTCCAATCGGTTAGTTTTCCATTAGCTGGTGCTGCAATCGTGACCTGTTCTCCTGCGATTTGGGCATTATCTGTTTTGATATAAGAAACGGATTGATTGTAGTAATAATAAGCTGCAATTCCGCCCCCAACTAAAATCAATAAAATTATTACGTTTAATAAAGCTAAACGTTTCATGTTCATTCCTGATTTTCCTCCTTGGTTGTCAATACGTTCAGTACTTGATGATGAATCCTGAGTAAATGATCCTTATCTTCTTGCGGCATATCCGTCAATTCGATAATTTTTTTGGTAAATGAAGAATCACTTCCAGTTGCTTCCCGAAGCTTTTCTTCCCCTTTTTTCGTGAGCTTAAGTGTGATGGCTCTTCGATCGGCAGAAGAAGTATGTCTTTCTAATAGTTCATGAACGACAAGGCGGTCTACCACTCCGCTCATTGTGCTGTTGGTCAGCTTTAAGCTGCCTGCAAGCTCTCTCAAACCTAATTCAGGTGTAAGGCGGATCTTGTACAACGCTTTGAGCTGTACAACGGTCAAGCCAGCCCGGTCGGCATCTTCCTTCATTAACGAGTAGAGTGCTTTTTGTATTTGTATAAAGGAATCCAGCAGCTCATTATTGAGCAGATTCATTCCACTATCGTCCCCTCTTTCTAATAATGTTAACAGTTTGCATTGTAAATAGTTCGCATACAAACTATTTATGCACAAAGATTATAATAAATGCACAAGAATTACTTTGTCAATATAAAACAGCAATTACAAAATTTATTTTGCCATTCGATTGGACTTAATACTCTTCTGCCTTCAGATGAAATCACTGGGCGCTGTTGATGCGGTAAACTTGGATGGCGGATGGGATTTTGATTGTTCCTTAATATAAAAAGGCTGGACGCGTGGCAGTTTGCTTGAATGCCATGCGCCAGCCTTTTTAGTGCTGTTTGTTGAGATGCTGTTTCGCCTGTCGGATCAATTCGCTGACCATCCGGCCGCCGATCTGTCCGCCCACTGTGCCAGCTTGTTTTGCCGTAAGCTGTCCGTTGTAATCCTTCTGAAGCGGGACATTAACATCTTTTGCTACTTCAAATTTAACAGCGTCAGGCTGTGACGGATCCACTTGATAGCCAACATCTCTCATCACCTGGGCCTTCAATTGATCCAATGCTTCCCTTGCTTCAGGCACAAGCGGTCTTCGACTTCTTCTAGCCATGTTTTTCCCTCCAGTTTCGTTGTTCTTACAGTTAGTTTGCCCGTTTAGAGGAAGTTAAACCGCTGGAAGGGACTGCGGACGACTGATCGGGGTGGCTTACTTGCGAAAAATGGCTCGTTACTTGCGGTTCGACAAGGATTACTTGCGACTTTCCAATCTTTACTTGCGAAAATATAGACTTTACTTGCGATTTTGCTCCATTTACTTGCATAGCACGTCATTTTCATAAAGATGCCAGCTTCAGCATTTCCGGGTTATGATCCAGCTTCAGTGTTCAGACCCTCGAGGTCGCTTCACTCTCACTTCACAACACAAAAAGCGTGTTGCTGTGTGAGAGTTCCAGCGCTTTTCGGGCCTAATCGAACACTTCAGCACTTCCAACTAGGCATTATTTTTTTATTAAGTGCCATACTTGTTTTATGATAGGAACAATAGAACAATAAGACTTTCAAAAGAATGGGAGTGAGGTCTTTGAATACTCAGCATAACAATCAGCAGCTTGCGACTTTTGCGGGTGGATGTTTCTGGTGCATGGTTTCTCCGTTTGAGGAAATGCCGGGCATCATCAGTGTCGTGTCAGGCTATACAGGGGGGCACACGGAAAATCCGACATACCAGGAAGTCTGTGCCGATACAACGGGCCACTATGAAGCGGTACAAATTACGTTTGATCCCGAATTGTTTCCGTATAAAAAGCTGCTGCAGCTCTTCTGGCAGCAGATCGATCCGACCGATCCTGGCGGACAATTTTATGACCGGGGCGATTCGTACCGCACGGCGATTTTCTATCATAATGAAGAACAAAAAGAATTGGCAGAGGCCTCTAAGCAAGAACTTGCTGAAAGCGGCCGCTTTCAGAAGCCGATCGTGACTGAAATTTTGCCAGCCTCTGTTTTTTACCCAGCCGAAGAGTACCATCAGGGTTATCATAAGAAAAATCCAGCTCATTATAAGCGCTATCGGACGGGTTCTGGGCGTGAAGACTTTATTAAAAGCCATTGGCAGTCCAAGCCTGACAAAAATGAACTGAAGCAAAAATTAACACCGATTCAGTACGAAGTCACTCAAAATGACGCAACGGAGCCTCCTTTCCAAAATCCGTATTGGGATCATAAAGAAGAAGGCATCTATGTTGATATTGTTTCTGGAGAACCGCTGTTCAGTTCTCTTGATAAATTTGATTCCAGCTGCGGCTGGCCAAGCTTTACGAAGCCTATGCGCCAAACGGATGTAAAGGAGAAGAAGGATTTCAGCCACTTCATGATTCGTACTGAAGTAAGGAGCAAAGAAGCAGATTCTCATCTTGGCCATGTGTTTAACGATGGTCCGAGGGAAGCAGGGGGACTGCGTTACTGCATCAACTCTGCGGCATTGAGGTTTATCCCGAAAGAAGACCTTGAAAAGGAAGGCTATGGCGAGTACCTCTCGATTTTCGAATAAGGTCCAATTTTTAAAAGCGGGCAGTGTGAAACTGTCTGCTTTTATTCGTTTACTTTGTTACACAGTATGTGGTTTGGGGAAGTCTAGAAAGATACAGAAGTTCCGGAAAGGAGAAGATCGATGTGGATGAGCAAAATTCCCATACAGAAAAACGAAAAAACGAGCATATCGAAATTGCGCTAAACCAAGATGTGACTGGAAAAAAGATGACAACAGGATTTGAAAACTACAGGTTTAAGCATAACGCGCTCCCTGAAATCAACTTCAGCGAAATCGATTTGTCTTCTTCTTTTCTCGGAAAAACGATGAGAACCCCTTTCTTGATCAGTTCAATGACAGGCGGCACAGAAAAAGCGTATCAGATCAATAAGGCTCTCGCTTTGGCTGCGGAGAAACAAGGATGGGCGGTTGGATTAGGATCCATGCGGGCGGCCATCGAGAACGGGCAGACAGCCTACACGTTTCAAATCAGGAATTATGCTCCTTCTGTACCCGTCATCGCTAACCTAGGGGCGGTGCAGTTGAATTATGGGTATGGGCTGCGTGAGTGCATGAAAGCTGTTGAGATTGCCGAGGCAGATGGGCTTGTCCTGCACCTTAACGGCATGCAGGAAATTTTCCAGCCGGAAGGTGACGTCAACTTCTCCAATCTACTGAAAAAAATTGAAGAAGCGGCGAAAAACCTGCCTGTTCCGGTCGGTGTGAAAGAGGTGGGAATGGGTATCGATGGGGAGACTGCCCAAAAATTGATCAACGCAGGAGTGCAGTTTATTGATGTAGCAGGAGCGGGCGGAACCTCTTGGATTCAAGTAGAAAAATACCGATCTAAAGACCAAATGCGAGAACAAGCGGCAGAAGCTTTCTTGGAGTGGGGAAATTCGACTGCGGAGGCTCTTAATGAAGTGAAAGGAAGTTCGGCAGAGGTTCCTGTCATTGCAAGCGGCGGGCTGAATAACGGTGTGGACGCTGCAAAGGCACTGGCACTTGGCGCAAACCTTGCCGGCTATGGCCGTATCCTTTTGCCGGCTGCTATTGAAAATGAACATTCCATCATTTCAAAGCTTGATCAAATTGAATTTGAACTGCGGACGGCCATGTTTGGGATTGGGGCGGTTTCTGTTGCCGAGCTAAAATCAACGAAACGGCTGAAAAAGATTAAAAGCTGATTTTCACTTCTGGTTTGAGTATAGAAGCAATTTTATTATAAGGTATTGTAAATTCAGGAATTCCGACATAATAAGGCGTGTATTCATAGCTTTGGTAATAGATGACGAGGCCAGATTTTGTTAAATAGAAAGCATCCGTGTCTCTTACGCTCTGATAGGGCTGAATGAGCGGGAATTGAAATTCTTTAAACTGCTTTTTGATGAGGGCGGTGAGCCTTGTTTTATAATAGCTTCCTTCCTTAAAAAGATCACGCAGTTCATAAATGGTGCCGGTTTTTACGTTCATCGTAATCGATTCTTGGAGTGTAAGGCCGTGTGCAGCATTTTTCCAATAGGCGTAATTTGTGAACACGATGCTCAGCCAGTCTCCCTGATTGAGCTTTACTTCAAATAAGCCTGTCATTTCTTCTAAATCCTTGCGCTTGATTCCGTTTTCATCCATCAGGCTGAATATCTTATCCTTTATCGCCTTGTTCAGCTTAATCTGCGTCTCGGTACGGGGCAGCCCAATGATTTGGGGATATTGAACCGTCGCTTTGTTATTTTGATATTGCTGGATCAGCAGATTGGTATAGGAGCGGGCTTCATACAAAAGGAACTCACCTCTTACTTATTGGTATTTAGAGATCGGACCATAAGACTTTACCTGGCGATACTCAGGATAGACTGATTCAAATTGAATATAGACAGGAGCATCCTTATATTCCGGGTGTGCCTGGAAAAAGAAGCGGTCTCCATAGAAAAAAGCCTCCAGTACCCGCGGCAATTCCCTCATGAAAATCTCATTTCTCGTTTTGGCCTGGCTTTTACTTGTGTTTTCGTCTGCAATCAATACATAGCCGTACAGAATTTTTTCACGGTTAAATGTCTTCCATTCGGCAAAAACTTCATCTCTCATCTCATTGGTCGTATCATATGCAAATTCAGGCCCTGCCACGAGGAACAGCTGCGCCGTAGTATCAGAGTGAGTAAGGGTATAC
Organism: Fictibacillus marinisediminis; assembly: GCF_023149135.1. Taxonomy (NCBI): domain Bacteria; kingdom Bacillati; phylum Bacillota; class Bacilli; order Caryophanales; family Fictibacillaceae; genus Fictibacillus; species Fictibacillus marinisediminis. The sequence continues at coordinate 4,275,527 of NZ_JAIWJX010000002.1, read as the reverse complement.
CGCCTTGGATATTTTGGATCCGCAGGATTTGCATTGGGGCGATACTGGACATACAGCTTCTTGGGATCAAGCATCTTCATGAAAGTTCCTCAATTCCTTTTTGTTCAATGTATACAATCTCAGGGCTAAAGGTGAATAGAAAAGCTGAAGTGGCCGTTTATGCCGATAAAGAAAACACAGCTTGCGTCTTTTGCAAGCTGATGTTGCACTTATGCCCAGCGGGTAAAAGCGTTGGAGGTTTTGCGCATAAAACACTTTTTGTTTTCTGTGCAAAAGTGAAACGACCTCGAGGGCATGGTCACTGAAGCTGGATCAAAGAAAAGCTGAAGTGGCCTAAGACGAAATTGGGTCATTTTCGTCCTATTATGCCGATCAAGAAAAGCTGAAGCAGCTTCTAGCCCGGCATAATAAAAACCCCGGACCTTGTCAGGTCTGGGGTTTATTTAATAGAAATTAACGGCTTGGCTCGGATACTTTAACGAGCTGCTTGCCGAGGTTTTCTCCTTTAAACAATCCTAAGAACGCATCTATGGTGTTGTCAAAGCCTTCCACGATGTTCTCTTCGTATTTCAGTTTTCCATCTTTGAGCCACTGTCCAAGCTGTTTCGCTCCTTCTTCAAAGTGAGAAGCATAGTTGCTGACGATGAATCCTTTCATCAAGGCGCTGTTGATGAGCAGCTGTCCTTGAATACGAGGGCCATGATCCGCTTTTTCAAGATTATACAGGGAAATTTGGCCGCAAAGCGGAATGCGGGCATTCTGGTTGAGCAGGCTTAATGCCGCATCCGAAATTTCTCCTCCTACATTATCAAAATATACATCGACACCGTCCGGGCAAGCTTCTTTAAGAGCTTTTCGGATATTGCCTGCTTCACGGTAGTTTACCACGGCATCAAAACCAAGTTCATTTTTGAGATAGCTGATTTTTTCTTCAGAACCTGCAATTCCTACTACACGGGCACCTTTAATTTTAGCGATTTGGCCGACGGCGCTTCCTACTGCACCGGCTGCACCTGATACGACAACGGTTTCCCCTTGCTGAGGATTGCCGATATCCAGTAATCCGAAATAGGCAGTGAGGCCAGGCATTCCAAGAATACCAAGGTTAGCAGTGATTGGAGCTAGATCAGGATCAATCTTTCTGACTTGTGCATCCTCCGCGACTGAATAGAGTGCCCAGTCAAGATTTCCGATAACAAGGTCTCCTTCTTCCAATTCGCTGGAACGGGATTGAACAACCTCCGCCACAACTCCTCCGCTGATTGCCTTGTTCAATTCAAAAGGAGGAACATAGGATTTTGTATCATTCATTCTGCCGCGCATGTAAGGATCCACGGAAAGATAGAGCGTTTTAAGCAATACTTGTCCATTTTGCGGTTCAGGGATCGCAATGTCTTCAAATTTGAAGTTGTCCATTGTTGGCATCCCTTTCGGACGGCTTGTTAATAAGATGTGCTGATTTATTTCTGCTGCCATTTTTTCACCAAACCTCTCATTATTAATTGTCATGCCTGTTAGTCATGATAAAGGGATTTTCATAGGATGCCAATGAATATGCATTTTAGGTTTTCTTTAATAAATCAGAAAGTGTGATCGTTGTACAAAAGCAGGTTTACCCCTTGTGTTCATAGAAACCTAATAAAGGAGATTGGCAAAATGAATGTATGGCGGTGAGAATATGGAGCTGGAGCAATTCAGTAAGATCAAAGACTTTTATAAAAACGCTGAATCATTTTTGTTGAAGCATGAAGCAGCAGCGGAATTGATAACGTCCAGCTGTCTTGCTCATCTGGAGGTTAAGACATCAAGCAGCAATCCTCCTTTTTTATGCTGTATAAGAGAAGGCGGTGATATCCTGCTTACTGCCTTTATGAATCCGCCTCGTCCTTTGCTTATTTTCGGCAAAGAAAAAGCACTTCCCCTCTTGATCAAGAAACTGGCCGTGCAAGACTGGGGAATATCGAAGCTTACGGCACCTGCAAAACTTGCGCGTGCTTTTGCAGAAATATGGCTGAGAGAAACGGGGAACAGCCACCGAATTTCCATGAGAATGATGCTTTACCGGCTTGAGCGGCTAACAGCCTTCCCACCTACACAGGGAAGAATGCGGCAGGCCAGCCTGAAAGACAGCGAGCTCGCAGGAAAATGGCTGTATGAAATGGGAAGTGAGACCCGATCGCTGTTGACAGAGCAGGAGGCGATGCAAACCGCCTGCCAAAAGATTCAGGAAAAGAGAGTCTATATTTGGGACTCTGATCAGCCTGTCAGTATGGCGGCAATTACGAGGCCTACAAAGAACGGGATGACGGTCAATATGGTGTACACCCCTCCAGAGCATCGGAGAAAAGGGTTTGCCAAATCATGCGTTGCAGGTCTTAGCAGGGAACTCCTTCAATCCGGCAGGAAGTTCTGTACGATTTATACCGATGAGACCAACCCTTCTTCCAACAAAATTTACCGTGATATCGGCTATGAAGAGATCGGCAGGTATACGGAGCTCGCTTTTAACCAGAAATGAAAAGGGGAATGAAAATGTCAGTACGTATTCGAACCGCACAGCAAGAAGATACTGCGCAGCTGCGGTCACTCATGCTTGAATATATTGTAGATTTCTATAAAAGCCCTCATCCGGAAGATGAAAAGCTGAAGGCGCTGATCAGTGTGCTTTTAAAAAGAGAGAGAGGCATTCAGTTTGTCGCAGAACATGGCGAAGAGCTTAAAGGCTTTGCGACGCTTTATTTTACATACAGCACGACCCGGGTGGCAGAAATCACGGTGATGAACGATCTGTATGTGGCCGAGGACAGCAGGGGAACAGCTGTAGCTGAAGGATTGTTTAATGCCTGCAAAGAGTATTCAGTAAAGAACGGCTATGCGTCCATGCTGTGGGAAACGGCAGATAACAACAAAAGAGCTCAGCGTTTTTATGAAAAAATGGGCGGGAAACAAGGAAACTTCCTAACCTATTCAATCTAACGGTGCTGAAGGAACCTCATTCTATTTTTAGAATGAGGTTTTTTTGATTGGGAAACAATGCTCTTATGAGATTTGTTAAAAGGAGAATTGCAATGGGAGCGTTCGCAAAGCCAAAGCTTGTTGTCAGCCAGTGTTTAGAATTTGATCATTGCCGTTATAACGGTGATGTAATCCATCATCCAACCATCCGCAAACTAATGGCGCATGTTGACTTTCTGCCGGTTTGCCCCGAAGTTGAAATCGGACTCGGAACACCGAGAGAAACGATCAGAATTGTTCTTCAAAATGGGGAACAGCGCCTCATGCAGCCTAAAACGGACAAAGATGTTACTGCTGATATGGAAAAATTTTCTGATGCTTACCTCCAGTCTCTTCAGCAAATCGATGGTTTTATTTTAAAAAGCCGTTCGCCTTCCTGTGGATTGAAAGAAGTAAAGCTGTATACCTCAACAGAAAAAGGTCCGGCCATCGGCTCAAGCAGCGGCCTTTTTGGCGGCAAAGTGCTCGAGCTGTATCCCCATTTAGCCATAGAAGATGAGGGGCGCCTCAATAACTTCCTGATCAGGGAACGTTTTTTTACAAAAATATTCTTGCTGGCTGCCTTCAGGGAACTGAAAAAAGAAAAGTCTCTACAAAGGCTGACGGCCTTTCATGAAGTAAACAAGTATTTGTTTCTTGCCTACAGCCGCCCGACACAAAAGCTTCTGACCCGCATCTTGAAGAATAAAGAACAGCAAAAGCCAGAGGAATTGTTTTCACTGTACGAAAAGGGGCTTAGCCGCCTTTTTTTAAGGACGGCACGCTATGATTCCAGCATAAATGCTGCAAAGGAAATGGCAAAAGCATTTGACCGTTTCTTAAACGACAAAGAAAAATCATACTTTCTGGAGCTTACAGAAAAAGTAGCGGAGAAAAAAGAGCCGTTTTCGAGCGTGATGGCATTGCTCAAATCATGGGCATACCGTTTTGAAGACGAAGAAATACTCCGCCAAAGCTGGTTTGAGCCCTATCCCGGTGACTTGCTTGAAATATCCGATTCCGGAAAAGGAAGAGATTATTGATCTTAGAGGATCTCCTTTTTCCGCCTTTGTCTGCATGTTATAGTTGAATGAGACTTATGCAAAGAGGTGGAACACGTCGTGTTTTTATATAAAGGGGAAATATTGTTTCGTCAGGGAGAAAGCGGTCCGCTCTTTGAACTGAAAAGCGGGCTCCTTAAAGTGGTCCGTGTGCATGAAGATGGAACCGCTTCATTGCTGAATTTGATCGTGCCTGGAGAAGTAATCCCGCACCACTCGCTAATCAGCGAAAAAGATTATCATGGGACGGCTATGGCTCTTCTTCCGGCAGAAGTGGAAGTGATTCCTGAAAAAGAGTGGTACAGGGAGCTATCGGAGAACCCGGAAAAGTACCGGGAAGTGGCATTGCTGCTGCAAACAAAGCTTCGAATGATGCAGCAGCGCATCGACCAGCTGACCGCTGTTGCCACAAAAGAACGGGTGGTTTTGCTGCAAAACTGGTTTCGGCAATATTTTCCGGATATGTCGGTAAAAGATGTGCTGACACAGGAGGAGATCGGCCAGTTTGTCGGCCTGCGCCGTGAAACGGTCAATCGTGTGCTGCGCCATCTATAGGATTTTCACTTATGAAAAAAATCACATAATGTTTTTCCTATATTTTCTTGTAAGCTGCTCACACTAATGATGTATCACCAATCAAAGGAGGAATGAACATCATGAAACGTGTGATGATTTTAGCCACAGCACTCTGTTTAAGCATAGGCCTTTTCACAGGACTGGTACATGCTAATGCGGCGGGGACTAACGGAGGCCAGCCGAAAACCCACATGCATAGAGACCATATGTGGAAAGAGCTTGCCCCTTACAAAGACAAGCTTCACGAGAAAAACCGATTGAAAATCCAGTATTACGAACTTAAGCAGGAAGCGCTATTAAAAAAGGATACGATCCTCAGACTGCATACGGGGAATGGAAAGCCCGGTGCCTGGCACCAAAATCAGAACCATCAGGCAATGAAAAAGATCTGTCACGAGATGAAGGCTCTCCGCGATAAGGCCAAGACGGAAAAGAAAAATCTTAAGGCAGCAATCAAAGCGAAAGACAAAGCAAAAATTGAAACCCATTTTGATCAAATGCTGCTCATTCAGAAGCAGGTCAATCAAAAGCTTGCTGAAAGAAATGCAGTGTTGGATTCCATGATTAAAGAAATGAAATAATAGGCAGCAGCCACTAAAAAAAGCGAAGTCTGATGATCAGGCTTCGCTTTTTGTTTCTTCCTTGAATGTAAAGCTTCTTGCAAGATAAATAACAGGTGTGGATGTTGCAGAAACGATAAATTTTAGCAGGTAGGTCGTGATGAAAATCTCAAACCATACGTTCCATTCATAGACACCTGCAAAAGCGATTGTGCAAAACACTAAGGAATCTATCATCTGGCTGAGAAGTGTGCTTCCATTGTTCCGGATCCAAAGCTGTCCGTATCCCGGAAAGGCTTTTTTCAGCATGGAATACAGCTTTACATCAATAAACTGGCTGATCAGATAGGCGGCAAGACTGGCAGCAGCTAGTCTAGGCATTAATCCGAACAGTGCTTCCATCGGCTTTTGGGCAATATCACTTTGGGCGGGTTCAAACAACAAGACCATCTGCATGATTACAGTCGTCATGATGAGCGTGAAAAAGCCAAACCAAACGGCTTTCTTCGCTTCTTTCTGACCGTACTTTTCATTTAATAAGTCGGTAGAAAGGTATATCGTGGAATACATAGTATTACCAAGTGTCATTACTAGGCCGAACATCTCAATCGTTTTTACCACTTGAATGTTCGCCAGGATGGTAGCTGCTCCAACCCACACATATAAACCATTACGGCCAAACAGACGGTAACAGATTATGAATAATATAAAGTTCACGGCAGCAAATAAAATACCGTAATAAACGTTAAACATGTAAATAACCTCCTAGTTTTGGTACAGCGGGAGTTCTCGAACCGCGGTGTATTTAGTTTTTCACAAAGTACAATTATAGGAGAAAGTGGAAAAGAAAGCAATGTACATTGGTGCTCGTTCGACAAATTATTTACCGGGAAATAAAGACATTGAGTAGACATAAAAAAGCACCCTCCCCTCTTAAAGAAGAGAGGAAAGTGCTAATAGCTTTTATAAATTAGATGGCTTGAAAAGCTTTTTCAAGTGCAGATTCTGCAGGAACATACTCAAGCCCGAGATCTTTAGCAACTGCTTCGTAAGTGATATGTCCGCCGGCTGCGTTAAGGCCCAATTTCAATGCTGGGTTGGACAATACGGCTTCTGTTACACCTTTGTTTGCAATTTGAAGAGCGAAAGGAACGGTTGCGTTCGTCAATGCAATAGTTGATGTACGAGGAACCGCACCAGGCATGTTAGCAACTGCATAGTGAACAACGCCGTGTTTTTCGTAAGTTGGGTTGTCATGTGTTGTAATGTGGTCAACCGTTTCGAAAATACCGCCTTGGTCGATCGCTACGTCTACGATAACAGATCCGGGAGTCATGGATTTAACCATTTCTTCTGTAACCAGCTTTGGCGCTTTAGCACCAGGAATAAGAACAGCACCGATTACAAGGTCAGATTCTGCTACTGCGTCCGCGATGTTCATTGGGCTGGACATCAGCGTTTGTACGCTTTTTCCGAAGATGTCTTCCAATTGGCGAAGACGGTCTGGGCTTAAGTCGATGATAGTTACGTCAGCACCAAGTCCTGCTGCTACTTTTGCAGCGTTTGTTCCAACAACACCGCCGCCGATTACGGTTACTTTTCCGCGCTTAACTCCTGGTACACCACCTAGAAGGATCCCTTTTCCGCCTTTTGGTTTTTCAAGGAATTGAGCACCGATTTGTGAAGACATGCGTCCTGCTACTTCACTCATTGGAGTCAACAATGGAAGCGTACGGTTTTGCTCAACAGTTTCATAAGCGATCGCTGTTACACCTTTCTCTGTAAGAGCTGCCGCCAATTCTGGCTCAGCTGCAAGGTGAAGGTATGTGAAAAGAATCAATCCAGGACGGAAGTAATTATATTCAGAAGCAAGAGGTTCTTTAACCTTCATGATCATGTCTGCTTTAGCCCAAACGTCCGCAGCGCTGTCGATCATGTTTGCGCCAGCTGCAGCGTAGTCTTCGTTAGGGAATCCGCTTCCTTCTCCCGCGTTTGTTTCTACTAATACTTCATGTCCAGCTTTTATTAAAGTAACTACACCCGCCGGCGTTAAAGCTACACGGTTCTCGTTGTTTTTAATCTCTGTAGGTACACCAATAATCATTGTAAAAACCTCCTGGCGCCATAAATGATGGCGTTTTCATTATTACTGTGCCTACAGTATAATCCTTTCCTCTTTAAATTTCTTTGTGAGGAAAAGAGAAAAAAAAGAAGAGCGTTTGTGAAATTTCACAAATGCTCTTCAATAAAAAAGCTGCTGAATCTTTAAATCCAGATAAAGCATCGTTTTCTGGTTCGTATTCCTAAAGTCGATCTGCCCGATTTCGGCAATTCGTTTCAGCCGATAGGTCAGTGTGTTGAGATGAATATGGAGCAGACTGGCTGTAAGGTGTGTATTGGAACCGGCAGACAGGTACGTATCCAACGTGTTGTACAGATCGGTCTTATGGAGCCGGTCGTACTCCAGCAATTTATCAAGTGCTGGATTTCTGTAGCGGCTCGCGGACTGCTTCTGGTGAATGACGTCAAGGAACTGATAAACACCTAGATTTTCATAGCCAAAAAGATCGGATGCCCCTTCTTTAAAGCGGTTTTTTATATTAAGGACCTGCAGTGCTTCCATGTAGCTTTTTTCTGTAAGATGGTACGAGCTGTAGACCCCTCCAAAACCAGCTGTAATGCCCTCCACTCCAAAACGCTCCTTCATTTGCTGAGCAAAAGAAAGAATAAACTCTTGTAGGATTTCACTAAGCGGTTCTTTAAGTGCAGAGGTGACGAGCATAATCATTTGATTTTCATCTACAGCTGTCAGTTGGGCTTTAACGCTCTGATTGACAGAAGTGATGTAGCTTACATTTTTCTCGAACCCCGCATCAATCTCTTCAGGGAACTGAAAGATCAGCACGGAGACAGAAGAACTGGGCAAGATTCCAAGGTCCCGCAGGCTATCCTGAATGGCTTCCTCATTACTGCTGTGGCCGGTCAGCAGCTTCCAGAAAAATTCCTGAAGGCTTTCCTGCTTTCTTCTCGAACCGGTATAGAGCTGAAGCAGCTGGTTCTTGGCCGCCTGTGCGGCCTTCTTTAAAAGCTCCAAATCCTCATCAGACAGATGTCGGTCCACTTCAAGAACCCAGATGTAGCCGAGGATCTCTTCATTTTTTCGAATGGAAACGGCGACACGGTCACCCAGGCCGACTTTGGAGATGGAGGATACACGAAGAGGTTCATCACTGGCCTGAAGTCCTGGGATAACCCCATCTTTCCAAAGGCTGTTAATGACTTTCTCAGGCACACGGCGGCCGATAATGGTCGCAATGCGTGCAGGATCCGTGCTGTTTTCATGAGTGCTGTAGGCCAGAAGCCGATGATTGGCGTCTTCGATTGTTACAGGGCAATGAAGGACTTCGCTGATCGTATCTGCAAGGTTTTCAAGGCCACCGAACGTGCCTTTAAACGGATTATTTGAATAAGAATTAGAATTCATACGATACGCTCCTGTTAGTTGACTGTTATCTCTATAATAAAACACATTTTGGCCAAAACCCTAGTCTTTTCATTCAAAAAAGGAAAAGAAGCAGCTGTGTAGAATACAGCAGGTGAAAGAGAGGAGAAGATCACATGAAATTCAGTGAGTTTACGTATAAACGTCCCAATATGGAACAGCTTCAAGAAGAGTTTAAACAAAAATTGGAAAGCTTTGAGCACGCGGCTTCTTTCAATGAGCAAGACGAAGTAATGGCAGAGCTTGTATCCATCCGAAACCATTTCGAAACGATGCAAAATATTGTACATATCAGGTATACATCAAATACAGAAGACCCTTTTTATAAAGTAGAGCACGATTTTATGGATGAAAACACTCCTGTCTATCAAGGGATGGTAAGCGAGTTCTTCCAAGCGATCGTCCATTCCAAGTATAGAAAAGAACTGGAGAGCAAGTGGGGCAAGCATCTGTTTAACCTTGCGGATGCAGAGCTAAAAACGTATTCACCGGAAGTCGTCGAAGACCTTAAATTGGAAAACAAACTGAAAAGCCGGTATGTAAAGCTGCTGTCTTCCGCAAAAATTGATTTCCTAGGTGGAAAAAGAACACTGGCACAGCTCATTCCGTTTACCCAATCACCGGAGCGCACCATCCGAAAACAAGCCGTGGAAGCGCAGTTCGGCTTCTTTAATGACCATAAGGAAGAACTGGACAGACAATATGATGAGCTGGTGAAGCTCCGTACTTCGATCGCTAAAAAACTCGGCTTCTCAAGCTTTGTTGAGCTCGCTTACAACCGTCTGAACCGAACGGATTATGACAAGAACATGGTAAAAAAATTCCGTGACCAGGTCAAAGAGCATATCGTTCCGTTCTGTACGTCCTTAAGGGAGAAACAAAAGGCTAGAATAGGGGTGGACAGTCTTAAATTCTATGATGAATCTTTCAGTTTTCCGCAGGGGAATCCAAAACCAAAAGGTGATGCGGATTGGATTGTTGAGCAGGGAGCCAAAATTTTCAAAGAGCTGTCACCGGAAACGGATGAGTTTTACACCTTTATGGTTGAAAATGAGCTGCTTGACCTGATAGCGAAGGAAGGCAAGGCGCCTGGGGGCTACTGTACGTATATCAGTGAGTACCAGTCACCATTCATTTTCACAAACTTTAACGGCTCACAGGGTGATATCCGGGTCCTGCTTCATGAAGCAGGACATGCCTTCCAGGTGTATACGAGCAGAGGCTACGAAGTGCCTGAATACCAATTTCCAACCTTGGAAGCTTGCGAGATTCACTCCATGAGCATGGAGCTGATTACGTATCCTTGGATGGAGCAGTTCTTCGGGGAAGATACAGAGCGCTATCTTTATGACCATTTGGCCGCAGCAGTTAAATTTATCCCTTACGGTGTGGCTGTCGATGAGTTTCAGCATTTTGTGTACGAGAATCCTGATGCGTCACCGAATGAGAGAAAACAAGAGTGGCGCCGCCTGGAGAAGAAATATTTGCCGCACCGTGATTTTGACGGCATTGAGTTCTTAGAAGAAGGCGGCTTCTGGCAGATGCAGACCCACATCTACCGCACGCCGTTCTATTATATTGACTACACACTCGCTCAAGTTTGCGCGCTTCAGTTCTGGAAACGTTCACGGGAGAATCATAAGGCAGCATGGCAGGATTACCTTGAACTGTGCGGCCGTGGAGGTAGTCTTCCATTTACTGAGCTGGTGAACATCGCCGGTCTTGTTTCGCCGTTTGAAGAGGGCTGCGTTAAATCCGTGATGGATGAAGTGAGAAAATGGGAAGCGCAGATCGATGACACAAAGTTTTTGCAAAAAGCATAAATCATAAGACTTCCAGCCTCCTGGTCAATTCAGGGGGTTTTTAACTGCGCTTAAATTTGTAGTTTTTTTGACAGATGGCTTTAATTGGTGATTTCCAGGGGGAGTTAGCTTCAGGTTTGTTGTCTACAATGGTAGAATAGGAAACGAAAAAAGAAGATTATGAAGGAGACTAATCCATGAGCGATCAATCAAACACTACCGTCAAGCAGAAAAATTATACGCCTGTTGTCATTGGGCTTTCGATAGCGATCAATGTTCTTGTTGTCATTTTGTTTTTCTTACCGGCTTACAATGGCAAGGTGTCGTTTGATGTTCATCTTCTCCCCCGCCTGAACGCGATTTTTAACAGCTTTACCTTTGTGTTCCTTTTGGCGGCGCTATTTTTTATCCTTAGAAAAAACATCAAGCTGCATAAGCGTTTTATCTTTGCAGCATTTACGACGACTGCTCTGTTCTTGCTTTCTTATGTTACGTATCACTATCTTGCCGAATCTACTAAATATGGCGGAGACGGCCCGTTAAAGTACATCTATTTCTTTATTTTGATCACGCATATTATTTTGGCTGCGCTTATTGTTCCTCTCGCGCTGTTCACACTTGCCCGCGGATTGAACATGCAGGTGGAAAAGCATAAAAAGATTGCCCGCTGGACAATGCCGATATGGCTGTATGTCAGTTTGACGGGTGTTATTGTTTACTTAATGATTTCACCGTATTATTAAAAAGCAGGAACTCTCCTGCTTTTTTCTATACTTAAAAAGAACCGAATAGCTTTGCCGGAAACGGGTAGTAATAAGGAAAGGCTATAAAAGGAGGAGAAGTACTTGAGCATCGAACAAAAAATGGAGAAAGCTGTCCAGTTCATTAAAGAGAAGACATCGTATGAGGAAGAAAAGATCCGTCTCGTACTGAAAGAGGAAGGTCATTACTTTGAGTTACAGACGGCAGACGTTGATATGGACGAGCTCATCGACCATCTGGCTAGAAAAACAAGCCTGACAGAACTCGAGGTCGATACCATCCTGGAAAAAGAACTTCAGTATTATGAGGAAACCGAAGAATAAGCAAAAGCTGCAGCCCGTCCAGTACATCTGGCGGGCTGCTTTTTGCTATTAAACAGGGTTTGATGGATGATGAGGCAATTATAGAGGGATATCGGACGAGACAGAGAAAAATAAATCTGTCAAAACTTGTCGATTGGTGTCGAGTATAAACAGTTTGAACATAAAAAGGCTCATTTTGAACATAAATCGAAATTTTTGAAAATAAATTCTTACATTTTGAACATAAATCGTAAATTTTGAAAATAAAACATGATGGCTAGTCATTTTATTACCATATTATTACAAATGTTCGTTAAAATAAAGAAAGATTGTAGAAAAACAGTATATTTTCATTAACAAACTAGTCCTTTGTTCATCCAAAGCTATTAATCATCAATTTTTCTTCCAAAAAGAGAGTAAAAATAACGAGAAATGGCTGACTTCCGATGTTTAATTAGCTCGCTGCTGACGCTAGATGAGCACAAAACATAAAAAAGGACAGCCTGGCTGTCCTTGTCCTGCTTCTAATAAGCGATACCCACACGGCTTTTGATAAATTCGTTGGAGGATAGCTGTTTATAGGTAAAAACAGCGGTGTCTCCTGTGCTGATTTGTGTTCCATCCATAGGGAGGTAATCCTTTTCCACCCGGTAGTTTCCTATCTCTGGCCCGTCAGGCAAATAGGTCGGACAAACGATCGTCCACTGAAGGGGTGATTGCTTCATGGCAAGGTAAGCGCGGTGATGTTCTTCAGCCGCCCTTGTCAGCCTCCGTCTCGATTCGCTCGATTGATAGCGAAGTAATCCGGGCTCTGTACGGCTTTCCAAAATACCTGCTGTTCCGACCGTGACCAGCCGCTTAATTCCCCGGTCCATCATCGCCTGGATCACAAGTGGAATGGAGTCCGTCAGCACGGTACCCCCATCAGTTCCCAGCGCACTGATGACAGCCTCGCAGCCTTCCATCGCTTTTTCAAGGTCCGCGTTTACGGTGGCATCTCCCGTATGAATCGTTAGGTTCTCATGGTGCGCCGCGAGTTTTTCTGGATGTCTTGCGATTACGTGCACTTTATGGCCATCGTTTATCGCCTTTTCCAAGACACAGCTGCCCACTCTTCCGGTAGATCCTAACAATAATAGCTTCATGGTTCATCCCGCCTTCGTTTTCATATCTAAATCTACCTTACCTGATAGAGGACCTCCACAGCAAAAATAAAATCATTAGTATGTTACTTTTGATTTCTCTATAATGAGAAACAAAGATAAAGAAGGAGGAAACAGCATGAGTGAAAAGAAGTCAATTGGATTTGTAGGAACCGGTGTAATGGGAAAAAGCATGGCTGCTCATCTATTAAAAGCAGGGCATCCCGTACATATTTATACGAGAACACGAGAGAAGGCAGAAGAGCTGCTGACCCAAGGGGCTGAATGGAAGAGCACGGTTGCTGAGGTGGCACAGGCTTCACAAGTGGTGGTCACGATGGTCGGCTATCCATCGGATGTGGAAGAGGTCTATTTTGGAGATAACGGTATCCTGGAAAATGCAGCAAAAGGTTCGTATGTGATTGATATGACGACCTCGAGCCCTCGGCTGGCTGAAAAAATCTCCAGTACAGCAAAAGAGCTTGGACTTCATGCACTTGATGCACCTGTATCTGGCGGAGACGTGGGAGCGCGTGAAGCAAGGCTATCCATTATGGCCGGTGGAGAGAAGGAAGACTTCGAAGCGGTTCTTCCCATTCTGCAGCTGATGGGACAAAACATTGTCTATCAAGGAAAAGCCGGGGCCGGACAGCATACTAAGATGTGCAACCAGATCGCGATCGCTTCAGGTATGATCGGTGTGTGCGAAGCGATTATTTACGCAGAAAAAGCCCGACTGGATCCGTCTACTGTATTGAAAAGCATTGAATCAGGTGCAGCGGGCAGCTGGTCGCTTTCAAATTTGGCGCCGCGCATCATCAAAGGAAACTTTGAACCAGGCTTCTACGTGAAGCATTTTATAAAAGATATGAAGATTGCACTCGAATCAGCTGAGGAAATGGGCCTTTTGACTCCAGGGTTGAAGCTGGCTAAAGATTTATACGAGGAACTTGCTGAGATGGGCGAGGAAAACAGCGGCACTCACGCGCTTTACAAACGATTGAAGCAATAATTTTCAAGGAAAAATGTCATGATTGCTTAGACGCCTGGGGGCTGCCCCGGGCATTTTTTTATGCTGAGGTTGGCGGTTTACAGGAAAAAATATGATATGATACGGAAAGCTACATCAAAAAGGATGTGTTATCATGCAGCGTTTAGTGTACGAAAACTCATGGGATAAAGCGGTCGCCGATCAGGATCGGGAAACGATAGAAAAAGTCTTTCAAGAAACGTGTATACCTGGAGAACAGGAGACTTCTTTTTCCATGATCCGAACGGCTTTGAATTATAAAGGGGAGCTGCTTGTTACCGGTGTTCTTCATAATTATAAACAAGATAGATTTACTGTTGAAAAAAAACAACTTACCTATAAAGAGGAGGGAAGGACCATCGCAGAATCAGTCTTTACCATCCCGCAAATCGTGCTGGAAGCTGAAACCAGCATGCCCTGGACCTTCATTTTTCCGGTGGAAAGCATAAAAAACGAACCGGTTCTGGCTGGCGGCCAGCTGGATTTTATAAACTAGGCTTTGTTTAAAGAAGCTCACAGAATAATAGAAAACAAGCATAGAAAAACCCGGTAATGCGAGTGTTCCATGATAAAAAAAACATTTCGCTAAAAAAGAAGATTTCAGGTTGAATTGAGGGGTTTTTGAGTAAAAGGCTTTAATGGGGTGCCACGTAGTGAGCTTTCTAATTTACTGCCGTTACATCAGCCCTTTTTGGCTCCCGGATGGAGCTTATTTTCTCTGTAGATGTACTCAGAGTGAGTTTATTATCGAAAACGCCGATATATTATCGAAAATCTTTTTTTATCGAACCGTTGATATCCGACACCAATCGACCGGATTCGACGCATTCATTTCAGGAATTATCCACGAAACCACCCCAACCCCAAACAAAAAAGCCTGCCCCGGGTCATCGGGACAGGCGCCTGCTTTTAATAGCAATCACTCAGCTTTTATCGGTAATTGATAAATTGTACTTCGATCGGCAAGTCAGCCTGGCGGATGGCAGCGATAATCTGCTGAAGATCATCACGGTTTTTGCCGGACACGCGAACTTGATCATCCTGCACCTGGCTTTTCACTTTCACGCCTGAATTTTTAATGATGGTGTTGATCTTTTTTGCGTTTTCTTTGTCGATGCCCTGGACGAGCTTGGCACGCTGGCGAACTGTACCGCCTGAAGCCTGCTCAATTTTAGAATAATCCAGGTTTTTGATCGGGACATCCCGTTTAATCAATTTGCTGATCAAGACGTCCTTCAGCTGCTCCATTTTGTATTCATCATCAGAGATCAGCGTAAGCTCCTCATTGCCTTTATCCAATGAAATGTCACTTTTGCTGCCTTTAAAGTCATAGCGGTTTTTAATTTCCTTCATGGCGATATTGATCGCGTTATCCACTTCTGACAAATCTACCTTAGAAACGATGTCAAATGAGCTTTCTTTACTCATTTTTTCAGCCTCCTTTATGTATCTATCACTCTATTATACTAACATTATATCGCTGTTTTCAGTTTTGACAAAACTCTGTAAAATTATAACGGGCCAACTGCAGCAATGCCTGTGCTACAATGAGCTTAACGTAAAACAGCAGCCACAACTTATGGGGGAATATCGCTTGCTTCATTACAAAACGTATGAAAAGGGCAGCGGCTATGAATGGGTAATCTTCATTCATGGTGCCGGTGGAAGCTCTTCTATCTGGTATAAACAAATCCGGGAATTCAAGCAGGAATTCAACGTTCTTCTAGTCGACCTAAGAGGGCACGGACGCTCCAAGTCTGACCGCTTTCTTCTTCGCAACTATTCGTTTGAGGATATCAGCAAGGATGTACTTGAAGTGATGGATCATCTGGATATTCCGTGCGCTCATTTTGTGGGAATATCGCTCGGAACGATCCTGATCCAGACAATCGCCGAGATGGCCCCTTGCCGTGTCCGCTCGATGACGCTCGGCGGGGCAGTGATGAGACTTAATTTTCGCTCCCGCCTTCTGATCACATTGGGGAATGCTGTCAAAGCCTTTATCCCCTTCATGTGGCTGTATCGGCTCTTTGCATGGGTGATCATGCCGAACAGGCGGCATGAAACGTCAAGATCGCTATTCATCCGGGAAGCGAAAAAATTGTGCCAAAAGGAATTCAAGCGGTGGTTTCAGCTGACACAGAGGGTGAACCCCTTCCTGCGGACGATGAGGGAGAGGGAGCTGCCCATTCCTACCCTTTATATCATGGGGGAGGAAGACTATATGTTTCTGCCAGCCATTCGGGCATTCATCGGACAGAAAAAGTACTCAAGCCTTGTGGCCATAAAGGATTGCGGCCACGTTTGCAACGTCGATCAGCCTGATATTTTTAATCAAACAGCAATAACGTTTATAAAAAAGCATCTGACCACCCGTTCTTCGGTGTCATAAGAAAGGAGCCTTTACACTGGGCTCCTTTTTGCAAACTCATCTGGAAGTACTGAAAAATCAGGTTCGAAAATTTTTATGTTCAATCGGTTTATACTCGACATTAAATGACACGATCCGACGCATTCCAATCTCCGCCGCAAGGAATGCAAAAAAAGGGGACAGGCTTCACGACGAGTGAGCCCTGTCCCTTTTCCTATATTTTAACTTTACAACCAAGTGTCTAGGTTGTTATCGCCTTTTACAAGTACAAGGACTTTACCTTCATCGAGTTTTCTTTCGTACTGCTCTGCTTCAATGGAGCTTAACCCGACTTCTTCAAGTTTATTGCGGAGTTCATCACCGCGTTTTTGGAAGAGATTTTTAATGGCAGTTCCTAGTCCTTCTTCTGCCGTCCCAATGGTGTTGGCATCTGCTGCATCTGCGATGTCACGCGTGTCGTCTCTTTCGTGTGCAAGCACGTAGATGTCATCGTGGTTGATTCCCCGTATTTCAAGTTCGTTGACCGCAGAAATTACTTCTTGTTCCGTAGAAAATTCTCGTACTAATGGTTTAACAGCCATGATCAAATTCCTCCCTCTCGAATTAAATACACTTGCTCGAATTAAATACACTTGTTATGTACACGCTTTTTGTGTTTTGTAAACATGGAAAAATGAACCTTGGCGTTTTATACCGATTACTTTTGGGGAAAATAAAGCGTAATGAAACAAGAAAGGAAGATACCCAAATGATCTGGACAATTATCGGTATATTAATCGTACTATGGCTATTGGGACTTATTTTTAAGATTGCTGGCGGAATCATTCATATTCTTCTGATTGCGGCCATCGTGATTATTGTCTTTAAATTAATAAAGGGAAGGCGATCAGCCTGACAGAAGGGATGCTTCCACACTGAAGCATCCTTTTTTATGAAGAAATTCCGGATCTATTCAAAAACCGGTTCCATTTGACACCCTTCAAAAGAATCAATTTTGCTTGAAAGCCATTGATATCCCGGCAAAGGAATCCTATCCACCGAATAGCTTGTAAGGATGTAAAATCGTTTGGAGGGATAGGTTTGAAAATGGCAGCGAAAACGATAGGCTCGCTTGTATTGTTGTATTTGGCCATTATGGCGATGCCCATGGATGAAAACAGAGCTCACGCAGAACAGCAAACCGAACACAAAAAAGTGTATTTAACCTTTGATGACGGTCCGTCAAAAACGACGGGACAGCTTATGAAGGATTTAAATGACTATGGCGCTTCGGCGACTTTTTTTATGCTCGCGCCGCATATGGAGCAATATCCAATCGAAACGATGCGCCTGGCGTACAGCCAAAACTCAGTGGGCTGCCACGGGGTGACACATGATAAAGATGCGTTTTATCATAGTGAATCAACGGTTACGGGTGAAATGAAAACGTGCCGCCAGACGCTGGAAAACCTGACTGGGATCCATTCGAACCTCGTTCGTGTTCCTTATGGAAGTGTGCCGTATATGAAACCTGAGTATGTTGAGGCGCTTAAACGTGACGGGTTTATCATGTGGGATTGGAACGTAGACAGTGTTGACTGGGGAAGCAAGGATGACAGCTGGGTCAATAAAACGTTGCAGCAAGTGGAACAAGTGGAAAAGAACCATCATGATCCTGTTATCCTGATGCATGATAAAGAGCTAACAGCCAAAGAACTGCCAGAGTTGCTTGGTGCCCTAAAGAAAAAAGGGTATGAGTTTTCGCCTATAAGTGAAAAACAAGAACCAGTCAATTTTCAATAAATTCATTAAACAGAAAGCCGCCGGAAACTGTTCCGGCGGCTTTTTTTGTATTCAAATGGGTCTATATAACTATTTTTACATGATTTTAAAATATTTACCTTTATTTTACGAATAAAGTCTTTAATTTTTATTTTCAAAATATATAATTAGATTGGCAATAAAATAACTGAATGATTTTAGGGGGATACGTATGGGGAAAAAGTCCTTTACTTCAATGGGACGTTCTTTTCTGGCATCAACAATGGCATTAGCCGTACTTGCTTCACCAATCACTATGGATTCAGTAAAAGCAGCAGCTAAACCGCAGAAGCAGAGCAAAACCGAATCCGTTCAGCTTAGGATCCTGGGCACTACCGATATCCACACTCATATCGCAAATTACGATTATTATAAAGACGCGGAAACAGATGAGTTTGGTTTGGCAAAAACGGCAACCCTCATTAAAAAAGCGAGAAGCGAATCTAAGAACACCCTTCTTTTTGATAACGGGGACTTGATTCAAGGTAACCCGCTCGGTGATTACAAAGCGAAAGTGGACAAGCTTGAAAACGGAGAAATGCATCCGGTCTTCAAAGCGATGAAACTATTAAAATACGATGCCGCAACTGTAGGAAACCATGAATTCAACTATGGCCTGGATTACCTTCAGGAGGTCTTGGATGATGCTCCTTTCCCGTACGTGAATTCCAACGTCTTTAAAGATGATCATGATAGAAATCCTTACAACGACAAGAATTATTTTAAACCTTATAAAATTATTAAAAAGAAAGTCATTGATACAAAAGGACATAAACAAGTCATCAAAGTCGGTGTAATCGGCGCCGTTACTCCTCAAATTACAATGTGGGATAAATCCAACCTTGATGGAAAAGTCATCACAAAGGATATCGTCGATACGGTAAAGTCCTATATTCCTAGAATGAAAAAGGACGGAGCTGACATCATTGTTGCTCTGGCGCACTCCGGAATTGGTGATGCAGACCGCAAACAGATGGAAGAGGATGCCGCCTACGACCTGACTAAAGTCAAAGGCATCGATGCGATTATTTCCGGACACAATCACAAAACATTCCCAGGCGATTTCGCAAACCTTCCGGGTGTTGATGAAAAGAACGGAACGATTAACGGGAAACCGGTCATCATGCCAGGAAACTGGGGCAACCAGCTTGGCGTAATGGACCTTGGCCTTGTAAAAGTCAAAGGAAAATGGTCTATCGCCAAGGCAAAGACTCAATTAAGAGCGGTTTATGACAAAGTAAACAAGAAAAGTCTCGCCAAAACTGACGAAAGCATCATTAAAGCGATCAAAAAAGACCATCAAGGCACCATTGCCTATGTCCGCCAGCCGGTAGGACAAACAAGTGCTGACATCAACAGCTACTTCGCACTTGTCCAGGATGATCCATCCATTCAAATCGTTACTAACGCACAAAAATGGTACGTTGAAAAGCAATTAAAAGGCACGAAGGATGAAGGTCTGCCAGTATTATCTGCAGGGGCTCCATTTAAAGCAGGCGGAAGAAACGGTGCGAACTACTACACCAATATTCCGAAAGGCACCATCGCGATTAAGAACGTCTCTGACCTTTATCTGTATCCAAACACTGTAGCGACTGTTAAAGTGAAAGGCTCTGATGTGAAGGAATGGCTCGAGATGTCAGCTGGGCAGTTCAACAAGATTGATCCGTCCCAAAAAGAAGAGCAGGCGCTTGTGAACAATGATTTCCCGACGTATAACTTTGATGTGATCGATGGCGTTACCTATGATGTCGATGTGACACAGCCGGCGAAATATGATAAAGACGGAAATGTGATCAATGCTGATTCCAGCCGTATTAAAAATCTTCAATACAACGGCAAGCCAATCGACAATAACCAGGAATTTATCGTTGCGACGAATAATTACCGTGCAAACGGACTGTTCCCGGGTGTAAAAAATAAAACGGCAGTCAACCTGTATCCGGATGAAAACCGTCAAGTCATCATCGACTATATTCGTGAACGCGGCACGATTGATCCTTCTGCAGATCAAAACTGGAAGTTTGCTTCTGTAGCAGGTGAACCGAATGTAACCTTTGAATCTACACCTGACGCTCAAAAGGCAATACCGGCAGATGGAGCCATTAAATATGTTGGCTCTGCAGCAGAAGGCTTTGCGAAATATTCGTATAAACTTAAAAAGCTTGAGAACATTAATGTGCAGCTTTTAGGCATCAATGATTTTCACGGCCAGCTTGATACGTACAACTCGAAGATCAACGCAGGCGGTGCTGAATATCTTGCAGCCTACTTAAAACAGCATGAAGCAACGAACCCGAATACGCTTTTGCTTCATGCGGGTGATGCAGTAGGAGCAAGTTCTCCGGTATCAGCTTTGCTTCAGGACGAGCCTACGATCCGCTTTTTGAACAAACTGGGCTTTGATGCTGCAACGATTGGAAACCATGAGTTTGATGAGGGCGTAAAAGAAATGCTGCGTCTGATCCACGGTGGGAGCCATCCGAAAACAGAAGCAAAGTATGGCAAGTTTGAAGGGGCGAGCTTCCCTTATGTGGCAGCCAATGTGATTGACAAGAGCACAAACAAACCGCTTCTTGATCCTTATGTGATCAAAGAAGTAGGCGGAGCAAAAATTGGCATCATCGGTGTTGTTCTCTCTGACACGCCTAGCATCGTTATCCCGAGCGGCGTAGAAGGTGTTGAATTTACCGATGAGACAGAAGCCATCAACAAATATGCAAAAGAACTCGAAGCAAAAGGAATTAAGTCCATCGTCGTACTTGCCCACAATCCGGCGAACTCTACAGCTGATGGACAGAATGCAACAGGCGAACTCGTGGATATGGCGAACAAAGTTGACGATGAAGTTGATGTTATGTTCGGCGGGCACAACCATGCGCTTACGAATGCAGTAGTCGACAATAAGCTTCTCGTACAATCCTATTCTTCCGGGACCGCGTTCTCTGATGTAGATCTTGTCATCGATCCTAAAACACAGGATATCGTTAAAAAGACCGCGGAAGTCGTAACTGTTGACCGCAGCAAAATTGCTCCAGATCCTGAAATTAAAGCATTTGTTGACAAATATGTAGCGGACGTTGCTCCCATTTTAAATGAAAAGATCGGTACAACACCTAACTATATTACTAAGGACATCAATGCAGACGGAGAATCCCCAATGGGGAATCTGATCGCTGATTCCATGAAAGCCCAGACCGGCACAGATTTTGCCTTCATGAATCCGGGCGGCGTGCGTGCAGATATTGATGCAGGAGAAATTACGTGGAAGGAAGCTTTTACAGTACAGCCTTTCGGTAATGATCTTGTGAAAATGGATCTTACAGGTGCCCAAGTAAAAAGCCTTTTGAACGAGCAATGGGCAGATCCAACACGTGCGAAGATCCTGCAGATTTCAGGGCTTAAGTTCACCTATGATGATTCACAGCCGGCTGGTGACCGCATCGTGAGCATTACGCTTCCTGATGGAACCGCTGTTGACTCTGCAAAAACCTATTCTGTAACCGTTAATAACTTTATGGCAGGCGGCGGAGACGGATATACGACGTTAAAGAACGGCAAAAACCCTTCTATCGACATAGTCGACCTTGAAGCACTTGTAAAATACATTAAAGCAAAAGGTACAGTTGATCCTAAAACAGAAGGCAGAATTACGAAACTGAACAAGTAAAAAGTTGAATTCAGACCAGCTTAAGGCTTCCGTACATATTGCGGGACTTAAGCTGGTCTTTTGTTTCGGGGAGTTCCTTTATTTGTGATATAATCCAGTTGTTGGAGTGATTTCTAGAACAAAGGAGCCGGAATGGTGAACGGTTTTCATACAGATCAATTGAACGTAATTAAAAAAGAAATGAGCTCCTTTATAAAATGCTATGGGGTTTCTTTGCCATTGATATTCTCTTTGATTTTATATTCGACCGTGATATCGTTTCGTTCATGCTGCCGTTAGGCTTAGGCATCGGAGGGTTTATTACCTTCTTTGCTGTTCGAAACCGTAATCCTATTTTTTCGATGTATCTAACCGTCACGGGTGTTTTCGGGTTTCTGTTCTGTTTGATAACGTTCCAGCCCGTGTTGGTCAACTATTTGTACATATGGTTCTGTCTGCTGCTGAGTACGATCTACAGCCAATATAAAGTTATAATTTATGCGGGTGTCCTGGCGGTGGCCATGTCTTCATATTTCTTTTTTGCGGAACGGGAGCTGTTTTCCTCGGTTGAAGATTTTGATCTTGTCTTTATCCTTCTGCTTCTTGTTTTTTTAACGCTTTTTTTCGTTCTATCTACTCAGTTTACGGAAAGTCTCCGCGTGAGGTCTGAGAACAGGGAAAGGCATACAGCAAGCCAGCTGCTGGAATCGAAAGAATATTTCCATTCCATCTTCTCACAGACAGCTGACGCTATTCTCGTTCAGAATCTGAAAGGTGATGTTCTCGCGGTGAACCGGGCTTTCATTGAGCTTTACGGATGGAAGGAAGAAGAGATCTTGAAAAAGCCGTTTCAGCATATTCCATCCACACAAAAGCAGCTGATTCGGGAAGTGTTTCAAAGGATCATAAAAGGAGAAGCAGTTGCAGGGTATGAAATGGTCAACCAAAAGAAAACAGATGAGCTGTTTCCGGTCTCCGTCACCTTCTCCCCGATACGCAAACCTGACGGCACGATTAAAGCAATAGCTGGGATTTACCGGGACATAACAGAAACGAAGCGGACAGAAGAACTGATTGTCCAATCTGAAAAGCTCTCTGTCATTGGTCAGCTGGCTGCAGGTGTAGCTCACGAGATACGGAATCCGCTGGCCATTCTGTCGGGATTTGTCCAGTTCATGCGGGAGGAACACATATCGGATGAATACACGAATATCATGCTGGCTGAGATTAACAGAATGAACCAGATTTTAGAGGAGTACATGCAGCTGGCAAAGGTGAAGCAGTTTACTTATGATGAAGTAGATCTGTCAGGCCTCGTAAAAGAAACATTGCTGCTGATGGAAGCGTACGCAAGCCTTTCCAATATTTCGATCCAATACGGCATTCAAGATAAAGACTGCCTAATCAGGGGAGACTCCAATTCCTTGAAACAGGTGTTTATCAATCTGATCAAAAACGCTGTGGAAGCATCCGTACAAGGAAGCAAGGTTGAAGTATCGGTCAAACGGACAAGCGGCGGCTATGCGATCATTGAAGTAAAAGATGAAGGACATGGTCTGGAGGAGGACCAGCTGAAGAAATTGGGAGAACCGTTCTTTACGACAAAGGATACGGGAACCGGGCTTGGCCTCATGGTGAGTTTTAAAATCATTGAGCAGCATAATGGGGAAGTAACTGTAACAAGCGAACCGAATAAAGGAACGGTCTTTTCGGTTAAACTTCCGGAAATATCAAAATAAAGCTCCTAAACCTGTATTAACTGCAGCATTGAGGAGCTTTTTATCGTTCAGGAAACTACGTGAATTTGGATCAAGCCTTGTTGCGGGCTCTAACTTGTCAGATCATTTTGAAATTGCAGGGAAGTTAATCACTGGCCAAAACCCGCAATCCACAATTAGCGTTGCGAAAGAAGTCGTGAAACAATTAGCATAAGTCAGGCAGAGCCTTGGATAAAAAAAGAGGAGCTTATCTTCTACGAAGATAAGCTCCTGACCTTAAATTCCACACCGTTCAAATGATGAATGGTGCTATTTTTCCGTTCCTCTAATACGCTATATTAACATTGCTCTTTGGGTACGTTCGTATACCCGTCAACAACGACATCGAGCTTTCCGGTTTCTGGATCGATGACAAGGCCGTGGACACTGACAGTCTCAGGGAGAAGCGGGTGATTCTTTACCATGCTTACACTGCTTTTTACGGCATCCTCTACTTTATCAAACCCTCTCAGCCATTGATTGAAATCCATGCCAGAGTACTTTAAAGTATTGAGCGTTTCCTCTTTTATTCCCTGATCTTTCATTTTTCCCAAAAAATCATCAGGATCAAGAGCACTCATTCCGCAATCATGATGGCCGATGACACAGACTTCTGATGCCTTCAGGGCATAGATGGCGACAAGGATGCTCCGCATGACACTGCCAAATGGATGCGCAATAATAGCACCAGCGGTTTTGATAATCTTAACGTCTCCATTTTTTAAATTCATGGCCTGTGGAAGCAATTCCGTCAGCCTTGTATCCATGCAGGAAATAATAACAAGCCTTTTTTCTGGAAACTTCGTCGTCTGGTACTTTTTGTATTCTTTGTTCTCCACGAATTGTTCATTGTACTCTAAAATTTCATTCAAAATTGCCACGTTTATCTTCCCTTCTAAAGAACTCTTTTTCACTATTTTATCGAAATATCCTCATAAATCAAATTTCAAAAGTTTTAATTAGACGAAACAAGCGTGTTATCGATAAAAAAACAGGCTGAAATATTGTCAGGAAGGATAACTCTTTCAGGAATGGTTCGTTTTTTGTTGGACAACGCAAAGATATGTAGGAAAAAAACAAGTAAACGAAGCGCATTGTGACAAACATTTCCTTTTCCACTCCGTATAATCAAGCTATCAAGAACATATGATAGTAAGTTGTTAAAGCATCATGTCAGGAAGAAAGGGGGACAGGCCCAAAGCAAGGCTGGCAATCCATTAAAATAGATTTACTATCAAAAAGGGGGATGTACGGATATGGAACAATCTGTGTATTTAATAGCCATTATTCTATTTACGGTGAATGTGATGTTTCAAAAGGCGGTTTCCTTGATGATCACCAGGGTGGAGCAAGCCATTCTTGTGAAAGAGCAGAAATACCGGGTTGTGAACCTGCTGGCTAAAGCGGTGAAAAAGAAAGAACGTCCGCTCTTCAAACCAATCAACAACTATAAACAAGAACGCCGTAAAGTGAAGTGGATAGATACTTCTTAACCAATTCGGGAATTGAAAATTTAAATCGAGGGGAGAGGGTAAATGATATTATTAAGGATGGCAAGATACTACTTAGTAATACTTAAAGAGATCGATGAACGGGAAAGGTATTCTGCTGGCAGATCCAAAAGTCTATTAAAACGGATAATTCATAGGGTTTCGCGGCCTGGATCACCGTGAATCATTGTGAATTTCAATAATAAATGTGCGGAGTATGTCGGGCAGTCTCTTTAAGACTGTCTTTTTTTTCGTGGAGGAAAAATGTGTTACTATAAGTACAGCAAAGAAGGTTTATCGGAAGGAGAGCAAATCATGAGTATTTCCGTTCGCCATATCATTACGTTGATGGAAAAGCATGTGACAGAACTAAAGCAGCTCCCGGAGAGTTCGCCAAAAATAAAGGAGAACGCGGCCGCCATTAAGACACTCTGCGATCTCATGCTGGATTCTGACAGCACCAGAGAAGACAGCCAGTGGGTGCCGCCCTCCCCTATTTCTGCTCCACCTGGATTTACAGGCATACTGCCTAAACAGAATAAGAAGATGGACGATGAAGAAGAGGGCAACGGCGATTCCATTTTTGATTTCTAGACAGCAGAAAAACAGGCTCATCCTTAACGGATGAAGCCTGTTTTTTTATAGTTGATATATTCTTGCTTCATGAGGCTGCAAAACGTTTTGGCCGCTGATCGCCGGATAGTTTCCGAGAATCAGATTATCTTCATTAACCGTTAGGAATGCTGGAAGAGAGAATGAGCTGGGCTCATCGCTGTGATTCAGCATGATCAGCCATGTCACACCGTTAAGGCTTCTGCTGTAGATGTACAGTTTTGCGTCACCCTCTGACAAATCCTTATAGTCGCCATAAACCATCACATCGTGTTCTTTTCGCAAAGAAATCAGCTTCTGATAGAAGTAAAACACGGAATTGGAATCATTCAGAGCGTTTTCAACATTGATCTCTTTATAATTAGGGTTCATGTTAAGCCAGGGTTTTCCTTCACTAAAGCCGGCATTCTCTGATGAGTTCCATTGCATCGGAGTCCTGGAATTATCGCGGCTTAACGGCTGGAGCTCATGCAGAACTTCCTGAGGATCCCTGCCTTTGCTCGTTTCTTCCTCATATTTATTTTTCATCGCGATATCATGATATTCACCGATCGTATCAAACCTTACACCGGTCATACCGATTTCTTCACCTTGAAAAATATAAGGCATTCCCGGCAGTGTATGAACCATGGCGGCAAGTAATTTAGCTGATTCGATGCGGTATTTTTTGTCGTTTCCGTAGCGTGTCACTTGCCGGGTATGATCATGATTGTTCAGGAATTGAGAGTTCCACCCTTTCCCATGCAGGCCATCGTACCATGTTTGCTGAATTTCCTTGTAGCGGAGCATTTCCCAGGAAGGCATGTCGTCAGCTACTTGAAAGTGAAACAATGTGTTCAGCTCATGCCGGTCTTCGCCGACATACTTTAAGCCATCTTCAGGTGCAACGAACGGAATCTCTCCGACTGTCATTGCATCATAGTGGCGCAGCACTTTTTCATTCATTTCTTGCAGATAGTCATGAATGCCAGGGTTATTTCCGAGGTAATCAATGTTCTCAGGATAATCAGAATCCGGAAAACCTTTTTGCTTTGCCAGAAGGTTGATTACATCCATACGGAATCCATCTATTCCTTTATCAAGCCAAAATTTCATCATGCTGTAGATCTCTTCTCTTACTTCAGGGTTTTCCCAATTCAAATCCGGCTGCTGAACGGCAAAAGAGTGCATATAATATTGATCTGTTTTTTCATCAAATTCCCATACAGAAGGAGAAAAATAAGAACGCCAATTATTCGGTTCCCGGCCGTTTACCGCATCCTTCCAGATGTACCAGTCTCTCTTCGGGTTATCCTTTGATGAACGTGACTCGATGAACCATGGATGCTGATCGGAGGTATGGTTCACAACAAGGTCCATGATGAGTTTCAATCCTTTGCTGTGTGCTGCGTTAAGCAATCTCTCCCATGTCTCCATCGTTCCTGCTTTCTTCATGACCGATCGGTAGTCTGAGATGTCATAGCCGTTGTCCAAATCAGGAGATTCATAGATTGGATTAAGCCAGATTACATCTGCCCCAAGTTTTTTAATATAGTCCATTTTTTGAATGACGCCTTCCAGATCGCCGTAGCCATCTCCGTCTGTATCGAAAAAACTGCGCCAGTAGACCTGATAGACGACAGCTTCTTTCCACCATGTTCTCTTCAAAACGCTCACCCTTTCCTCTCCTTTTTCTTCATTATGAAGGAAGTTTCGCCGCCTGGAAAGCCATTTGGAGAACAGCGGAGGACTTCTGGATTTATTTTCTCCATTTTCGGGAAGTGGTGCTTAAGACATGATTCTTATCCGTAACAGGGGAAGTGAAAAAGTTGAAAAAAAGCAGAAATATGACGGCACTGATCATTATGGGTTTTACGATGTTTTTATTGGGAGGGCTTTCAAGTACGAAGGGCATCGTATTGGATGAAGTAAAAAAAGACATAGGACTCGACCTGAATCAGTTCGGCCTTGTCGTTTTTATTTTTCAATGGGGATTTACGATCGCCAGTGTCATCATCGGCTACCTCGTGGACAAGAAAGGCCTCAAGCTGATGACCATCATAGGAGCAGTCATAATGGGAGCGGGGCTGTTTGGAACAGGTTCAGCCCAGACAATCATGTTTTTCCTCGGGTTTTATATGATTGTCGGCTTTGGCCTGGGTGCCATGACAGTGGCATCGAATGCGATTGTTCCGGCGGTTTACCCAGATAAACAAGGTTTGATGTTCAATATAACGATGGGGGTTTATGGGCTTGGGATGTTCGCCACTCCTTTGATTCTTCGTTGGATGTTTTCTTCTGCTATATCGTGGCGGGTATTTTATATTGGCATCGCTGTCTTATTAGTGGCATTCATCGTATTTGTTCTTTCGGTAAAACTGCCAGATGGAAAGGCAGACCGTGCGAGTCTTTCTGCTTTCAAGGAAATGCTTAAGAATGCACAGTTCGTCTTTATTATGTTTATCCTGATCTTTTATGTTTCAGCTGAGGTTTCTTTCTTGAACTTCTTTCCGAGCTATCTAAAATCATTGGATCTTAACGGAGCAGCCAATGTGGAGAAAGGAAAACTAGTAACCACTATACTTTCCGTATTTTCTCTTCTCTTTACCGTGGGACGGCTGGGAGGCGGCTGGATCGCAGAGAAACTGGGTGAGAAAAAGACCATCCTGATCTTCGCGTTTCTTGCGGTCATCACCGTACTGATCAGTAAGTTTTACGCGGATCAGTGGGTGTATCTGTTTGCGGCGTCTGGGCTCTTCTTCTCAGTACTGTTTCCGACAGCGACAGCCATCGGCACAAAACTTTCAGAAACTGGAGGATCGGCGCTGGGACTTGTCTATGTCGCTTCGGGAATAGGAGGGGCTTTTGCAGGTTGGCTGGTCGGGGCAGTATCCGAGAAGTTTGGTTCTGCAGCAGGGTTCAATCTTCCCATCCTATTCTTAAGCATTCTCCTCGTCTTCTCCTTTTTTGTAAAAGACGTGCCTGACGATCAGGCAAAGACAACAAATGCATAATAAACAAGCTTAAGGCTTTTGGGAAGCAGAAACTTCCCAGAAGCCTTTTTTTGTTTACTAGGTCTTATGGCATGTTTTTAAAAACGGTAGAATGTATGATGGTAAATTTTACTGTTCGGGTTTATACTATTTTTACGAACAAATGTTCGTAAAAATATACAGTAAAAGTGAGGGAGATCTTGAATGAATACAGCTAATGATTGGCTAGGGCTAGTAAATCTCCTTGGGAATGTGGGCTTTCCGGTTTTACTGGCTGGATATTTGATGCTGCAGTTTGAAAAAAGGATTCAAAGCTTGGAATCTGTAATAAAAGATCTGCGGGATGAGCTGGTTGATAAAGAGGAGCTTGAAAAAAAGATGGAGCAATACGGTCAAAGGCTAAAAGAAAAAGAGGAACTGAAAAAATCGGATGTTTCATAACCTCATTTACTTTCTGGTATGATAAAAGAAAACTAGAGGAGTGGATTGGAAATGAAGCTGTTTTTAATCTTGGGTGCCGTGAATGCTGCACTGGCGGTTATTCTGGGAGCTTTCGGTGCACATGGTCTGGAAGGAAAACTATCAGAGCGTATGATTGAAGTCTATAAAACGGGTGTACAGTATCATATGTATCACGCCATCGGACTCTTGATCGTCGGGCTTCTCGCGGGAAAACTGACAAACTCAGGAGCGCTGCATTGGTCAGGCTGGCTTATGTTCATTGGAATTATCCTGTTCTCCGGCAGCTTGTACGCATTAAGCACAACCGGTATTTCTAAGCTCGGCATCATCACCCCGTTTGGCGGAGTGGCATTTATTGCAGGCTGGGTGCTATTCATTATCGCAGCTGTAAAAGGGCTGTAAAAAGGAAAAAAGAGCTTTGCTTAGACAAAGCTCTTTTTGTATTGGTTTACCTCGGGCTGTAGGTTGACATCGGCTGCCCTTGGGACTGCGATTGCTGTCCTTGGCTCTGTCCCTGGGCCTGGCCCTGCTGTTGCTGCTGGCTTCCCTGGGAGCCGCCAAAAGGATAGGTGTATTCGATTTCTTCATCAAAGGTAATGTAATTGACGAAGACCATCAGAAGGAGAAAGCGTTTTCCAGTTTGGGGGTCACTCAGGATAATATGGTCACGACCTGCAGCTTCGATAACTCCCCTGAATACTTTTGAATTCCACTTATCACTGCCTTCAAATGTTTGATAAACTGTCGCTACTTTTCCTTTGTTTAACCGCAGGATATTTTCAATATAAGATTGCTCAAGCGGCAGCTGACCGGGTGCGGCAATATCAGTAGGGTGCTGTCCGTAGGCTGCACCGAGCCCTTGAGGCGGCATCCCCATCTCTGGCATCATCCCAGGTCCTGTATAACCTCCCTGTCCTTGCTGTCCCTGCGGCATCTGGCCCATTTGGCCCATTCCCATCTGGCCTGATTGAGGCATACTGCCATAGTAGGGCGGCATGCCTCCACCTGTTTGCTGGCCTTGTGTTTGCCTGTAATTTGTCATACTTGCATCCCCCTTGTAAAAAGGTTTTTAAACACGCGGACCGGTATAAGTTCTATAACGTTTAATAGAATGCTGAAGAAGCCCGGAAAACTACATTTCATCATATGTAAACATGCCGCCTGTTAGACCAAAAAAAGCTGGTTCTCATGTCACGCGTGTGCGCGGCATGAGAACCAGCTTTCTGGAATGGGATGTCCAGCTTCAGCGACCTCGAGGACCTTAGCAGGGCGCTGAAGCTTTTCTTTATACGTGCAGATATCCAGGTACGGCTTCTTTTGTCAGTTGGTTACCGACATAGAAAGAACCGAATTCACCATAGCGTGCACTTACTTCATCGAATCTCATTTCATAGACGAGTTTTTTGAATTGAAGAACGTCATTGGCAAAGAGTGTAACTCCCCACTCCCAGTCATCGAATCCGACAGAACCGGTAATGATTTGTTTGACCTTGCCTGCATAGCTGCGGCCGATCATGCCGTGGCTGTACATCATTTTCTTGCGTTCTTCCATCGGCACCATGTACCAGTTATCGTTTCCTTCTCGGCGCTTGTCCATCGGATAGAAACAAACATATTTCCATTTCGGAAGTTCCGGTTTTAGGCGGCCCTGAATCATGGGATCTGTTTCGGGATCTACATCATTGGATGGATTATAGTTGCTTAATTCAACGACAGATACATAGGAATAGGCAGGAATCGTGTATTGAGCAAATGTTGTTTTGTTGAATGCGTTCTCGATTTCATTAAGATCTTCCATCGTTGGACGCAGCAGCATCAGCATGAAATCTGCTTTTTGGCCGACGATCGAATAAAGGGCATGGCTTCCTTCTTTGCGGGCCTCGACCCCTTCCCACTTTTCCAAAAACGTCATAAATTCTTTGATGGCAGCTTCGCGTTCATCACTTGAAATCGCTTTCCAGGATACCCAGTCCATCTTTCGGAAATCATGGAGACAGTACCAGCCTTCAAGGGTTTGTGCAGCTTCACTCATGTATTGTCACTCCTTGGACATAATGATAATTTCACTCCTATCCAATATACCACATCCGCTTGAATAAAAAAAAATCCCCGTCTGTTCGGGACAGACAGGGAGAGCTTTAAGTAGAGATCACGCAAAACGCTGAATGGCAGCGGTGATTTTACTGCTAAGAATAGAAGTGTCCTGAAGCTCTCTTTCTGTAAATGCCAGCCGGACATGCTTTTCATCCATATCCATCGCTTCCTCAAGCATGCCGAACAGCCCTCTTGCTTTTTTATCTATTTCCAAAATGATCTCCAAGGAACTGCCGTCACTCAGGAATACCGCTTCAAGTTCATCCAGTTTACCCCTGAACATGCCGGTTGGCACATATTCAAATTCCTGAATAAACGGCAGTCGGCCGCTTCTATAGCGTGAAGAAGCTTCACAAGTCGTTTGACGCAGCACAAAGTCCAGTCCTTCAATTGCTTCCATCGCTCTTCTGACAAGAGGCCCTGGATTCACGGTAATGTAATCTTTGTCTGACGGGTCAACTGCATTTTTAATATCTGCCCCGGTTTTCAGCCACACCGGGGTATGTCCGATGCTCAGCGGAACATCAAAGGGAATACGGAACGAGAAAGGAATCTTTTTCATTTCCCCAGGCTGTATGGTTATGGAATCAGCTACTCGGTGGCGGGCTACAGCAGATTGTTCCCTGTATTTCTTATCATCCGATTCTCTTATGTATTCGGTCATCAGGAAAATCGAAATCGAGTCGATCGGCTGTGCTGCTTTTCCGCCAGTAATCTGCACGGTGCCGCTTACTTCCTCTCCGGGAATGAACCTGGTCTTGGTTAGGATCGTATCAATGGTCGCTGCCCCTATTCCAACACTGGCCAGCATTTTGTTCATAAAAGACATATTGGAAATCCTCCTTGAAATTGATAATAAGATATACGTATTGTCTTTTAAAAAGATTCAAACAGATTACATAATTATCCTTTTTATATTTTCCATTTTTCTAAAAATAACAACTTCTTAGCACAAGCGCTTTCAATTCAGGGTATAGGTTTAAAACAGGCGCAAAAAGGAGTACCCTAGTATGGAATGTACCCGAATAGGAGGACCTCGCATGAGCGATTTATTTAAAGATTTAAAAGAAAAAGTGCAACAGCAGAACCCGAAGATTGTGTTCCCCGAAGGCACCGACGAACGCATTCTTACTGCAGCAGCCAGATTGGCTGAAGAAAACGTCCTTAAACCGATTTTGGTTGGAAATAAAGAAGAGATCACTTCAAGAGCAAAGGAAATGGGAGTCAGCCTTGGCGACATCGAGTTAATCGATCCTAAGCATTATCCTGAATTCGACAGCCTTGTTGCTTCTTTCGTAGAACGCCGCAAAGGCAAAGCTACAGAAGAACAGGCACGCCAAATTCTTTTGGATGAAAACTACTTCGGGACCATGCTGGTCTATACAGGAAAAGCCCATGGACTTGTGAGCGGAGCTGTTCATTCTACAGCTGATACTGTTCGTCCTGCCCTGCAGATCATCAAAACAAAAGAAGGTATTAAAAAGACATCCGGCGCTTTTATCATTGTAAAAGACGAAGAGAAATATGTTTTTGCTGATTGTGCCATCAATATCGCACCATCTAGCGCTGACCTTGCTGAGTCTGCATTAGTAAGCGCACATACAGCAAGAGTTTTCGGCATTGACCCAAGAGTGGCGCTTTTAAGCTTTTCAACAAAAGGATCAGCTAAATCAGCTGAAACTGAAAAAGTAGTAGAGGCGACTGAGCTTTTGAGCGGCATGAACCCTGATTTCCCTTTTGACGGTGAACTTCAGTTCGATGCAGCGTTTGTTTCATCGGTTGCACAGAAAAAAGCACCAAGTTCTCCTTTGAAAGGTGAAGCGAACGTCTTTATCTTCCCAGGCCTTGAAACAGGAAATATCGGATACAAGATGGTTCAGCGCCTCGGGGGCTATGAAGCGATCGGACCGATCCTGCAAGGTCTTAACATGCCGGTGAACGATCTTTCCCGCGGATGCAACGAGGAAGATGTTTACAAGCTTGCCCTTATTACAGCCATGCAGGCGCTATAATAGGCTCTCTTCTAAAAGATTGTTGCTATGGGAACATTTTTGTAAAGAATCTTCATTGACAAGTTGATTGGAGTGTAAGGTGCGAGCCTCCTGAAACGGAAATCAACCACTTTCAAGAGCAACAAAGGTAGCGAAAACAGCCTTATAATAAGACCAAAAAAGCACTGAGAGATTAAATCTCCAGTGCTTTTTCATTTCGTTCCCATACCCGCTGATAGTTGTAATCGTGTAATTGAATCTCACTTACGGACAGAGGGGATGAAACGAGGTGGCTGCTTTCTTCTTTTAATACAAAGAGGAGTCTAGTCATCAAGTCGCTGACAGACAACTCTGTTCCGGTCAACTCGGACAGTGAGGCCATCACTTCTGGCCGTATTTCGGGATAGCTGAATTTCGTGGGTTCTCCCTGAAGACCATGACGGTAAAACTCCCGGATTGCTTCTGCTCTCCCGGAACCGCTCCCGTTGACACATAAGTAGATCTGCACGGCCGCCCCATTGCGGATCCGCCGCTGTGAGATGCCTGCAAACTTCTTTCCATCCACGCTTAAATCATAGCTTCCCGGACAATACGAGCCGATGATCTCTCTTGCTTCGAAATCAATACCATACGGGCTCAGCATTTTTTGGATGAGCTCGACCATCGTGTCATATCCCTTGTTGATCTCGATACTGCTGTCCTTTTCGGGAAGGATGATGGAAATATTCAATACGCCTTCATCAAGCACCACAGCAAGACCGCCCGAATTGCGGACGATCACCCGGTATCCCCTTGATTTTAAATACTGTATACCTTCATTCAGATACGGTAGGCGTGTATCCTGGATGCCGAGGACAATGGTGTCATGATGCACCCAAGTACGGACGGTTGGAGAAGACTCTCCCGCTCCAATCGATGTACAGAGCGTATCATCCATTGCAAAAGACTGCAGGGCATCAAAAGACGGACCGAGGCTTGACTGGTCAATGATGCGCCATTTTGGCTGAAATAACAATGAAGCGTTCATACTAATCACGCTTCTCTGCTTCAATGATGAAGGATTTAGGAATACCCTGATCAAAATCACCAGGATGCGGCTCTTCTTTCAGCCCTGTAATAAACAGGCCAGACGCTCCGATCGCAGTAATGATTTCACCAAGTGTCCACTTGCGGATGGATACTTGAAATGGCTTTCTTTCCTCTTCTGTCGCATATTGGAGCTCAGGAAGAAACTTGGAGTACGATACATCCACCGTTTCCAGAGCCGTACTGAAATAGTCTCCGCTCACCTTGTGTTTTCTGGCAGACTGGCTTTTTCCCTGTGAGGTAATCAGCTTGGTTGAGATCGGATGGAAATCTTGCAGGACGAACCTTCCACCCTGTTTAAGCAAGCGGTATACCGACGTAAAGAATGGCACCAGATCTGTAAAATAATGAAGAATTCCGTTCTCTGTAAAAACAAGATCATATTCTCCTGAAAGTTCTTCCTCCGGCAGCTCAAGAACATCGCTCTTGATATAGCGAAGCGGGACGCCGGCCTCACGGGCAAGCTCTTTAGCGTAGCGTTCGTTCGGTTCTGAAAGGTCGATGACGGTTGCTTCTGCACCAAGCAGTGCCAAAGCAACCGCTTTGCTGCCATGGGATCCAAGAAGATTGCAGACTTTTTTTCCTTTCACATCGCCTATATAGGTTTCAAGCGGACTCAGCCGCTTTACCGGGTCTTTTTTTATTTTAGCAGCGGCTTTCGCCGGCTCGCCAAATCGATGGGTCCAGGCTTCGTAAGACTTTTCATTCCAAGCCTGACTGTTCTGGTTTTGTTGTGTGTGATCCACGAGTCAACCTCCTGCTTCTATCATTCTTTACTAGTATAACGCAACAGGCCGCAGAGCTTCCATGCCGGAAAAATAATTGCAACTTTTTGGAATGTATTTACGTAAGCATAGGTATAGTGAATGGAAGAGAAAAGGACAAAAGGAGGAGATCTGTTGAATAAGAACCTATCCAGGACGTTAAAGTGGGTTTCAGGAGGATTTGAAGCGCTCCTGGGCATTCCGTTTGTAGGTGGAACCATCGTGGTTTCCTTTCTGTGGACGCCGCTTGCTATTGCGCTTGCCCTCCATATTGCTACACTCGTCTTTTCAGCGAAAGAAGGGACAGCAAGGCACGGAAGCATTCTCGGCATCGTGACTTCCTGCATCGCATGGATCCCGTTTGTCGGCATGATCATGCATATTATTTCTGCCATTTTATTATTGGTCGACGCCTACCGGCAGGAGGACAAAGACAGCCGGGTGGTTGATACGCAATAAAAAGAGAGGAGCGCCCCATGGGTCTCCTTTCTTTTTTTGATAGCACAAGAAAAAGAAAGCATGGCTGCGATAGAAGATATACAGCTGTCGAAAACCGCTTTTTTTGTTTGTTGTTTCATGATTCAAAACCGCGTAAAATAGGGTATACTTCACAATGAAAATAATCATACAGCAAATATGACAATCCTTCTGGCGAACACAAGCATGAGAAGGGATTTTCTTTTTTTAGCAGAACTATAAACATAAACTAATTGCGGCTGAAGGAGCATTTATTACGATATGGCGAAAGAAATGGGTCAGTTGAATGAAGAAAAGGTGTTTAAAGATCCGGTTCACCGTTACATCCATGTAAGGGACGAGCTGATCTGGCGGCTGATAGGCACGCGTGAATTTCAGCGCCTTCGACGGATTCGCCAGCTGGGTACTACCTATTTGACGTTTCATGGAGCTGAACACAGCCGTTTCAGCCACTCTCTCGGCGTATACGAGATTACAAGACGGATCGTTGAAATTTTTCAAAACAGGCCGCACTGGAACGAAGACGAACGGATGCTGGTTCTTTGTGCTGCACTGCTGCATGACATTGGACATGGACCTTTTTCCCACTCATTCGAGAAAGTGTTCGGTGTGGATCATGAAGATTATACAAGGGATATTCTTTTAGGCGATACGGAAGTGAATGAGGTTCTCCGCCTGCAAGGAGAAGAATTCCCCAGAAAAGTAGCAGAAGTCATCGAAAAGACCTATCATGACAAGCTGGTCGTCAGTTTGATCTCCAGCCAGATAGATGCTGATCGGATGGATTATCTCCTGCGCGATGCCTATTTCACAGGCGTAAGCTACGGAAACTTCGATCTCGAGCGAATCCTCCGGGTCATGCGCCCGATGGAAGACGGAGCCGTTATTAAAGCAAGCGGCATGCATGCTGTTGAAGATTATATTATGAGCCGATACCAGATGTATTGGCAGGTGTATTTTCACCCGGTAACGAGAAGCGCCGAAGTGATTTTGAGCAAAATCCTACACCGGGCAAAGGACCTCTATCAGGGGGGCTATCAATTTAAGCAGGATTTAACGCATTTCCGCTCACTGTTCGAAGGGGAAATTACATTAGAGGACTACATAAAGCTGGATGAGGGAGTCATGCAGTATTATTTCCAAGTTTGGATGGACGAGGAAGACCGAATCTTGCGTGACCTCTGCCGCCGCTTTTTGGACCGGAAGCTTTTTAAATACTCGGAGATGGTTTCCGTTTCAGAAGTTCTGCGCCTGTCAGGTTATTTTGAAGAAGCAGGCATCGACCCGAAATACTATCTTGTAATTGATTCCTCCTCTGATCTGCCGTACGACTTTTACAGACCGGGGGAAAAAGAGGAAAGGCTGCCTATCAACCTTTTAAAGGCGAATGGCGAAATCCGTGAACTTTCGAGAGAATCAGATGTAGTAGAGGCGATTTCAGGGAAAAGAAGAACAGACCATAAGCTCTACTATCCAGCTGATCTGATCGAAAAGATAGATGACAATAAGCTGAAACAAAAGATAAAACACATACTGAAAAAGGATTAACAGGTTTTATGTTAAGGGGGAAATACTGTGTTTGATGATCATTTAAAGGTCATAACGGTCATTAAGGAGGCCGGGGAAGTCGTCGGGCGAAAAAAGCTGCAGAAGATGATTTATATCGCTAAAAAGCTGAACTTCCCTTTTCAGGAAAAATATGAGTTTCACTTTTACGGCCCTTATTCAGAAGAATTAACGCTGCGCGTCGAAGAGCTGTGCAACCTGGGCTATGTGCACGAAATCAAAGAAAAAGTCAGCGGCTATTCCCAATACCGCTATTCTCTCAATAATGAGGGAGAAGACTTTTTGACTAGCTATGGAAAGAAGATACCGAAACTTGGAGAATGCGTAAGGTCCATGAACGAACAGTCCTCACGATTTCTCGAACTTGTTTCTACCATTTTATTCTTTTCGCATTTGCCGGCAGACGAAGTTAAAGTCAAGATTCAGACATTAAAGGCAAAACAAAAATACAGCGATGCAGAAATTCAGGAGGGTTATACGTTTATCAGCCAGCTTGAAAACTGTATTGTTCAGTAAGTATATCTCTTCGGGCTGTCTGATTAATGCTTATTCTCTATACCCATGTAAAATACTGGTTGTAAATATAATAGATTCTTGTAAAATAAAAGTATTCTAATGGTTACAGGGAGAACATATGAACAAAAAGAAGATTCAGCTCATCAGTGAGAGAATTGTAGAGCAGATCCAAAAGATAACCGAGAGATCCGCTTATCTTCAGATGCAGGAGAACCCCGAATCCATCAAGAAAATGATGGATCGGAAGCTGAGGACGATTACAGAAGAAGAAAGTAAGCAATTATATGAACAGTTTCTTTTCTATTTGGGAGAAGCGCTGGTATCAGACTACGATACTTCCTTTCAAAAAATTACGAAATGGGGAGAAAAAGCAGGAGAAATTGCTGTCCTGGAGGATATTCCGTTGGATGAATCGCTGGATGGCCTTCGTTTTTTTCGCCAGGCTATGCTGCATATCATTGATGAGGAAGCCGAGAAAGTTGATCTTTCGAGGAAAGAGTTCATACAAATTACATCCATTATCGACACGTTGCTCGACCGGTGCATCTATAGCTATAGCATCGCCTTCGTCCGGCATAACCGTAAAAAGATGGAGGTCGCCCAGCTTGCGCTCCTTGAACTTTCGGTTCCGGTCGTACCTCTGGCGAAGGGGATTGCCGTGCTTCCGATTATTGGGGAGATTGACACACACCGGTCCCAGATGATCATGGAGCAAACGCTGACCCGCTGCACAGAACTTCAAGTGGAACAATTGATGATTGATCTCTCAGGAGTAGCGATCATCGATACCATGGTTGCTCATAATTTGTTCCAAGTCATCAACTCATTGAAACTGCTTGGGGTTAAAGTAGT
The DNA here is from genome assembly GCF_023149135.1 of Fictibacillus marinisediminis. NCBI lineage: Bacteria > Bacillati > Bacillota > Bacilli > Caryophanales > Fictibacillaceae > Fictibacillus > Fictibacillus marinisediminis. Next base: position 4,237,337 of record NZ_JAIWJX010000002.1, on the reverse strand, counting down.
GTTAACAGGGATTCGCCCTGAAATTGCTCAGACTGTTGTCTCTTTAGGTGTTAGTTTTGAGGGAGTTTCTGTATGCGGAAGCCTGCAGCAAGCCATCACAATGGTTGGATTTGAACGAAAAAATGAAAAGCCTGCTTCCTTAGGAAACTCTATATTTTAAGCCCCAAAAAGCTGATTATGCCTGAAATATGAACGGCGGCAAATCAGCTTTTTTATGTGGGATAAAACAGGAGAATGGAACTGTGATAATTGTCGCTGTTATTGTTTGGTACGTGTGTGAATGACTAAATAGCATTTTTAGCTGCTGACTTTTTAATCAGTTTTAGTTACACGATCTGGAAAAAGAAAAAAAGCAAGCGACCTTTTAAAAGGGTGCTTGCTTTTTTATACAGAAATGTTCAGCTAAATGCTTTAAAGACCTTTTTTTTAATGAGGCAAGAAGGCGAGCTGATAGAAAAACAGTACTGCAAACAAATACACGAGAAACGGTACTTCACGCCATTTGCCACGGGCAATTTTTAATAGCGGGTAAGAGATGAAACCGAAAGCAATCCCTGTTGCGATGCTTGATGTCAGCGGCATGGTCAAAATGATAATAAAAGCAGGGAACGCTTCGTCCAGCTCATCCCATTTGATCTTTCCTAAAGCTCCAAGCATCAGGCTGCCGACAATGATCAACGTCGGAGCTGTTATCGCTGAAAGACCGGAAATGGCCCCCACCAGCGGCGAGAAAAAGGCAGATATGATAAAAAGAACGGCAACTGTAACAGATGTAAGGCCAGTACGTCCTCCTGCTGCTACACCAGAAGAAGATTCAATATAAGCGCTTGTCGGGCTTGTTCCAAGAGCTGCACCTACTGTAGTGGCTACAGAATCTGCAAGCAGCGCTTCACGGGCCCTTGGCATTTTATTATTTTTCATTAAACCGGCTTGCTCGGCGACACCGACCATTGTTCCAGTTGTGTCGAAAATGGTTACGAGCAGGAAGGAGAAGACAACGGCGAATAGTCCGTAATGAAAGACGTCAGCGAAAGCGGTCATCGGATCTCCGAAAATGAATAAAGATTTTGGCATCTCCGGAACGGAAGCGATGCCGTTGAATTTTAATTGGCCGGTAAAGTACGCAATAATCCCGGTAATAATCATTCCAAAGAATAGCGCACCATTCACATTCAAAGCCATTAAGATGAGGGTAATAGCCAATCCGGCGAGCGCAAGCATAACGGAATGAGAATGAAGGTTTCCCAAAGCGACCAAGTTTTCTTTATGAGCGGTGATGATCCCCGTCATGCGCATCCCGATAAAGGCGATAAACAAACCAATTCCAGCGGTGATGCCGTATTTTAAGTTGGCGGGAATCGCCTCGATTAATTTTTCACGAAAAGGTGTCAATGATAGAATGACAAAGATAATACCGGCTACGAACACAGCGCCAAAAGCGGTTTGATACGAGATATTGGTATGGTTGCCGACGACTGAAAAAGCGAAATAGGCATTGAGCCCCATTCCCGGCGCGATGGCGATTGGCAAGTTGGCGAACAGTGCCATCCAGAGCGTTCCAACAACCGTAGCGATAATGGTTGCTATGAAAACTGTATTAAAAGGAACCCCGGCAGAGTGAAGAACAATAGGGTTGACGACAACGATGTAGACCATCGTTAAAAAGGTTGTAATCCCTGAAGTGACTTCGGTTCTTACGTTAGTTCCGCGTTCTTTTAGTCTAAAGAATGATGAAAACATGGGTGTACCTCCAATAAATACGAACATTTTTTGAATACTTAATTATAATATTCGTTTTTAGGATGTAATGCAATCTATTTAAAGAAGTTTCCCCTTTGTATTGTTACCTCTTTATCTTCATATGATACGAGGGTAAAAGGCATTGCAGTCTTAAATCGCTGAGAGTTGTGGTAAAATAGAGATAGAATTGAAGTGATGTCGGGAGGGTTATCATGAAGGATATTTTCGGATCAGATCAGAATAAAAACAAAAAAGGCATGGGATTCACGATTTTAAGCGGTGACTCTACAGACGGCCATGGCGGTTACGGAGTAGGAGCGTTAAGCCTTGACCATATGACGCCTGTCATCGTAGACCCTGTTGATGGTGATGCCTATGTGGACATGGGTGCGATGCATGCCCGCAGTGATATAGAAAAGCGTATTAAATTTACGCCTGACCGAGCCAATACTCCAAATCCAAGGTTGTACTGGCTCGTCTGGGTAACGATTAACCGAAATGAAGAAGGGCCTTTCTATTACGGTGTGACTGCATGTGAAATGCAGATTGATGCAGAAGCACGGCGAGGCTATAAAAGCCTGCCTGAGCACGTGAACAGAATGGATAAATCATTAAAAGGCCATGTTATCATCGACGACATGGATGAAAAATCAAAAGTGCTGCTGGGAGAGTTTTTGAAAAACCATGATGAAGGCACGTTTAACCGTTCTTCTGAAGGAGTAAGGAAATTATTGCCATAAAATTGGAAGAGTTATGAACCTTTTTTGAACATTTTCTAAAAAACTTGTGACAATTCCGTGGAATACAGTAAACTAAAACTAGCATTGCACACACAATGTTGCTAGGACAATAAACAGCCCGGGAGCTTTCGAGCACCCGGGCTGTTTATTTTGTCCGGAATTTTGATGTGCTTGATTTTTATGAAAATGATGCGTTTTGCAAGTAAAATGTGTCGAATCGCAAGTAATTCGGGCATTTTCGCAAGTAACGCACGGAAAGTCGCAAGTAATCTTTGTCGAACCGCAAGTAATAGCACCAATTCCGCAAGTAAACCAAAAGATCCGCCCCAAAACACCTGGAGCGGATCCTTTTATCCCCATTAAATTAATGCCACCAAGGAAAGACCTTCTGAAACCATCCTTTTCTCTTCTGATCGAGTCCGCTGTCATCCAACGGGCGGTCCCCCGCATGCTCGTGGCAGTATTCTGTTGGCTCTGTTCCTTCTATATAATACGTACGCCGCTTCACTGGGCAATTTTCCGTAGCAAGTTTCCCGTTTTTTGGATTGACCATCACACTGACGACGCCTTTTGGCTTCTTAAAGGCAGTTGCTGGCTCATTTTTTAAGGCGTCTTCCATGTAATGGACCCAGATTTTTTTGGAATAGCTCCCATCGTTGATCCGGTTGATCTCTTTTCCCTGGTCATAGCCGATCCAGACGCCTGTTGTCAGCTGTGGTGTAAAGCCGACCATCCAGCTGTCGGTCGGTGTGGAGCCGGATTTTCCTGCAGCCGGACGGGTCAAGTACTGATCAATGCTTGAGCCGGTGACCTTCGTGTAGTCGTTCAGCTTTTCATCAAACATCCCTTTCATCAAGTCGGTCATAACGAAAGCGGCCCGTTTGTCGAGAACCTGTTTTTTCTTATATTGATGCTCATAAATAACGTTCCCTTTGCTGTCGGTGATTTTCTTAATGAAAACCGGTTCGACCCTTTTGCCTCCGTTCGCGAATAGGTTATAGGCGTTCGTCATCTCCATGACGCTTACCCCTTTAGTTCCGAGAGCTAAGGAAGGAACACTGGATAAAGGGCTCTTGATCCCGAACTGGCGCGCTGCTTTGACAAGTTTTTTCGGCCCGAGATAAAGGTTGGTCTTGACCGCATAAATATTATCGGATAGCGCCAGAGCTTCAGAGAGAGTGATGAAATCATAGGCATACAGATTGTTGTAGTTCTTTGGCTCATAATCCTTTTGCCCGTCCCCCATCGCAAACGAGGTCGGTTCACTCTTAATGGCAGTGGATGGCGTATAGCCGTTATTTAACGCTGTGTAGTACAAGAACGGCTTAAAGGTTGAACCGGGAGCACGTTTTGCCTGGACGGCCCTGTCAAATGGACTTTCTGCAAAACTCCGGCCGCCGACGAGTGCTTTAACGTCTCCGTTCCTCGGATCCATGGAGACAAGAGCGGTCTGGATGGAGGAATTTTGATCGATTCGTTCCTCGATCTCCTTTTCGGCGGCTTCCTGCATGGAAACATCCAGGGTCGTGTAGATGTGAAGTCCGCCAAGCTCTACTAGCTTCGGATCGATTTTTAGCTTGTTTTTCAGTGTCTTCATAACCTCAGCCTGAAAGTAAGGAGCGATTTTGGGCTTTTGTTCTTCTTTTTCACTCACAATCGTAAGTGGAGCTGCAGCCGCAGCCGCTGCTTCCTTCTTAGACAGAAACTGGTTTTTCTCCATTGCTCTTAAGATGATGGACTGCCGCTCTTTTGCCCGTTCTTCATGATAGAGAGGAGAATAATAGGCTGGCCCTTTGGGTATGCCTGCCAGCATGGAGGCTTCGGAAACGTTGAGATGGCTTGAATCCTTGCCGAAATAATAAGCAGAAGCGGATTGTATGCCATACGTTCCGTGGCCGTAATAGATGGTATTTAAATAACCTTCGAGAATATCATTTTTAGAATAATTCATCTCCAGCCTTATCGTGTAAAAGGCTTCCATCGCTTTTCGAAACCATGTTTTATCATGAGTTAAAAAGAGATTCCTCGCAAACTGCTGGGAGATGGTGCTCGCTCCCTGAACCTTTGCTCCGGCCCTGATGTCTGCCAGCAGAGCGGCGGCGATTCGTTTTAGATCGAAACCGTGATGATGATAGAAATTCTTATCTTCTATGGCAATAGTCGCCTGTATAAGGGCAGGGCTCATTTTGTCCAATGGAACCCAAAAACGCTTCTCACCGGAATTATTGATCTCGCCGATCTCTTCTCCGTCCCGGGCATGGATGACAGTCGTCTGTGGAACGAGCAAAGGAGGAGGGCCCATCAGTTTAGCCAGCAGCAGCACGCCGAGAAGGCATACAGCCATTCCTCCGCCCATAAAGGCGGCCAGTTTACCGATTGCTTTTGCTTTTTGTAGTGCAGTGTACTCCTTCCAGCGCTTGATCCAGGACATGCCTATACCCTCCTTCATTTTTTCATTATTTAGTATGGGAGAGTGAGGCATCTTCTAAACGTAGGGAAAGAGGGAAATGTTATACTTGTTCCATACAAAAGGACGAAACGGGAGGGTTATGGCGTTGATTTTAAAAAATGCACGATATCTTAATGAAATGAATGGAACTTGGACGGCGAGGCAGGATGATATATTAATAGATGGAAATACGATCAAAGAGATAGGGAGCCTGGAGCACCTGTACAGCGATCATGAAGTGTGGGATGTTAAGAACTTGCTTATCATGCCAGGCCTCATCAACGGGCACCAGCATACACCGATGTCCTTGCTGCGCTGCTACAGTGATGATCTGCCATTAATGGATTGGCTCAATAAAAAGATGCTGCCGGCAGAGATGAAGATGACGAGTGAAGACCGCTACTGGGGAGCCATGCTGTCCATGGCGGAAATGATCAAAAGCGGTACGACGGCTTATGCCGATATGTACATAGATATGGACACGATTGCAAAAGCGGTGCAGGAGACCGGAATACGTGCCTCGTTGGCAAGAGGGATGATCGCGATGGACTCGAACTACAGTGACCGTATCGAGGAATCACGCCAGCTTGTGGAGCGCTGGCACGGAAGCGCTGAAGGTCGGATCACGGCAATGGTTGCCCCGCATTCACCATACATGTGCCCGCCGGATTTCTTAAGTGACGCTGTAAAGCTGGCAAAAGAACTGGATGTGCCGCTGCACACCCACCTTGCAGAGACCTCGGATGAGCGGGTGATGATTCAGGAAAGGCACGGCATGAGCCCGGTGCAATACTTGCAGGCGGCTGGATTTTTTGAAGATACAAGGGTTGTTCTTGCGCACGGCGTTCACTTTACGGAAGAAGACCTTTCCATTCTGGAATCGGTGAAGGGCGGCATCATTCACAATCCGGTGAGCAACGCCAAGCTCGGGTGCGGAACAAGCAATGTGGTTGAGCTGAAAAAACGCGGGCTTAAGGTAGGGCTGGGAACAGACGGTCCGGGAAGTGCGAGCACACTGGACATGTTTATGGAAATGAAGGCAGCAGCCTGGATGCAAAAATTGCTTCATGAGGATGCTTCTTCCCTATCCGCTCATGAAGTATTGACAATGGCAACGCAGAACGGTGCTGAAATTCTTGGGATCGGCAAGGAAACAGGAAGTATTGAACCTGGCAAAAAAGCGGATCTGCTGTTTCTTAACATGAACCAGCCGCATCTGCTGCCGGCACATCATGATGCTTCTCTTCTTGTGTATGCCGCTGCGGGTCAGGATGTTGATTCTGTCATGATCGATGGGAAGATTGTTATGAAAAATCGGGAACTGTTGACGATGGATGAAGAGAAAGTGATGTTTGAAGCGAAGCAAAGTGCAGAAAATCTTTTGAGGCGGCTTTAATGAGGCTTTCACTGACAAATTTTTATATTGATGGTATGATAAAGGCAGAAACGTAATAAAATAAGACCGCTGGCATGCTGGCCAGCGGCTGTCAATAGTCGGCTCTCCCCAGGGGGATCGGCTATGATTCAAAGCAAAGTCAGAAAAATAGACCGTTTCCTTGAGTTGGGGCTGAAGGGCGGTCTATTTTTTATGCGATAAAACAGAAACGATAAGGGACGCAAAAGCGACCGCAAACATAAGCGCTTCAAATATCGTCAGAGGCATCACCCCCTTTCGCGTAAAGCCTTTACACGATTGGTTGAGCTTTTAGCTTATAGGAGTGCGCCGACCACCCTAAGGAACCTATACTATTGTCTTCTCATTATACCATCTGCCGCGAGATAACATTCAATGTTAAAAAAGATAGGAAAAAAGGCGGCTATGGAAACTGTTTTTTCATTTGGGTATCCATTTACTTTGCGGTACTATAAAAAGAGAGAAATTTCCGAATATAATAGAAGGCAAGGTGAGAAGATGAAGGTTGTTGTGTTTGGTGCAGGCGCCTTAGGAGTCTATTTTGGGGGAAGGTGGCTTGAGGCGGGCCACGAGGTCTCCTTTTTAGTACGGGAAAGAAGAAAGAGAGAGATCGAGGAGCAGGGCCTGTTTATCCATAGTGTGGCAGGAGATTACGAGCTGGATGAACCAAAGCTGATTCTTCATCCGGATGAGGCGGGCTCCTGTGATCTTGTTTTGCTATCTTTAAAAGGCTATCATCTTGAACAGGCGCTTCCTTTCCTGAAACAGCTTGTTGGACAGGGGGCTCGAGTCCTTCCTCTGCTGAATGGGATCGAACATATTTATAAGCTTCAGGACGAGCTTGGAGAGGATGCTGTGCTCGGCGGCTTGGCTTTTATCATTGCCACCCTGGACGAGAAAGGGCATGTGATACATACGAGCGGGCAGCATGACATTGTTTTTGGTGCGCTAGTTCCTTCACAGCAGGAAATGTGTGAATCCCTTTATCACATGATGGAAAAAAGCAGGATGAATGCTGCACTGAGTCCTGACATTATTAAAAGTCTCTGGCAAAAATATATGTTCATTACGGCTTTCTCAGGAGTAACAACGGCAGCCAACCTGCCAATCGGAAGAATACGAGAACAAGAGGAGACACTTCAGCTGTTCCGTTCCGTGCTGACGGAAATGAAGAACCTTGCCAATACTTTTCAAGTCGGACTGGAAGAACAGGACATTGAGGAGACAATGGCGCGAATTGAAGGCCTTCCTTACGAAGCTACTTCTTCCATGCATCAGGACAGACGCAAGAGCCTGTTTCTTGAGGTCGATCATTTGCAGGGGGGGGCTCTGCGGCTGGCGGAACAAAGCATGCTGGAGCTGTCGTATACCGCAGCTTTGTACGCTTTAATCAAGCCGTTTGAAAGCGGTGTTGTCTCAGTTGCGGCAAAACCGTAGATCGTCAGCTCTCTGGTGTGGGGTTTAACTGAAATTGCGTGTGGAATAACAAAAGGGTAAATGCTATAATCGTTATGTTTGTTAAAAGAACAACGATGCCTGGCATTTCAAATAGAGGAGTGATGAACGTGGAATTATGGTTCACGGAAAAACAGACGAAAAACTTTGGAATTACTGCGAAAATCAAACGCACATATGTGACGGAGCAAACAGAATTCCAAAAGCTTGATATGGTAGAAACAGAAGAATTCGGAAACATGCTTGTGCTTGACGGTATGGTCATGACCACGCAAAAGGACGAGTTTGTTTATCATGAAATGGTAGCACACGTACCTTTGTTTACTCACCCGAACCCAACGCAAGTTCTTGTTGTCGGCGGAGGAGACGGCGGTGTCATCCGTGAAGTTCTGAAGCACCCTTCCGTAGAAAAAGCAACATTGGTTGAAATCGATGGCAAGGTTATCGAGTATTCCAAGCAATACCTTCCTGAAATCGCAGGTGAGCTTGATAACCCGCGCGTGGAAGTAAAAGTGGATGACGGCTTCATGCACATCGCAACAAGCGAGAACAAGTATGATGTGATCATGGTTGACTCTACTGAGCCTGTAGGGCCTGCTGCGAAATTATTTGAAAAAGGTTTCTATGAAGGTATCTCAAAAGCGCTGAAAGAGGACGGTATTTTCGTTGCTCAAACAGACAACCCTTGGTTTACACCTGAATTGATCTCAAAAGTATTTAAAGACGTGAGCGAAATCTTCCCGATTACCCGTCTTTATACGGCCAACATCCCGACGTACCCAAGCGGGCTCTGGACATTCACGATCGGTTCAAAACAATACGATCCATTGGAAGTGAACGAAGAGCGTTTCCATGACATCGAAACGAAATACTGGACAAAAGATCTTCAAAAAGCAGCCTTCGCATTGCCGAAGTTTGTAGGAGATCTGATCAAGTAAGGCTGAAGCCGAACTTCAGCGATTTTGAAAAATGAGGCGTTTCGCAAGTAAAGTCTCCTTTTTCGCAAGTAAAAGACCGATTTCCGCAAGTAAACTTACCAGTTTTGCAAGTAAAGCCGGCAGTTTTGCAAGCAAACCCATCATTATCGCAAGTAAATTGCCAAAATGGTCTGAAAGCCGGAGCTGAAGCCACACAGAAAGAGAAAGGGGCAACAAAAGTCATGCGATTTGACGAAGCCTATTCTGGAAATGTATTTATTTTAAGCAAACAGGATTATGATAATGCAGATGCGGTCCTCTACGGAATGCCGATGGACTGGACGGTATCGTTCCGCCCGGGTTCACGCTTTGGCCCTGCAAGAATCCGTGAAGCGTCTTTGGGGCTTGAGGAATACAGCCCATACGCGGACAAGCATCTTGAAGAAGTAAATTATTTTGACGCGGGTGACATTCCGCTTCCGTTCGGAAATCCGCAGCGCAGCCTTGATCTTATCGAAGAATATGTTGCAACATTGCTTGACGCCGGCAAGTTTCCACTTGGAATGGGCGGAGAGCATCTCGTATCTTGGCCGATTTTTAAGGCATTGAAGAACAAGTATGATGATTTTGCCATCATCCATATCGATGCCCATGCTGATCTTCGGGAGCAGTATGAGGGAGAGCCGCTTTCCCACTCCACTCCTATTCGCAAGGCGTGCGGTTTGATCGGAGCGGAAAACGTCTACTCTTTCGGTATTCGTTCCGGAATGAGAGAGGAATTCCAATTTGCCAAAGAATCCGGCATGCATATGCATAAGTTCGATGTGGCTGATCCTTTGAAAAAGGTACTTCCTGCGCTTGCCGGCCGCAATGTCTACGTAACGATCGACATTGACGTTCTTGATCCTGCTCATGCACCGGGTACGGGAACAGCGGAAGCAGGTGGAATTACATCCAAAGAATTGCTGGAAGCGATTCACTTAATCTCCGAGTCTGACATCAACGTGATTGGTGCTGACCTGGTTGAAGTAGCTCCAATCTATGACCCTTCTGAACAGACGCCGATCGCTGCGAGTAAATTCCTTCGGGAAATTCTCCTCGGCTGGGTCAACAAAAAATAATACAGTAAACAAAGGACTAAAGCCGTTTGTTGGTTTTAGTCTTTTTGTGTCGAAAAAAGTTACAAAATTGTGTCTATTTTGATATAGTTATTAAGGTGAATGAATGCAAATGCAGAAAGGAGCGAGGGAAATGGGAAATAAGCTAACAAGGTCTCCGATGCCTTTTATGCATCAGCTGTCAGATGCCATCATACTTCTAACCAAGGATTTTTCTATACAGGAGATCAATTCAGCCGCAGAAAAAATGACAGGCTGGGCACAGGAGGAGCTGAAAGGCCTACCCATCTCAAGCCTCCTTCCAGACTTGAATATAAAACGAAACAAACAGCAGGCCGTATTGTCTGGAGATATACATGATTCGATGATTGTGGATGTGAGTATAGATGATCTGGGTACAGATGAAGCATATCAAGTCTGTATTCTCAAGCCTGTAAACACAGATGTTGAAGAAGTGAACTCAGGAGCTATTGAAAATTTTCAGGAAGATCTATTGGTTACCTTAACTAATATTGTGCCTGACTTTATCGGGATTAAGGACGGATATGGGAAATTTGTTTACGCCAATAAATTTTCGGGTGATATATTTGGTTACCCGCATACAGATTTTATCGGAAAAACCGATGCTGATCTTGCTCAGTTAGTTCCTTATTTCAAACCGGTTTTTGATTATTGTATAGAAACCGATGAAGGGGTTTGGCAAGAAGGCAAACTTCAGCGTTGTGTAGAAAAGATTCCGACGGCCTCAGGCGCCAGGATTTTTGATGTATACAAGATTCCGGTCTTTGATGAGGAAGGCGTTCGAAAAAACTTGCTCGTTTTCGGGCGGGAAATCACAGACCAGGTTTTGTCCCATGAAAAACTGCAGGAAAGCGAATCGAGATACAGGCTATTGGCCGAAAACTCTACCGATATAATCTCCACTCATAATGTGGAGGGAGAAATGCTCTACGTTTCACCTGCATGCGAGCAGCTGCTCGGATATACCCCTCAGGAATTGCTGTCCAAAAAAGCCTTTGATCTCTTTCATCCAAGTGATATTAGGCAATCGCTTAAGGTACATGAACAACTGTTAAAGGGAAGCGAAATCAGCAACTTCCAATTCAGGCTGAAGAGCAAAAAAGGCGAATACCACTGTGTTGAATCGACCTGCAGGGGAATTAAGGATGAATTAACCGGTGAAGTCATTGAAATTATCGCTGTTACACGGGATATATCCGAACGGCTGGAAGCGGAAGAACTGCTTCGCAAGTCTGATAAACTTTCGATTGTAGGCCAGCTTGCGGCTTCGGTAGCTCACGAAATCCGGAATCCGCTTACCGCACTGAAGGGTTTTATTCAGCTTTTTCAATCTAAAGGAATCGTGGACTGCGAGAAGTATTATGGCATTATGCTGGATGAGCTGAACCGGATTGAGCAAATCATCACGGAACTGCTGATCCTTGCCAAACCTCAATCCAAGACGGTCGAAAAGAAGGGCATCAAAGAGCTCATTCATTACGTCGTGGACCTGCTTGACCGCCAGGCTCTTGTTCACAATGTCCATATCGTTTGTGATTTGGAGGAAAATCTTCCTCTTATTAACTGTGTGGAAAATGAACTGAAGCAGGTGTTTATTAACTTAGTGAAAAATGCGATTGAAGCGATGCCGGATGGAGGAATCATCCACATCGACAGTGAGCGCAAAGGCAGAAACATTGAAATTATTATTCAGGATCAGGGATGCGGAATCCCGCCTGAAAGCCTAAAGAAACTGGGTGAACCGTTCTATTCGACAAAAGAGAAGGGAACCGGGCTCGGATTAATGACGAGCTATAAAATCATCCAGGAGCATTTCGGTCAAATCAATATAGAAAGCGATTCCGGCAGAGGTACAGCTGTTCAAATCATCCTTCCAATCGCATGACGCACTTCCAGAAGGAGAAGTGCGTTTTTCTTTGTTTAAGGGTAAGGTTGAAGAAATAGGGAAGAATCCTTTATAATAGTTGAGTTATAAACAATAATCATATGAGATTGGCATACAGAACAAATCAGTGCTTCTGTATTTTAATAGAAATGATAAAAAGGACGGATCCGACATGGATGGACAAGACGCTGTAATTTCGGTCAATTTAATAATGGAAACCGTCATTCAGCATGCAAAGGAGAAAGATGTACATAAAGGCGAAGCAGAAGGAACGCTTTACCGCAAAGGGGATAGTACGTTTCTCAAATATACGGAAGTTATAGAGGGCGCGGGTTCAGTCAACAATGTAATTAAAATGAACCATGAAGGCATAGTCATCTTAAGGAGCGGCAGTGTGGCCATGCGCCAGAAGTTTTTGATCGGGCAGACAACACAGGGGATGTACGATACCCCATATGGCCAGCTATGGATGGAAACAACCACACATCAGATGAATTTCCGCTGGAACCAGCAGAGCAAAGAAGGCGATTTGCTCTTGAAGTATGGACTTGTACTGCAGGGAGAAGACACAGGCAATTATTCGATAAAGATCAATTTTCAGGAGGCAAAGTCATGAACGTTGTAGATCAGGTAAAGCTACATTTAAAACAAGAGATTGAAGAAGCGGTAATTAAGGCAGGATTGGCAGAAAGAGAACAGCTTCCAGAAGTGGTTCTTGAAATTCCAAAGGATAAGTCGCACGGGGACTACGCGACCAATATGGCGATGCAGCTCGCTCGTATTGCCAAGAAAGCACCAAAAATGATTGCAGAAGAAATTCTGAATCATTTTGATAAAAGTAAGGCATCCATCAGCAAGCTTGAAATTGCAGGTCCGGGATTCATAAACTTTTACATGGATAATGCGTATTTAACAGACTTAATTCCAGCTATTCTTAAAGCAGGAGAAGATTACGGAAGAACAGAATTCGGCGGTGGAAAGAAGGTTCAGGTTGAGTTTGTATCAGCGAACCCGACAGGAAATCTTCACCTTGGACATGCGCGTGGAGCAGCTGTTGGTGATTCTCTTTGCAACATCCTTGATCGTGCAGGATATGAAGTCTCCCGTGAATATTATATTAATGATGCGGGAAACCAGATTAATAACCTTGCTTATTCCATTGAAGCACGATACTTTCAGGCTCTTGGGCAAGAAAAGGAAATGCCGCAGGACGGATACTTCGGTAAAGATATTATTGAATTCGGAAAAGACCTCGCTGAAGAGTATGGAGACAAATGGGCTGCAGCTGATGAAAAAGAGCGTTTCAACTTCTTCCGCCAATACGGCCTTGAGAAGGAACTTGAGAAAATAAAAATCGATCTGGCTGAATTCCGGGTTAATTTTGATGTATGGTATTCTGAAACGTCCCTTTACGAATCCGGAAAGATCGACAAGGCCCTCTCGAAACTGAAAGATGCAGGGGTTGTCTATGAAGAAGAAGGCGCGACTTGGTTCCGGACAACGGACTTTGGCGATGATAAAGACCGTGTTCTGATTAAGAATGACGGATCGTATACGTATCTGACACCGGATATCTCTTATCACCAGGATAAGCTTGACCGAGGTTTTGAGAAGCTGATCAACATTTGGGGAGCAGATCACCATGGTTATATTCCTCGAATGAAGGCGGCCATCCAGGCGCTTGGCTATGACCGTGAACAGCTCGATGTTTTAATTATCCAGCTTGTTTCCTTGTTCCAAAACGGGGAAAAAGTAAAGATGAGCAAACGTACGGGAAAAGCTGTAACCCTGAAAGATCTAATGGAAGAAGTAGGCATCGATGCAACTCGCTACTTCTTCGCGATGAGAAGCTCTGACACTCATCTTGATTTTGATATGGACTTAGCGGTTTCAAAATCAAACGAGAATCCGGTATTCTATGTGCAGTACGCACATGCCCGTGTATGCAGCATGCTGCGCCAGGGTGCGGAGATGGGCTTGTCCTGCGACGGAGAGCTTGACCTTTCTCACGTCTCCTCTGAAAAAGAGGTTGAGCTGCTGAAAAAGCTCGGCGAATTCCCGGCTGCGATTGATGAAGCGGCTGATAAGATGCTCACCCACCGCATCACGAACTATGTATTTGAACTGGCATCTGCACTGCACAGCTTCTACAATGCTGAGCGAGTGCTCGATGCTGAAAATAAAGAAAAATCAACCGCTCGCTACGCGTTGATGAAGGCCACTCAAATCACGATTGAAAACGCATTGAAGGTTGTGGGTGTTTCCGCACCTGACCGAATGTAAATAGAGGAAAGACCTGCTGTTATCAATAACAGCAGGTCTTTTTTCATGTCCAGCGCAAGCGGCCAGGCACTTTCGCTTTTCTGGGGGATAAACTGCGTATCACTGGAGACCATAAACGGAGGGAGGAATGCAGAATGAAGCTGGTTATTTTAGCACTGATTACAGGTGCAGCTGTAGGCATCGTTTTTGCCATGCTTAAGCTGCCGATTCCTGCTCCGCCAGCCTTATCGGGCATTGCCGGAATCGTTGGGATTTACCTGGGATACAAGATCTATCTTTGGGCGTTTTCGCTTTTTATGAAGCCATGAATAAAGAGGGGGTGTTTGTATGGCAGCAAGAGATGTGCATACATCTTACAGAGAATCGGGGTCAGGTCTCCCGCTTGTTTTTATCCACCCTCCAGCACTGACTTCCTGTATTTTTAAGTATCAGCATGAAGGGCTAAACCAGAATTTCAGAGTGATTACATACGATATGCGGGGGCATGGCAACACGCCGTACATGGAGGACTCGTTCACGATTGGAACACTGAGTGATGACCTGCTCGCTTTGCTTGATAAGCTGGAAATCGAGAAGGCTATCCTGTGCGGTTATTCTGCGGGAGGTACGGTGGCACAGGATTTTGTTCTGCGCTACCCTGAGCGGGTGCGGGCTCTCGTGTTAAGCGGAGGTTTTCCGCAAGTGGCGTCCTGGTTTTTAGAAAAAGAATTCAGGCTCGGGATCCATCTTGCTGCACATTATCCTCTCTTGTTAATAAACGGTTTGGCCTGGTCGCATAAAGTGGATGGAGAAGACAGGCATGAAATTGCAGAGGAATGCAAAAAAGGCAGCCAGAGGAGCTGGCGCTGTTTTTATGAGGAAAGTATGAAGTATAGCTGCACGGAATCCTTGCCCGAGATCCAAGTACCGCTGTTATTGTTCTACGGCTCCCGGTCCTTTTATTTTTTACCCTATCAGGAGATTTATCAAAGGCTCGTACCGTATACCAAAACCATCATCGTTCCGGGAGCATTCCATCAGATCCCGGTTAAACAATACAAATTCTTTAACCGCGCACTGACACATTGGGCCAAGTCCCTCAGATGATCAAGGTGCCTCCGCTCATCCGTTTGATTCCCCTTACCTTGGCGAGTTCACCCATCAATCGAATGAGGGCGATATCCTTCTGTTTTGCTTCTATCATCACATCCAGCTCATCCGTAAATGGCTTGATCATTTTAAAGAAAGGCATCACATAGTCGAGGCTTACGAAGTCATGATGGCTTCGGTAGGCCTTTTCTGTTTTTGGTGAAGATAGATGGACTTTAGGCGGCCGCCCGGTGCCTTGCCATGTCGCAATAAAACGGGGAAGAAGTTCTTCCAGCGGAACAGAACTGGGGTTTGCCAGGTGATGATGGTAATCAAACATCATGGGTATTCCTTCAGCTTCACATATGTCCAGTGTTTCTTCAGTCGTATAGGTTTTATCGTCATTTTCAAGTGTCATGGCCTGTTTAACATGAGAAGGCAGTTTTTTAATATTTTCATAGAACCGTGCTATGGAAGATTCTTTATCCCCATAAGTACCGCCAACATGGATGTTGATCCGTGCTTCCTTTTCAAGACTCATCGCCTGGAGCATGGCGTAATGGTATTCCATGTCTTTCACAGCATTATCCGTAATATGCTTCTTGGCGCTTGTAAACAGGGTAAACTGGTTTGGATGCAGACTCACACGGAGGCTGTGGGCTTTCACAAGGTCCCCAACCGCACGAAACTCCTCAGCTGTATGCTTTAAATACTCCCAATTGACGTCAGGGTGAGTCGCCAGCGGAACGATCGAGGACGACATCCGATATAAGGGAAATTGAGAAGCGATGTTGTAGTGAATGATTCGCAGTGTATTTTTTAAATTTGTTTTTGTAATGGAAATAAGTCGCTGTTCCCGTTCCTCTTTTTCAAGCTTTGACCAAGTGGCAAAAGTCATCGTTTTTGACGGCGATGAATCGAAAAGGGTAAGAGCGGTGGAAACATAACCAAAAGATACAATCATTGCAGCAGCCCCTTTGAAGTCAAGTCATACTCGTTCATTCACCGTTTAAGCATAACTTAAACAAAACTTATAAAAAAGGCAAGATCACCCGTGCGATCTGAATTTTTGTTTTTGTCCAGAGCGAGAGCCTGTCCAGAGCAGTGACTTGCAGGGTTTCGGAACGGGCTAAGTCTACTTCAATGGCCTTCAGTGTCACTTTAATCAGTTCCGGATCATGGAAAATGCAGTTTACTTCTGAATTGGTAAACATGCTTCGCAGATCGAAATTTGTTGTGCCAATATCGCAGATTTTTTCATCGACCATAAAAACTTTCGCATGGAAAAAACCTTCATAATACTGGTCGACACGGCATCCGGCCTTTAACAGTTCCCTCAAGTACGGATAGGAAGCTTCTTTTACGAGTGGATGATCGGATTTCATTGGGACAAGCAAGATTACCTCCACACCACGTTTCAGTGCATGAAGGAGAGCTCTCTGCAGGCTGGCATCCGGTATAAAATAGGGTGAGCCAATGAAGATTCGGGTTTGGGCCTGTTCAATTCGCTGCAAGAAGAACGAATAGATCTGTTTGGATGAAAAAAGGGCTGTAAAAGTCTGAGGCCCCTCTTCAAGTTCCGGAAAATAAGAATTCCCGCTTAACTTTTCACACGAAGCCTCCTCCCAATCGAGAAGAAACTGGTGCTGCAAGGAATGGATTACAGGGCCATCCAGCTGTAAATGATAATCGCGCCAATCCCCAAGCTTCGGATCCCTTCCTAAATATTCGTCTCCTACATTGAATCCCCCGGTAAATCCTTTTTTCCCGTCAATAATCGTTATTTTCCGATGGTTTCTACGGTTCAGCTTATAAAAGAAGTAAGGAAATTCGGGCTTAAAGCTATAGGCAAATTGAACCCCTGCCAGCTTCATTTCATGAATGGCTTTCTTTTTAAGGAAAAAACTGCCCATATAATCAACGAGCAAACGTACAGCTACTCCTTCTCTTGCCTTTCTTTTCAGAAGAGATGTCATCTCTTTGCCGATGCAGTCCTCATTGAAAATATAAAATTGAATATGTAAATGATGTTTGGCTTGTTCTATTTCCTCAAACAACGTATCGAAAAAATCCGTACCGGTCGTGATGAGAGCCGCTTCCCCCGTACAGACAGCAGGATCTTCCAGCTCCTTTTTTGCAACATTTTTCTTGCCTAATTGAAAATCGAGCCAAATAAGCACTGCTATAATAACGGCTGCAAGCAGGAGGATTAAAATACTGCATACGATGGCCATGACGGTACTCCTTTCTTGTGGAAATAGGTCTGATTAGTATCTCCAAGAATCAGGAGAATCATCGGTGTCAGGCACCCGAAAAAATTATTTTGAATAATATTGACTGAATGCTCATTCAGTTATATTTTATATGTTATAATGGTTTCAGAAAATTCCCCCCTTTTTGAATAGTTATTTAAGGCATATATAGGAAAAGGGAAAGCAACAGACAAAGATGAAGGGAGCATAATTGATGAACGGTTTACAGATTTTGAACTGGATTGCCTTTATTCTTGTAACCGCTTACGCCGTCTATTTGTTTGCATATGTGGTGAAAACGCGGTATGAATTCATCAAAATGGGTAAAAAAGTCGAATTTGACCATACCGTGCAGGAACGGATTAAAGCTGTGCTTGTAAATGTATTCGGTCAGAAGAAGCTTTTAAAAGATAAAAAGAGCGGGATCATTCATGTGTTGTTTTTCTATGGATTCCTTCTTGTCCAATTTGGTGCGATTGATTTTATATGGAAAGGGCTTGCCCCTGGGTCTCACCTCCCGCTCGGGCCGCTTTATCCCGGATTCACATTTTTTCAGGAAATCGTAACTTTCCTCATACTTGTGGCTGTCGTTTGGGCGTTTTACCGCAGATATGTCGAAAAGCTGGTACGCCTTAAACGGGGCTTTAAAGCAGGACTTGTCTTACTGTTCATTGGCGGATTAATGCTTTCCGTCCTTCTTGGCAACGCCATGGAAATCCTTTGGCATAATCAGGAACTTGAATGGACGGCACCGATTGCTTCAGGCCTCGCTTATATCCTTGGCGGGCTGCCGGAAGCTGCGGTCGTCACCATATTCTTTATTTCATGGTGGCTACATCTGCTGTTCCTTCTCACGTTCCTTGTCTATGTGCCGCAGTCCAAGCATGCTCATTTGATCGCGGGCCCGCTGAATGTATGGCTGGGAAGGAAGGATAAAGTAGGAAAACTTTCATCCATCAATTTTGAAGATGAGACACAAGAAGTTTTCGGCGTCGGTAAAGTGGAAGACTTCAACCAAAAGCAGCTTGTCGATCTGTATGCTTGTGTAGAATGCGGACGCTGTACAAATGTTTGTCCGGCCACAGGTACAGGCAAAATGCTTTCACCGATGGATATGATAATTAAAATAAGGGATCACCTCACTGAAAAAGGAGCGGCGGTTACTTCACGCACGCCTTGGATGCCTTCCTTTGCTTTCGCGAATACAAAAGGCAACCAGATTGCTTTTGAAGCCGCAGGAAAAGGACAGGGCGCCAAAGAAATGGCTGCTGCGACAGACGGAAGCTCCGCCTTCAAGTTTGAATATAATATTGAACTGATCGGCGAAGTCATGACGGAAGAAGAGATCTGGGCATGTACCACTTGCCGAAACTGTGAGGATCAATGTCCGGTTATGAATGAGCATGTGGATAAAATCATCGACATGCGCCGCTATCTTGTCCTTACAGAAGGAAAGATGGACGCAGATTCCAAACGGGCCATCCAAAATATCGAGAAGCAAGGAAACCCTTGGGGAATTTCCAAGAAAGAAAGAGAAAACTGGCGAGAGCTACGCGAAGACGTTTCGGTTCCTACTGTAAAAGAAATGGAGAAAGCCGGAGAAGAATTTGAATACTTGTTCTGGGTCAGCTCGATGGGCGCTTACGACAACCGAAGCCAGAAAATCGCACTTGCTTTTGCAAAAATTATGAATGAGGCTGGCGTCAAGTTTGCCATCCTTGGAAACAAGGAAAAGAACTCCGGAGATACGCCTCGACGAATCGGAAACGAGTTCTTGTTCCAGGAAATTTGCAACAGCAATATCGCTTTATTTGAAAAGTATAATGTGAAGAAGATTATTACGATTGACCCGCATGCCTATAATTCCTTTAAAAACGAGTATCCGGAGTTTGGCTATGAAGGTGAGGTTTATCACCATACAGAGCTGCTGGCAGATTGGATCAAGGAAGGACGCATCACACCGAAATTTGAAGTGGATGAAGTCATCACTTACCACGATTCCTGCTATCTTGGACGTTATAACGAGGTTTATGAACCGCCTCGTGAGATTTTAAAAGCGATCCCTGGGGTGAAGCTTGTTGAGATGAACCGCAATCGTCAAAACGGCATGTGCTGCGGTGCCGGCGGCGGGATGATGTGGATGGAAGAAAAAGCCGGTCAGCGTGTCAACGTGGCAAGAACGGAGCAGGCGCTTGAAGTGAATCCAACGATGATCGGAAGCGGGTGTCCATATTGCTTAACGATGCTGAGCGATGGAACAAAAGCGAAGGAAGTAGAAGACCGAGTTCAGACATTGGATGTAGTCGAAATTCTTGAAAGATCGTTGTTTGGTTCATCAAAAGAAAATGCTCTTTCCTAAAAGATGGCTGCTTTAGGAACCTTTTTGTAAAGATACTTCATTGACAAGTTGATTGGAGTGCAAGGTGCGAGACTCCTGCGGGAGTAGCGTGACAGGTGAGACCTAAAGGCGCATGCGCCGTGGGGCTCAGCGCACGCCCCGCGGAAAGCGAGCATCTGAAACGGAAATCAACTACTCTCAAGGGCTACAAAGGTTACGAAATCAGGCAAAAAAAAAAAGAACTCGTGCAATAAATTTTTAAGGTTAACCTGCTGTCAAAAGGCAGCAGGTTAACCCATGAATCTTTGTTGACCGAGCGTTCGCTCGGGACGGATTGTAAGCGTTTCAATTTTATAAAAGGAGAGGATTCTCATGGGTAAAACAGTCATTGTCAGCGGTGTACGTACACCGATCGGTAAGTTTGGCGGAGCATTAAGCACATTATCTGCATCTGATCTAGGTGCAGCAGCAATTAAGGAAGCGCTGCAAAGAGCGGATGTCAGAGCGGACCAAGTAAATGAACTGATCATGGGTTGTGTGCTGCAGGGCGGACAGGGACAGATCCCTTCTCGCCAGGCTGCCAAGAAAGCGGGATTGCCTTGGGAAGTTAAGACCGAGACCATCAATAAAGTGTGTGCTTCCGGAATGAGGAGCGTAACCTTGGCGGATCAGATTATCCGTGCTGGTGATGAAGAGGTCATTGTAGCCGGCGGTATGGAATCAATGAGCAATACACCTTACATTCTTCCAAAAGCTCGCTGGGGCTACCGAATGGGAGACGGCCAGGTGAAGGACTTGATGACACATGACGGGCTTACGTGTTCTTTTACTGGCGTTCACATGGGGACGTACGGAAACGAAGTGGCGCAAGAGCTTGGAATTTCGCGTGAGAAACAGGATGAGTGGGCATTCAGGAGCCATCAAAGAGCCGTTTCCGCAACTGAGAATGGAACATTTGCTGAAGAGATTGTCTCTGTAGAGGTGCCACAGCGAAAAGGAGAGCCTGTTTCTGTAACAGCAGATGAAGCACCAAGAAAAGATACAACCGCTGAGCGTTTGGCTAAACTTGGGCCGGTCTTTTCTCAGGAAGGAACCATTACAGCCGGGAACGCTCCTGGAGTTAACGACGGTGCAGCAGCTCTTGTTCTTATGTCAGAAGAACGGGCGCAAAAAGAAGGAAAAGAAGTGATGGCTACCATTCTCGGGGCTGCGGCAATCGCTCTTGACGCAAAGGATTTCCCAAAAACTCCGGGCCTTGTCATTAACGAACTGTTGAAAAAAACAGGAAAAACGCTCGAAGAAATCGACCTTTTTGAAATTAACGAAGCTTTTGCAGCTGTGGCGTTGGCAAGTGCAGAGCTTGCGAACCTTGATCTGGAAAAAGTAAACGTCAACGGCGGGGCGGTAGCCTTAGGGCATCCGATCGGAGCAAGCGGAGCGAGAATCATTGTTTCATTGATTCATGAACTGAAAAGACGCGGCGGAGGACTGGGAATCGCATCCATCTGCTCAGGCGGCGGCCAGGGTGATGCAGTTCTTATTGAAGTGAAATAAACAAAGGGGGAATCAGAATGAACGTCAAGACCATCATGGTAATCGGAGCCGGACAAATGGGCTCAGGAATCGCTCAAGTATGTGCAATGGCAAATTACAAGGTTTTTCTCCACGATCTTAAAGAAGATTTTGTACAAAGAGGCCTGGATTCTATTTCACGGCAACTCTCTCGCCAGGTGGAAAAGGGAAGAATGGCAGCCGAAGAAAGAGAGGCTGTTTTAGAACGCCTCCATCCTTCAACGAGCATTCAAAACGCAGCAGATGCAGACCTGGTCATTGAAGCAGTGGTAGAAAATATGGATGTCAAAACCCAGATGTTTAAGATGCTTGATGAGATGGCGCCGGAACATGCCATTTTGGCGAGTAACACCTCATCCCTTCCTATTACTGAGATTGCAGCTGTAACGAAAAGGCCGGAACGTGTGATCGGCATGCATTTTATGAATCCGGTCCCGGTGATGAAACTCGTTGAAATCATCCGCGGACTGCAAACAAGTGACGAGGTATATAACGTCATTGAGACCGTGACGAAACAGGTAGGCAAGGTGCCTGTTGAGGTTAATGATTTTCCTGGCTTTATTTCCAACAGGATCCTGATGCCAATGATCAATGAGGCTATTTTTGCACTCTATGAAGGAGTGGCTGAACCGGAAGCTATCGATGAAATTATGAAACTGGGAATGAATCATCCGATGGGACCGCTGACCTTGGCAGACTTTATCGGTCTCGATACATGTCTATACATTATGGAAACACTCCAGGAAGGCTTTGGAGATGACAAATACCGACCTTGCCCGCTTCTTCGCAAATATGTGAAAGCTGGCTGGCTCGGAAAGAAATCAGGTAAAGGGTTCTACACCTACAGCTGATGCAGGAATGCTTGGACAGGGGGAATGAAACGTGAATCTCACGTTTACAGAAGAACAGCTCATGATGCAAAAAATGGTGCGCGATTTTGCACAGAAAGAAATTGCACCCATCGTGGATATGATGGATGAAAATGATCAGTTTCCAACAGAAGTTGTAAAAAAGATGGCTGGACTGGGCCTTATGGGGATACCCATACCCGAGGAATACGGCGGTGCAGGCATGGACTACACCTCGTATATTATTGCCATTCATGAATTGTCAAAGGTGAGTGCAACGGTTGGTGTCATTCTTTCTGTTCATACAAGCGTTGGAACCAACCCGATTTATCATTTTGGAAATGAAGAGCAAAAGCAGCGGTTTATTCCAAAGCTCGCAAGCGGTGAATATTTAGGTGCTTTCGCTTTAACGGAACCGGGCGCGGGTTCTGATGCAGCAGCCCTCAAAACAAAAGCCGTAAAAAAGGGCGATAAGTACATTCTGAACGGATCTAAAATCTTTATCACCAATGCGGGTGCGGCAGATACGTATATCGTTTTTGCTTCGACAAACCCTGAAGCGGGACCAAAGGGAATTTCAGCTTTTATCGTAGAGAAAGGCTCACCAGGCTTTTCGATCGGAAAAAAAGAGAAGAAGATGGGGCTGAACGGTTCAAATACGTGCGAGATTATCTTCGACCAGGCGGAAATTCCAGAAGAAAACCTGCTCGGGACTGAAGGAGAAGGCTTCAAAATCGCATTAAGCAACCTTGAAGCCGGCAGAATTGGCATTGCAGCACAATCACTCGGGATTGCCGAAGCAGGTCTTCAGCATTCCCTGGAATACGCTAAAGGCCGCAAGCAATTCGGAAAGCCGATCGGTGCCCAGCAAGGACTTGCGTTCATGCTTGCAGACATGGCCACAAAAGTAGAGGCGGCCAAACTTCTGACCTACCGTGCTGCTAATCTTCGTACCCTGGGCATTCCGTGCAAAAAAGAGGCTTCGATGGCAAAGCTGATCGCTTCACAGACGGCCATGAAGGTGGCGATCGACGCTATTCAGGTACACGGGGGATACGGCTATACGAAAGAGTACCCGGTAGAGCGTCTGTTCAGGGATGCCAAAGTTTGTGAGATCTATGAAGGAACGAGTGAAATTCAACGTATCGTGCTGAGCAAGCACTTATTACAAGATTAAACTGGGAGGCAAAAGAACATGCAATTTCAACTATCTGAAGAGCACGAAATGATCCGCAAAATGGTGCGTGATTTTGCAAAAAAGGAAGTAGAGCCGACAGCTGCAGAGAGGGATGAAGAAGAGCGGTTTGACCGTACCCTTTTCGACAAGATGGCAGAGCTTGGCCTGGCAGGGATCCCTTGGCCGGAAGAATACGGCGGAATCGGCGGGGACTATCTTGGGTATGTCATTGCGGTTGAAGAGCTTTCCCGTGTCTGTGCTTCAACAGGGGTAACACTATCAGCGCATACTTCACTTGCCGGCTGGCCGATCTTTAAATTTGGTTCAGAAGAGCAAAAACAGAAGTTCCTTCGTCCGATGGCAGAAGGGCAAAAAATGGGAGCCTATGGCCTGACAGAACCAGGCTCAGGGTCTGACGCCTCCAATATGAAAACAACAGCCAGAAAAGACGGCGATGATTACATTATCAATGGTTCTAAAATCTTTATCACAAATGCTGGCGAAGCTGAAATTTATGTGGTGTTTGCGATGACAGACCAATCTGCAGCACACCGCGGCATTTCCGCATTCATCATTGAAAAAGGAACACCGGGCTTCTCCTTCGGTAAGAAAGAGAAAAAACTCGGGATCCGTTCATCACCGACATTGGAGCTCATTATGGAAGACTGCAGGGTTCCTGCAGAGAACATGCTCGGCAAAGAGGGAGATGGCTTTAAGATCGCCATGATGACACTCGATGGCGGACGGAACGGGATCGCGGCGCAGGCTGTCGGAATCGCGCAAGGTGCGTTGGATGCTGCTGTAACCTATGCCAAAGAAAGAAAACAGTTCGGAAAATCCATCGGACAAAATCAGGGAATCGGGTTTAAATTAGCCGATATGGCCACAAAAGTAGAGGCTGCAAGACTGCTGACCTATCAAGCAGCGTGGCGTGAAAGCGAAGGCCTCCCATATGGAAAAGAATCCGCGATGTCCAAACTGTTTGCCGGTGACATCGCCATGGAAGTAACGACGGATGCCGTGCAAGTATTCGGCGGATACGGGTATACAAAAGAGTATCCTGTTGAACGGTATATGCGCGATGCGAAAATCACTCAAATCTATGAAGGAACACAGGAAATACAGCGACTGGTTATTTCCAAGATGCTTCTGAAAGATTAAGGAGGACAAAATGCACCCTTTGGCCGAACGCATAAAAAACAAAGATGAACGAGCGCTTGCGAGAGCCATTTCCTATGTTGAGAACGATCACCCCGAAAAGCTTGAACTGTTAAAGGACATTCATTCTCTTCAGAAAAAGGCTCATTATGTGGGCCTTACCGGTTCCCCTGGTGCAGGCAAGAGTTCCCTCGTCAACCGGCTGATCACCTTTTTGCGCAGCAGGGGCATGACGATCGGTGTGGTGGCGGTTGATCCGACCAGCCCGTTTAGCGGCGGCGCTATTCTTGGTGACCGGGTGAGAATGAGTGAACACTTTACAGATCCAGATGTTTTCATCCGCAGCATGGGAACAAGGGGAAGCCTTGGCGGTCTTGCCAGGACAACAAAGGAAACCGTTCGGCTGATGGATGCCTATGGTTTTGACGTGATCCTCATCGAAACGGTGGGGGTTGGCCAGTCGGAGCTTGATATTATGAAAATTGCCGACAGCATTGCCGTGGTACTAAATCCGGGAAGCGGTGATGTGGTTCAAGTTTTCAAAGCAGGGATCATGGAGATTGCCGACTTGTTCATCGTCAATAAAGCGGATCTTCCCGGTGTGCCAAAGCTTTTGTCTGAAATTGAAGCAATGCTTGATCTTGTGAAACATGATGCACCATACCGTCCGCCGATCGTTCAGACGATCTCTGTTCAGAACAAAGGGCTCCAGGAGGTATGGGATCAGCTGAGTGCCCACCGCCAATACCTTGATGAAAGTGGTGAGGGAGAAGAGCGGCGGGTCCGCAGCCTGAAACAGGAAGTCATAGAAGTCGTGCACTACGAGCTGATGAGAACCCTTCTTATGAGAGAGGAAAGCAACGGGTATTCATGGCTTCCCGATGTGCAGAAAGGGCAGCTTGATCCGTATTCGGCTGCAGAGAAAATCCTCGAGGATTGGGAGAAAAACCAGGACAGAAAAGAGTGATTGCTTTGGGAAGAAAGGAAGTACCCTCGCTTGTAAAAGATGAAAAGCTTATCCAGAAAAGGCGCGGAGAAATGGTAAAGGCAGCGGTTAACCTGTTTAAGGAAAATGGCTTTCACCGAACAACAACCCGGGAAATCGCAAAGGCCTCCGGGTTCAGCATCGGAACGCTGTACGAGTATATCCGTTCAAAGGAAGACATCTTATACCTGGTCTGTGACAGTATTTATGAAGGGGTAAAAGAAAAGCTTCATGAACAGATCTCCCTGACAGAGGGCAGCATTGACCATGTAAAAAAAGCGATTGCGGTTTATTTTAATGTAGTCGATGAAATGCAGGATGAAGTGCTTGTCATGTATCAGGAAGCCAAATCACTGTCACGGGAAGCCTTGCCGTATGTGCTGAAAAAAGAGCTGGAGATGACAGCCATTTTTGAGGAGCTCCTGAAAAGGACGGTGGAACAGGGGGAACTGGATCTGAATGAGGAAGAAGTTAAGCTTCTGGCCCATAACATTTTAGTTCACGGCCAAATGTGGACCTTCCGCCGCTGGAGCCTCAGAAAAGAATATACATTAGAAGAGTATACGAACATGCAGACCAATCTGCTTTTATATGGAGTTTTAAACCGCAGCCTTACAGGCGGAGCCAGGTAATTATGTTGTTTGAGAGGAGAAGGGAAAATGAGTAATCGGGAAATGTATCAGCCGAAGAACCATATCCGTTTTGTAACCGCTTCCAGTCTGTTTGACGGACATGATGCGTCTATTAACATTATGAGGCGTATTTTGCAGTCAAGCGGCGCTGAGGTCATCCATCTTGGGCATAACCGTTCAGTAGACGAAGTTGTGAGTGCAGCCATCCAGGAAGATGCTCAAGGGATCGCTATATCTTCCTATCAAGGCGGCCATGTGGAATACTTCAAGTACATGATCGACTTGTTAAAGGAACGTGGAGCGAGCCATATTAAAGTATTTGGCGGAGGCGGAGGCGTTATTATTCCGCCGGAAATAAAAGAACTGCACAGCTACGGCGTAACCCGCCTCTTCTCTCCTGAAGACGGCAGGATCAACGGACTGCAGGGTATGATCAATTTTATGCTGCAGGAGTGCGATTTTCAGACCGTTACAGAACTGACAGACGAACTTGAGAAGCTTCCTGAAAAGGAAAGCCGTGCGGTCGCCCGCCTGATCACTGTAGCCGAGAACGGGGAGTTCGCTCCAAAGGAAACGGCAGCCACTGCTGAGCAGGTGCTTCAACAGGTGAAAAGCTCGCAGCAAAACGTGCCTGTACTGGGTATTACGGGAACGGGCGGAGCAGGGAAAAGCTCCTTAACCGATGAGCTTGTGCGCCGTTACGTGAATGAATTTGAAGATAAGACGGTAGCCATCCTTTCCATCGACCCTACAAAGCAAAAAACAGGCGGAGCCTTGCTTGGCGACCGCATCCGTATGAATTCCATTTACAATCCTCGCGTATACATGCGCAGTCTCGCAACACGCGGTTCACGGTCAGAGCTTTCTGCGGCTATTCGTGATGCTCTTTCAGTTGTAAAGGCAGCAGGATATGATCTGGTTATCGTCGAGACGAGCGGGATCGGCCAGGGAGATGCTGGAATTGTAGATATTTCTGATGTCTCCATGTATGTCATGACGAGTGAGTTTGGCGCACCTTCACAGCTGGAGAAGATTGACATGATCGACTATGCCGATCTTATCGCGATCAATAAATACGAGCGTAAAGGTTCAGAAGATGCTCTAAGGGACGTAAGGAAGCAATATCAGCGCTCACGCCAATGGTTTGAAAAAGAATTGGATGATATGCCCGTATATGGAACCATTGCGAGCCAGTTCAATGACGAAGGAACGAATACCCTGTTCCGCGCATTGATCCATACCTTGAATGATAAATGTTCATTAGGCTGGCAGCTCAAGCCTCTGGCTGAAGAAACCGTTGCAAAAAAGAATGTGATCATCCCGGGTGAGCGAGGCCAGTATTTGAATGACCTTGTCTATACAATGAGAGATTACTACAAGACCATGAATGAGCAAGTGAAGTACGCAAGAAAAAGCTATCAGCTTAAAGGTTCGATCGAAACCATCCAAGAGATCAACGCCAATGGTGAAGTTGTTTCCACCTTGGAAAAAGCAAGAGATCTAGTAGAGGAGAAGCTTCTTCCGTACTCCAAGAAAACACTCGACAA
The DNA here is from genome assembly GCF_023149135.1 of Fictibacillus marinisediminis. Taxonomy (NCBI): domain Bacteria; kingdom Bacillati; phylum Bacillota; class Bacilli; order Caryophanales; family Fictibacillaceae; genus Fictibacillus; species Fictibacillus marinisediminis. Next base: position 4,209,738 of record NZ_JAIWJX010000002.1, on the reverse strand, counting down.
CTGGCCGAAGATGAAAGAGCAGTACAGCGGCATGGAGTTTGTGACAAAAATCAGAGACAAAGAGATTGTCACAGAGCTTACAACCAAAAGTCTTTCAGGTTTAAACATTCCCAAAGTGTCACTTCCGAAGTTTGAAGACTGGGGAGAGATCTTAAAATGGGTGATGAAGGAAAATGTGCCGGGCGCCTTCCCTTATACGGCGGGAGTTTTCCCGTTTAAGCGAAAGGGTGAAGATCCGAAGCGCCAGTTTGCCGGAGAAGGAACGCCTGAACGTACGAACCGCCGCTTCCACTATCTTTCAAAAGACGATGATGCCAAGCGCTTAAGCACAGCCTTTGACTCCGTTACCCTGTACGGCGAGGATCCTGATTATCGTCCGGACATTTATGGAAAAGTCGGGGAAAGCGGTGTCAGCATCTGTACGCTGGAAGATATGAAAAAGCTTTATGACGGCTTCGACCTGATTGCGCCAAGCACCTCTGTTTCAATGACGATTAACGGTCCAGCCCCAATCATTCTCGCCATGTTCATGAACACAGCGATTGATCAGCAGCTTCAACGATTTGAGCAGGAAAATGGCCGCCGTCCGAATGAAGGCGAGTACAAGGAGATTGCCGCCAAGACACTGGCTAGTGTACGAGGAACGGTTCAGGCAGACATATTGAAGGAAGATCAAGGGCAGAATACATGTATCTTCTCGACTGAATTCGCTCTTCGCATGATGGGCGACATCCAGCAATATTTTATCGACCACAATGTGCGTAACTATTACTCTGTTTCGATCTCCGGCTATCACATTGCAGAAGCCGGCGCTAATCCGATCACACAGCTGGCGTTTACGTTGGCGAATGGGTTCACCTATGTGGAATATTACTTAAGCCGAGGTATGAACATTGACGATTTCGCACCAAATCTATCGTTCTTCTTCAGTAACGGTTTAGATCCGGAATACGCGGTGATCGGCCGGGTCGCACGAAGAATCTGGGCAACAGTAATGAAAAATAAATATGGTGCAAATGAGCGAAGCCAGAAGCTGAAGTATCATGTTCAAACGTCTGGAAGATCGCTTCATGCGCAGGAGATCGATTTTAACGACATCCGTACTACCCTGCAAGCGTTGATGGCACTTTATGATAACTGTAATTCTTTGCATACCAATTCCTATGATGAAGCAATCACGACACCGACAGAGGAATCTGTTCGCCGAGCGATGGCCATCCAGCTTATTATTACGAAGGAAATGGGTCTCGCCCGCAATGAAAATTCACTTCAAGGATCCTTTATTATTGAGGAGCTGACTGACCTTGTAGAAGAAGCAGTCCTTCAGGAATTTGAAAGGCTGAATGCAAGGGGCGGTGTCTTAGGCTCGATGGAAACACAGTATCAGCGAGGAAAGATACAGGAAGAGTCCATGTATTATGAGATGAAAAAGCATAATGGAGAGCTGCCGATCATCGGTGTCAATACGTACCTGAATCCCAACCCTCCAAAAGATGAAGAATTTAACATGCAGCTGGCACGGGCAACGAAGGAAGAGAAGGAACAGCAGATCGCCAGCCTCAATGATTTCAAAAACAGGCATGTTGAACAATCGGTTCAAGCACTGCGCAAACTTCAGGAAACAGCCTTGAACGGCGGGAACATTTTTGAAGAACTGATGAAGACCGTCAGAGTAGCAAGCCTTGGGCAAATCACATCTGCTTTATATGAAGTGGGCGGCAAATACCGCAGGAATATGTAAAAACAAAAAATAGAAAAAGAGGGTTAACCCTCTTTTTCTATTTTTCGCTTACATGTTGCAAAATCAGCACTAAAGGCATCATCGATAGGGTGCCTGGCACCCGAAGTTAACCCAAAGGTGCCTGACACCCAAATAAACAAAACTAATTGCTTCGTTGAATAAAAACATGGCGATCCAGCCGGATTTGGCTAGAGTGCCAAAGTTTCATGCTACGCAGCAATTAGTCCTTTTAGGGGGTGCCAGGCACCTTTAGGGTAAACAGATGGTGTCAGGCACCCTTGCAGTGATGTGATTTTAAAAAAAAGATGTTCATTCATCTAGCATATCCTTGGAAGATTTGTTTATAATGAAGAGTATAATTCTTCTAGAACAAAACTTGTGCATCTATGACATAAATAGATTTATTGATTTGAAAGGAAGTGCCAACTTGAGTTTAGTCAAATCTTATTCAAAAGAAGAGATCGTGGAAATGGCCATGGTTGAGATCGCTTTTGAAATATTAAAAGAAGAAAAACAAACAGTTCCTTTTTATGAGCTAGTTCAGCGTATTAAAAATATGAAGGGATTATCTGATGCTGCAGTAGAACGCCGTCTATCACATTTTTATACAGACATGAACATCGACGGCCGTTTTGTTTCTCTCGGTGACAACAAGTGGGGTCTTAAAGCTTGGTATCCGATTGAGAGCAGCGAAGAAGAGCTTGGGAACACGAACAAGCCAACGAAACGCAAAAAGGTTGTCGCTGAAGATGAAGATTTCGACGAGTTCGAAGAAGACTTTGATGATGAAGACTTCGATGCTCTCGAAGTTGAAGATGAGTTTGCGAAAGCGAGCAGCAGTGACGACGACGATGACGAAGAGGACGAAGAGGAATTGGACGAGGACTTCGACGAATTTGAGGACAGCGAAGAAGAGCTGGATGAAGATATCGAAGACGAAGAAGACGAGGCCGCTGAAGAGGAATTATACGAGGTAGAAAACGAAGATAAAGAAGACAAGTAACACAAATGAGATATACTGCCCGGTGGAGCCTGATAACAGCGCCCGCCGGGTTGTTTTTTATCATTTTCTTACTTTTGCAAATTTCCATATAGTCCTTGACATTCGATTGGAAAGCCGATAAAATCATTTTTGGGCTAAACGTATATATAAATAATTTTTTGCGGATAAAAACAAAAGTGCCCCCTTTATTGGGGAGGAGTCACTTTTGTTTTTTTTTTGTTTTTAAGCTTCTTATACCATATTGGCCTATCTACTTGAAACAGAAGCAGAGGGGTATACTTAATTGTGAAATCCAGAGGGGGAATAAAGAATGGCAAAGTATATTTTTGTAACAGGCGGAGTGGTTTCGTCTCTTGGAAAAGGGATTACTGCAGCTTCCTTGGGCCGATTGTTAAAAAACAGAGGCGTTAAGGTAACTACCCAAAAGTTCGATCCTTATATTAACGTGGATCCGGGAACGATGAGTCCTTATCAGCACGGCGAAGTTTTCGTAACAGATGACGGCGCTGAAACAGACCTCGACCTTGGACACTATGAGCGTTTCATTGATATTAACCTAAATAAATTCAGTTCTGTTACAACGGGTAAGATTTACTCTACTGTTCTCCGCAAAGAAAGAAGAGGAGAGTATCTGGGCGGCACAGTACAGGTTATTCCTCACGTCACCAATGAAATTAAAGAGCGTGTATTCCGCGCGGGCCGTGAGACTAACGCTGATGTAGTCATCACTGAAATCGGGGGAACGGTAGGAGATATTGAAAGTTTGCCATTCCTTGAAGCCATCCGCCAGATCAAGAGTGATGTTGGTTCGGAAAATGTGATGTATATCCACTGTACTCTTATTCCTTACATTAAAGCTGCCGGTGAGTTGAAAACAAAACCGACACAGCACAGCGTAAAGGAACTTCGAAGCCTTGGAATTCAGCCAAACATCATCGTCGTTCGAACGGAAATGCCAGTCTCTGACGATATGAAAGAAAAAATCGGCCTCTTCTGTGATATTGATCCAAAAGCGGTCATTGAAGCACGTGACGCAGATACTCTGTACCGTGTTCCGATCGACCTTCAAGAACAAAATATGGATCAGATCGTTTGCGACCACTTAAAATTGGACTGCAAAGAGGCTGACATGGGTGAATGGAAAGGCTTGATCGACCGCGTACTGAACTTGTCAGGAAAAGCAAAAATCGCATTGGTCGGAAAATACGTAGCACTTCAGGATGCCTACATTTCAGTGGTTGAATCCTTGCGCCATGCAGGATATCACCATGATGCGGATATTGATATCCAATGGATCAACTCTGAAGATGTAACAAAAGAAAATGTGGCTGAAACACTGAAGGATGTAGATGGAATCCTTGTTCCCGGCGGTTTCGGAGACCGTGGTGTGGAAGGGAAAATCCTCGCGATCCAGTATGCCCGCGAGAATAAAGTTCCTTACCTCGGAATCTGCCTTGGCATGCAGCTGGCGTCTGTTGAATTTGCGCGCAATGTGCTGGGCATGGATGGTGCACATTCCACAGAACTTCTTCCGTCCACCGAGTATCCGATTATCGATTTGCTTCCTGAGCAAAAAGATGTGGAAGACCTTGGCGGTACACTTCGTCTAGGGCTTTATCCATGTAAGCTTAACGAAGGATCCAAAGCATATGATGCTTATCAGGATGAAGTGGTTTATGAGCGCCACCGCCACCGTTACGAGTTCAATAATGAATATCGTGACCAAATGGAGAAGGAAGGTTTTGTATTTTCGGGAACCAGCCCTGATGGCCGTTTAGTCGAGATTATCGAACTTAAAGATCACCCTTGGTTTGTCGCTTCTCAATTCCATCCAGAGTTTATCTCGCGCCCGACCCGTCCGCAGCCTTTATTCCGTGAGTTTATCGGAGCTGCTCTGCAAATGAAAAACTAATAAGAAAAAGCGTAAGCGCACTTTGCGCTGAAACTGGACATACCAAACAGAAAACCCGGCTGATTTCAGCCGGGTTTTTTATGATTTTAAGATTAATTACTCAGCATTACCGGCCCTAATTAGTTCTCCGCGTACGGTTTGAGAGGGGGGCGACCGCAGGACAGTGGACGAATATAGGGCCATGCTTTGCTGAATGCGCTCTGACTTGCTGCTGACCTTTGCTGTAAGCACTTTGTTTTAAGAGGCTTGTGGCTGAGGCTTTTGCTGCTCGAAGGGATATGGGTTTAGGATAATATGGGGGCTGGATAAGGATTGGAACGTCCGTCCCTCCTTAACACAGACAATTCGGCAAATATTGACATATTCCTTCGTCTTTTTTAAAAAAATTTGCGGCAGTAAAGGGAGCTAGTTTACGTTATGGCGATTTGGACAGTAAAAAGGTGCTTTTGGATTGTAAATTTTAATTTTGGCAAGTATTTTCCGCTTTTTGGACAGTAAATCAGTCATTTCCGCCACTAAATCAATCTTCGTACTCTTCAAGTATCTCTTTTGCCGTTAAAAACAAGGCATGATAGGCAAATAAACCTGCCATGGCGGAAGGAATTCCTACTCGTTCCCCATTTTCAGATGGAACAAGTCCTTTTTTTACCTTTAAATCAATAAAAGCATCGCAATATGGTACCGTTTCTTCCTCTTTTTCGTTTTGAGAAGCAAGGAAAATGAGGTTTGCATCCGTGTTGTGCTTTATTTCCTGCAATAGGGCGAGTGTTTGCTGATCGCAATGAAACCGGGCAGATGCGATTACAGTGTCTACGCTTGTTAAGCCGCTGATCTCTGAAGCGTTAAGCCGCTTAGCATTGGAAAAAGCCTCTTGTCCATGGATTCCTTCAGCACACACTGCCTCCATCTCATCTTTTCCTGTAAAATAGACAGTGCCTTGCGATAGAACCGTTTGGGCTAAGAGCCTGGCTGCATCTTCAAAGGCAAATTCATTATCCTGCTGGATTTTAGAAAAAATCCCATTAAGCTGGGTGGAAAATATCTTTAACATAAGATCTCCTCTTCGTTTCGGTAGTATGGTTTAGTATAACGCATTGGTTTTTTTATTTCACTCGAAGCAGCAGGAAAACGACAGGATTCACAGAATTAGTTAGAATATGGAATTGAACGAAAAAAATATGTCAGAGGTGAGCAGATTGAGTAAAATATTGATTGTGGATGACCAATACGGAATTCGGATTCTTTTAAATGAGATTTTTCAAAAAGAGGGGTATCAGACGTTTCAGGCTGCAAACGGCGTGCAGGCTCTTTCGATCGTTGAAGAGGAAACACCGGATCTTGTGATTTTGGATATGAAAATTCCAGGGATGGACGGACTGGAAATTTTACGCCATGTCAAAAAAATGAATTCCTCCATTCAAGTCATCATCATGACCGCTTATGGCGAATTGGATATGATCCATGAAGCGATAAAGCTCGGGGCCATCACCCATTTTGCGAAACCGTTCGACATTGATGAAATTCGCGCAGCGGTGAGGAAAGAATTACCAATTAGCGCGGGATAAGAAAAAATTCTACAAATCATTGACATATCGGCATTGGTAGCGCTTGCACGCAAAAAGCCTGATTTATTGCGGTTTTCACGCGCTATTGGTATGCTATAATAGGTTTGAAAAAAGACTAACTAATGTTTAACATATGGCATTTTCGGAAAAAGATTGAAGATGATTCTTTTTTCGTTTTTTTGTGCCAATAGTAAAGGGAGGACATGAAACATGCCTTTAGTGTCAATGAAAGAAATGCTCGAAAAAGGAAAAACGGAAGGATATGCTGTCGGTCAATTCAACATTAATAACCTTGAATTTACCCAAGCAATTCTCAAAGCTGCTCAGGAAGAAAAATCTCCGGTAATTCTTGGCGTTTCAGAAGGCGCTGCTCGTTACATGGGTGGTTTTAAACTTGTCGTCAGCATGGTTAAAGAACTAATCGAAGAATATAAAGTAACTGTACCGGTTGCGATCCACCTGGATCATGGCTCCAGCTACCAAAAATGTGCTGAAGCAATCCATGCCGGTTTCACTTCCGTTATGATTGACGGATCTCATTTCCCGCTTGAGGAAAACATTGCATTAACGAAAAAAGTTGTTGAACTTGCTCACTTCCACGGTGTGTCAGTTGAAGCTGAACTGGGCCGTATCGGCGGACAGGAAGATGATCTTGTAGTTGATGATGCTGAAGCAGCATACGCTATTCCTTCTGAATGTGATCAGCTTGTACGTGAAACAGGTGTAGATTGCTTTGCTCCTGCACTAGGAAGCGTGCACGGACCTTACAAAGGTGAGCCGAACCTTGGCTTCGACCGCATGAAAGAAGTAAATGAATTAACTGGTGTTCCTCTTGTACTTCATGGCGGAACAGGAATCCCTACACACGATATTCAAAAAGCAATCTCTTTAGGTACAGCTAAAATCAATGTAAATACTGAAAACCAAATTGCGTCTTTCAATGCAGTAAAAGAATTTATTGCTGCCAACCCAGATAAATACGATCCACGTAAATACCTTACTGCTGCCCGTGACGCAATCCATGAAACAGTTCAAGGTAAAATGCGCGAGTTCGGTTCTTCAAACAAGGCGTAAGAATGATATGAAAAAAAAAAGGCCATGCCGTTTTTATTTCTCTGCATGAAACCGCCTATACATTATAGGCGGTTTCATTTACAATGAAGATGTAAAAAAGGGTTGCTAATTTCGGGTATGAAAGTTGTTGTGTGGAAGAGACTAAAAGGGAATTTAGGCATCGTGTCTGTACAACCACTTTAATATAGGAGTGAATGAATAATGAAATTTTTTATTGATACTGCAAATATTGACGAAATCCGCGAAGCACATGAGCTTGGCATTTTATCAGGGGTTACAACAAACCCAACTTTAGTGGCGAAAGAAGGCGTTGATTTTCATGACCGCATTCGTGAGATCGCTGCTCTTGTTCCTGGTTCTGTTAGTGCCGAAGTTATTTCATTAAAAGCGGAAGAAATGATTGAAGAAGGAAAAGTGCTTGCTGCCATCGCACCGAACATTACGGTTAAAGTTCCGATGACTACAGAGGGCTTGAAAGCAGTAAAGGCGTTTAGTGAAATGAACATTAAAACCAATGTTACATTGATCTTTAATGCCAACCAGGCGTTACTGGCTGCAAGAGCGGGTGCTACTTATGTATCACCATTCCTTGGAAGACTCGATGACATCGGACAAGATGGTTTAGGTTTGATTTCACAAATCGCTGAAATCTTTGCGATCCACGAACTTCCTGCCCAAATCATCGCAGCTTCTGTCCGCCATCCGGTGCACGTAACAGAAGCAGCCCTTCGCGGAGCACACATTGCAACGATTCCGCTCAAGGTCATCAAGGGCCTCGTGAGCCACCCATTAACTGACCAAGGGATTGAGCGTTTCTTAAGCGATTGGGAAGCTGTTAAAAACCGCGGCTAGAAGATACTATAACCTATCCAAGCACCACCTCCCGTGGTGCTTGTTTTTGGTTTTTTACCATAAAACACCGAGTTTTTTTACCAAAAAAAACCAAAAAATTAGCATGATATTCCAGTTGTTGAGAATACTACAAGAAACAACGACTGGTGTTAACCGCTTGATGCAGAAGGGAGCAAACCATGGAACAGAAGCTTATGATTGAAGGGGGTTATCCTCTTGAAGGAACCGTTCATATTAGCGGAGCCAAGAACAGTGCGGTTGCATTAATCCCTGCTACCATTCTTGCAGAATCCCAAGTCATCATAGATCAGCTGCCTAATATATCAGATGTACGTTTGTTAAGAGATTTGTTGGAAGAAATCGGCGGAGAAGCCGAATTGGATGAAAATAATTCTTTGACTGTTAATCCGGAAAAAATGATTGCTATGCCTCTTCCCAACGGAAAGGTTAAGAAACTTAGAGCCTCTTATTATCTCATGGGTGCTATGCTTGGCCGTTTCAAAAAAGCTGTTATTGGTCTTCCGGGAGGCTGTAATCTTGGCCCAAGGCCTATTGATCAGCATATTAAAGGCTTTGAGGCATTAGGTGCAAAAGTTACCAATGAGCAAGGAGCCATCTACCTACGTGCAGATGAGCTCATCGGTGCACGAATCTATTTGGACGTAGTGAGTGTTGGCGCGACAATTAACATTATGCTTGCTGCGGTTAGAGCGAAGGGCCAAACGATCATTGAAAACGCGGCAAAAGAGCCTGAAATTATTGATGTTGCCACTCTTCTTACGAGTATGGGAGCAAAAATTAAAGGTGCGGGTACAGATGTGATCCGAATCGACGGAGTTGACCATCTTCACGGATGCCGCCACTCTATCATTCCAGACCGAATCGAAGCAGGTACCTACATGATATTGGCAGCTGCGGTAGGCCAGCAAGTATTAATAGACAATGTTATTCCGCTTCATTTAGAGTCATTGATTGCCAAGCTCCGGGAGATGGGCGTTCATATAGAAACAAAAGATGATCAGGTCCTTATTCATAACAGTGGAAATCCGTTAAAAAGTGTAGATATTAAGACTCTGGTTTATCCGGGTTTTCCTACAGATCTTCAGCAGCCATTCACTTCATTGCTCACGAAGGCGGAAGGAACGAGTATTGTAACGGATACCATTTACTCTGCACGATTTAAGCATATTGATGAGTTGAGAAGGATGGGTGCCAACGTGAAGGTAGAAGGCCGATCTGCCATAATTAATGGACAGGCCCGCCTTGAGGGTGCCAAAGTAAAAGCCAGTGATCTGCGTGCAGGAGCGGCTCTTGTGGTTGCCGGTCTTATGTCAGAAGGCATCACAGAAGTTTCAGGTCTTGAACATATTGATCGCGGCTACGAATCCCTTGTCGATAAACTGTTGGGGCTTGGCGCGAAAATCTGGCGTGAAAATCTTGATGTCGAGGAAATGGAAGAGATCGAGAAATAGGCGCCCTCTCGACAGGCGTCTCAGCTTTCCAATATGATCCAGCTTCAGTGTCCTGGTCCTCGATGGATGAAAAGGAACATCTCTTTTCATCCTTGGTCACTTCGCTCTTGAGCAGAAAACAAAGAACGTTTTATGCTCAAGACCTCCAGTGCTAGTCGGACCATAACGGCCACTTCAGCATTTCTAATTTTTGTAAGCGTTTTTCTAGAAGGGGGAAGTTATTTCAATGGAACGTAGTTTATCAATGGAACTAGTACGTGTTACAGAAGCCGCAGCACTTGCTTCGGCCCGTTGGATGGGCCGGGGCGTAAAGGATGAAGCAGATGATGCAGCAACAACTGCCATGCGCGATGTTTTTGATACTGTCCCGATGAAGGGAACGGTCGTCATTGGCGAGGGAGAAATGGACGAGGCTCCTATGCTTTACATTGGTGAAAAGCTGGGAACAGGCTATGGCCCGCGTGTAGATGTAGCGGTTGATCCTCTTGAAGGAACGAACATTGTGGCTTCCGGAACCTGGAATGCTTTAGCTGTTTTGGCTGTGGCGGACCACGGAAACCTTCTGCATGCACCGGATATGTATATGGATAAAATTGCCGTAGGTCCAGAAGCGGTAGGCCAGATCGACATCGATGCACCAACCATCGACAACCTAAGAGCCGTTGCCAAAGCACGAAATAAGGACATTGAGGACCTTGTTGCCATCGTCCTTAACCGCCCAAGACATGAGAAAGTCATCCAGGAGATCAGAGAAGCGGGTGCAAGAATTAAGCTGATTTCTGATGGTGATGTGGCTGCAGCCATTAATACAGCATTTGAAGGAACAGGCGTGGATATCTTATTTGGATCAGGAGGAGCTCCTGAAGGTGTCATTGCCGCAGTAGCCTTAAAGTGCCTTGGTGGAGAAATACAAGGTAAATTGCTTCCCCAAAATGACTCAGAATTAGAACGCTGCCGCAGAATGGGGATCATCGACATTAATAAAGTCCTCCGTATGGAAGATCTCGTCAAAGGCGATGATGCGATTTTTGCTGCAACAGGTGTAACAGACGGAGAACTCTTAAAAGGTGTCCAGTTTAAAGGGACGATTGGTACGACGCACTCTGTCGTCATGCGTGCAAAGTCTGGTACCGTTCGATTTATCGATGGGCGCCACAGCCTGAAAAAGAAACCTGATCTCGTTATTAGACCATAGTCATTATTAAAATAGTCCGGCGCTTATCTCTTCTGCATCATTAGCTTTGAAAAAAAAGATGCGGCAGAGGAAGCGTCCGGCATTTTTACTTTTTTCACCTGTCTTATCTTTTACTTTTTTGATTCGATGTATGACTTGATTAAACCCACAATTTGTGGTTAAAATATGAAGTACTGTTTATTTATAATATGAAATTTCCACTTCTGGTTTACTTACTTCAATAGTATCCTTCCAACCCTTCATTTCTGTTGCCCTGTTCTTTCATAAAAAACGATTAAAAACAGAAAACACAGAGTTTAGAAAATAGAATAAAGTGTGGTGTCATTATGGGCTTAGTATTATCTGAATTAGAAACAAAAAAATTAAAAGAATTATATGAACTTGCGAGACAATATAGAGTTCCTTATTATGGGAAATTAACGAAAAGAGAATTGATGTTTTCCATTCTTAAAGCACAGGCTGAACAGGATGGATATTCATTTATGGAAGGGATTCTCGAAGTTATTCCGAATGAAGGATTTGGATTTTTGCGTCCGATCAACTATTCTCCAAGTTCCCAGGATATTTATATTTCGGCCTCGCAGATCCGCAGGTTTGATCTAAGAAACGGGGACAAGGTTTCCGGTAAAGTCCGTCCTCCAAAGGAAAATGAACGTTATTATGGATTGCTTCAGGTTGAAGCGGTAAACGGCGAGGATCCAGACACAGCGAAAGAACGTGTTCACTTCCCTGCGTTAACGGCTCTTTATCCTGAAAAGAAAATGGTGCTTGAAACCGAACGTACGAACCTTTCAACCCGTATCATGGACATGATTGCACCGGTTGGTTTCGGTCAGCGCGGATTGATTGTGGCGCCCCCTAAAGCTGGTAAAACCAGTCTTTTAAAAGAGGTCGCACACAGCATTTCGACTAACCATCCTGATACTGAACTAATTGTCCTGCTGATCGACGAGCGCCCGGAAGAAGTAACTGATATCGAGCGGTCCGTTAAAGGCGATGTCGTCAGCTCTACATTTGACGAGGTGCCGGAAAACCACATTAAAGTTGCAGAGCTTGTATTAGAACGTGCGATGCGCCTTGTGGAACATAAAAAAGATGTTGTTATCCTGTTGGATAGCATTACACGTCTTGCCCGTGCATATAACCTTGTCATTCCTCCAAGCGGACGTACATTGTCAGGGGGGATTGACCCGGCTGCATTCCATCGACCGAAGCGCTTTTTCGGGGCTGCCCGAAACATTGAAGAAGGCGGCAGCTTAACGATTTTGGCAACGGCTTTGGTTGAAACGGGTTCTCGTATGGATGATGTGATCTATGAAGAGTTCAAAGGGACAGGCAACATGGAGCTGCACCTTGACCGTAAGCTTGCTGAACGACGAATCTTCCCTGCAATCGATATTCGCCGTTCAGGAACGAGAAAAGAAGAAATGCTTATCCAGAAAGATCACCTTGAATCGTTATGGGCGATCCGAAAAACAATGGATGATTCGCATGATTTCGTAGATACGTTCATGAAGCGGTTACGAAAAACAACCAACAATGAGGATTTCTTCGCGATGTTTGAGGCTGAGAAGTCAGGCACAAACAAGCGCGTAAAATCATTGTCGAATTCCTGAAGAATATAAAGGGAATGCTGTTGCAAAATGAACGGCACCCTGTTATACTACTGCTATGTGCTTATTTTAACTCTGGGTTCTCAGGATTCAGGGCAGAAGGAGTTGAGAACGAAATGAAACCAAATTTACATCCGAATTATAATAAAGTTGTATTTGTGGATGCGAGCAGCGGTTATAAGTTCTTGTCCGGCTCAACAATGTCTTCTAGCGAGACCATTGAATGGGAAGATGGAAATACTTATCCTGTAATTAAAGTGGATGTTAGTTCCGATACACACCCTTTCTACACTGGCCGTCAGAAGTTTACTGATGTTGGTGGACGTGTTGACCGTTTCAAAAAGAAATACAATCTTAAGTAATATGCTGCAAGTTGTAAGGGGCAAGAGAACTTCTTGCTCCTTTTTTTTTGTAATTGAAGATAATTTTGCCGCCTTTAGGGCGTTTGTTAAATAAATCAGTACATAATATATGTAAATACCATGAATGGGAAGGGGAACAGAAACATGTACGTAATGAAGCAGAATGGCTGGGTTGAGGTCATTTGTGGAAGCATGTTTTCAGGAAAATCAGAGGAATTGATTCGCAGGGTGCGACGGGCGAAATACGGAAAGCTTGAAGTTCAAGTCTTTAAACCGCTGATCGATAACCGCTACAGCGAAGAATCGGTGGTTTCACATAACGGCACCGCAGTGATTGCCCAGCCCGTTGAAAAATCTGTTGATATCCTGAAAAATGTTTCTCCTGACACGGAAGTGGTAGCTATTGACGAAATACAGTTCTTTGATGAGGACGTCATTTCGGTCGTTCAGGAATTAGCCGACCATGGCATTCGGGTAATAGCTGCAGGACTTGACCAGGATTTCAGGGGCGAACCATTTGGCCCGATGCCAAAACTATTGGCGCTAGCTGAAAGTGTAACCAAGCTTCATGCGATCTGCATGGTCTGCGGGTCACCTGCGAGCCGGACACAAAGGCTGATTAATGGAAAACCGGCTTCTTATGATGATCCGATTATATTAGTTGGCGCTTCCGAGTCCTATGAACCACGCTGCCGCCATTGTCATGAAGTGCCGGGAAAGCCGAATAATCTGCTTGCAAGCCTGGCAGAACGATCTGAATAAATAATGGATGATTCTTTTGATGGTGTCAGGCACCTTTTCTAGAATCATCCTTTTTTTGTCTGTATTTTTTTAGGCTTAACACAAACCCTAAGATTACGGGAGGTGTTTTCTGTGAAAAATACAGGAGTTTTCCTTATCCTTGCTTCACTGCTGGCGGCATGTTCTCCGACGTCTAAAGATCATTTTGAACCGACGGCAAATGAATCAGCCAAGAATATGAAAGACAACATTTGGGGACATGGAATTATTAATTACCATGCGACAAAAAATAACCCAAAGTTCAACTATAGTTCTGAAACGAATAAGAATCCCAATGACTATCAGAAATTGAATACAGCCCGATTTGATATCTCTGATGATCAGGACAAAATTCGTGAGGCGGTCGTCAGTCAGACGGGCATCAACCCTCAGATGGTGACCATCAATGGAAACTATGCACATATTCATTTAAACGTGCCTTCAAGCGTATCTGACCGTAAAAAAGAAAAAATGCGCCGAGACATTAAAGCAGCAGCAGAGCAGGCCGTTCCACGCTATAAGTTTTCAGTTAAAGTAGACAGCTAAGAAAAGCGCAAGCGCCCTGCTTAGGTTCGACAAGCGCTGGAACTATTACACAGCAACACGCTTTTTGTGTTGAGGTGGAAGAGTGAAGACGACTAAGGATGAAAAGAAGATCTTACTTTTCATCTATCGAGAACCTGGGCGCTGGTGCTCCGACAATACATCTATGACTATACATCAGGTGAAAAAACGGCAAATGTCCGTGCTTCACGCACAGACAAATGCCGTTTTATTTTTTTGCTCTTCTCGCAGCTTGCTGAATCGGATCCCATACCCCGTTATATGGGGGAGCATAGCAAAGATCCAAATCCTCGAGTTCGTGCAGGTCCATTTTGTGAAACATGGCTGTGGCCAAAACATCCACTCTTTTGTCCACCCCATGCTTGCCGATAAACTGCCCGCCCAGAATGCGCTGGTTGTTGGCATCAAATATGATTTTGACGTGCAGCGGTTCTACTCCAGGAAAATAACCGGCAATGTCTTTTGCACGCGTCATTACTGTTTCAACCGGGAAATGGAGCTTTTCCGCTTCTTTCTCGGATATTCCTGTTTTTCCGAGAGAAAGATCCATGAACTTAATGATTGAGGAGCCGACAATTCCTTTGAACGTCTGCCGTTTGCCGGACATGTTCAGGCCTGCAATCCGGCCTTGCTTGTTCGCTGTTGTGCCAAGAGGAATATGATCATCCATTTCTTTGATCAGGTGGTAATGGCTCGCGCAATCTCCAGCAGCATAGACATCTTTCACATTGGTCTCCATGTACCGGTTGACAAGGATGGCTCCGCTCTCGTGAAGCCTGATCTCCGTATCTTCGATCAATGATGTATTCGGCTTTACACCAACAGAGACGATGACCATGTCTGTTGGATAGTCCCGTTTGTTCGTCTTCACGAATTGAATCCGGTCATCTCCCTTAAAACGCTGAACTTCTTCATTCAAACAAACTTCAATGTCATGTTTTTTGGCTTCTTCATGGATCAGTTCTGCCATATCGGAATCAAAGATGGCGCCTAGCTGGGGCCCTCTTTGGATAATCCTTACCCTTTTCCCTAAAAGCCTAAGATTTTCTGCCATCTCAAGCCCGATATAGCCTCCGCCGATAATGGTGACGTCCTGGATGGAGGGATCAAGGTCCTTCTTGATTTTCTCAACGTCAGGAATCGTTTTCACAACATGGATGCCTGGCAGATGCTTTCCTTCCCATTGCGGCATGACAGGGCTGACCCCCGTTGCAATCAGAAGCTTGTCATATGAAAAAACAAATCCCTCATTCGTTTTTGTATGTATGCCGTAAATGGTCTTTTCCCCTGGATCAACCCGGGTCACTTCATGATAGGTTCTGGCGTCCATTCCATACTTCTCCCTGAAGGTGGTTACATCGCGGGCAATCAGTTCTTCAGTGGATGGAATGAGTCCGCTCACTGCATAGGGGAGTCCGCATTGGCCGTAAGAGTAGATGCCGCCTTTTTCAAAAATGGTGATGCGGGCCTCCGGATCGTTGCGGACGATTTGCATCGCAGCACTCATCCCGGCCGCATCTCCGCCAATAATACAATAGTTCATACGCTATCCCCTTTCTGTTCTTCTATAGTATTCCCCTTCGTTTTCTTTTAGTCATCGTTAAATGGGTGTTCGCTATTCTTGCACCGTATCCTTTTTTTCTTTCAACACTTTCTGTACCAACAAGAACCTGCCGGCACTGTCGAACAATCATAATAGAGAGGTGTAGAAAATGCTGGATATCTTATCGAACGGAACGGACTGGAACGACCATCCTGTTCCGATCACCACACTTATCAAAAAGTTGAAAGAAAAGCCGTTGGATCCTATTTATGAATCCATGGGGAATTTTATCGTGAAGGTCAATCCGGTTACTGATGCGCAGCACGACATACGGCACAAAGGGTGTACCCAATTTTTTGGCCACTTTGCAACCATTCCCTTTGTTTTCAATATTATAACCGATGAAAAAGTCGTGATTGAAGAACTGACAAAGGCCATCCGAATGAATCAGCAGCGACTGGATTACGAAGCGCTGAAAAACCATACATCCATGTATTAAAAATCTTTGCCCGGCGCATCCCTATAGAGTACGATAAAAGAAAGAGCGGGGGTGCAGTTGTGGTAGGATCGATTATAGCTTTAAATACTGGAAAGGCAGATGTTCTTTCGTGGCAGGGAAAAGACATAAGCTCGGCGATCAATAAAAAGCCGTCCCGTGGTCCGTTATTCTTGTCAAATCTTCAATTTGAAGGAGATGTACAGGCGGACACCGTGCACCATGGCGGTCCGGATAAAGCAGTCTGTGTCTATTCTCATGATCATTATGCGTATTGGGAGAAAGGGCTGGGAATCTCTCTGGACGTACCCTCTTTCGGTGAGAATCTTACCGTTGAAGGCCTTACCGAAAAAGAGGTCTTTATCGGTGACATCTTCCGGCTTGGGGAGGCACTGGTCCAAGTGAGCCAGCCGCGCCGGCCTTGTTTTAAGGTGGCGGCCAAACTCAAACAGCCATTGATGGTCAAATATATTCAGGATACCAGTTTTTCCGGCTATTACTTGCGGGTACTGGAAGTAGGCACTGTCAGCCCGGGAGACAAGCTTGTTATTGAAGAAAAACATCGAGCCGGGATCTCTGTCGAATTTGTTAACAGAATGACATACATAGACAAGGAAAACAGAGAAGGGCTTACCATGCTTGCCAGTCTGAATGAACTGGCGGAAGGCTGGCGCTCAGCTATGAAAAAGAGATTAGACTCTCTCCCCGGGCAGTACCTGTAGCTCCGGGGATTTCTTTTTGCCTTCAAACGGTCATAACACAGTCTGAAGGCTTTTGACGGGTGACTTCCCCTGTATTATAATTAGAATGTTATGCCATTAAAATGAGGTGAAAAGCGTGTTAGAACGTTTAGAAACGATAGAAGCCCGATACAATAAATTAAATGATCTATTAAGTGACCCAGAAGTCATTAGCGATACGAATAAATTAAGGGAATACTCCAAAGAGCAATCTTCTCTTCAAGATACAGTAGCGGTTTACCGCGAGTATAAAGAAGCAAAAGAAGGGCTCGACGAAGCGAAAGCAATGCTCGAAGAAAAGCTTGATGCCGAGATGACCGCTATGGTTAAAGAGGAAGTTTCTGAGCTTGAAGATAAGATTGAAGAGTACACACAGCAGCTGAAAATCTTGCTACTTCCAAAAGACCCGAACGATGATAAGAACGTTATCGTCGAGGTTCGCGGAGCTGCCGGCGGTGACGAGGCAGCCCTCTTTGCAGGAGATCTTTACAAAATGTACAGCCGCTATGCCGAGGCGCAAGGCTGGAAAACAGAAGTAATCGAAGCAAGCTATACGGAGCTTGGCGGGTACAAAGAGATCATCTTTATGATCAACGGTAACGGGGCATACTCCAAGCTGAAATATGAAAACGGAGCACACCGTGTACAGCGTGTTCCTGCAACAGAATCAGGCGGCCGTATTCATACGTCTACAGCGACAGTAGCGATCCTTCCTGAAGCAGAAGAAGTGGAAGTTGAAATTCATGATAAGGACGTCCGTGTAGACACGTTTACGTCAAGCGGACCGGGCGGACAATCGGTTAACACGACTCAATCCGCTGTTCGTCTGACGCATATTCCAACTGGAACCGTTGTTTCCTGTCAGGATGAAAAATCACAGATCAAAAACAAGGAAAAAGCGATGAAGGTTCTTCGCGCCCGTGTTTATGATAAAATTCAGCAGGAAAAACAAAAAGAATACGATGAAAACCGTAAATCTGCAGTTGGTACCGGTGACCGTTCAGAACGGATCCGTACGTACAACTTCCCGCAGAACCGTGTAACGGACCATCGCATTGGCCTGACTCTTCAAAAACTTGATCAAATTTTGCTCGGCAAGCTGGACGAATTCATTGAAGCATTAATTACAGAAGACCAGACAAGCAAAATGAAGGCCCAGACGGAAGCATAAGATGAAAGCGATGAAACGGCATGAAGTCCTGAACTGGGCTTCATCTTTTTTAACGAAAAAGGGACGGGAACCTCTAGCTGGTGAGCTTCTTCTTCGTCATGTACTTGGCGATATGAGCCGGACGGAGCTGCTTCTTGGTTTGGATGAAGAGCTTCTTCCAAAGCAGCAAGAGGTATTTGAAGCAGCTGTACAAAAACATGGCGATGGAGTACCTGTCCAGTACATTATTGGTTTTGAAGAGTTTTACGGAAGACGCTTTTCGGTGAATAAAGAGGTGCTCATTCCTCGGCCGGAAACAGAAGAGCTCGTATATGAAGTGCTTCAGCGCTCCATGATGAGGTTCCCTGGCATAGAAGAGATCCAGACAGTCGATGTCGGGACGGGGAGCGGTGCCATTGCCATTACGCTGGCACTGGAAAATTCTCGTTTTTCGGTAACCACGATTGATATTGCTGAGGAGTCACTGGAAGTCGCAAAGAAAAATGCTGAAAACCTTGAGGCATCTGTCCGTTTTATTCATGGCGACCTCCTTCAGCCTCTGATCAAGGGCGGAGAAAAAGCAGATATCGTTGTATCCAATCCTCCATACATTCCTGACCGTGAAATAATGGAGCTTGAGACGATCGTTAAGGATCAAGAGCCTTTCCGTGCACTTAGCGGCGGGGAGGACGGCTACGTATTTTACAGAAGGTTTATGGAGGAGCTGCCGCTCGTTCTGAACAAACAAAGCATTGTAGCCTTTGAAGTCGGCCATGATCAGGGCCAGACGGTTGCTGAAATGCTCAGGGTCACGTTCCCTGGGTCGGTTGTTTCGGTAGTAAAGGACATCAGCCAAAAAGAACGGATGGTTATCGCGGAGATTGGCTTTAAATAAGCAGAAAAGGTGGCCCTCAGCTGTGCTGGGGGCTTCTTTTTTGTGGCCGGAAGAACGGAATTGAGCAAAACGGGCGCTGAATTGAGCCTAACTCATAAAAATTGAGCGAAACAAGCAATAATTGATCGGAACTGAATTTCCGGACTTATTCGCCGGTCGAACGCCATTCAATATCATCTATTCTCACATCCTAAATATTGACGCAATACCTACTTCTATTGTAGGATTACTATTAATTAAATAAATCTTATCCAGAGCGGCGGAGGGACTGGCCCTATGAAACCCGGCAACCTATTTTTAGAAGGTGCTAAATCCAGCAGGAGTAGATCCTGGAAGATAAGATGGAGCGGTCAAAACTTCCCCTTATCTAAAGGGGAAGTTTTTTTAGATAGTCGGAGGGTCAGGCCGTTGTCCTGACCGCTCCTCCGCACTGAAGGGATGGACTTTCAGGGTCTCTTTTAGTGGCAGAATGTTTTTAAAAGGAAGAGGGGAGAAAAAGGTAGATGAGATTTGGATTCTGGTTGCCGATCTTTGGCGGATGGCTGAGAAATGTGGAAAATGAGAACATGCCGCCGACGTTTGATTATGCGAAGAAGGTTATTCAATCCGCGGAAAAGTGGGGGTTTGACACGACGCTGATCGCGGAACTGTATTTGAATGATATAAAAGGACCTGAGCAGGACTCTCTGGAGGCTTGGACAACGGCGGCGGGTCTCGCGTCCGTAACGGAGAAAATAGAAATTATGACAGCGGTAAGGCCAGGATTCCATAATCCTGCTGTAACAGCGAAAATGGCGGCGAACATCGACCAAATGAGCGGCGGGAGGTTTACACTTAATGTCGTCTCCGCCTGGTGGGAAGAGGAAGCGAAGCAGTATGGCGGTATTTTTACTGCCCACGACGAAAGATATGAGCGTACGCAAGAGTTTCTTGATGTTCTAAAGGGGCTGTGGACAGAAGAAACCTTCAATTATTCCGGCAAGTTTTATCAGTTTAGCGATACGAAACTTTTCCCTAAACCTGTTCAGCGGCCGAATCCCATTCTGTATGCTGGCGGAGAAAGTGAAAGGGGTAAACAGGTTATCTCTTCCTCCTGTGACGCCTACGTCATGCATGGCGGCACAGTCGAAGAGATCGCCGTTAAGATCAATGACATGAAGAACCGCCGCGGGCAAACAGGGAAAGAACCTTTATCTTCGTTCGGAATGGCGGCCTATGTGATCTGCCGGGATACTGAAGAAGAAGCCCAAGCGGAGCTGCAGAGGATTACAGATGTAAAAGAGTCCAGCGCTTATGCTGGGTTTAAAGATTTTACGAGCAAATCGCAGCTGGAACAGCAGATTCAGCTGTACGACTACTCTGTTTCCAACCGGGGGCTGAGGCCGAATCTGATCGGCACTCCTGAACAGATTGCGGAGCGGATTGCAGCTTATGAAGAAGCCGGCCTCGGACTCCTTTTACTGCAATTCTCCCCTCAGTTAGAAGAAATGGAACGTTTCTCAAAACGGGTGATGCCTTTGGTGGAGAGCTATCGGAAAGAACATGCGAAATAAGGAGGATGACCATGAAAAAAGTATATATCATACATGAGAACGATGAATGGACAGATCATCTCACAAAGAGGCTGAATGAGCTGCAAGTGCCTTATGAGGCATGGCATCTAGATCAGGGAACGGTTAATCTGGCAGAAGCTCCGCCCGAGGGCATTTTTTACAGCCGCATGAGTGCTTCCTCCCATACAAGAGGACACCGTTATGCACCGGAACTTGCTGCCAGTGTCATTGCCTGGCTGGAAGCACATGGCCGAAAAGTGCTGAATGGCAGCCGCGCTCTTCAGCTTGAGGTGAGCAAGGTCGTTCAATATTTAGAGCTTGAGGCGCATGGGGTGAAGACGCCCAAAACCATTGCGGCTGTTGGCAAGGACCAAATTCTGCAGGCAGCTGAGCCGTTCAGCGGCAAACCATTTATCACAAAGCATAACCGTGCAGGAAAAGGCCTTGGTGTTCAGCTTTTCCATTCATATCAAGGATTGAAAGAGTATGTGCTCGGCCCTGATTTCGAAGAGCCGGTGGATGGCATCACATTGATACAGGAATATATTGAATCGCCGGAATCTTATATTACACGCTGCGAATTTGTCGGCGGCAAGTTTGTTTATGCGGTTCGGGTGGATACCTCAGAAGGCTTTGAGCTCTGTCCGGCAGACGCCTGCCAGATCGGCGACCTGTTTTGTCCTGCAGGAGAGGAAACGCCGGCCAAGCCGAAGTTTCAAATTCAGGAGAACTTCAATGAGTCAATCATTGAAAACTATATGAGGGTTCTGGCAGACAACAAGATTCATGTTGCCGGGATCGAATTTATAAAAGATAAGGACGGGACAATCTATACGTATGATATCAATACGAACACCAACTACAACTCTGATGCTGAAGCGGCTGCCGGAAAATATGGCATGCTGGAGCTTGCGAAATTTTTGCAGCAGCAGCTTGATTCATTGAATGCAGCAACCGTGCAATAAGACAAAAAGAGCCTCCCGCCAGTAGCGGGAGGCTCTTTGTTTTTTCATTATCTACATGAAAAAGGGGGTGATAGGGATGTCCTTAATATAGCAGACCCACTACACTGCAGAGGAATTATGTGACCTTTTTGATATGTTTAATAAATTTGTGACAAAGTCCGTTGTTTCACAGCCGGTTTCTGTCATATTTTTCCGGTATTTGTTTACTAGATTCATAGTATGATTTCTCCTTTCCGTGACCACAATGAGGATAGAAAAGGAAAGGGGAGTTTTAAACATGAAAAGATCAAAAAAATCGCTAATGACTATACTATTCCTATCGCTGATCGCGATGCTGCTGTTTTTTGAAACCCAAACGAAGGTGGCCGATGCCACCTTGAATGCCTCTGCTAAAATTCCGAGTGATGCCATCAGGCTACGGATTCTGGCAAACAGTGACGCGGAAAAAGATCAGGCACTGAAAAGAAGAATCCGGGATAAAGTGAACGAACAGATCACAACCTGGGTGGGTGGCCTGGATTCACATGATCAGGCCGAAAAAGTGATCCGAAAACATTTGCCTGAAGTTGAAAACGTGGTAAAGTCCTACTTGAAAGATGCAGGGCTCAACATTCCCTACAAAGTTCAATTCAACAATCACGTCGCCTTCCCGACAAAAATGTACGGAAATAATATCTACCCTGCCGGAAAGTATGAAGCGGTCCTCATTACACTTGGTAAAGGTAAAGGAGCCAATTGGTGGTGTGTATTGTTTCCGCCTCTATGTTTCCTTGATTTTGAAAACGGAGACGCGGTTAAAGCAGATCAGAAGGGTGTAAAGGAAGTAGCCTCAGGAACTGCTCAGGACGCCCCCGTTGTTCAAAAGCCTGAGGAAGAAAAAATAGAAGTTAAATTCTTTCTGGCAGACTTCTTTACCACCATCGCAGATAAGATCGGGAGTCTTTTCTCTTAAAAGCCCTGCATAACTTTCATGGTTGTTTCATAGACTTTTATAAAAAATGCTAGAGGGGTGAACACCATGACAATTCGTTTACGGGCGGCTATGCCGCATGAAGCAGGAAGTCTCGGTGAGCTGGTAAAGCAGGCAGGTCTCGGAACGGACGGGATCAGAGAGGGAATCGAGAACTATCTGGTTGTGGAAAATGATGAAGGAGATACGATCGGAACAGTGGGCCTGGAAAGAGTTGGCCAGGACGGGCTGCTGCGTTCCTTCGTCATCAAGAAAGAATATTCGAATGAACAACTATTTCTGCGATTGATTCAACGAATTTTGCTATACTGTAAGGAAAAAGGAGTGGAAACCCTGTATCTGCTTACGAAAGCTGTTCATCTCTTTGAGCCTTTATCGTTTCAGCCGGTACCCGAAAAAGGAACTCCTTCCCATATTGAGAATACCGCCCACTACAAGAAAACAGCTGAAAAAGATGTTGTACTCCTTTACTGCACCTTGAATGACAAATAATTATCCACAAGTTATGCACATTTCTGAAGCGTTTGTGTATAACTTGTGGATGATGTGCGGAATGAGCGTGAAGAACACAGATTGGGCGGTTTGAAAGGATTTTTCACATGAGAGAGTATAAAACCGAAGTATGGTCTGTGGATAAAAAAATGGATAAAGAAAAAGAATATCCACAAATTACGCAAGCTTCCTTGTGGATAAAGAAAAATGAAGTGGTGGCATTCCCTACAGAAACAGTATATGGACTTGGAGGAAACGCGCTCAGTGATGAAGCCATCGAGAAAATTTTCCAGGCAAAGGGAAGACCGAGTGATAATCCGCTGATCGTTCATATCGCAAGTACTGAACAGCTTGAGGGGATTGTTTCTTCCATCCCGGAACGGGCAAAAAAACTGATGGATGCGTTCTGGCCGGGTCCCCTGACACTGGTTCTGCCCAAGGGAGAGGATGTGGCCGGCCGGGTGACAGCGGGGTTATCCACAGTGGCTGTTCGGATGCCTGATCATCCCGTTGCCATGAAACTGATCAAGGAATGCGGCCTTCCGCTGGCGGCTCCCAGCGCCAATGTCTCTGGAAGGCCTTCTCCAACGACTGCCCAGCATGTTTATGAGGATTTAAAAGGTAGAATCCCTGGTATTCTGGACGGAGGGGCAACAGGGGTCGGTGTGGAATCCACAGTGGTCGACTGCACGGCCGAAACCCTTGTCATCCTTCGCCCGGGAGGAGTCACAAAAGAGCAGCTTGAAGAGGCGGCGGGTGAAACATCCATGGATCCTGGACTCCTCAATGAGAAGGAAGCACCCAAATCTCCGGGCATGAAATACACGCATTATGCGCCGGATGCTCCTCTTTATCTTGTGGATGGCTCTCCTGCGTTTTTGCAGGAGCTTATGGACAAGCAAAAAGAAGCAGGGCGAAAAATCGGTGTTCTCACTTCTGAAGAAAATGCATCCTTTTATCAGGCGGATACGATTATTCCGTGCGGGTCACGTGAAAAGCTGGAAAGTGTCGCACATCATCTGTATGACGCTTTGCGGGCGTTTAACGAGAGTGATGTGGATATCATCTATGGAGAAGTGTTTCCGAAAAAGGGTGTAGGTGCAGCCATTATGAACAGGCTTGAGAAATCGGCAGGCGGACGGATCATTAAAGAATAGAGCAAAAAAGAACAGGACAGCTGGCTGTCCTGTTCTTTTTATGGTTAGACAATAAAGGGGGTGCCCTCCTAAGCGATCGAGAGTATGGGAAGCACCACTTTAAAGGTGCTGCCTTGTCCCAGCTCGCTCTTCACCTGGATCCTCCCGCCATGGTCCTCAATAATCTTATAGCAGACCATGAGGCCGAGCCCTGTCCCTTTCTCTTTTGTTGTATAAAAGGGTTCACCGAGTGAAGGGAGCTTATCAGAAGGAATTCCGCACCCTTCATCCGCAAACGACACTACCAGATCGTTCTCTTCCCGTTCAATGGAAATAAACACGTTTCCGCCATCCGGCATCGCTTCGATCGCATTTTTCAGCAGATTGATAAATACCTGTTTAAGCTGGTTGTCCACACTGGAGATTACAGGCAGATCGTCCTCTGCATTAAAATAAATCTGCACGTTCATCAATATGGCCTGTGTTTCAATCAGTGAGATGACATGGCGCATCAGTTCAGTGATGTTGGTCGGCACGAGATGCATAACCTGCGGCTTGGCCAAGACCATAAATTCACTGACAATGGAATTGATCCTGTCAATTTCAGAGAGCATGATTTCATAGTACTCAAAGTCATTCTCTGCTTTCGATTCAAGCAGCTGCAAGAACCCTTTTATAGAGGTTAAAGGGTTGCGGATCTCATGGGCGACACCAGCAGCCAGCTGGCCCAGAACGGAAAGCTTATCGGATTTTCTAAGCATTTCTTCTGTTTTTTTTCGCTCGGTGAGATCTCTGGATACAACCACGATGCTTTCCACATGGCCTTTTTCATTGATGACTGGTGTTGCGTTTGTTTCCAATACAACATAGGAACCATCGTTATGTTTCCAGCGAGCTTCATATTTTACAGGCTGTCTCGATTGGACCATGCGGCGCATGAGGAGAGTCACCCGTTTTTTGTCATCTTCATGCAGGAAATCAATGGCATTTTTTCCTAGATAGTCTGCAGGATCCATACCTAAAATCATATTGTTGGAAGGTGAGGAGTATGTGATCTTCCCCTGCCTGTCGGATGTAGCGATTAGATCCATCGTATTTTCGGCAATGATGCGGTATTTTTCTTCGCTCTCACGCAAGGCTTTTTCCTGCCGTTTTTTTTCAGTGATATCACGCGAAATACCCGAGTATGCGTGTACTCGGCCGTTTTGATCAAATATGGGAAACAGCGTGACACTCGAGTTCAGCAGGGATCCATCTTTGCGCTGACAAATCATCTCGTGGCCTTTAATGGGAATTCCCTTTTTCACCGTCTGGATCATCTGCAGTGATTCCTGTAAATATTGATCAAGGACAATAGGGAAAATGGGGTTTCTGCAGTCCTTTAATTCTTCCTCTGTCCACCCGAACGTTTTTTCAAAAGCGGGGTTCAGCTTGATCGTTTGTTTATCGAAATCATAGATGGCGATCATGTCTGCAGAATGAGTAAACAGCGACTCCAGTGTTTCTTTTGTTTCCCTCAGTTCGGCTTCCTGCTTCTTCTTTTCCGTAATATCCTTTCCGATACAATACAGTCCCAGTACGTCATCGCTTACGATAATCGGTGTGATGGTCAGATTTACAAACCGAATTTCTCCGTCTTTTCTTTTCATCTTCGTATCGTATGTCTTTGGAGTGCCTTTAAGGGCCTCCTCAAAACCTTGGACTGATTTTTCCAGATGTTCTTCCATCAGCAGGGGATGAAAGGTCATGCTGAGCAGTTCTTTCCCCGAGTAGCCGGTAAGAAGTTCTGCAGCCGGATTGACGGTCGTAAACTTCCCTTGGGAATCAAGGGAAAATAGTGCATCGATG
The DNA here is from genome assembly GCF_023149135.1 of Fictibacillus marinisediminis. Classification (NCBI taxonomy): domain Bacteria; kingdom Bacillati; phylum Bacillota; class Bacilli; order Caryophanales; family Fictibacillaceae; genus Fictibacillus; species Fictibacillus marinisediminis. The sequence goes on along the minus strand of NZ_JAIWJX010000002.1, from coordinate 4,183,817 downwards.
TTATGCTCGATCAGCGAGCGGAACCTTTGCTCACTTTCTTCCAGCTGCCTCTCCATCATAACCCTATGGATCAGATCGATGCTTAAGCCCCGCACCTCGACGACTTTTCCATTTTCAAAGACCGGATTTAACGATACGAGGAATGGGACATTGTTCAGTTGGGCTTCATATGTAATATTCTCTCCCTTCCAGGCCTGTTCGTAACAATCCATTTTAAATGCGGCGAGCTCTTTCGGAAAAATTTCTTCAGGAGTCTTTCCGATCACCCATTCTTCTTTATAGCCCAATGAGTCAGAGAGTTCACCGCTGCACTCGGTCATTACGAAAGTTTCGCCTGATTTAATAAACTTGAACATCATGCTCTGCTGTTTTGTAATCTCCATACGGTATGCTTTCTTTTTTGATTCAGCAACTGCCGGATGAATCGATTTCGCGTCTTCAGCCATGAAAATTTCCCCTCCGATTCTTCCCGTTTTTCTATAACCTTTATTTACGTTAAAAAAAACCATATCCCTGCTTATGTCGAAAATTGCTTTATATTTGGTTTTTTCGAGGGACGGAAACGCCGATTCTAATCAATGGCGGACCTGCATAAGGTTGTACTAGCGGAGTTAGGGGGAAAGTGAATGGACGTCGTAACAATCGGTGAATGGCTGACGCTGTGGCTCATGTCTTTTGCTCTTGGTATGGATGCTTTTTCTATTGGGATCGGCATGGGAATGCTGCAATTAAGGCTGAGGCAGATTGTGAAAATAGGAGTAGTCATCGGACTGTTTCATATTGGGATGCCTCTTGCAGGACTATTGCTTGGCAAGCAGATTTCTTCTCACTTTGGGGGTATTGCAGTCATCATCGGCGGTTGTTTGCTGCTCCTTCTTGGTTTGCAGATGATTCGTTCTTCCTTCAAGCCTGAGAATGAGCCGTTTGTGAATCCTGTCGGGTTTGGTCTGCTGCTTTTTGCTGTGAGCGCCAGCCTGGATAGTTTCTCTGTTGGACTAAGTCTGGGAATTTACGGAGCCCGTACGTTTCTCACCATATTCATGTTCGGAATCATGAGCATGCTGTTGACATGGGGAGGTCTGATGATGGGCAGAAAAGTTCAAAAGTGGCTCGGATCCTACAGTGAAGCGCTCGGCGGATTGATTCTGCTTGCTTTTGGGATCAAGCTCCTGCTTCCCTTATAATGCTGGAACAATAAATGAACGATTGGCACTGAGCCAATCTTTTTTTATACTTGTAAATAAAGACATTGAAGCTGAGGGTGGGAAATCATGAAAAAGATCTTATTTGTCTGTACAGGAAATACGTGCCGAAGTCCGATGGCGGCTGCATTGCTTAAATACCTGGGAAAGGGAAAAGTTGAAGTAAGGTCAGCTGGCGTCTTTGCCGCAGAGGGGTCAGGGGCGAGTACCCATGCGGTGACGGCGATGTCGGAAAAAGGCATCCCATTCAAACATGAATCCAAACCCTTGACTGAAACACTTGTCCGTTGGGCCGACCTTGTCCTGACGATGACAGAAAGCCATAAACATACGGTTTGCCATCAATATCCGGAGGCTGTGGAGAAAGCATACACACTTAAAGAATACATCTATCAGAACGATGACTATGAAAAGCAGCTTTCAGAGCTTCATCAGGCGTATGCTGAAATTGAAACAATAAGAGCTTTCTATAAAAATAAATGGGATCAGGCCGATACTAATGACAAGCAAGCGGTTCAGGAGAAATTTGAAGCTGATATTCAGCCTTTCAAAGAAAAAATCATCTCGCTGGAAAAAAGCTTGCCGTCCCTGGACATCATTGACCCGTTTGGCGGAAGTATCGATCTTTATCGCGAGACAAGAGCCGAGCTTGAAAGCCTCATTGAAAAACTCATAAAAAAGATTTAAACAGAGATGGCCTCTTCATATTTCCGTTATCACCGGTTGAAACAATGTAAAAATCGATTTAAAATTGAAGTAGAATACGGAAATATACAGGAGGATCAGATGAGAGTAGCGATTGGTTCAGACCATGCAGGAGTAGAGCTTCGTCAGGAAATTGTGAGCATGATGCAGGAGATGGGCATGGATGTAAAAGATATGGGCTGTGAATGCAGCACCTCGGTAGATTATCCGGATTACGCCATTCCCGTAGCGGAAATGGTGGCAAGCGGAGAGGCTGATCGGGGCATATTAATCTGCGGTACGGGAATAGGTATGAGTATAGCGGCAAACAAAGTAAAAGGAATCCGCTGTGCCCTTGTGCACGATTTGTTCAGCGCCAAAGCGACACGCCTGCACAATGACAGCAACGTGCTGGCGATGGGTGAACGGGTCATCGGACCTGGACTGGCTTTGGAAATTGCAAAGGTATGGCTGACGACAGAATATGAAGGCGGCCGCCACAGCAAACGAGTCGGAAAAATTTCTGATTATGAAGCGCAGGGTGCAAAATAGGCGGAAGTACCGCAACGAAAGGGTGACAGAAGAGGCTGGACGCTGATTCTCACCTCAAAAGAAGGGACGATTCAACCAATGAGTGACCAGCTGCAAACTGTTGAGAAGCAGGTCTTTCATGCACTATCTGATTTACAAAAACAGGCCCAGTTAAAGCCTGGACAGCTGCTGGTCGTAGGGGCCAGTACAAGTGAAGTAACCGGAGGGAAAATTGGCACTTCCGGAACGATGGAAGCGGCTCAAGCTCTTTATAACGGGGTAAAAACCTTTCAGGAAGAAAGTCAGGTCGTTCTTGCCTTTCAATGCTGTGAGCATTTGAACAGAGCACTTGTGATGGAGCGGGAAATCGCTGACAGGCTTCGATATGAAGAAGTCCGTGTTGTGCCTGCGCGTTCGGCAGGCGGCGCACTCGCCACCTATGCCTTCCATCATCTAAATGATCCAGTCGTCGTCGAATACATTAAAGCAGATGCCGGAATTGATATCGGGGATACCTTTATCGGCATGCATCTGAAGCATGTTGCTGTACCCGTAAGAACGGAAGTAAAAAGCATCGGGGAAGCCCACGTTACCCTCGCCAAAACAAGGCCAAAGCTGATTGGCGGAGAGCGTGCAGTATATCCATCCAAGGAAGACATCCGCTGCTTTTAATAGATAAAGAAAAAAACCGCCTGTAGAAGGGCGGTTTTTTTTGTGCTGGGGCGGGTGGTTTTTTATGAAAATGATGGGTTTTGCAAGTATTTGAAGCATTTTTGCAAGTAAGTGGGCGATTTTCGCAAGTAAACGCAGAGTTTCCGCAAGTAAACCATGTCGAACCGCAAGTAAAAGCATCAATTCCGCAAGTAACTCTTCCCCTCTGAAGTTTCCTGTTAGAACTTCTTCTCCGAAATCGCCGACCGCATGCGCTGCAGCGATTTTTTTGATTCTTCCTTGCCAGCCATCATCACATTCACATAGAGTGCATCGATAATACTGAGCTGTGCAATCCGGGAAGAGAGTGCTTCAGACCGGAATTCAGTCTCCCTCGAGATCGTATGCAGGGAAATATCAGCCTTCTCACTGAGCGGAGACTTTGCATAATCGGTAAGCGAGATGGTGCGGCAGCCGTTCTCTTTCGCCACCCTCATGACGTGCAGCAAATCCTTATTTGTTCCGGAATGGGAGATAAAGAGAGCCACATCCCGCTCCGTCAGCTGGGAAGCAGACATCAGCTGAAAGTGCGTATCGGTATAAGCGATGCTTGGTTTGCCGGTACGGATAAATTTATGATGAGCGTCCATAGCGATGATGCCTGATCCGCCGTTTCCGTAGAATTCGATCTTTTGAGCGGCGAGCAGGCAATCGACAGCCGCCTGAAAACTTTTTTCATCCAGCATCTGCCGGGTATCTTCGAGTGTGCCGATGTTGGATTGAAATACTTTTTCGGCGATCTGGGCAGGTGTGTCGCTTTCTAGTATGGTCTCATGGATATCCTGAAGCGGGCCGACAATATCAGAGGCAAGTGCAATTTTTAATGCTTGAAATCCCTTGAAGCCCAGCCTTTTACAAAACCGGAAGACCGTCGCATCCGCTACCTCCAAATGATCAGCCACTTCATTAATGCTCGAGTGGATGATATTTTGAGGATCCTCCAATATAAAGTCAGCAATCTTTTTTTCTTTTTCGCTTAATATGCCATAAGAAGAGCGAATTTTGGATAAACAGTTTGAAGCTGCCATGTTCGTTCTTCCTTTCTTTGTACCGTGACGTTTGGCTCTATCATAATATGAAATTTATTTTCTTGTAAACGGAAAAAATTTTAGTATATAATAGCGATGGAAGAAAAAAATTTTCACAAACCGTAATCATGGTTTGTTTGAAAGGGGCATTTATATATGCAAATCGGAATGATCGGCCTTGGTAAAATGGGTTACAATCTTGTTCTTAATCTGCTCGACCACAACCATGAGGTAGTAGCGACAGACGTGAACAAAGAACAGGTGAAAAATATTACGAACGATGGAGCAACAGGCGTTGAATCGATCAAAGAACTAGTCAGCGGACTAAGCACACCGCGTGTGGTTTGGATGATGGTACCTGCGGGAAACATAACGGAAGATGTTCTTGCTGAACTGAAAAACGTACTGGAGCCTGGAGATATTGTGATCGACGGCGGAAACTCCAACTATAAAGATACACTGCGACGTGCAGAAGAGTTAAAAGAAAAAGAGCTTCACTTTGTCGATGTAGGGACAAGCGGAGGCACTGACGGAGCACGAAACGGTGCTTGTACAATGATCGGTGCAGAGCCTGAAGTATTTGAAATCATCGAACCGATTTTCAAAGATCTTTCCGTGGAAAACGGCTACCTCTATACAGGAAAAGTCGGAAGCGGACATTTCTTGAAAATGGTTCATAACGGCATCGAGTACGGTATGATGCAGGCGATCGCTGAAGGATTCGAAGTTCTTGAGAAAAGCCAGTTTGATTATGACTATGAAGCCGTTGCGAAAATGTGGAACCACGGTTCAGTTGTCCGCTCTTGGCTCATGGAGCTGACTCAGAACGCATTCTCCAAAGATCCTAAGCTTGAAGGCATTAAAGGGGTGATGAACTCTTCTGGAGAAGGAAAATGGACAGTGGAAGCTGCCCTGGACCTTCAAGTTCCAGCACCGGTTATCGCTCTTTCCCTCATGATGCGCTACCGTTCACTTGAGGACGATACGTTCACAGGCAAGGTAGTAGCTGCTCTTCGCAATGAATTCGGCGGGCATGCAGTGGTAAAAAAATAATTTCAAGCAAAGGGGGTGACTTATTCTAATAGTGTCACCCTCTCTTTTTATCATGTAATTTCAAACGGACTTCGTTACATACTAAGCTATAGACAGGCAAGTGTAAGATCGGAAAGGATGATAGGTATGGATTCAAAAAAGTACTTGATGGGTGTGGACATCGGGACAACGAGTACGAAAGCAGTGATATTTGACCGAAAAGGAGCTGTCATTTCTCAGCATACAGTGGGCTATCCGCTGCTAAGTCCAACGCCTTCTACTGCAGAGCAGGAGCCGGAAGAAATTCTGAGAGCCGTATTTTCCTGTATTAAACTAAATATGGCAAAGAGTCTCGTTTCTCCAGATGATCTTGAGCTGATCTCATTCAGTTCAGCGATGCACAGTGTCATTGCAGTGGATGCCAAGGGGAATGCACTGACGAAGAGTATCACGTGGGCGGATAACAGAAGTGCTTCCTATGCCGAAAAAATTAAGGAAGAACTGAACGGCCATGAAGTTTACTTAAGAACAGGTACACCAATCCACCCGATGTCGCCGCTGTCAAAGCTTCTCTGGATGAAGCATGAACTGAATGAAGCCTATACGCTTGCACATAAGTTTATCGGGATCAAAGAGTATGTGTTTTACAAGCTTTTCGGAGAGTTTCTTATCGACTATTCCATCGCATCGTCAACAGGAATGATGAACCTTGAAAAGCTGGAATGGGATGAGGAAGCATTGAGCATTGCCGGCATTACGAGTGAAAAACTTTCCACGCTTGTTCCGACTACCCATGTTGTGAAAGGGCTTGCGCCAGAACTTGCCGAAAAACTGGGCATACGCACGGAAACTCCGTTTATTATCGGAGCCAGTGACGGCGTGCTTTCCAATCTTGGTGTTAACGCAATTGAACCGGGTGTTGTTGCCGTTACGATCGGGACAAGCGGTGCCATCCGTACGGTCAGTGACAAGCCGATCACCGACCAGAAAGGCCGGACGTTCTGTTATGCGCTGACGGATAAACATTGGGTGATCGGGGGACCTGTAAACAACGGCGGCATGACGTTTCGATGGGTCAGAGACCAGTTCGGTGCTGCTGAGGCAGAAACGGCAAAGCGCCTTGGAGTCGATCCTTACGAGATGCTGACTGAGATCGCAAAAAAGGTCTCTCCCGGAGCCGACGGGCTTTTATTTCACCCGTACATGGCAGGAGAACGGGCGCCGCTCTGGAACGCCAATGCGCGCGGCTCATTCTTTGGGCTTGCTCTTTACCATAAAAAAGAGCATATGATCCGGGCGGTGCTCGAAGGGGTTATTTTCAACCTTTACAGTGTCTTGCTCGCTCTTCAGGAATTAATCGGGATTCCAAAAGGGGTGCAGGCGACTGGCGGGTTTGCCCGTTCTGCTCTTTGGCGGCAGATGATGGCTGACATCTTCAATCAAGATGTGACGATTCCTGAGAGTTTCGAAAGCTCTTGTCTCGGGGCGGTCATCCTTGGATTGTATGCATTAGAAGAAATTGATGATTTCTCCATCGTATCCGAAATGGTCGGCAGCACGCATCAGCACAAGCCAAACCCTGAAAACGTCGATACGTATCAGGAGCTGATGTCCATCTTCCTATCCGTCTCACGCAGCCTGGAGGATGAGTATAAACAGATTGCCGATTTCCAAAGAAAAAGGCTCGAACAATAACCGTAAGGAGGAGCTGTCCAGAAAGTCATAGTAAACTGACCTTCTGGCAGCTCCTTTGTTTAGAAAGGCATCTTCTTTGATTAGTTGATTGGAGTGGAAGGTGCGAGACTCCCGCGGGATGAGCGTGACAGGTGGAACCCACAGGCGCAAGCGCCGAGGGGTTCAGCGCACGCCCCGCGGAAAGCGAGCAGCCTGGAACGGAAATTAACTGCTGCCAGATAGACATCCTGTTTCTATGCTTGCTAACGGCTTATTGGACAGCTCCTACTTACCTGAAAAAATGGAAGCGGCTACTCTTTTTTAAATTAAAAGAGACGTAACAAATCCCCGGAAGGCTATGTTACAATGGGTTTGAATTAAGGACTTTTACACGAAGGGGATGCGCACACTTGGAAAAGCTAGCTGTTCAAGATCAAGAAGTTTTTGCTGCTATACAGGACGAACTAGGCCGTCAGCGGAATAAGATTGAGCTTATTGCATCAGAAAACTTTGTAAGTCAAGCGGTAATGGAGGCTCAAGGATCCGTACTGACCAACAAGTACGCGGAAGGATATCCTGGACGCCGTTATTACGGAGGATGCGAATATGTTGACGTAGCTGAGGATTTAGCAAGAGACCGTGCCAAGAAAATCTTTGGAGCGGAACATGTCAACGTTCAGCCTCATTCCGGTGCACAGGCGAATATGGCTGTGTATTTTACCGTATTGGAGCCAGGTGACACTGTCCTCGGAATGAATCTATCACACGGAGGGCATTTGACTCACGGAAGCCCGGTTAACTTTTCCGGCGTTTTGTACAATTTTGTAGAGTATGGGGTGGACAAAGAAACTCATCTCATCAACTATGAGGATGTCCGCCAAAAAGCGCTTGAGCATAAGCCGAAAGTGATCGTGGCTGGTGCGAGTGCCTATCCAAGAGCTATTGATTTCAAAAAGTTCCGTGAGATTGCCGATGAAGCAGGAGCGTATCTCATGGTAGACATGGCGCATATCGCTGGGCTTGTGGCAGCGGGGCTTCATGAGAATCCGGTTCCTTACGCTGATTTTGTAACAACAACTACGCATAAAACATTGCGCGGCCCTCGCGGCGGAATGATTTTCTGTAAAGAAGAGTTTGCCAAGAAAATTGATAAATCCATTTTCCCTGGAATCCAGGGTGGACCCCTTATGCATGTAATTGCAGCTAAAGCTGTCGCATTTGGCGAAGCATTAAGCGAAGACTTTAAAACGTATGCCGGACAAATCATTGATAACGCAAAAAGGCTGGCTGATTCTCTTAAAAAAGAAGGAATCACGCTTGTGTCCGATGGCACGGACAATCATTTGATCCTGATTGACGTAAGCAAGCTCGGCATTACGGGCAAGATTGCTGAAAAAGCATTGGATGATGTCGGTATTACCGTAAACAAAAACACGATTCCATTCGATACTGAAAGCCCGTTTGTAACAAGCGGAATCCGTATCGGTACTGCTGCTGTTACATCCCGTGGCTTCGGACTTGAAGACATGGATGAAATTGCATCCCTGATCGCGCTTGTTGTTAAAAATCCTGAAGGTGAAGAAGCATTGAAGGAAGCAAGCGAGCGTGTAGCTGCTCTTGCCGGGAAGTATAAGCTGTACGAGTAAGAAAAGAATTGTTTTTACAAAGGCGTCCTGCAGAGGGCGTCTTTTTTTTTATCTTAGGGCTCTTTTCTAAAAGATTGTTACTTTGGGAACATTTTTGGAAATACCCTTCATTGACAAGTTGATTGGAGTGTAAGGTGCGAGACTCCTGCGGGGGAAGCGTGGCAGGTGAGACTACGCAGGCGCATGCGCCGAGGAGGCTCAGCGCACGCCCCGCGGAAAGCGAGCAGCCTGAAACGGAAATCGACCACCCCAAAAAGCAATAAAGGTTACGAAAACAGCCTATCTTTAAGAATTTCCCATCGCTTTAAAGGAACCCTCAAGTCTTTTACCTCAAAAGCGGGAGGTGTGATAGCTGGCGGTTCAATCACACCTCGCTTAAATTCTGTAAAGTTAAGAGAATGTTCATTTGTAAATTGCAGAAAACTTGTATACTCTTAAGGAGAATTGATCTGTGATTGAATAGTTAGTATATAAATTTAAGGTAGTAGAGGTGAAAAGATGGCTAAACAAAAACCAAAAGGAAAGAGCAAGGCAAAGTCTCAGACGAAAAACTATGTCCGAAACAAAAACCAAAAATCATCAAGCTGGATTTTCTGGTTCATCGGTATTATTGCGTTAGGTATCATTGTCGTCTTATTTGTGGGCAATCCGGGGGACAAGGGGAAAGACTCGAATCAAAGTGTCTCGATTGATTATAAAGGGCAGCCTTACTTAGGGGATCAATCTGCTGATGTGAAGGTTATTGAATTTGGGGATTATAAATGCCCGATCTGCAAAAACTTCAACATGTCATTTTTCCCTGAAGTTGATAAAGACCTGATTAAAACAGGCAAAATAAAGTTTTATTTTATCAACTACCCGTTCATCAACGTAGATTCAAGGCGATCGGCACAGTTTGCGGAAACCGTGTATGCGGAACTAGGCAACGACAGCTTTTGGAAGTTCCACGAGCTCTTATATAAAAAGCAGCCCTCAGACCCAGAAGACGAACACCGGGATATCTTTAAAGAGGACTTTCTGGTGAAGACGCTGGCAGAAGCGACGTCTGAAAAAGATGCAGCCAAAGTGAAAAAGGCATTCAGCAGCTCGAATCATGATGAGGACGTAAAGAAGGATGAGGCACTCGTAAGCAAGCTAAACGTGGACTCTACTCCGACACTCTTTGTAAACGGCAAAAAGTTTACAGGAAGCACGTACGGAGACTTTAAGAAACAAGTAGAAGAAGCAGCGAAAGGGAAGAAGTAAGATGAACAAGCCTTTGTTGCTGAGCTGGCTGACGGCCATCATCGCGGTCATCGGCTCACTTTACTTCAGTGAGGTCATGCATTACGTTCCGTGTACATTTTGCTGGTACCAGAGGATCCTGATGTACCCGCTCGCCGTATTTCTCGGTGTGGCTTTCTACCATCAGGACAGCAGAATTGCCCGTTATGTGCTGCCTCTCTCTGTTTTAGGTATATTTGTGTCAGGCTATCACATCGCGCTGCAAAAGATTCCGGCATTGCAGGAATTTGAAGTATGCACATCAGGTGTGCCTTGTTCGCAGGATTATATCAACTGGCTTGGCTTTATCACGATCCCGATGCTCGCCTTCACAGCCTTTGTGATCATTACAGTGAGCATGATCGTAATGAGCAGAAAAGGATAACCGTCTTGCCGCAGCTGCCAGAAAGTCATAAACTGACCTTCTGGCAGCTCCTTTTAGAAAATTTTGATTGTGGAGTCATTACTTGCAATACAATCTCCATTGACAAGTTGATTGGAGTGTAAGGTGTGAGACTCCAGCGGGACGCGCGTGACAGGTGAAACCCGCAGGCGCTTGCGCCGAGGGGTTCAGCGCACGCCCCGCGCGGAAAGCGAGCAGCCTGGAACGGAGATCAACTACTTCCAGATAGACAGCACCTTTCAGTGTTATAGACATATTGGACAGCCTCATGTTTTTCGAATTGGAAGCTTTTTAATCCTTGAAGTGGCTCCTCTTTTTCTGTAAAATGCGGAAGAGGTTATGTGCAAAGAAAAAGCTCGGGTGGACAAGCCCGTTGTGAAAAAGGAGAGGTAGCAGGATGGGTAATGTTTTTGTTCTGGATCATCCATTGATACAGCATAAATTAACACATATTCGTGACGTTGAAACAGGAACAAAGGAATTTCGTGAGCTTGTGGATGAAGTAGCGGGGTTGATGGCTTTTGAAATCACGCGGGATCTTCCGCTTGAGGAGGTTACCATTCAAACTCCGGTAGCTGAAGCACAAATGAATGTAATTGCCGGGAAAAAGCTGGGGCTTGTACCGATTCTCCGTGCTGGTCTTGGAATGGTAGATGGCATCTTAAAATTGATTCCAGCAGCGAAAGTTGGGCATGTAGGTCTATATCGCGATCCGGAAACACTATTGCCTGTTGAATACTATGTTAAGCTTCCATCCGATGTGGAAGAGCGCGACTTTATTGTAATTGATCCGATGCTGGCAACTGGCGGTTCAGCTGCTGCAGCTATTACTTCCCTCAAGAACCGCGGTGCGAAAAACATTAAGTTGATGTGTCTCGTTGCTGCTCCTGAAGGAATCGAATTGATCCACAAAGACCATCCTGAAGTGGACATCTATTTGGCAGCCCTTGATGAGAAACTCAATGACCACGGCTATATCGTTCCTGGTCTTGGTGATGCAGGGGATCGTCTTTTCGGAACAAAATAAGTGATGTTGAAGAAGCACCGGCGGAAGCCTCCGATGCTTCTTTTTTTGTATGTTGAAATGAAATGAATGTAGCGAATCGCGTCGAAATATGTCGGGTATAAACGATTTGAAAATAAAAAGAGATTTTTTGAACATAAATATGATTTATTGAAAATAAAATCATCGTTTTTGAACATAAAAATCAAAATTTGAAAATAAACAGGTTGTTGATGCATTATGGTGATTAAATAGGGCTTCTTTTTGAGTAAATAAGTAAAGAAATCAGGATTTTCTATCACTTTGCCTTTTTTTAAAAAAACAAGTGCCTCCTCTTAACAAAAAATATAGTAAAATCATCCCTTTTACATGAAAACGCCCCTCCGCTCATCCTGATCACTTCAGAATGAGCGAAAGGGGCGTTTCCAATCCTTCTCCAATCAACTAATCTCCTCAAACCCTACGGAAATAAGCTTTCCGTTGTCCGGGTTATGGAGAACTTTTACTTTAATGTCTTTTTCAACATTGTTCTCGGTTACGATGAAGTCAAAGAAATCAATGACGGTTCCGTCAGCATTGACGCGGCGAGTATCGTACTGATAGTCGCTGATCGAGCTGTTCGGATACTTCTCTTTTGTCCGTTCAAGGGCGATTTTCCCCCACTTTGCGTAATCCTGCCGCATGGGCTCGGTTGATATGTTGACCCTGTTGTTCCGGTTCTGGTCTTCGTAGTAACCGGTCTGATGGGGTTCCACATTATTTTTCCGGTCGTTTGCATTGTTCATGCATGCCCCTAAAATCATCAAAAAGAAAGCAAATAAAAATCCTGTTCTAGTAAGTTTCAAGTGATAGCCTCCTCGTAATTCGATATCACTCAAAAGTGTCTGCAAAAACCTGAATTTTATACATGAATGAACATTTAATATTGTGTAATATACCGCGATTTTCCTAGGGAAAAGCAATATTATAGAGCATTTGAATAAACATATAGGAATTGTGACAGATTTTCCACAATTTATATGATATTTCACCCCTAATTGCGTTGACACCGGGGTACCGCTATTGTATTCTTACAAAGGGAATATGGTAAGGTTTTCATACTAGGTTACAAGCGCGTTTCCTAATATTTTGAACATCTTACTTTTATTTCGGAAGGAGTCCATGCGATGAGCACCGGAAAACGACCTTATAAAGCAATGGCATTAATGTCAGGTATACTGTCAACACTAGTTGGAGGTATATTGCTTGGGCTTTTCGGCGGAATGTGGCTGGATCGCTTCACAGGAACAAGTCCTTTGTTCCTCATTATTGGCTTGTTTCTAGGGCTTGGAGCCGGCGTTTATGGCATGATCCGTTTATTATCCAACCAATCAGGAGAAGAACGCAAATGACCGAGTACACCATGACCTACAGAAGATACATAAAGTATACACTCTTTATGCTCTCTTTTTTTGTCCTCGGATACGGAGTAACATCCTACAAATCCATCTTCCTCGGTTTATCATTCGGCACCCTGTTCAGTCTATTCAATCTCTGGAGCATGTACTCCAGGATCGAGCGGCTCGGACAAGCAGTCATTAACCAGCAGAAAGTCAGGACAATGGGTTCATTATCAAGGCTTCTCATGGGAGGTCTCGCGGTGCTAATTGCCATGAGATACCCGCAATTCTTCAATTTGTTAAGTGTGGTAATTGGATTGATGACGGTCTATATTATCATGTTAATAGATTCACTAACTAAAACCATACGTACTCCAAAGGAAAAGAGGTGAACACAGGTGGAACACGAAGCTCCGATACATACGTTTATGGGTTTGCAATTTAACCTGTCTAACGTACTGATGATTACAGTTTCATCACTTATTGTTTTCCTGATTGCTGTACTTGCTACCCGTGCCTTGTCGATGAGACCGGGCGGATTGCAAAACTTCCTCGAATGGGTAGTGGACTTTGTAAAAGGAATCATTAATAGCACTATGGATTGGCATACCGGCGGGCGCTTTCTTACTTTAGGGCTCACGCTGCTTATGTATATTTTTGTCTCCAATATGCTGGGACTGCCGTTTGCAGTAGCCTTTGGCCATGAATTATGGTGGAAGTCCCCGACAGCAGATCCAACGATCACATTAACGCTCGCTGTTATGGTAGTGGTTTTAAGCCATTATTATGGAGTGAAGTTAAAGGGTGCGAAAGCATATGGATCAGAATTCTTCAAACCTTTCAAGCTTTTCTTCCCATTAAAGCTGATCGAGGAATTCGCAAACACACTTACGTTGGGTCTCCGGCTTTACGGTAACATCTATGCCGGTGAAATTCTTCTCGGCCTACTCGTAGGTCTCTCACACCAAGGTATCTTTGCTGGTATTCTGGGAATCTTCCCATTGATAGTATGGCAAGGGTTCTCGGTTTTCGTAGGTGCCATTCAGGCATTTATCTTTACCATGTTAACAATGGTTTATCTTGCCCATAAAGTGGCAGATGACCATTAATTAATATAATTTCCGTTTCTTGCCCAAAAGCCGGGAACAAAAAAATAAAATTTACAGGGGAATAGAAGGGAGTAATACAAAAATGAATCTTATTGCAGCAGCAATTGCAATCGGTCTAGCAGCACTAGGTGCAGGTATTGGTAACGGTCTTATCGTAGGACGTACAGTTGAGGGGATCGCTCGTCAGCCAGAACTACGCGGTACGCTTCAAACAACAATGTTTATCGGGGTTGCGTTAGTTGAAGCACTTCCTATCATCGGCGTTGTTATTGCATTTATCGTTCTTGGAAAGTAATAGCAGCAAGATTTAAAAAGATCTCAATAATGGCGAAGCATGTTTCAAAACTGGAACTTTTCTTCGCCATTCCTTATGTATGACCTATTGAAGGGAGGAAATACCGTGCAATCCTTAATCTTAGGTGCTGCAACCGGTGGTGTTAACGGCGGAGATATTCTCTTCCAGTTACTAGCATTCATAATCTTAATGCTCTTGTTACGCAAGTATGCATGGGGTCCATTGATGGGCATCATGAAAGAGCGTCAATCTTATATAACGAATGAAATCGAAGCAGCAGAAACGAGCCGCAAAGAAGCGGAACAGCATCTCGCTGCACAAATTCAAGAATTAAAAAAAGCGCGTGAAGAAGCAAGAGCTATCATTGAAAATGCGAAAAAACAAGGTGAAGTCCAAGGAGAAGCCATCATTCAGGCCGCCCGCGGCGAAGCCAACCGTGTGAAAGAAGAAGCACTTGCTGACATTGCCAGTGAAAGAGAAAAAGCTGTGGCTACTCTCCGTAATGAAGTCGCTTCTCTATCCGTTATGATTGCTTCTAAAGTCATTGCGAAAGAACTAGATGAGCGCAGCCAGGAGAAGTTAATCCAGGATTATCTTCAAGAGGCAGGCGAAGCTAGATGAGCAAAGATCTTACTGTAATTGCAAAACGTTACGCATCAGCGCTTTTTGAAGTAGTAGGGCAAGAAAATCTTGATAAGGCAGAAGCTGAGCTTCGCCTCGTAAAAAGCATCATGGAACAAAACCATGATATCGAAAAGATTTTAAACCACCCGAAAATTTCTGTACAGCAGAAAAAACAAATCGTAAAAGACAGCATTGGCACGGACATTTCAGCACCGGTCCTGAACACAGTATTCCTGCTCATCGACCGCAACCGCCAAGGTTTGATCACTGAGATGGCCAGCCAATTCATTGGATTAGCAAATGAATCGCGCGGCATTGCTGATGCAACTGTTTACTCTGTCCGTTTGTTATCTGAAGATGAAAAACGCCAGCTTGAGGAAACGTTCGCGAAACGAGTAGGCAAGCAGCGGCTGCGCATTGAAAATATTATTGACCAAAGCCTCGTGGGGGGCGTAAGAATCCGCATCGGCAACCGTATTTTTGACGGAAGTGTCCGCGGGAAACTAGAGCGTATTGAACGTCAATTAGCCGCTACGCAAGGCTAAAAAGATAGGGGTGAAATTCATGAGCATTAAAGCTGAAGAAATCAGTGCTTTAATAAAAAAACAGATTGAAAACTATCAGTCTGAAATCGAAGTTAACGATGTCGGTACAGTTATTCAAGTCGGTGACGGTATTGCCCGTGCGCATGGATTGGATAATGTTATGGCTGGTGAGCTTGTTGAATTTTCTAACGGTGTTATGGGTATGGCCCAGAACCTTGAAGAAAACAACGTAGGTATCATCATTCTCGGACCTTACCAGGAGATCCGTGAAGGAGACGAGGTTAAACGTACAGGACGCATCATGGAAGTTCCTGTAGGACCGGAACTTTTAGGACGTGTTGTTAACCCGCTTGGCCTTCCTATTGATGGTAAAGGGCCGGTAGAAACAGTGAAAACACGCCCGATCGAGCAAAAAGCTCCTGGAGTAATGGCTCGTAAGTCTGTACATGAGCCGCTTCAAACAGGAATCAAAGCGATCGATGCCCTCGTTCCAATCGGACGCGGACAGCGTGAGCTGATCATCGGTGACCGCCAAACTGGTAAAACAGCTGTAGCCATCGATACGATCATCAACCAAAAAGATCAGGACATGATTTGTATCTATGTTGCGATCGGACAAAAAGAGTCCACCGTTGCTGGTGTTGTTGAAACTCTTCGCGAGCATGGTGCTCTCGATTACACGATCGTTGTTTCTGCTGGTGCTTCCCAACCTGCACCTCTTCTTTTCTTGGCGCCGTATGCCGGTGTATCCATGGCTGAAGAGTTCATGTGGGACGGAAAACACGTATTGATCGTTTATGATGATCTTTCAAAACAGGCAGCAGCATACCGTGAGCTTTCCTTGCTTCTTCGCCGTCCTCCAGGCCGCGAAGCTTATCCAGGGGATGTTTTCTACCTTCACTCACGCCTTTTAGAACGTGCTGCGAAATTAAACGATGAATTAGGCGGAGGTTCTATTACCGCACTTCCTTTCATCGAAACGCAAGCGAGTGACGTATCTGCTTATATCCCGACAAACGTTATCTCCATTACAGACGGACAGATCTTCTTGCAGTCTGACCTGTTCTTCTCTGGTGTGCGTCCGGCGATCAACGCAGGTATCTCTGTATCCCGTGTAGGGGGATCAGCTCAAATTAAAGCGATGAGCAAAGTATCCGGTACCCTTCGTCTTGACCTTGCTTCTTTCCGTGAGCTTGAAGCATTTGCTCAGTTCGGTTCGGATCTGGACAAAGCGACTCAAGCGAAACTTAACCGTGGTGCTCGTACAGTAGAAGTACTTAAACAAGGACTTCACAAACCTCTTCGCGTAGAACTTCAAGTTGCCAGCCTTTTTGCATTAACAAGAGGATATCTTGACGATGTAGCTGTTGAGGATGTAACTCGCTTTGAAGAAGAGCTTCATGCATACATGGAAACAAACACTAAAGACGTTCTTGACCAAATCAAAACGACTGGAAAACTTCCAGAAGGCGACGATCTGGACAACGCGATCAAAGCGTTTAAAAAAGTTTTTGCATAAGAAAAGCTGAAGTGCTCGCTTAGGTCCGACAAGCGCTGGAACTCTCACACAGCAACACGCGTTTTGTGTTGCGGAGTGAGAGTGAAGCGACCTCGAGGACCTGAGCACTGAAGCTAGATCCAGTGCTAACAGTAACGAAATGTTTTTAATAGATAACTGCGCAGGATGCTCCCATGCATCCTGCAACCAGCTTAAATAAAAGGTGGTGAATACGAGTGGCATTACGAGATATTAAAGCTAGAATCGATGCAACAAAAAAGACAATGCAGATTACAAAAGCAATGGAGATGGTATCCGCTGCTGCCTTGAACCGTGCTGAGCAAAACGCCAAACGATTTGTTCCTTATATGGATAAAATCCAGGAGGTTGTTTCCAGCATTGCTTCAGGAAGCAAGAGTGCACGCCATCCTATGCTTTTGAGCCGCCCTGTGAAAAAGACGGGATACTTTGTCATCACAGCAGACCGCGGTTTGGCAGGTGCCTATAACTCCAACGTTCTTCGTCACGTTTTCCGTACGATTAAAGAGCGCCATCAGTCTCCTGATGAATATGCGATCATCGTTGTAGGTAAGGTAGGCCTTAACTTCTTTAAGAGCCGCAGCATGCCGGTCTTGGACAGCATTACCGGTCTGGCTGACCAGCCATCTTTTGCAGACATTAAAGCGATCGCGAGCAAAGCAGTCAATCTGTATGCTAACGAAACATTCGACGAGCTTTACATGTACTATAATCATTTCGTCAGTGCCATCCAGTCAGAACTAACGGAAAAGAAAGTCCTTCCGCTGACTGACTTTGATGGAGCGAGCACCTCAACTGCTTCCTACGAGTACGAGCCTTCTGAAGAAGAAATTCTTGAAGTCTTGCTTCCACAGTATGCTGAAAGCTTGATCTACGGAGCGTTATTGGACGCTAAAGCAGCAGAGCATGCTTCTCGTATGACAGCAATGAGAAATGCAACTGACAATGCGAACGAATTGATCGGCCAGTTTACGCTTACGTATAACCGTGAACGTCAAGCAGCCATCACTCAGGAAATTACCGAGATTGTCGGCGGGGTTGCGGCACTCGAATAGATTTTTTATGCCTCATTCAGGCATGCCGGCACAAACCAGTGCCAGAAGTTAGGAGGGGAAACGATGAATAAAGGTTATATAACTCAGATTCTCGGACCTGTTGTTGACGTTAAATTTGATGACAGTCTTCCGGAACTTTTGAATGCATTAACTGTTGACGCTGAAGGCGTTCAATTAACTCTAGAAGTAGCCCTTCACCTTGGTGACAACACTGTCCGTACAATCGCAATGGATTCTACTGACGGTCTTGTACGTGGAATGGCAATCAATGATACAGGCAAACCGATCTCCGTTCCTGTAGGAAACGTGACACTTGGCCGCGTATTTAACGTGCTTGGCGACCACATTGACCTTGGAGAGCCGGTTCCTGCTGATGTTCGCCGTGATCCGATTCACCGCGGAGCACCTACTTTCGAAAACCTTACAACACGCACTGAAATCCTTGAAACTGGTATTAAAGTCGTTGACCTTATCGCTCCTTATGTTAAGGGTGGTAAGATCGGTCTTTTCGGAGGTGCGGGTGTAGGTAAAACCGTACTTATCCAGGAATTGATCAACAACATCGCACAAGAGCATGGCGGTCTTTCCGTATTTGCTGGTGTTGGTGAGCGTACTCGTGAAGGAAATGACCTTTTCCACGAAATGACCGATTCTGGTGTTATCAAGAAAACAGCGATGGTATTCGGCCAGATGAATGAGCCTCCTGGAGCACGTGCGCGTGTAGCACTTTCCGGGTTGACTATGGCTGAATATTTCCGTGACGAAGAAGGCCAGGACGTACTGTTCTTCGTTGACAACATTTTCCGTTTCACGCAAGCAGGTTCTGAAGTATCTGCCCTTCTTGGCCGTATGCCATCAGCAGTAGGTTACCAGCCTACACTTGCAACAGAAATGGGCCAATTGCAAGAGCGTATTACATCCACGAAAAAAGGTTCCGTAACATCCATCCAGGCGATCTATGTACCTGCGGATGACTATACTGACCCGGCTCCGGCAACAGCGTTTGCCCACTTGGATGCAACAACTAACCTTGAGCGTAAATTGACTGCAATGGGTATTTATCCTGCGGTAGATCCATTGGCTTCTACTTCACGCGGGCTTACTCCTGAAGTTGTTGGGGAAGAACACTACAATGTAGCACGCCAAGTTCAGCAAACATTGCAGCGCTATAAAGAATTACAAGATATTATCGCAATCCTTGGTATGGACGAGTTATCTGAAGAAGATAAATTGATTGTACAGCGTGCACGCCGTATCCAATTCTTCTTATCTCAAAACTTCCACGTTGCTGAGCAGTTTACCGGACAAAAAGGATCTTATGTTCCTGTTAAAGAAACCATCAAAGGATTCAAAGAGATCCTTGAAGGCAAGCACGACGACCTTCCGGAAGATGCATTCCGTCTTGTAGGTTCTATTGAAGATGTTATTGAAAAAGCAAAGACAATGGTCTAAACCTATAAGGGGGTAAGACGAAATGAAAACGTTAGAAGTAAGTGTAGTCACCCCTGATGGTCCTGTGTTTGAAGGAATGGCAGAAATGGTCAGCGCAAAAGCAAAAAGCGGAGAGCTTGGTGTCTTGCCTGGACATATTCCGTTGGTTGCTCCTTTAACCATCAGTGCAGTTCGCGTGCACCAGGATGGAAAAACACTTTACGTGGCCGTTAGCGGTGGATTTATCGAAGTCCGGCCTGAAAAAGTAACGGTTCTTGCTCAATCCGCTGAACTAGCCAGCGAGATTGAAATGGAACGAGCTCAAGCGGCTAAAGAGCGTGCTGAGCGCCGTCTGGCAGCAACGAATCAAAACGATATCGACCACAAAAGAGCAGAGCTTGCTCTTCGGCGTGCGGTCAACCGTATTGAAATCGCGAGCCGCAGATAAACAAAGTAAGAAGCCTCCCTGGCTTTGGCCGGGGAGGCTTCTCTTTTTTATTAAAAGTTTTCCGTGCCGCTTTAACTAGATTTGCAACTTTCCTCAGCGCGGATACTAAGCTGTTTTCTTTTTTTTGGCTCTTTTTAAAAGATTGTTGGTTTGGGAACATTTTTGTAAAATGCCTTCATTGACAAGATGATTGGAATGCAAGGTGCGAGACTCCTCGAAAATGAATTTCACATTTTCTTCGTGCGATATAACGCTGCCGAAGCCTTCCATGTCCTGCGGGACAGGTGAGACCCCGCAGGCGCCATGCGCCGAGAAAGTAGGCGCTGGCGCCGGAAAGGGTTAAGCTTCGCCCCGTGGAAAGCGAGCATCCTGAAACAGAAATCAACCACTTTTACGATAACAGCCTTTTTTTTACGAAAAAGTATATAATAAGGGAAACCCGCATGTTGGAGGAAAAACAAATGAGCTTTAGAAATCAAACCATATTACCGGCTGTTCGCAAATGGAAGGAACTTGAGCAGTTACTGAACAGCGAGTATACATACATCGTCATTCTCGACAGCCACATTGCTCAGTTGAAAAGTATGGTGAAAATTGCCGGCCAGGCCAATAAAAAGCTATTTGTCCATGCGGATTTGATCAATGGTTTAAAAGCAGATGAATATGCTGCGGAATTTATCTGCCAGGAAATCAAGCCGGCTGGCATCATTTCAACACGATCAAATGTTATTGCGACGGCAAAAAAGAAAGGTGTAACCGCCATACAGCGGTTATTTTTGCTTGATTCCATCGCACTGGAAACAAGCTATAAAATTATCGGGAAGACACAGCCTGATTTTATCGAAGTCTTGCCTGGATTGATGCCGAACATCATCAAAGAAGTTCATGAAAAAACGGGTATTCCTGTGTTTGCAGGCGGATTGATCCGGACAAAAGAAGAGATCGATCTGGCGATTCAAGGAGGGGCAGTGGCGGTGACCACTTCCGATAAGGAACTCTGGTAAAGGTGATGCATGAATTTTCCATATCCTTACCCATTGACAGCGTTTTCAAGCTATGATTAAATATTAGACAAGTTAATAATTTGATGGAGAATCGGAGATCAGCAGAAGCCCTTACAATAATTTAAGGGATATTTTTGCTGGTCTTTTTTTTCGCCAAATGTCATTAATGAGGCAGGCTAAGAGAAATTTTCCATTCTCTTGTCTAATTGGGAAAGGAGTGTTGAAGGATGTCACCGATACTCGGAGAAATTATCGGAACAATGATTTTAATTATTTTTGGTGGCGGTGTTGTTGCCAATGTTAGCTTAAAGAAATCCAAGGCAGAAGGCGGAGGGTGGATTGTTGTAGCTCTTGGCTGGGGTCTTGCTGTATCGATGGCTGTATACGCTGTCGGTAAGTTCAGCGGTGCACATTTAAATCCAGCGGTAACTTTAGGTATGGCAGCCATCGGAGAATTTAGCTGGTCACAGGTTCCAGGGTATATTGCTGCACAGATGCTTGGTGGTTTCCTCGGCGGAATTATTGTTTATTTTCAATTTCTGCCTCACTGGGAACAGACAGAGGATCCAGCTGTGAAACTTGGCGTTTTTTCTACGGACCCTGCAATTCCACATACATTATCGAACCTTTTAAGTGAGTTTATTGGAACAGCTGTTTTACTGGTAGGACTTTTGTCTATTGGAGCGAATAAATTTACAGAAGGATTAAATCCCTTGATCGTCGGTTTCCTGATTGTAGCGATTGGATTGTCTCTCGGAGGACCGACCGGATATGCGATTAACCCGGCACGTGACCTTGGGCCGAGACTGGCACATTTCTTTTTGCCGATCAGCGGCAAAGGAGGATCTAACTGGAAGTATGCCTGGATTCCTGTTGTCGGCCCGATTTTAGGCGGTGTTTTCGGCGCATTATTTTATCAAGCAGTGTTCGAAGGCAGGGTAACCGCTTTCTTTTGGAGCTGGACCGTATTATCGGCATTGATATTTGCAGCGGCTCATCTTGCCGGCAAGAGCGGTACACAAGGGCTCAGACACGGTGAGAGAATAAAGAACTAACACACAAAAAAAATCAAACTATAACAGCATAAAAACCAGTTCATTTGCAAAGGAGAGTTATTTCTATGGATAAGAAATATGTTTTAGCACTGGATCAGGGAACAACAAGTTCACGCGCTATTCTTTTTAACAAAGAAGGCGAAGTTGTATCTGTTGCACAAAAGGAATTCACACAGCATTTCCCCAAGCCGGGCTGGGTTGAACATAACGCCCAGGAGATCTGGGGAAGCATACTTGCTGTTGTTGCCCAGGTACTAGAAGGAACGAACACTTCTCCAAAAGAAATAGCGGCGATCGGTATTACAAATCAGCGTGAAACAGCTGTAGTATGGGACAAAAATACCGGGAAGCCTGTTTACAATGCGATTGTTTGGCAATCAAGACAGACGGCAGATATCTGTGAAGAACTAAAGGCGCAAGGACACAACGATCTATTCAGAGACAGGACAGGCCTGCTGATCGATGCGTATTTTTCAGGTACAAAAGTAAAATGGATCTTGGATAACGTGGAAGGTGCACGTGAAAAGGCAGAAAAGGGCGACCTTCTTTTCGGAACGATTGATACGTGGTTATTGTGGAAAATGACTGGCGGACAAGCACACGTTACCGATTACTCGAACGCTTCAAGAACCTTGATGTATAACATCTACGATTTGAAATGGGATGAAGAACTGCTTGATATCCTTGACGTTCCGGCATCCATGCTTCCTGAAGTAAAATCGTCTTCAGAAGTCTACGGGCACACGATCGATTATCACTTCTTCGGTGAAAGCATTCCCATTGCAGGGATTGCCGGCGACCAGCAGGCTGCACTTTTCGGCCAGGCATGCTTTGAAACAGGCATGGCGAAGAATACGTACGGCACCGGCTGCTTTATGCTTATGAATACCGGAGAAAAGGCCGTCAGATCTGAGCATGGGCTATTAACTACACTTGCTTGGGGTATTGACGGAAAAGTACAGTACGCGCTTGAAGGCAGTATTTTTGTAGCGGGTTCAGCAGTTCAATGGCTTCGAGACGGCCTGCAGCTGATCCGTACTTCTCCTGAAAGTGAAGAACTTGCAGAGCGTGTTACGTCATCTGATGGTGTTTATGTTGTACCGGCTTTCGTTGGGCTTGGAACGCCATATTGGGACAGTGAAGCACGAGGAGCTGTGTTCGGCTTGACGCGCGGAACGAAAAAAGAACACTTTGTGCGCGCTACGCTGGAGTCACTTGCTTACCAGACTCGTGATGTTTTAACAGCCATGGAAGCTGATTCTGGCATTGAACTGAAGAAGCTTCGCGTGGACGGCGGCGCGGTGAAAAACAACTTCCTCATGCAATTCCAGTCCGATATTCTTGGAGTTCCGGTGGAGCGTCCGGAAATCAATGAAACTACGGCTTTAGGTGCGGCTTATCTCGCGGGCCTTGCTACAGGATTCTGGAGTGGGCGTGAAGCTATTGCAGATAAATGGAAAGTAGAAAAAGATTTTGACAACGCCATGGAAGAAAAAGAACGCGAAGATCTATACAAAGGCTGGAAAAAAGCCGTTGAAGCTGCACGAGTTTTTAAATAAGGGGTGGTTTCTAAAAGATTGTTGCTTTGGGAACATTTTTGTAAAGTGCCTTCTTTGACAAGTTGATTGTAGTGCAAGGTGCGAGACTCCTGCGGGACAAGCGTGACAGGTGAAACCCGCAGGCGCTTGCGCCGAGGGGTTCAGCGCACGCCACGCGGAAAGCGAGCATCCTGGAACGGAAATCAACTACTATCAAGAGCAACAAAGGTTACGAATACAGCCTAAAAAAATTCGAGCGCACCATTTGCAAACTTCATCATAACTTGTTATGATAGCACTAAGTTAATAACGGTCGGAGCTACGGAGAGACCACAATACCCTGAGATAGGTTCAGGGGTATTGTGGTCTCTTTTTTGTTCTCTGGACAAAAATATACGCTTTAATTTGTGTACTTTAGGAAAAGAATAACATAGGGATAAAAGAAGGAGTGGCGTGATATGGATAATAATCAATTTTCAAGCAATAAAAGAGAAAAATATATAGAGGATATGAAAACTGCTTCCCTTGATTTACTAGTGATCGGGGGGGGAGTGACAGGAGCAGGAATTCTTCTTGATGCCACGACTCGAGGGATGAAAGCAGGCGTTTTGGAAATGCAGGACTTCGCAGGAGGTACATCCAGCCGTTCTACTAAGCTTGTCCATGGCGGACTTCGCTACTTAAAACAGTTCGAAGTGGGCCTGGTTGCTGAAGTAGGTAAAGAGCGTGCAATCGTTTATGAGAATGCACCCCATGTAACGACACCGGAGTGGATGCTTCTTCCAATGTACAAAAAAGGTACATTTGGCAAATTTTCTACTTCCATCGGTCTTAAGGTTTATGACTTTTTGGCAGGTGTAAAACGAAAAGAACGCCGATCCATGCTAAGCAAAGAAGAAACATTGAACCGTGAGCCATTATTGAAAAAGAAAGACATTCTAGGCGGCGGTTATTATGTGGAATATAAAACAGATGATGCTCGTCTAACTCTTGAAATTATGAAAGAAGCGGTCTATCGCGGAGGTAAGGCCATCAATTATATTAAAGTGGTAGACTTCATCTACGATAAGGACGGCAAACTTCTTGGTGTAAAAGCGGAAGACACACTTTCTGGAAAAGTGCATGAAATCTATGCCAAGAAAATTGTTAACGCAGCCGGGCCTTGGGTTGATGAACTGCGCGATATTGATAAGTCCAAAAAAGGAAAAAGAATTCATCATACAAAAGGGATCCACCTTGTAATCGATGGGGAACGTTTCCCGCTCCGGCAAGCGGTTTATTTTGACACACCGGACGGAAGAATGGTGTTTGCGATTCCGCGTGAAGGAAAAGCGTATGTCGGTACAACAGACACAGATTACAAAGGTGATTTGAAGAACCCAAGAATTACACATGATGATGTTGATTATGTAGTAAAAGCGATCAATTTCATGTTCCCTGATGTGAAGATCACAGAAAAAGACATTGAATCTTCCTGGGCCGGATTGCGTCCATTGATTCATGAAGATGGAAAAGATCCTTCTGAGATTTCCAGAAAAGACGAAGTGTTCTTCTCCCCTTCAGGATTGATTACGATCGCCGGCGGTAAATTAACAGGATATCGTAAAATGGCAGAAAAAGTGGCGGACATCGTTGCTGGCCAGCTTGAGAAAGAAGTGGGAATCAAGTACGACACCAGCAATACGAAACACCTTGTATTATCCGGCGGTAACGTAGGCGGAAGCAGCCACTACCCTGAATATATCCGTCAAAAAGTTTCTGAGGGCCTCAACCTTGGCTTAAGCAAGGACGATGCAGAACAGCTTGTGAAAAAATACGGTTCCAACGTTGACCGTCTGTTTGAAATCATCCGGGACGGCCAGAAAGAAGCCGACCTTAATAAACTGCCAATCCAAGTCTATGCAACATTGATCTACGCTATGGACGAAGAGATGGCAACAACACCAGCTGACTACTTTATCCGCCGTACAAGCGCGATGTACTTTGACATTGCTTACGTACGCCTATGGAAAGAAAAAGGAATTGCCTTGATGGCGAAACACTTAAACTGGACACCAGAACAAACTCAGCAGCACACTGAAGAACTCGAACGCCAAATGAGCTACAGTACAGAAGCGATCTAATTTCTTTATATTTTAGGTGCCAGGCACCCTCTTTTGACATATGTCAAAGAGCGGTGCCTGGCACCTTTTTCAATAGAGCGGACTGCTCTAAATAAGGGTTAGGATAAGAAACAAGCAAGGTTTGTTTAATATAGCTCAATAGCTTTGCCGATTCAGGCTGAGAAAGCAGAAACTCATTCGGAAGTGACCGGCATTGGGTAAGCAGATCAAAGAATCGGTTCTTTTCTTCAAGTGCGGCCGATTTTTTAAAATACCCCCAAACATGCTCGGCCGTATTAAGAAAGGCTTTTCTGGAATACGGAAGCTTCTCCATCTCTCCCAATTCATCGAGTATTACATTATAATCTTCTTCCTCTTTTGCCTCCCGAAACGAATCTCTAATCCTGCTGTAATGCTGGTAGCCCTTCGCCATCACATCATATTTTTGTTTCGCCCACTCCAGCTCAGCTTCCTTTCTGGCACTCATAAACACCCTCCTCTTTTTTACTAATATGTAAAGAAATTAGTCAGCCAGGCAAAGCTTGTTATTTAAAAGCATACTGCCGCTAAAAGAGACCCTCTAAAATCCATCCATCAGCGCAGAGACCATGCAGGTGCAAAGCACCTGCACGTCTCTTTTCCCTCATTACCCTCATTCTATCCCCCGAACAAGCTCATATAATAGGAGTATAGTAATGAGCCCGCAGCTGCTCCCACCGAGTGTCGACACAAATTTTGGAATTTGCTATAATGAATACGATTACATAATGTTTTAAAAATTCTGATGATTAGGGAGGTAATGGATGGATTTAACACATGTTTACCAAAACAATTACCTTGTTGTAACCGTCTTTCTCGCATTGGGAATTCTTTTGCCGGTCGGGGCATTAACGGCAGGACGCCTGCTCCGCCCTTATAAACCGACTAAAGAGAAAGCGACCACATATGAGAGCGGAATTGAACCCTTTCATCAAAGCTGGATCCAGTTTAACGTAAGATACTATTTGTTCGCCCTCATGTTTGTCATCTTTGATGTTGAAACTGTGTTTTTATATCCATGGGCTGTCGCCTATGACCATCTTGGGGCCTTTGCCCTCATTGAGATGGGGATATTTATTGTAATGCTCGCTCTTGGCCTCTTATACGCTTGGAAGAAGAAGGTGCTGAAATGGATCTGAAGCTGTCGGATATTTCACCTGAAGAAAAAGCAGAGCTTGAACGCAATATCTTTTTAACCACTTTGGAACAGATTAAAGCGTGGGCAAGGAGCAATTCGCTCTGGCCTCTTACATTCGGCCTTGCCTGCTGTGCCATCGAAATGATGGGAACCGGGTCATCCCACTATGACCTTGACCGTTTCGGCAGTATATTTCGGACCTCCCCACGGCAATCCGATGTCATGATCGTATCCGGGACGGTGACGAAAAAGATGGCTCCAGTCCTTAAACGGCTTTACGAACAAATGCCTGAGCCCAAATGGGTCATTGCCATGGGTTCCTGCGCAACAGCCGGTGGACCCTATATCAAGTCTTATGCCGTCGTTAAGGGAGTGGATCAGATCGTTCCCGTTGATGTTTATATTCCCGGATGTCCGCCAAATCCTGCAGCCCTCATTTATGGAATCAATAAATTGCAGGAGAAGATCCGTTACGAAGCGAAGACTGGGAAGAAGGTGATGTAGTCATGCCAAACGAAAATGATGGAAAATCCCCTGAATCCAGCGAGACGTTATCAAAGGAAGAACTAAAAAAACAGGCAGCTGCTGAAGCAAAAGCGAAAGCCCTGGAGCTTGCCAGACAAAGAGCTCTCGAGAAAAAAGAGGAGAGCGGTGGTCCCGCCCAGGAACTAAGCATTGAGGAACAAAAGAAAAAAGCTGTCGCAGAAGCTAAAGCGAAAGCGGCTGAACTAGCAAAGCAAAAAGCTTTAGGACAAAAAGAAGAAACATCAAGCACTCCGGAGAATCCTTTGGCTGATGAAAAAGCAAAGGCAGCTGCTAAAGCAAAAGCCGCTGCAGCCGCAAAGGCCAAAGCAGCCGCAGCCGCCAAAGCAAGAGCAGCCAGAGATGGAACAGCAGACTCATCTGATCCTGTGGAAAACGAAAAAGCAAAGGCAGCTGCTAAAGCAAAAGCCGCTGCAGCCGCAAAGGCCAAAGCAGCCGCAGCCGCTAAAGCGAGAGCAGCCAGAGAGGGAACGACAAACTCATCTGATCCAGCGGAAGACGAAAAAGCAAAGGCAGCTGCTAAAGCAAAAGCCGCTGCAGCCGCAAAGGCCAAAGCAGCCGCTGCTGCCAAAGCAAGAGCAGCCAGAGAGGGAGCAGCAGACTCATCCGATCCTTCCGACGAAAAGGCAAAGGCTATTGCTGCTGCTAAAGCGAAAGCAGCCGCTGCAGCCGCTGCAAGAGCTAACGCTGCCACAGCCAAGACAGAGGTGCCTGCTGAAGAACAAAAGCCATCTCCGTTACAACCGCTTCTCGACCGTTATGTCAGCGTGATCAAGAAGACATTGGGGGAAGATGTGCTTGAAGACAGCTACATCAATCCGCTTTCCAAGGATGTTCCGACCCTTGTTGCCAAACCGGATACATATTTTAATATTGCCGAACTTCTTAAACACCACGAGGAACTTCGTTTTGATTATTTGTCAGAACTTCACGCCACAGATTTTGAAACTCACCTAGAGGTCTACAATCATTTTTATTCCTACACACATCGCAGTCCAGTTGCATTGAAAGTAAGAGTCAATAGAGAAGAAGCAGTCATTGACTCATTAGCTCCCCTTTGGGCGGGGGCTGACTGGCCGGAAAGAGAAGCCTTCGACCTGCTGGGAATCACCTTTACCGGGCATCCGAACTTAACGAGGATTATGATGCCTGACGATTGGGTGGGCCATCCGCTCCGCAAAGATTATGAACCGTATGATGTGGAGGTGTAGCCGGTGATCCGCACCGAAGAAATGCTGCTGAATGTCGGCCCTCAGCATCCGAGTACACATGGGGTGTTCCGGATCGTGCTGAAAATTGACGGAGAAACCATTATCGAAGCCCAGCCTGTCATTGGATATCTGCATCGCGGGACTGAAAAGCTCGCTGAAAACCTTCAATACACACAGATCATTCCGTACACAGACCGTATGGATTATCTGGCTGCAATGACGAACAATTATGTCATCTGCCATGCAGTTGAAACGATGATGAACATTGAAATTCCTGAACGGGCGGAATATCTCCGTATTCTCGTGATGGAGCTTGGACGGATCGCAAGCCATTTAGTTTGGTTTGGAACGTACCTCCTGGATATAGGAGCAATGAGCCCGTTTCTCTATGCCTTCAGGGAGAGAGAAGCCATTATCGGAATGTTAAACGAAATATCCGGGGCACGCCTGACTTTCAATTATATGAGGATCGGAGGAGTGAAGTGGGATGCTCCAGAAGGCTGGATCCAGAAGATTAGAGAGTTTGTTCCTTACATGCGGGAGCAGCTTTCAGGATATCACGATCTTGTAACCGGAAATGAAATCTTTTTGAATCGTGTAAAAGATGTTGGTTTTTATACGAAGGAGGAGGCTCTTGATTACTCGTTAAGCGGCGCCAACCTGCGCTGTACGGGGATCAGCTGGGATTTGAGAAAAGACGAACCTTATTCCATCTATGACCGGTTCACGTTTGATGTCCCCGTATACGACAGCGGAGATGCCTGGGCCCGCTATCAGTGCCGGATGGCGGAAATCAAAGAATCCTTAAAGATCGTCGAGCAGGCGGTGGAACAGTTTCCTGAAAATGGAGAGATCATGGCGAAGGTGGCGAAGATCATCAAGCCGCCAAAAGGAGAAGCCTTCGTCCGGATTGAGTCGCCGCGCGGGGAGATCGGCTGCTACATCGCTTCGGAGGGGAAAAAGGAGCCTTACCGTTTAAAATTCAGAAGACCTTCCTTTTACAATCTGCAGATCTTGCCCAAACTTCTTGTCGGTGAAAACATCTCAAACCTGATTACCATACTCGGCGGAATCGACATCGTCTTAGGGGAGGTGGACGGCTGATGATAAATCATTTGTTATCCTCGCCTCCAGGCTGGATCCACGCGGCTGTCTTTTTTGGTTTAGGAGCCTGCCTGCTGGTTATTGTTCTCGGATTTGTAACGTATGCCATATTGGCAGAACGAAAAGTGCTCGGATTCATGCAGCTTCGTCCAGGGCCGAACCGGGTCGGTGGACGCTTTGGTCTTCTGCAGACCGTTGCCGACGTACTGAAGCTATTGCTCAAGGAAGACACCATTCCAAAGCTGGCCGATAAACCGCTTTTTATTTTGGCGCCGGTTCTCGCTTTTGCTCCGGCTTTCATGGTGTTAGCGGCCATCCCTTTTTCTGATCATCTGAAGTTTTCCGACCTTAGCATCGGCCTATTGTATTACATTGCAATATCAGGTATTACTACGGTTGGGATCTTGATGGCCGGCTGGGCTTCCAACAATAAATACTCGCTCCTTGGGGGGATGAGATCTGCGGCACAGATGATATCGTATGAGATTCCGCTAGTCATCTCCGTGATCGGTGTCATCTTATTCAGCGGAAGCCTTAACCTGACAGACATTGTAGAAGGCCAGGAAAAAGTAGCTTATATTTTTTTATCGCCGCTTGGCTTTATTGTATTTTTGATTTCCTCTATAGCGGAGCTGAACCGTACACCGTTTGACTTGCCGGAAGCAGAATCCGAACTGGTTGCCGGCTATCACGTAGAGTATTCAGGATTTCGCTGGGCCTTCTTCATGCTTACGGAATATGTGTATCTATTTGCAATGGCTTCACTAACGACTGTGCTGTTCCTTGGCGGATGGAAACCCATTCCGTTTTTTGGCTTCATTCCGGGCATCATCTGGTTTGCTTTGAAGTTCAGCCTGATCGTCTTCTTTATGATCTGGGTCCGGGGAACAATGCCGCGCTTAAGGGCTGATCAGCTCATGGAGTTTGCCTGGAAGGTTCTTTTGCCGGTCGCTTTACTCAACATTTTTGTCAGTGCCGTCGTAAAAGAAATATTTTTAAGATAAGTGCAGCGGACTTGTTTTCCTCTTGCCCGCAATGCGAGTTTACTAGACTGCAAAAAAGGAGTGGTGTGAGGTGAAAGGTCTTGCGAAAGGCTTAAAATATACGCTCAGTAATTTAACGAAGCAGAATGTTACGACCCAATATCCGGACGTTCCCCTTCAGATGCCTGACCGTTTTCGCGGAATCCAGAAATTCTACCCTGAAAAGTGCATTGTCTGCAACCAGTGTGCGAACATCTGCCCGACAGACTGCATTCAGTTGACAGGAAAGCCCCATCCCGATCCGGGGAAAAAGGGAAAGATCATTGACACGTACGACATTAATTTTGAAATCTGTATTTTATGCGACCTGTGTACAGAGGTCTGCCCGACAGAAGCGATCGTCATGACCAACAATTTCGAACTGGCGGAGTACAGCCGGGATGAACTGTTTAAGGATCTGCTTTGGCTCGATGAGAACGACAACAATGTGAGGAAGGAGAATAAAGCATGACGGGAGAGATGATTGCTTTTTTTGTCCTTGCCTTAACGGCCATTGGGAGCGGGGTCCTGATGATCAACCTGTCGAATGTGGTTCATATGGTCGTTGCGCTTGTCTTTACATTCCTTGCTATAGCAGGAATCTACATCACGCTGTCTGCTGAGTTTGTGGCTGCTGTTCAGGTACTCATCTACTCGGGCGCCATCACGATCATCATGCTGTTCGGAATCATGCTGACACGCCATGAAAAGGACACGGAAACAAAAATGCCGAAACTGACTGTTCTATTGTCAGGAGCAGGGGTTGCTGTCTTTTTCCTGATCATGTTTTTTGGAATCAACCGCCTCAGCCTGGGGACACCGGCTGCTGGCCTGCATATTGAAAATACGAAAAAAATTGGTGTTGAACTTTACTCGAAATACATCATTCCGTTTGAGCTGACATCTGTCCTTCTATTGGTGGCATTAATCGGGGCGATCGTGCTGGCAAAAAGGGACGGAGAAGAGGAGGCTAAAAAATGAGCAGCATTCCTTTGTCTGTTTATCTCGTACTGGCCCTCATCCTGTTTTGCATCGGGCTGTTTGGAGCGCTGACAAAAAGAAACGCTGTTATTGTTCTTATTTCCATCGAACTGATGCTGAACGCAGTAAATATTAACCTTGTTGCATTTGCAAAATACGGAGCGAAGCCCGGCCTGACGGGACAGATCTTCTCTCTCTTTACCATCACCGTTGCGGCTGCTGAAGCGGCGGTTGGGCTCGCCATTCTTATGGCACTATACCGAAACCGCAAGACCGTCAATGTGGATGAAATGGATATTATGAAGCGCTAAAAAGGGGTTGGAAAAGATGATGCAGAATGCCTGGCTGATACCACTGTTACCGCTGCTATCCTTCATCCTTCTTTTACTTTTTGGAAAAAAACTAAAAGAAGCTTCTGCCTACGCCGGTATTGGATGCACCTTCATCTCATTGATCATGGCAATGATCGTCATGGCCAGCCAATGGGGAGGGGAGTCATACAAGGCAGAAGGAGTATGGCTGTATATCGGCAAACATGCTGTAACGATGGGATATGAAATCAATCCGCTGAATGCGTTGATGCTCGTCATCGTAACGCTTGTAAGCTTTCTCGTGCATGTGTATTCGAAGAGCTATATGCATGGGGATGGCCGTTTTCATGTCTTTTATGCCTATCTTGGTTTGTTTACGTTTGCGATGCTGGGGCTCGTCATGTCTCCTAACCTGCTTCAGGTGTATATCTTCTGGGAACTGGTCGGCTTAGGATCGTTTCTCCTCATCGGATACTATTATTTTAAACCCGAAGCCAAGGCGGCTGCGAAGAAGGCCTTCATCATGACGCGTATCGGGGACGTGGGGCTCTTCATCGGGATTATTCTTTTATACTGGCAGACGGGGAGCTTTGAATACGATGAAATCTTCAAAGCGGCTGCCAGCCACCATATTTCCTCAGAAATGATAACCCTGACGGCCATTCTGATCTTTGTGGGTGCCGTCGGGAAATCAGGGCAGCTCCCGCTTCATACGTGGCTACCAGATGCTATGGAGGGCCCGACGCCGGTCTCCGCCCTTATCCATGCGGCAACGATGGTCGCGGCAGGTGTTTATCTTGTGGCTTCTATGTATCCGCTCTTTGAAGCATCATCTACAGCCATGACAACTGTAGCCGTTGTAGGCGGGATTACCGCGATATTCGCTGCATCCATCGGCCTGATGCAGAAAGATATCAAACGGGTGCTGGCGTATTCCACCGTGAGCCAGCTTGGCTACATGATGCTCGCCCTTGGCTCAGGCGGCTATACAGCAGGGATTTTCCATCTGATGACGCATGCTTTCTTTAAAGCACTCCTGTTCCTGGCTGCGGGCAGTGTTATTCATGCCGTACATACTCAAAATATTGAAGAGATGGGCGGCCTTTGGAGGAAGCTGAAATTTACGGCTCCTTTATTTTTAATAGGAGCACTGTCCATTTCCGGATTTCCGCTCTTATCCGGTTTCTTCAGTAAAGATGAAATTTTAATGGCCACTTACGGGGACGGCCGCTATGGATTGTTTATCCTCGCTCTCCTCGCTGCTTTTTTTACCGCTTTTTATATGTTCCGGCTGTTTTTTATGGTGTTCGCAGGGAATTCAGGCCAAGCGCATGAAAAGGTGAAAGAATCCGATGTTTCCATGCTTTTTCCCATGCTGGTTCTAGGTGTTCTGGCTGTCGTTGCAGGCTATTTAAATACCCCCTGGTTTGGTGGGTTTTTAGCTCATTATTTAAGCCACGGCCCTGTCCGGATTGCTGCAGAAGGGGAACATGGACCGGTATGGATTCCGATCCTTGCCACGATCGTATCCTTGGCGGGAATCTTTCTGGCCTATCTTATGTACGGTAAAAAAACACTGTCAAGAAACTGGCTGTCTCGTTCTCTTCCGTCTCTCAGCACGATTATTTACCGCAAGTATTACCTGGATGAAGCTTATGATGCTACAGTCGTTAAAGGCACAACGCTGTTCAGTTATTTTTGGAGCTATGTTGACCGGTATCTCGTTGAAGCAGCTGTGAACGGAACGGCAGGCCTCGTTCAATGGCTCGGTAAAAGAGGTTCCTCCATGCACGATGGCCAGGTTCAGAGATTTGGTGCCGTCGCTGTTGCGGGACTCGTTATCATCCTATTATTCTTTGCTGTTGCAGGGGGGTATTTCTCATGAGCCATCTGTTATCCATCCTATTGTTTTCCCCGCTGGCCGGTATTGCTGCTTTGAGTGTAATGCCATCCAAAAATGAAAAGGCCTTAAAACTTGCAGGCCTGTTGGGCACGCTGCTGCCCCTGCTTCTTTCCATCATTGCTGCAGTTACCTTTGATCGCTCAGCTTCAGGGATCCAGCTTGCTGAACAAGGCAACTGGCTCTCTTATAAAATGGATCAGGCTGGAGCAGGCTCATCTTTTGCTATCGACTATGAAGTAGGCGTCAATGGTCTGTCTCTTGTTCTCCTGCTGCTAACCGCTGTTATTTCTGTACTGGCCGCTCTCGGTTCCTGGACGATCAAGAAGGACTGGAAAAGCTATTTCATCTTCTTTTTGATTTTAGAACTCGGTATGCTGGGGGTATTCGCTTCTCAAAATCTCTTTCTCTTTTTTATTTTCTTTGAGTTGACGCTTATCCCGATGTTTTTCCTGATCGGCCGCTGGGGTTTTGCAGACAGGGAAAAGGCTGCTTACAGTTTCTTGATCTATAACGGAATCGGTTCTGCCATTCTGCTCATTGTATTCGTTGCACTCTTTATGAGAACAGGAACGCTAAACTATGGAGAACTGGCGAAAATACTCGGCGGACATACCGATCCTGCTCTCGGAGGCACGTTCCGTATATCCCTCCTGATTGCTCTGTTTGTGGCTTTTGGAATCAAACTGCCGATTGTTCCTCTTCACACGTGGATGCTGCGTGTGCACGTACAGGCACCGCCTTCCGTTGTTATGATTCACTCCGGAATTCTTTTAAAGATCGGAGCATACGGGCTCTTCACGTTCGGTATCGGATTTTTCCCGTCTGAATTCAAACGGATGGCAGTATGGATAGCAGTATTGGGTGTCATCAACCTTCTGTATGGTGCCTTTCTTGCCATTGTACAGACGGACTTGAAAAAAGTACTGGCCTATTCTTCCGTCTCCCATATGGGGATCGTATTGATCGGCTTTTCGGCACTGAATGAAGCAGGAGTAAAGGGAGCGGTCTTTCAGCTAATTTCCCACGGATTGATCTCTGCCCTGCTGTTCTTCTTGATCGGGGTGCTGTATGAACGGACCGGTTCTTCAGACCTTAAGGACTACAGTGGTCTTGCAGGCGCCATGCCGGTCACTGCAGGCATCCTGCTTGCCGGTGGGCTTGCGTCGCTGGGACTTCCTGGCATGTCCGGATTTATCAGTGAGTTTCTGGCCTTTCTCGGACTCTTCAAGGTCATGCCTGTAATCGCTGCAGTGGGGGCTCTCGGTATCGTACTAACTGCGGTTTATATTTTGCGGGCTGTTCTTTCTGTAACCTTTGGGCCCCCAAAGGACGCCCATAGCGGCTTTTATGACTTGACGCTCCGAGAGAGGGTGCCGGCTTTTGTTCTTTTGGCTTTGGTGCTCTTTATTGGAATCTATCCGGGAATGCTGAGTGAATCATTACGCACGGTTTTAGACACAATCTTGTTGGGCTTAAGGGGGTAGCCAGATGGATCTTCACACGTTAACTTCAATGAACTGGGGAATCATGGCGCCTGAATTTGCCATCTTGGGAACAGCTATTATCCTGTCTTTGCTGGACTTGTTTATGCCTCGAACGCAAAGCCGCCGTCCTCTCGGGATATTGGCCATTGCAGGAATAGCAGCGGCTTTCATTTTTTTATATCTGCAATTTGGACATGAAGGAGCATCACTTTTTCATGATATGTACCGGCTTGACTCCTTCTCGAAGGCGTTTAAGCTGATCCTGCTTCTGGGAACAGGGCTGATTTTAATTTTAGCTTATGACTACCGGATGAATGAAGAAGAAGAGTACCGTGGGGAATTCTACTATCTGCTGCTCACTGCTCTCCTTGGGGCCATGTTTATGGCTTCGAGCGGGGACATGATCACCCTGTTTATTGGCCTGGAGCTCCTTTCTCTTTCCTCCTATGTTATGGCAGGCATGAGAAAAAGAAAGTTGGAGTCGAATGAGGCTGCTTTTAAATATGTAGTAACAGGCGGAATTTCAACAGCC
This sequence comes from Fictibacillus marinisediminis, assembly GCF_023149135.1. Lineage (NCBI taxonomy): Bacteria > Bacillati > Bacillota > Bacilli > Caryophanales > Fictibacillaceae > Fictibacillus > Fictibacillus marinisediminis. The sequence goes on along the minus strand of NZ_JAIWJX010000002.1, from coordinate 4,148,250 downwards.
ATCACAATGTTTGGGATGAGCTATGTATTTGGGTTGACTGGGGAAACAAACCTGTATGCAGTAGGTGCAGCATTGAGAGATACGAGCATCTTGCAGAATCAGTTTTTACTCGTATTTGCTTTTTTTATCACATTTGCAGGGTTAACTTTCAAAATCGCCTCCGCTCCTTTTCATATGTGGGCACCTGATGTGTATCAAGGCTCACCGCTTCCTGTTACCGCCTTTTTAAGCGTGGTCTCGAAAACAGCCGGATTTGCCATCATCCTGCGGTTTTTTCTCTTGTGCTTTAGTTCTGCGCCCGGCATTAAAGGAGATCCGCTGCTTCTTCAAGTTCAGCCGTATCTCGCGGTTCTCGCTGGAGCGACCATGATTGCCGGCAATGTGATCGCCCTCCGGCAGAGGAACATTAAACGGCTTTTCGCCTATTCGTCGGTTGCGCAGGCTGGTTATATTCTCGTTCCGTTCGTTTCCGTCTCGGCTTTGCTGTTTGAAACAACATGGTTTTATCTTCTTGCCTATCTGTTTATGAATATTGGTGCTTTTGCTGTCATTCAGGAAGTAACAGCAGCGAGCGGGACGAATGATATATCGGGCTTTGCCGGCTTATATAAGCGTTCTCCCTGGCTTGCTGTCGCAATGACCATCTTTATTCTGTCATTGGCGGGCATTCCGGCTACAGCAGGCTTTGCGGGGAAATTCGGAATCTTTATGAATGCCCTTGGAACCAATCCTGGACATTACATATTGGCAGGGATTCTAATGGCCGGCACGGTTGTCTCTTACTTCTATTATTTCAATATTATTGGCCAGATGTTTTTTCGTTCAGGGCAGGAAGAGCGGGCGATCCAGCATAAGAAGGGCCTCCTGTTTGTAACCGCTTTATGTGCAGCGGCAACCGTGTTCTTCGGTATCTTCCCGGGAACCGCCCTCCATTTCTTTTATAATGAATTTCATCTCACAGATTTTTTCCAGACATTAGGACAAAAATAAGGGAATCTGCCGCGATGCAGATTCCTTTTTTTATTTGGGAAATCCCTTGGATTTTAAAGATATGTCAAAATTGGGAACATGATTGAAAATAGGCCTTTTGTCTGTTCCTTTATGGTAAAATTCAGTTTATGCTACTTTCTATTGGTGTATGTTATCATGATGGTGTTTAGTAAGCACTTGGCCGATAAGGCCTTGTGGCAAGGAGGAACCCAGTTGTTTGAACAAGCCGGGCAGCAAGCACTGCTTCATATCCTCGTTCACCTGCTTTTTCTCGTTATCACATGGTGGGCCATGCAGGCAATAAAATTTGACTCGTACATCAAAAAGGGCAAAGTGATTCAAGCACGCGTTTTATTCGTCTTAGTAACGATCGCTGTTGCCAGCCTCGTAAGCAGCTTCTTTCTCAGTTATTTGAATTATTCCACACAGCTTAAATATTTATTTTAATTAACACATACCTACTAACCGTCTCAGCTCACAATACAGCAAAAGATTGTTCACTGTTGAACAAAGTAAATAAGGTGTGAAGTTTCTGTCGGAATATGACTGCAACTTCCATGAATAATGGACCGTCCTCTGGCAAGAATGAGAAATAGAGGAGAGGACGGGTGGAATAAAATGAAAAAGAGTATTGTTTTATTTTTTGCAATTATATTATTGGTTCATTCTTATGAGAGTGTGCTGGCAAGAGAAGCAGCAAATATAAGCAAAATTTCGGACATGAAGCAAGCGATGGACGAGCAAGGTATTATTGTGAAAAAATGGTCGCTTTATACTAAAGGAAGTGTAGGTTTTACTTCCAATCTAAAGGGGTATCGACAAAAAGCGGCATTATTAAAGAATGCAGCTAAAGGTTATAAATGGAACACTATGAATATGCAAGAACATTTAAAAATTACCGGGGTGCGAATTTCTCAAGCAGGGAGCATAAAAGAGCGCCTTACGCTGGTGGGATACCCCCAAAAAGGAAAGCTTGCAACGTATCTTGTTTATGCGGTCGAAGGAAAGGGCTGGAATAAAAATCAATTTCAGCATTTTGCGCGATCGTTTCAGAGTAGGGTCGCTACCTATTTTGAAGGAAAAACTTCAACTTTCTCTTGTATCACAGGGGTACATAGTGGTACAATGGACGTTGGTTTGTATAAACAAGCACTTGAGCTCATGACAACGTTCTCCGCTGTTCCTGTCGAAGAACTGAAGGAAGAGACGTTTGTATCAATCTCGGCATATACTAAGCATTGGGATGAGAAAATTAATACAGCTCACAAAGCTATGAATCTGCAGATTGCAATTAGAAATCAAGGAATGGGCGGCCAAACAGCCGTCACAATTGGAACACCAATAATTACGTCTGAATATTAATATAGAAATTGGACGCGGAGGGGAATTTCGTTGGAAAAAATCATTGTCCGTGGTGGTAGGCGGTTAGAAGGCTCTGTTAAAGTTGAAGGAGCAAAGAATGCCGTACTGCCTGTCATCGCAGCATCCATTTTAGCCAGTAAAGGCACAAGCACGATTAAAGATGTGCCGACCCTTGCTGATGTATATACGATTAACGAGGTACTGCGTTATTTAAATATTGAAGTTAAATTTGAGAATGGCGAGATCCAAGTGGATGCTTCAGGAGCTTTAAAAACAGAAGCGCCATTTGAATATGTTCGTAAAATGCGTGCATCCTTCTTGGTAATGGGACCTTTGCTTGCACGCGTAGGATTAGCGAGAATCGCACTTCCTGGCGGTTGTGCAATTGGATCACGTCCGATCGATCAGCACTTAAAAGGCTTTGAAGCCATGGGTGCCACTGTTAAAATCGGGAATGGATTTATTGAAGCCAGCATAGATGGCCGCCTTAAAGGTGCAAAAATTTATTTGGACTTCCCAAGTGTAGGAGCAACAGAAAACATTATTACGGCTGCTGCCCTTGCTGAAGGAACAACCATTATTGAAAATGCAGCCAAAGAGCCTGAGATTGTTTGCCTTGCAAACTACATCAACTCCATGGGAGGAAAAGTAGTAGGCGCAGGTACTGGTACAATCCGTATCGAAGGTGTTGAAGAGCTTTCAGGTTCGGAGCACGCAGTGGTTCCTGACCGCATTGAAGCAGGTACGTACATGGTTGCTGCAGCTATTACTGGCGGAGACGTTTTTGTTGAAGGCGCGATTGCCGAGCACCTTCGCCCATTAATCGCAAAAATGGAAGAAATGGGTGTTACCATTAAAGATGAGGAAACTGGTCTTCGTGTCATTGGTCCGAAAGAATTAAAACCAGTTGATATTAAAACTATGCCGCATCCGGGCTTCCCGACAGATTTGCAGTCTCAGATGATGGCATTGCTTCTTCGGGCAAACGGTACAAGTGTTATTACAGAAACTGTGTTTGAAAACCGTTTTATGCATGTTGAGGAATTCCGCCGCATGAACGGAGATATTAAAATCGAAGGCCGCTCTGCCGTAATCAACGGACCTGTATCATTACAGGGAGCCGAGGTTGCAGCAACTGACTTGCGAGCGGGAGCAGCACTGGTCCTTGCCGGCCTTGTAGCTGACGGTTATACGCGTGTAACTGAGCTTAAGCATATCGACCGCGGCTATGTGAAATTTACTGAAAAACTTCATGATCTTGGAGCTGACATCGAGCGTGTTAACGAAGAATCAACAGCCGCTCCAGCAGAAGAGAAATCATCGGTATCATTAAAATCTAATCTTGCTTAATTTATAGTTCAAAAAGCTTCCTGCAGATTGCAGGGAGCTTTTTTATTGCGGGTTTGAAAGGATAGTAAGAAGAGCATAAGAATTCCTATTTTAAAAAGTAAGGTAAATGACCTAGTTTATATAGAAAGTGAAGAAAGCTGGTAGTATATATTCAAAATTTTAGGAATAGTTTGAAATCGTATCTAAATCGTGTACTATTAAATCTAGCAAGGCCATTCTATACATGACAAAGGGGATATGATCGATGAAGAAAAAGGCTCTGGCATTGGGATTATCATTTGGTTTGGCAGCATCGGCTCTTACACCGGCAAGTTCTTTAGCAGCACCAAAAAATGTGCTGTCCAATTACAAGATAAGCGAACAAAAAGGTACGCCTGAATTTGTTTCTGGAAATTTGACGAAAGCCTCTGGACATAATGCCGAAGCTGTTGTTCTTGGTTACTTAAACCAGCATAAGAGTGCATATAATTTTGGGTCACAAAAAGCGGAAGATTCTTTTGCTGTTCAGTCACAGCAAAAGGACAAGCTAGGTTCCACTGTTTTGCGCCTGCAGCAGGTATATAAGGGAGTTCCTGTCTGGGGTTCTACTCAGGTAGCTCATGTTGACAGAGACGGAGTTTTGACAGTGGTTTCAGGTTCAACTGTACCGAACCTTGATCAAAAGAGCAGCTTGAAAAATACTAAGAAAATCTCTGCTAAGAAGGCGATCACCAAGGCAGTTAAAGATCTTGGATATACTCCTGATTATGAAAAGGCGCCGACAGCCGATCTTGTTGTCTACACATCAGGTGAAAAAGCTGTTTATGCCTATCTTGTAAATTTAAATTTCCTGTCTCCAAAGCCCGGGAATTATAACTATTTTGTTGAAGCAGCTACAGGGAAGATTGTGAACAAGTATAATAACCTTGACGAAGTAAATGGTGGGCAGGCTGCTTCCAAACCAGGCGGAAGCTTAACCGGAACCAATGTAACCGGGACAGGAAAAGGTGTGCTTGGTGACTCAAAGACGTTGAGGACTTTGTTATCAGGCTCAACCTACTACTTGCAGGATAATACGAGAGGAACCGGGATCTTTACATATGACGGAAAGAACCGTCAATCCATTCCTGGTTCATTATGGGCGGATGCTGATAACACATATAATGCCGCATACGACGGTGCAGCAGTCGACGCACATTACTATGCAGGAGTGACATATGATTACTACAAAAACGTATTTGGACGCAACTCTTTTGATAATAATGGCGGAGCGCTGAAATCGACTGTCCATTACAGCCGCAGCTATAACAACGCCTTCTGGAACGGAACGCAGATGGTTTACGGAGATGGTGACGGAACAACATTTATTCCGTTATCCGGGGGCCTGGATGTAGTAGGGCATGAATTAACCCATGCCGTTACGGAACGCAGCTCCAATCTGGTGTACCAAAATGAATCAGGTGCATTAAACGAAGCCATCTCTGATATCTTCGGCACGCTCGTAGAGTACTATGATAACCGCAATCCTGATTATGAGATCGGAGAAGACATCTACACACCGAATACACCGAATGATGCTCTTCGTTCGATGAGTGATCCTGCGAAATACGGCGACCCTGATCACTATTCCAAGCGCTATACTGGAACGAGTGACAATGGGGGTGTCCATACGAACAGCGGAATCATCAACAAACAGGCTTATCTGCTTGCTGCAGGAGGAACCCATTACGGCGTAACGGTTACTGGCATCGGCAACAGCAAGCTTGGAGCGATCTATTACCGCGCCAACACGGTTTATCTCACGTCGAACGCCACGTTCAGCCAAGCGAGAGCAGCGCTCGTTCAAGCGGCAGCTGATCTGTATGGAGCAGGTTCTGCGGAAGTCAACTCGGTCAACAAGTCGTTTGATGCAGTCGGCGTCTATTAAAAAAGCAAACCCCTGCTAGTGATAGCAGGGGTTTTTTCTATGAGATTGAAAAGTAGAACTGAGATTGAAAGGAAAAACAAGTTCTAATAGTTTGTCTCCCTCCATAAATTGTAAAGACTAATCAATTCAGTGGAGGCCAGGCCGAATGTTCATGAGAATGAAGCCGATTACCTTCTTCGTCTCTGTCTTTGTTGTGGTCACCGTCCTTCTTCCGGCTTTGCTCGTGCTTCCCTACTCTTCCAAATCATCCTTTTTGCTAGAGACCAAGCCGAAGGAAATCAAACGAGCTGCGATACCGAGTCTAGCTTCGACACTTGCTGTACCCGTCTACCGCACAGCTGAGAAAAAGGTGGAAAAGGTCGCGCTCGAGGAGTACGTCAAAGGAGTCGTCGCTTCTGAAATGCCCGCTGACTTTAAACTTGAGGCGTTAAAGGCTCAAGCGTTAACAGCCAGAACGTACATCGCCAGGCTTTTGGACAGCGCTCAAGGGGGAAACCTTCCAGGCGGGGCGGCTGTAACGGATTCCATTCTTCATCAGGTCTACAAAAATGATGATGAATTGAAGAAGCTGTGGGGAGACGAATATCCAGAAAAGATGAAGAAGATCACCAAAGCGGTAGCAGAGACGAAAGGAAAGATTTTAACGTACGACGGGAAACCGATCTTTGCGAGTTTCTTTTCAACAAGCAATGGCTATACCGAAAACAGCGAGGACTATTGGGGAACGAAATATCCTTATTTAAAAAGCGTAAAAAGCCCGTGGGATCAAAACACTCCTAAATTCGTCCAGAAGCAGGAGATCTCTTTGCTGGATGTTGAGAAAAGGCTGGGGGTCGTAATTCAAAAGGACGGAGAAGTGGGGACGATAACAGAGAAAACCGCTGGAAACCGGATCGCCCGTATAACCATTGACGGAAAAAGCTTTAGGGGCAAGGAGATCCGTGAGAAGCTTGGTCTTCGCTCAGCCGATTTTACGCTGACGAAAAAGAAACAAGAAGTAATTGCCGTGACGAGAGGCTTCGGCCATGGAGTGGGGATGAGCCAGTATGGGGCAAACGGCATGGCGAAGGCCGGCAAGAACTACAAGCAAATTGTAAAATACTATTACAAAGGAGTGGCCATTTCAGAATACAAGCCTGATCCTGGCCGTTCCACCGCAAAGCAGTAGCCTTTCCAGACCCGGTGAAAAAGCCGGGTCTTTTGTGTTTAACATCCTTCCTAATCCTGCGGAGGAAAATAAAGTTATGGGAATCATGCATAGTATTCAAGTCTTTGTCGAAAAATAATATCCCAAATTTTTTCATACCAAAGTATATATTTTCTGAATCCTGTTCAGAATGATTGCTGAGGTGATGATAAAAATGAAAGATGAAGAAAAACAATCCCAAAAAACAATTCCGCTAAAAAGCAGGAAAGTGGGCAGGTTTATGAAAAAACGCTGGGTATATCCGGCAGTCTATCTCGCTTTTGCCGCAGTAGTACTAGCTTCCGTCTTGTGGTATCAAAATGAAGCTTCTAATTCTAAGGATACGCCGAACAGTGCTTTTGACAATCATAATAAAGCCGTTCCGGTAAGTGTTTCTAAAGAAGTATTCAAGATGCCGGCAAAGGATCCAAACAGCGTAGCGATTAAAAAAGAATTCTTTGATCCTGATGCATCTGCTAAAGAACAAGAAGCTGCTCTCGTATTTTATAATAATATCTACTACCAAAATAAAGGAATTGACCTTGCTGCTGAGAGCGGAAAAACATTTGATGTCGCTGCTGCCATGAGTGGTAATGTTACAAAATCAGTGAAAGATCCAGAGCTTGGCTACGTTGTTGAAGTTGAGCATACGAACGGCCTTGTTACACACTACTCTTCTTTAGCCTCTGTAAAAGTGAAAGAAGGCGACAGAGTAAACCAAGGTGAAGTTGTCGGTACAGCCGGCCAAAACCTGTATGACAAGGACGCCAAAATTCATGCTCACTTTGAAATCCGCAAAGATGGAATCGCTGTAGATCCTGTATCTGCATGGAACCAATCGGCTTCCCAAATTGAGAAGCTAGCGGATAAGGAAGAACAAGCGAGCAATAAGGAAGAGAAAGCTTCAGTTGAAAAAAGCAAATCTGACAGTGTTCAGGACAGCAGTACTGCTCCTAAGAAAAACAAAGAAAAAGAATCTTCTTCAACCAGCGAAAACTCTAAACAGTCATCTGCAAACGACAACTGAACAAATTGGGAAAGCAGCCCGCGATGTGCGGGCTGTTTTTCTTTTGGTAAAGTAGTGATTCCTGCAGGCTACTTATGAAAATGATGTGCTTTGCAAGTAAAGTCCTCATTTCCGCAAGTAAACAGGGCATTTTCGCAAGTAAAGTCCTCAATTCCGCAAGTAAACAGAGCTTTTTCGCAAGTAAACCTTGCCAAACCGCAAGTAATGCACAGCATGATCACAAAACACGTGCTCCTTTAGGCGAGATTTAGCGCTTGTCAGGACCCAGGCCCTCGAGTCGCTTCACTCCCCCACCTCAACACAAAGAGCGTGTTGCTGTGTGAGTGTTCCAGCGCATGTCGGGCCTAACCAGGTCCTTCAGCTTTTCTTTTTTCCCTTGTCCTTCTTGAGATTTTGGCATATAAGTACGTTCGTCTTAATAAGATGTTACAAAACCTACAATTCTTTTGAGGGTGAGCGGTGAGAAGACGTAGTATGGCTGCGGTGAAAAGGGGACGGGACACTCTGACTTCATGAAGACGACACACAAGGACAGGTCGCGTAGCTTGAACATAGAAGTCTCTATCGCATCTCTCACATCCAATTTGGGGAGGCGAGTGGTGTGCACGATTACATCAAAGAACGAACCATCAAGATAGGAAGGTATATCGTGGAGACAAGAAAAACAGTGCGTATGATCGCAAAAGAATTTGGTGTCTCGAAAAGCACCGTTCATAAAGATCTAACGGAACGATTACCTGAAATCAACCCGGATTTGGCGAACAACGTGAAAGAAATTTTAGAGTACCATAAGTCCATCAGACATCTACGGGGTGGTGAAGCGACACGGGTAAAGTACAAAAAGGGTGCAGAGGAAGTCGTACAATAAGATACACCACTTCACACGGCGTGCATAAAATGCATGCCGCTGTTGTGCGTTCAGGAAAATATACAAAAAAGTTAACATATTTTTTCCCGGTTCAACAAAACTTATGATAGAATGTTTTATTGGATAGAAATTCGAAAATTGACGATTTTTGTAAAGCGTTGCGGAACATACAGGGAGGATATATGAATGTTTTCAAGGGATGTTGGTATTGACCTCGGTACGGCCAATGTACTGATTTACGTAAAAGGAAAAGGGATTGTACTGGATGAGCCATCTGTTGTGGCGATTGACACAAACACGGGGAAAGCGCTTGCTGTAGGTGAAGAAGCCCGCAGGATGGTGGGACGTACTCCAGGCAATATCGTCGCGATCCGTCCGTTAAAAGATGGAGTAATCGCTGATTTTGAAGTAACAGAGCAGATGTTAAGACATTTTATTAATAAAATAAATGTAAAGGGTATGCTTACCAAACCGAGAATTCTGATCTGCACCCCTGCAAACATTACCTCTGTTGAACAAAAAGCGATTCGGGAAGCCGCTGAAAAATGCGGAGGAAAAGCGATCTATTTAGAAGAAGAACCGAAAGTGGCGGCAGTGGGAGCAGGTATGGATATCTTCCAGCCGAGCGGCAACATGGTTGTTGATATCGGCGGCGGAACAACAGACGTTGCAGTATTATCCATGGGCGATATCGTTACGGCTTCTTCCATTAAGATGGGTGGGGACAAGCTTGACAGTGAAATCCTAAACTACATCAAGAAAGAATATAAGCTGTTGATCGGAGAACGAACATCAGAAAACATTAAATTAAACGTGGCCACCGTCTTCCCTGGTGCTCGAAATGAGGAGATGGATATTCGCGGGCGTGACATGGTAACAGGCCTTCCGCGATCGGTTACCATCCGTTCAGAAGAAATCACGGAAGCCCTGCTTGAGCCAGTCATGATGATGGTCCATGCCGCAAGAAGCGTCCTTGAAAAAACGCCTCCTGAACTTTCTGCGGATATCATTGACCGCGGGATCATCTTAACGGGCGGAGGAGCATTGCTCCATGGTATTGACCAGCTGTTCGCCCAGGAGCTGAAGGTTCCTATTTTTATAGCGGAGGAACCGATGAAGGCTGTAGCAAACGGTACCGGCCTTATGCTTGAACACATCGATAAGCTTCCAAAACGGAAAATAAAATAAAGTTTTTCTAAGACCTGCTTTTCATAAAAAAAGCGGGTCTTTTTTTTGTTCGAGCATAAACATCCAAAAGTATTTGCCGATAATAAAGACAAGAAGAAGTGTGCGAAAAAGAGGGGGAACCACTGTGCTAAGAGGATTTTATACTGCAGCTGCCGGAATGATTGCTCAGCAGCGGCGCCAGGAAATGCTGAGCAACAACATTGCCAATATCAATACACCGGGCTATAAGGCAGATCAGTCATCGCTTAGGACGTTTCCTTCCATGCTGTTAGAACGAATGGACTCAAACGGGAAAACGCCATTAACCATTCCAGGCCAAAAACAGAGCGGCCAGCTGGCGACAGGTGTCTACATGCAGGAAGCCATTCCGAACTTTGTTCAGGGAGATATGCAGGAAAGCGGTGTGAACACCGATCTTGCTCTCGTGCAGGGTTCCGTTCCAATCGATAAAAAAACGGGCAAGCCAGGGTCGTTATTCTATATGGTGGAAACCGCCGCAGGTGAAACACGCTATACCCGGAACGGCCATTTCGCCGTAGATGCCAAAAACAATCTGGTGACTGCGGACGGGAACTATGTTTTGGATACAAACGGAAAACATATCACTGTCTCTGATGAAAATTTCACAGTAAACGGAGAGGGCGTCATTCTTGATCACGGACGTAATGCAGGCAGATTGGGAGTGGCACTGATTACGAACCCGATGGATCTGGTGAAAGAGGGCAACGGCTTAATGAAGCTTCAAAGCACTCAGAAACCGGGCTCTGCCACAGCAAATCCGCAGGTCGCCTATCAAGTAAAACAAGGGTTTGTTGAACGTTCCAATGTAGATGCTGAACAATCCATGACAGATATGATGGAAGCTTACCGTTCATTTGAAGCCAATCAAAAAGTGCTTCAGGCTTATGACCGAAGCATGGAGAAAGCAGCGAATGAAGTAGGAAAGATCGGATAAGGAGGGACAGACATTGAATACATCTATGATTAACGCTTCAGTGACCATGGGACAGCTGCAGCAGAAGCTCGATACAACGGCCAACAATATGGCGAATAGCAATACTAATGGCTTTAAGCGAAGAAATGTTCAATTTTCTGACCTTCTTTTTCAGCAGATCAATAATAAATTTGATAGCAAAAAAGAAGTCGGCCGCCTTACCCCTGTGGGAATTCGTGCAGGAAGCGGTGCGAGAGTCAGCTCTACGGCAGTCAGCCTGGAGATGGGGGCGATCAAGACGACAGAACGCCCGCTGGACATCGCCCTATTGAGCCCTGAGCTCTTTTTCCAGGTCCAGAAAAAGGACACCGATGGAAAAACCGTAATGGAATACACACGTGATGGTGCGTTTTATTTAAAGCCAGGAGGAGGGAAGGGTGACCTTGAACTCGTTACCTCTGACGGCAGTGCGGTGATGGGGGATAAGGGGCCGATTCGTATTCCTTCTGAATACAAAGAAATTTCTATTGGACAAAACGGGAATATTTCGGTAACGTTAAGTAATGGAAGGATCGTCAACAGCGGCAGAATGGCGCTCGTTGATGTCGTCCATCCCCAGCTGCTTAAAGCAGTGGGGCACAATTTTAGAATTCCGGCTGGTGTAAATGAAAATCAAGTGGTTCGGGCGGCAAACCCGGCTAGCGTTAATATGCAGCAGGGTGCCCTTGAGATGTCCAACGTAAATACAGGAAATGAAATGACGGATATCATCAATATGCAGCGATCCTACCAGTTCAACGCACGCACCATTACGATGGCTGACCAGATGATGGGGCTTGTCAACGGAATTCGTTAACAGGTGATGAAAAATGGCGAACGAGCTCAGCAGGGAAGAATACCGTAAAAATAAAATGGCAGTGATGAAGCAAGAGGAAGCGGTTAAGGAAAAGAATCCAAAATCGCGGGAAAACAAAAAGAAAGAGCAAAAGACCGGGAAGTCAAAAAGACGCCGTTTTCCGATCTGGCTCCGTCTGATTGTGATTATTGTTTTAATGGTGATCTGCCTTGTAGTTGGAGCCGTTATTGGCTATTCTGTCGTAGGCGACGGCAAAGCGGGAGATGTGTTCGAGAAAGACACATGGACCCATATATCGGATTTGGTGAGCAAAGATAAGTAGTCCGGCAAATAGAATAAGGTGAACGGATAAGGGAGCTGCGGCTCTCTTTTTTTATTTTCGTAAGAGGGGGGAATAAGGTGGATATTTTTGTAAATTTCTATGATATACTCGAGGAAATTAAAAAGTTTACGGATTCGATTATTGCGGAAACAGAGCGGCTATAATATCTCAATATGCCGGTGCAGACAGCAGGTGCTCCGTCCATTGGATTAACCTTTTTCTATCATGTATAATGTGCAGAGATACATAGAAAGAATAGAACGAAAACCAGAAGGTAAAGGAGTATCTCGGTATGAAATTAAACATTGAACAGATCAAAGAAATTATCCCTCATCGTTATCCATTTTTGCTTCTTGATACCATTGAAGAGCTCGAGCCGGGAAAACGGGCGGTCGGAAAGAAAAATATTACGGCCAACGAGGAAGTATTTAATGGGCATTTTCCTGATTATAATATTTTCCCAGGCGTATTAACCTTAGAAGCTTGTGCCCAAACCGGAGCGGTGGCGCTCTTGTCTTTGGATGAGTACAAAGGAAAGATTGCTATGTTTGCCGGTGCAGACAGAGTAAGATGGAAGCGCCAGGTAAGACCGGGAGACACATTGTTAATGGAAGTGGAGCTGCTTCAAATTCGCCGAGGAATCGGAAAAGGGAAAGTAACGGCAACAGTGGACGGCGAGCTCGCAATGGACGCTGAAATTACATTTGCTGTTGGAAGATAGTTTCTGTAATTGTTGGTGCCAGGCACCGCTTTTTGACATATGTCAAAAAGCCGGTGCCTGGCACCTGTTTTTAGAGCAACAAAGGTTACGAAAACAGCCTTTTTTTAACCCCATATCAAGAACTTTAAGGCACTGTAAAGGCTATGTAAGGTATTGGTAAATCGCGACTAAATGGGATGTTTTCCTGCTATAGTGTGAATAGAGCCGCTGGTACATGGTGAAGCGGAGCGGTTCTAATCTGAACTAATCGAAGGGAGAACGATGGGATGAATAAAAGTTTCTTAATGAAAATTGGGGCTTCTCTTATGGCGATTATGTTAATGACAGCTTGCAACAACAGCGACACCGAAAAAAAGGAAAGCGGCACTGGCACAGAACAAAAAGTAGATGATGAAAAACAAGCAGATCAAACCAGTACAGATGAAAGCAAGCAGGATCAAGAAACGAGCACTGATACTGAATCGTCTGATCAATAAATGATAAAAAAGGCACATCCGCGCGAGCGCGGGTGTGCTTTTTTCATGAACGGTGCCAGGCACCATTTTATACAAGTTTGATGTGGTAATCTTTCAGCCAAGTGTTGACGTGAATGAGATATTCCATCAGCTTTGTGGCTTGTCCCTCGCTCATTCCGGTTTTTCCTTCAGCGACCGTTCTGATTTTATTCGTATCGATCAATGGACGAAGCGGTGCATTGCTGTCTTCCACAATGTCCATGAACCATTTTTTGATGGCTCCGAAATAGACTGGATCCTGTGCGGTCGGGTAGGCACTTTTACGTCGGTTTCTGACATCGTCAGGAAGATAGCCTTTTAATGCGCGGCGAAGAATTCCTTTTTCGATGTTGTCGACGCTTTTCATTTCCCACGGAACATTCCAGAGATATTCGACCAAGCGATAGTCACAGAATGGAACACGGACTTCGAAGCCGACGGCCATGCTCATGCGGTCCTTACGGTCGAGCATGAACGGCAGGAAGCGGGTGATGAACTGATATGACATTTGACGCTGTTTGGCTCCAAGCTCGCTCTCTCCGGCCAATTCAGGAACTTCTGCCAATGCTTCCTGATAGCGGTGATCCGCATACTCATCAGGCCGTATAGAGGCGCTCGCTTCCCCTGACAGGATATTGCCAAAGTTACCGCGGCTCTGGCGCCATGGGAACGTGCTGCCATTCAGAAACTCATCCTGATGGAACCAAGGATATCCGCTGAATACCTCATCCGCAGATTCTCCTGAGAGAGCGACGGTGGCGTCCTTTTTCATCTCTCTGAACAGAAGATAGAGGGAGGTCTCCATCTCTCCAAGTCCTGGAAGATCCCGTGCATACAGCGGCTTCAGGAAGTTGTCCAACAGATCATTGGCCCCAAGGACAGTAGAGTGATGCTGGGTTCTAACGTGTTCAGACACGCGTTTTACCCAAGGTCCGTCAAGCCCTAAGTGGAGCAAATCCGTCTGGAAATGTTCTGCACTGTTGGCAAAATCAATGGAATACGTATGAAGAATCTTTCCTGCTTCTTTAAAATCCTTTCCTGCAAGTGCTGTCAATCCGCTTGAATCGAGTCCGCCGGATAGCATGGATACGAGCGGCAAGTCGGAAATGAGCTGGCGTTTTACCGTATCTTCGAGCAGAGATCGAATCTTCTCTGCAGTCGTTTGAACGTCATCGGTATGCTCTTTGCTTTGCACCTTCCAATATTGCCTGACACGCGTCTGGCTGCTTGTAAACGTGATGCTGTGTCCTGCGCGTACTTCTTTTACATCCTTAAAAACACCTACACCCGGAGTGCGCATCGGGCCGAGAGAAAATACTTCTGCAAGGCCCTCTTTGTCCACCTCAGGCTCAATAGCCGGGTGGGCGAGCAGCACCTTCAGCTCAGAGCCGAAAATAATGGAGTTGCCGCGCTGTGCATAAAAGAGAGGCTTTACCCCAAGATGGTCACGTCCCATGAACAGTTTCTTCCTCTTTTCATCCCAGATGGCAAAAGCAAAAATACCATTTAAATGATCGACACATTCTTCTTCCCACTCCATATAAGAATGAAGAAGAACTTCTGTATCTGAATGGGTACGGAATGTATGGCCCCGTTCCTCCAGTTCTTTTTTTAATTCCATAAAATTATAAATTTCACCATTATAGGTCAGAGCAAGTGTCTGCTCTCCTTGTTCATTAAGCATGGGCTGAAGCCCGCCTTCAGGATCGATAACAATCAGGCGCCGGTGACCGAAGGCTGCTCGAAGCGAAAACCAAAAGCCGTCTGCATCCGGTCCACGATGCTCGATCGCTCCTGTCATGTCCCGCAGAATAGATTGTTGTTGAGATAGGTCTTCTGACCAGTTAACCCAGCCTGCAATACCACACATACTAACATCTCCTTACGCTAATTAATGATGCGTGAACTATCGTAACATAATGTAACGTTAACGTAAACGTGAACTAAGAACCATTTATAAACCTCAACAATCGGGTTTGCCATACTTCGGCTATGCTGCACAATAGTCCGTTATGAGGAATCGTTGGATCAAAAAAACCGCTTCTGCAAGCGGTAAGTTAGTCCCTGGAGTATTTTGAAAGAATCTCTTCCCGGGTGTCAGTACCTTCAGCGCCTTCGCGCATCGCTGCAGTCAGCCGGTCATACTCTTGTTTCGTAATTTCAGCTACAGCGTTTTTCGGAAAAATATAAGGCTTTCCAATATCCATCGTATCAAGCTGATTCATGAGCTCGATTTCATCTTCATTCTCCCTGCACTGGGCGGGATCGAAGGTATACACCTTGCCGAATTCATCCTTAAACTCTCTTTTCATGTTAATAAAGTAACGCAATGTGCATTCTCCTTTCATTTATGCATTCTTACTAGTCATACCCGATTTTTTGTTTTTAGAGACATAAAAAAAACTATAAAACTTTTATAAAATGAGGGATAAAAAAAGAGATTTCGGGAATGATAGAAGTACCCCCTTTTTTATATATCTTTTTGTCCCCCGCTTCCTAAAGAGGCGGCTTTTTTTTTTGCCTTTTTTTATTGATATATGAGCAATTTTGCCAAATCACTTCTTAAATAAATAGTACAAAAGTAACATGTAATTATATTGTAATAATTTATACTAATATAAGGAAAACTAACATACTTTAGGAGGAACGAATGAAAAAGATTCTATTAAGCTTGCTGGCTGTTCTCTTAGCCTTTTATTTTATGCCTGCGAACGCGTTTGCAGCAGTAAAGGACACGGATCTGACAGCCTATCTGGCACAAATCAGCAAAGTACGAGGCTATGAAATTAGCAAAGAGGATTACCAAAACTATCTGTCCGATTATGCGGGGATGGAGCTGTCAGATTTTGAGGACATCAATGAACTTAAAGAAACGCTCGGGGCTGTCATCAAGAGCGACAACAGCAACCTTGATGAGCTCTATACCGATTTTGACCTGAACGAACAGCAGCTTAAGGATCTTTTAGCAAAGAACGGAGAAGCCATCGAGGATTATATTTATGTAGATGACCTGTACTTTGCGGTTTCCGACCTTCAGGCACCTGATGAAGAAATGCCTGATTTTGAAGAAATTCAAAAAGAAATTGAAGGGGCCCTGGCAGAAATAGATTTGACTCCGAACGAGATTCAAAACCTGCAGGATCACCTCATGTCCATCGAGAAAGACCTGAACTCCCCAGACACAGAAAAAAGGCTGGAGTCGATTGCTGAGCGTATGATGAGCCTTGACCCGGAAAAACCAACGAAAGCACAGATCCAGGAAGTGGGAACAGCGTTTGAAGAGCTCATGTCCATTTTCCAAATGAAAGCAAACTTCTTTATTGTTGACGGCAGCAAAAAAACACCGGTTTCTGCAGGAGAGTTGATGCAGATGAGAGTATTGGACGGAGATTATCTTTTGATCCAACTGTTTGATCTGAACGGAAAAATGCTTGCAGATTTGAAAATCACATCAGACGTTGTTAAAACCGTCCCAGCGAAAGTAGACACCGTTACCCAAACGATTAAAAAAGAAGTAAAAGCATCAGCACCGGTTGCTAAAAAAACAAGAACCGTGACAGGCGGAAAACTGCCTAAGACGGCTTCCAACCATCTTGACGGTGCACTTGCCGGATTGGCGGTTGCCGGAGCAGGGCTATTCCTATATCGAAGAGCAAGGATGTCATAATGGAACGCAGACGTAAAGAAGGAGGAAGACGGCCCAGAAAGGCTGTTCTTCTTTCTTTTTCGATTGTGATCATCCTCGTAGGCCTGGGAATGTTTTCGAAGAATATCATTAGTTACTCACGAGGTTATTTTGCCGGTGAAAAAGTAGAATCAAAAGCATTGCACGAACCTGTGAAAAAGCCGGCTGACACAAAGAAAGAAAATCAGGAAGCACCGCTATACGCCAAACGTCCTGCGATTGGGGAAAAGATGGGCATCCTTTACATTCCGAAATTGGAAGCGAAACTGCCAATCTATCATGGAACGAATGAAGATGAACTGGAAAAAGGGGTCGGCCACTTTAAAGACAGTGTTCTTCCCGGTGAAAAAGACAACTCTGTTCTTTCCGGCCATCGCGATACCGTGTTTCGCAGCCTTGGAAAAGTAGGAAAAGGTGACAAGCTCGAGGTGACGACATCCGCCGGAACGTTTACGTATAAAGTAAGGAAGGTTCGAATCGTGGACAAAGATGACCGCACCGTGATCGTACCAAAACCGCGCGCGGTGTTAACGGTCAGTACGTGCTATCCGTTCAATTACATCGGGTCGGCTCCAAAGCGATATATATTGGAAGCTTTTCTGATCTCATCAGAACGTTCAAAGAAATAGAGAGATATGGCGAAGGGAGGAATAATTTCCCTTCGGTTTTGTTTTGTTCTTCGCAGAATAAATCTGTTACAGTTATTAAGTAGACCATCATGATCAAACATGGGGAGGATAACTGTGCTATACATTAGAGAGGCGCTGCTGCGCGATCTGCCAGCCATCTTGGACATCTATAATGATGCGATTAAAACGCTGACAGCTACGTTTGATCTGGAAGAGCAAACGCTTGATGAACGAAAGGCGTGGTTTGAGAAATACGGTGGCGATTTTCCACTGGTCGTTGCCAAATTGGATGGCAAAGTGGCTGGCTACAGCTGCCTGAGTCCGTTCAGAGATAAAGCGGCTTATTCACGCACAACAGAATTATCATTATACATAGCTTCAGAATTCCGCGGCAAAGGTGTCGGCAAAGCATTAATGGAAGATATCCTGCAAAGAGCAGCTGACGCCGGCTATCATACCGTGATTGGCGGAATAACAGGCGGAAATGAAGCGAGTGTGAAACTTCACGAAAAGTTCGGCTTCGAATTTGTCGGCTGTTTTAAAGAAGTAGGCTACAAATTTGATGAGTGGCAGGATGTCCATTTTTATCAGCGCATGCTGAACACAGAAAAAACGAAGGGATAAGCGTTCCCTTCGTTTTTTTTTGATGGGCGAATGCGTTTTTTATGAAAATGATGTGGTTTGCAAGTAAGTCTTGTCGAACCGCAAGTAACACGGCGATTTCTGCAAGTAATCCTTGTCGAACCGCAAGTAATAGAGCTGTTTCCGCAAGTAAACGGGTTCAGGCCAGCACGAGTCAATAGCAATTCCCTCAAAGACGTCGTAATTGCTCTGTTACTGCTGATTAACAATATCCTTCAGCTTATTCTGCCATTTATCATCATCTAAAATGATTTGAAAGGAGATCCGGCGATTTTTTTGCAGGGCAGCTGCTGAACTTCCTTTGGCGATCGGCTTGTATTCGCTGTATCCTGTGGCGGCCAGGTACTGGGCATATGGCAGGCGTGCAAGTTTCGGGTTGGCTTTGGCGAGATATTTTACAACCGCAACCGCCCGCTCTGTGGAAAGGGACCAGTTGTCATACGGTACCGAATCGGTATGGCCCTCCACCAGGATAATATAGAGATATTTACTCATATCCTTCTCGTCGATAATGGCGGCGAGTGCATCAGCCAAAGGGTTCAGTACCTTCTTGCCCTGTGCGCTGACAACGGCGCTCCCCGTATCAAATAATATGTTCCCTTCTACAGAAATCGTATTGTTCGGGCCGCGTACAACCTTATCTTTTCCCACATTCTGTTCAAGCTGTTTTTCAATCAGGTCCGAGATGTGTTTTTTAACATCCGCTACCTGATGCAGTTCCTGTCTGATCTGTGACTGATCATAGGCGTTATAAATACTTTGGACATTTGCGAGTATGGCAATGAAAATCATGATGAGCACCATCATGGCCATCATGTCCGTAAAGCTGGGCCAGTAGATTTCTTCCTGGTGCTGTTCTGCAAAAACGTTTTTCCGGGCGCGCACGGTTCATCACCGCCTTTTAATATCATGCGAACTGATAAGCCTTGACTCATTGTCCCGGTCCCGGGAGTCATAGACGGTTTGATTATCCATAGCCGTTTGATACATGCGCTGAAGAAGATGATACATGTCGCCAAGGGTGCGGTTGCTGCTCGTAAAATCCCGGGAAAGCCCGTGGAAAAGGTTCTCAAGTGTTCGGGCAAGTTCTCTTATATCATCGCCTCGCTGCGGACCGGATTGCTGGCTGAGCTGCCGTTCTCGCTCCAGCACATTCCGGATCTGCTCGACAAAGTCACGCTTCATATGTTCAACGGCATTATAGAAGCCCTTTTCAAGCTGTTGGACAGAGGACGCGAAGTCTGCGGCAGCTCTGCCGTATTCTCCTTGTTTTTCGGAATAGCGGTAGTACCATTCCTCCTGTTTCTGTCCCAGCCTGCTCTCCAGTGCATCATGCTGATTAGCGTAGTGCTGTAGCTGCTCCTGAAGGGCGCGTGCCATGTTTCCGGCGAATTCTTCTGAGCGGCGCTGTGATTCCGCCAGCACTTTATCGGAACGCTGGATCATAAGCTCAAATGTTTGCTGCCCTGCATTATGCCGTTCCGTGCTTTTTTGCAGCTGATGTTCAAATGATTTGATCTGGGCGGCCAGCACCGAAATGCTTTGGTCGACCGCTTTATGCATGGAATCTTGTTTTTCAATGGTTTTATGGAACTGCAGGCCGAACTGTTCAAGGGTTGATGCGGAAGCCGCAAACGATTCACTGTGAAGCCTCTGTGCTTCATAGATTCCTTTTACGTCCTCCATGGCGGTTTTTAATCCAGCTGTAAATTCTGTCATAGAGGCTCCGAAATGGCCCACGCTTTTTTGGAAGCTCTCCTCAATTTTGGCTGCAAGGCGATCAAGCAGCCGTTCGGCGGAATCCTGCGGCTTTTCTTGTAAAAGAAGACAGTTGAAGGCATGGTCCAGGTAAACTTCACAGTCCGACATCACCTTGCCCTGCAGGTACGTAAGAGAAGATCCCCTGGACAGAAAGCCTGTCTGGAGAATATTGAGGATAAGGGCTCCTCCTATCCCCGCGATACTTGTTATAAAAGCAACGCTCATTCCCTCAAAAGGAGCAGTTAAGGATGAGATGATGGAGTTCATGGTCATATTTGGGCCAGCGGCAGAACTTCCGAGCCTGAACAGCGTATCCTGCATAGACAGGAGAGATAGAGTAAGGCCGATAAAGGTGCCGAGCACACCGAGAATAATCGTAAAAGCCGGCAGCTGCTGCAGAACCTTTTGGATATTTCCAACAGGAATGCGCATCAGTCCAAGAAGAGGAATGCGTTCCTGGAAAAGATGCTTTTCAATCAGCGCCTGTGAATTCAATGAGGAGACACCTGATAGATGATACTGCCTGTAATCCGAACAAACACGCTGAATCCAGCGGGACCGCGGCTGTGAAGTTCCCTGTGCTTCAAGCTCCTGAAGTTCTCTGATCCACATCTTCAGGCGGTATCCTGTCTGGGCGTATCCCACCAATCCTATAAAAACAAGAAAGCAAATCACTCCCACAACGGCCATCGTCAACGAATCCATGCTGTCCATCCCTCCCCGTTTCCATTCATACAAGCATATGAGGTGCCAGGCACCGCTATTACACAAGTATGTAACGCACGGTGCCTGGCACCGAAAAAAAGAAATCAAAAAAAATAAATATAAATTGCGATTTCTTAATAATGTAATTAAACTAAAAATATGGAAATTTTAGTTTAATAAGGCACCATGATCATTCACCCGAGAAAATTCAAACACAGAAAAGGGGAAACTGGATGAAAAAACGGATTGCGTTGATGACAGCATTTATCATGACGTTTTCCAACCTGGCATATGCTCAGGGGAATCTGCCGTCTCACAGCAAGGCAGCGGGAACAAAGCCTCAAGGCCTGGATCTTAAAAAACTGCCGCAAGAAGAGAAATACGGCAAAAACGATAAGGTTCGCGTGGTCGTCGAACTCGATCAAAAACCAGCGATTCAGTACGCACAGGCTCAAAACAAGCGCTACAGTGCTTTGAGCACAAGCGAAAAAACGGCGCTGACCAAAAAATTGGCCAATGAACAAAAAGAAGTGAAAGAGGACATCGAGAAGGAAGACATCCCGGTATCGTATAAGGACAGCTTTACAACCGTACTTAACGGCTTCAGCGGTGAAGTCAAATATGGTGATATTAAAGATATCGAAAAGCTTGACGGTGTGAAAGATGTACATATTTCGCATGAATATAAACGTCCTGAGTCAATTAACGGGGACAAGCCGAACATGCTGTACAGCAAGGATATCGTCCATGCAAAAGAAACATGGCAGGACTATGGATATAAAGGAGAAGGAACAGTCGTGGCTGTTATCGACACTGGCATCGATCCTTCACATAAAGATATGGTGCTCAGCCCTGATACAAAAGTGAAGCTGACATCCGGGAAAGTGAACGGCCTTAAAGACTCCAAAGGACTGAAAGGCAGCTACTTTACTGAAAAAATACCTTACGGATACAACTATGCGGACCACGACAAAGAAATCCGCGATCTTGGCCCTGGTGCTTCCATGCACGGCATGCACGTTTCAGGGATTGTAGGAGCAAACGGGGATGAAGACAATGGCGGAATTAAAGGTGTAGCTCCTGAAGCACAGCTTTTAGCGCTTAAAGTATTTGGAAACGATCCTGGAATGCCATCCACGTTCAGTGATATTTATATTAAAGCGATCGACGATGCGATTGCACTCGGCGCTGATGTGATCAACATGAGCCTTGGATCAACAGCTGCGTTCGTACAGCATGATGACCCTGAGGAAAAAGCGATTCAGAACGCAACAAACAACGGTATTCTTTGTGCCATTTCTGCAGGCAACTCTGCTTACGCAGGACATGGAGCAGGAAACCCTTATCCGTCTAATCCAGATACCGGAGTAGTTGGGTCTCCTGGATTGATCGGACAAGCTCTTCAAGTCGCTTCGCTTGAAAACACAAAGCTTACACTTGAAGGCATGAACTTAAAAGTGGACGGAGCGGATATGGGATACATTGCTTACCAAAAGCAGGAATCTCCAAATCCGATCGGCACGTTTGATAAAGATAAGATGGAAGTCGTTTATGTCGGTGACGGCAGCCCTGCCAACTATGCAGGTAAAGATGTGAAGGACAAAGTCGTTTTCGTTGTCCGAAACGGAAGCTTCAACTATGCAATGATTCAGCGGGAAGCTGAAAAGCAAGGCGCAGCAGGCGTGATTATCCGAGGTAGAGTGGACCATGGCGATTACGTCAACATGGCCCTCGACAAACCGACGATTCCTCTTGTTTCTTTAAGCATTGCTGACGGCAACCAGCTCGAAGCAAAGGCGAAAGAAGGCAAGAAGCTTGAAGTGATTTTTGATGGTAAAGCCATTTCTGCATCCAATCCAAACGCAGGAGAGATGTCTGATTTCAGTTCATGGGGCGTGACACCGAACCTTGACTTTAAACCGGAAATCACTGCACCAGGCGGAAAGATTTATTCAACGCTTAACGACAACCAATATGGCGTGATGAGTGGAACGTCCATGGCTGCTCCGCATGTTGCCGGCGGTGCTGCTCTCGTGATGGAAAGAGTGGACAAAGATTTCAAAGTTAAAGGGGCAACCCGCGTTAAACTCGCCAAAAACATCTTAATGAACACATCAAGACCGCAAGCTGATCATGGCTTGTTCAATACAGAGAGCCAAACTGGAAACTACTATTCTCCACGCCTTGAAGGTGCAGGATTAATGGATCTTCATGCGGCAATGAAAACTCCAGTGGTTGTAACAGAAGCAAAATCAGGTGAAGGAAAAGCAGCCGTAAAAGAAGTAGGCGATAAATTTACCTTTACTTTAAATCTTAAAAACTACAGCTCCAAAGACGTAACGTACAAGCTTGCGGGCAATGTTCAAACAGACCTTGCACTTCAAGGCATGAACCTGCTTGAAGCAGATGGAATCTTTAAAAATGGAACAAGAGATTCAGAGGATCCAAATAGAGGAACGTTCCCGATTTCTTTTACTTCTGGTTCTAAGAAAGCGAGCAGTATTGCGATCAAAGCGAAAAGCACAGCAACTGTAAATGTTACGGTCGATCTAAAAGATACCGTAGACTGGGCTAATGACATGCCGCTCGACAAGATCTTCAAAAACGGCTACTTTGTAGAAGGTTTTGTAAGATTAATAGATGCAGGCAATAAATACCCTGAACTAAGCGTCCCTTACGTTGGTTTCCACGGCAAATGGGACAAAGCACCGATCATTGACGCTCCTGTATACGATGACAACACGTTCTATGGAGTGACAGGACTGGCTGCTGAAGTTAACGGAGACTTTGAATTCCTTGGAAGCGATGCATCGAAAAATGTGCTAAAAGACAAAGTTTCTTTCTCTCCGGATGGAGACGGGCTTTATGATGAAGCATTCCCGGTGCTTTCTTTCCTAAGAAACGCCAAGAAAGTGGAATACTCCATCCTTGACCGAAATAAAACATCACTTCGCAAATTGGACACACAAGAAGATGTAGTGAAGAACTATTATGACGGCGGATCTGAACCTGGGTATACTCCTATTACAGAAGCTGCCTGGGATGGAACAGTGAATGGTTCTAAAGTAAAAGACGGATTGTACTACTACCAAGTAAGCTCAGTGGTTGATTATCCGAAAGCTAAGTGGCAAAAAGCATTGTTCCCTGTGTATGTAGATACAAAAGATCCTGCTGTTACTGCAAAATGGAATGCAGATAGCAATACGCTTTCCTGGACAGCTGGTGACCAGGGAACAGGAGTAGCTTACTATGATGTTCAAGTGAACGGAAAAAGTGTTCTTTCCGAGCCGCTGGATGCTTCTGCGAGCGAATATAAGCTGAATGACCTTCCTAGTCGCGCAAAAGTCGTTCTTGCTGCTTACGACTATGCAGGAAACTCAGTCATGAAAAATGTAAACATGAGCGGGAAAGATACAAGTGTACCAAGTGTTACTGTAGACTCTCCTGAAGCTTACGGCATCACGACTTCAAAAACAGTGACCGTCACTGGGCATGTAAGCGATGAATCCGGCCTGAAATCATTCATGATTGACGGCAAACCTGCCAAGCTGGTATGGAATGGACCAGAACAACAGTATGATTTCAGCAAAACGATCACGTATACATCTGACAATATAAAATCGTTTAAAGTAGAAGCGATCGATAAAGCCGGAAATCGAGTAGCCTTCAGCCGGAAGGTGATTGTTGACTCAACACTTCCGACAATTAAAGTAGATGCACCGAAAACCGTCTCAAGCAAAACAAAAACAGCAACACTTAAAATTACGCTTGCGGACAACTATGATGAGATGCGTTTCTTCGTGAACGACAATGCGGCATACCGCCATTACTTCAAAGAGCCGTATGTAAAGAGAGCATTAACGAAGAAAATCAGCCAAAAAGTTTCCCTTAAAAAAGGTAAAAACACCGTCCATCTTGAACTGACAGACCTTGGCGGAAACACGGTTGAGAAGAATGTAACCATCACAAAGAAATAACAAAAAAGGTGTCTGGCCCCTGATATATACTCAGGGTGCCTGGCACCTTTTTATAATCTTACTGGAACAACTCAACGAGCAGCAAGGAAACGGCACCGATCGCCGTCGCTTTGTTTCCGAGCTTCGACACCCGGATATCGGTATGTTTTGCCGCTTCAGTCAGCGCCTTCTTTTGAACCGTTTCCTTCAAGCTGTCCATAAGAAAGTCTCCAGCATTGGATACACCGCCGCCGATAATAATCAGCTTTGGGTTCATAAGGTGGATCAGGTTTGTCAGGCCGATCCCCAGATAGATCCCGGTTGACTTCAGCACTTGAACACAAAGGTCATCTCCTTGAAGAGCTCCTTCGTAGACCATTTTTCCATCGATTTTTTCCAGATCGTGATCCGCCATCTCCCGCAGAACGCTATCTCTTCCGATTGCTACCTCTTTTTGTGCTTTCTCAGCTATCGCAGGTCCGGCAGCCAGTGTTTGCAGGCATCCGTAGTTGCCGCACGTGCACTGCTTTCCGCCCATATCGATCGTCATGTGTCCAATTTCTCCGGCAATAAAATTTTCGCCGTGAAACAGCTTGCCGTCTACTACAATACCAGCTCCTATACCGTTCCCGATATTTACGGCAACTACACTTTCCGCTCCGTTTCCGTTCCCGAACCAAACCTCGCCAAGCGCAAGGGCCTTCGCATCATTTTCAACTTTAACCGTACGGTTGAACCGTGTCTCTAGTTCTTCTTTTATCGGGATATTTCTCAGATTCAGGTTCGGTGCATATAGGGATAGGCCCTGTTCCACATCCACAACTCCGTGCATTCCTACACCGATGCCGATAATTTTATCTTCTTCCTCACTGTACGGATCCATAATTTGCTGAATTTCTGCTTTCATGATATCGAGCAGCTTATGATTCGTCATTGGACTGAATAACACCCTCTCCTGAAACTTCAGCACTTTTCCATTCAGATCCGTCAGGATGGTTTTTATGTCTTTGGGACCTACATCCAGTCCAATCACATAGAAGCTGTCGGCATTAATGATCAGCATGGTCGGTTTCCGTCCGCCCTTGGATTCGCCCTGTTCGCTCTCCTTAATCATTCCTGAGTCGATCAGTTCTTTTACAATTGTACTGACTGTAGGCGGTGTCAGCTTTGTGTCCTTAGCGATCTGGGCTCGGGAAATCGGCCCCTCCAGGCGAATTTTATTCAGTATTATGTTCCGGTTTAACGATTTCATCAATTGAAACGTGCCGCGCTGCATGATAACACCTCAAGTTAATTTAATTAATTAATATACATTATACCTGTATTCTGTTCCTCTGAACAGAAGTCTTCATACTTTCGATCGCTCTTATAATAGGATAAAATTTACATAAATCATTTTGAATGCCTGCGTTGAGGTGCGAAAAGGAGGAAAAAGCGTGATGATTTCCAGTTTAGATCACTTTGTTTTAACGGTTAAGGATATAGCCAGAACATGCGATTTTTATAATGGTGTATTAGGGATGAAGGTTATTGATTTTCAGCAGAACAGAAAAGCTCTAAAGTTCGGCAAACAAAAAATCAACCTGCATGAAGCCGGAAAGGAGTTTGAGCCAAAAGCTCATGCACCAACCCCGGGCTCAGCTGATCTCTGCTTTATTACTGAACTTCCTTTAACTGCTGTCCTTGAACACTTCCATCAGAAAGAAGTCCAGGTGATCGAAGGGCCTGTCCAGAGAACAGGTGCGTTGGGCAGGATTACCTCCCTCTATATTAGAGATCCAGATGGCAACCTAATTGAAATATCCAATTATACCAATGTTCAAGAATAAAAGTTTGTTCTGGACAATCATTCTTACCTTATACCAGACGGTGCATCCTCCGGTACTTTTATTGTTATTAAAAGTACGAAAAGGGTTTGCAAAAATTGGAGTCTATGTTAATCTGATAAAAACTTAATAATTTAATTTAACAAAGTAACTTTTAAAGCAGATTGAAGATGTTTTCGAGGGAGGGAATGCGATGAAAAGAAAGCTCAGAGCGTTATATCAAAGCATGCTGACCGGGAGGCTTGCCAGGTGTTCGGACCCGCAGCATGAGGATGCAATCCTGGTGGAAGATGATTATCTCGACAACTATAAAACTCAGATTTTCTCAGGGCTTACCAATCTATCAATCTATCAGACATAAAGAAACCGCTTATGGTTTCATGAAGTTCTTTTACTCCGATAAAAAGAACAAATGACAGCCATGGGAAATAGGAATTTTCTCATCCTGCCGGAGACGTATAAGGCCCATTATTTTAAGAAGAAAAACGAATACTTTTACAACAAGCCAGTGTTCTTTTTAATTACATGACTTTTTTAATTAAATTAATATAAAGAAAAAGACAGGAGGCGCTCGTGTGGCTGAACTACGATATAATCCTTTATTAAAAGACTGGACAATGGTGGCTGCCAGCCGGCAGAACAGGCCGCATATGCCCAAGGACTTTTGCCCGTTTTGCCCAGGCTCAGGAAAAGTACCTGATGATTATGAAGTTCATCTGTATCACAACGATTTTCCCGTTCTATCACCCAATCCTCCAAAACCGGATGATATAGGGGGAGGTTTGTATCAAACGAAAGAAGCTTACGGGAAATGTGAAGTGGTGCTGTATTCACCTGGCCACTTCGACACCATTCCTGATTTATCACGGGATCATATAAAGAAACTGATGGATCTATGGACGAAAACATTCGTTGAACTGGATCAAAATCCAAACCATGCATATGTGATGATTTTTGAAAACCGCGGGGAGGAAGTCGGTGTTACGATGCCTCATCCACATGGCCAGGTGTACGCCTATCCTTTTATTCCTTTAAAAGTGAAAACGGAGCTTGAAGCATGCAGAGAGTATTTTGAAGAAAACCAACGGAACATGTTTGATGATATGGTAGCTGAAGAAAAGAGGTTCGAGGAGCGTGTTCTATTGGAAAGTGAACATTTTATTGCGTTCATTCCATTCTTTACAGACTATCCGTACGGAGCCTACATAGTCAGCAAAGAAGCGAAGACGGCGCTGACCGAATTTACTGACGAAGAAAAACTAGAGCTGGGGGATATGCTTCAAGAGCTTGTTGGCGGCATGGATCAAATCTATGACAAGCTGTTTCCTTACATGATGGTCATGCATCAGCGCCCGTCGAACTCGGCTGATTCATATGAAGATTATTATCGCTTTCATATTGAATTCTATCCTCCGCTGCGTGCTCACGACAAAATAAAATTTAATTCCTCCTCCGAAACCGGCGGATGGGCGGCAGCCAATCCAACTAAGGTGGAAGAAAATGCGGAAATCCTGCGTCAATGCATAAAGCACTACACCGAAAATAAGGGGGAATAAGCATGGAAAACCAATGCCTGAAACAGTTTAAGGAATATTTTCCGGGAAATAACGACAACGTCCGACTTTTCTTTGCTCCCGGACGCATAAATTTAATTGGGGAACATACCGACTACAATGGGGGATACGTATTTCCGGCGGCATTGACCATAGGAACATACATGGCCATTCGCCAGAGAAACGATGGAATCTACCGTTTGAAGAGTGAGAATTTCCCATTAGAAGTTTCTGTCGATATAAAACAGCCCATTGTCTATGATAAGGATGATGATTGGGCAAATTACCCGAAAGGTGTACTGCAGCAATTGCAGAAGCTGGATATCCCGCTCTCAGGAGCAGACGTTTTATACGTGGGCGATATTCCAAATGGCGCGGGACTTTCTTCTTCTGCATCGATCGGAATGGTCAGCGCTCTCGGTTTTTCAGTATTGGAAAAGCAGGAACTGCCCATGCTTGAGCTCGCCAAGCTGTGCCAGCAGATGGAAAATCAGTTCATCGGTGTAAACAGCGGCATTATGGATCAGTTTGCAGTCGGTTTCGGAAAAAAAGACCATGCTGTTTTTCTCGATTGCCAGAGTCATGAATTTGAATTGATCCCCCTCGAAATTGAAGGACACAAGCTTGTCATTACGAACACAAACAAGAGGAGAGGGCTTGCAGACTCCAAGTACAACGAACGAAGAACAGAGTGTGAGCAAGGGTTGGATATTATCCAAAAGTTTGCTGAAGGCGTAACCTCACTCGGTGAACTCACCCCGCTTCAGTATAAAAAAGTGGAGGCCCATCTTGCTGACGAAACGATCAGAAAGCGTGTACGGCATGTGGTTACAGAGGATGACCGTGTTCAAAAAGCTGTAGCAGCACTTGAGAATAAAGATCTGTATGCATTTGGACTGTATATGAAGGAGTCTCATCTGTCATTGCGTGATGATTATGAAGTGACCGGACTGGAGCTTGACGCGCTGTTTACTATTCAGGAGCAGCTGCCGGGCTGCATAGGAACAAGAATGACGGGTGCCGGTTTTGGCGGATGCACCATTTCCATTGTGGCAGACGGGCAGGTTGAGGTTTTCAAGCAGAATGTCGCTGTCCGATACAAAGAACAAACAGGCTTAACTCCAGACTTTTATGTGTGTGAAATTGGAGATGGAGTAAAAGAACTAGAAGAGGTGAAAAAATAATGGCTATATTGGTAACTGGAGGAGCCGGTTATATCGGCAGCCATACTGTTCTGTATCTGCGTGAAAAAGGCGAAGAAGTCATCGTGTTCGATAATCTGCAGAAAGGACATCGGGAGGCTGTGATGAACGATGTCCCGTTCTATGAAGGCGATCTGCATGACAGTGCCTTGCTGGACACTGTATTTTCGGAAAATAACATTGATGCCGTCATTCATTTTGCTGCCAACTCGCTTGTCGGTGAGAGTGTTACTGATCCGATTTCCTATTACCAGAACAATGTATCAGGTTCATTGAATCTGGTCGACCGTATGGTGAAAAATGGCGTGACGAATATTGTCTTCTCTTCTACTGCTGCGGTCTACGGAGAACCCGAAACCGTTCCTATCCAGGAAAGTGACCGTACACTTCCTACCAATCCCTATGGTGAAACAAAACTGGCTATTGAAAGGCTGCTTCATTGGGCAGATCAGGCTTATGGGCTCAAATCCGTTGCTCTTCGGTATTTTAACGCAGCTGGCGCTGATCCAAAAGGAAGGATTGGAGAAGACCATACACCAGAGTCCCACCTCATCCCGATCATTCTTGAATCCGCGCTTGGAAAACGTCCGTATATCTCTGTCTTTGGAGAGGACTATGACACAGAAGACGGAACCTGTATACGGGATTACATCCATGTGATGGATTTGGCTGATGCTCACTATCGTGCACTGGAAAAGCTAAAACGAACCAATGAAAGCGGCGTATACAACCTTGGAAACGGTAAAGGATTCTCTGTAAAGCAAGTGATCGATACATGCCGCGCCGTTACTGGACGCACAATCGAAGCGGTCACTTCGCCGCGAAGAGCCGGGGATCCTGCCATCCTGATTGCGTCTTCTCAAAAAGCGAAAGACGAACTGGACTGGATTCCGAAATATCCTGATGTGCATGAGATTGTGGAACACGCCTGGAACTGGCACCTGAATCATCCAAATGGCTATGCCAAGGAAGGTTCTGTCGATGGCCTTAAATAAGATCAGAAAAATCATGAAAGAAAACGGACTGGATGGAATGCTGCTCAGAAAACGAAACCATTTTTCCTGGGTGACAGGCGGGCGCCAGAATCAGATCGTCCTAAGCATCACAGAAGGTGTGGCTGATCTTCTTATCTTTGAAAAAGAGATTTATGTTGTGACGACCAAGATGGAAGAGCGGCGCATCAGGGAAGAAGAACTCGCGCATTTCCCGCATGAGGTGAAGGTCGTTGCAGATGAATGGTATGAAGGCTCAGACCATTTGATTGCTGAGCTTGGAAAAGGAAAAACGATGGGGACGGATACGCCGTTTGAAGACTATGCGGACATGACAGAAGCGCTTAAATCCGTCCGCTCTATCCTGGATGAATCGGAAGCGGGGCGTTATCGCAAGCTCTGCCAGGATGCGGCAGGGTCACTTGAATCCGTCTGCAGGACGATGGAGCCTGGACAGACGGAACATGAAATTGCCGGGATGGTGGCTAAACAGGCGATTTCAAAGGGAATCCGGCTTCAAGTCATGCTTGTTGCGACAGATGAACGTATTTTTTCCTACCGGCACCCGATCCCCACTTCCAAGAAACTGAACAAGCATGCACTGCTCGTGATCTGCGGAGAGCGGGAAGGACTGGTCGCCAACCTGACGAGGGTGGTCCATTTCGGGCCGCTGCCGCAGGAGCTGGCTGACCATAAAGAAAAGCTTTCCCGCATTGATGCGGCATTTATCACATCCACAGTACCAGGTGCAACAGTCGGAGAAGTATTTAAGAAGGGGATCCTGCAGTATGTAAAAGAGGGTCACCCTGAAGATTGGAAACTCCTCCATCAAGGAGGACCAACCGGATTTGATTCCAGAGAGTTTATCGCAACAATGGATTCCAAAACAGAGGTAAAGGAGCACATGGCCTTCACATGGAACCCGTCGCTTCCAGGTGTAAAGTCAGAAGACACCGTTCTTATTCATCAGGAAGGCGCTGAGATTTTAACGGAGACGGGAGAATGGCCTTACATTGAGGTAACTTTCGGAGGCCAGACACTGCGCCGGCCGGATATACTCATTCGATAGAGAAAGAATTTTGCTCATTATCTTGTGATCTCGGCCATCTCAGCTTTACCGATCATGATTTTCTTCCTTCTGCTCCAAAAACCGTTTATCTCTGGTATTTTGGGCGGTTCGGTGAAAGAATAGAGAGACAAAGGAGTGAGCGGCATGTTTATAGGAGTAGATTATTATCCGGAACAGTGGCCAAAATCCAGATGGCCTGAAGATGTAAGACTGATGAAGGAGCTTGGAGTTAATGTGGTGCGCATCGCCGAATTCGGGTGGCAGCTGATGGAGCCGGAAGAAGGAGTGTACGATTTTTCCCTTTTTGATGAGGCGATCGATCTGCTTACGGAAAACGGGATAAAAATCATCCTCGGTACGCCGACAGCGACTCCTCCTGCATGGATGGCGCATCAGTATCCTGAAATTTTGCCGGTTGATGAGAACGGTGTAACGATTTCTTTCGGTGCTCGCCGGCATTATACGGTGAACAGCAAGACCTATCAGAAATTCACCCGAAAAATTGTCCGCAAACTGGCCGAGAAATATGGCCAGCATCCTGATGTCATCGGCTGGCAGACGGATAACGAGTACGGCCATGAAAAATCGGACCGCAGCTATGGTGATGAAGACCGCATGGCGTTTCAGGAATGGCTCAGCAACAAATACGGCAGCCTGGATGCATTAAATGAAGCATGGGGTACGGTCTTCTGGAGCCAAACCTATACGGCGTGGGAGCAGATCCCTGTTCCCCGGAAAGTATTTCAGGAACATAATCCGGGTCTGCTTCTTGATTTTGACCGGTTTTGCGCAGACAGCTATACAGCGTACAACAAGCTGCAGGTTGATATTTTAAGAGAGCATATTTCAGATCAGCAGTTTATCACCCATAATTTTGTCTTTACCGAACTTGCCCTAAAACAGCGGGATATCGCGAAGGACCTCGACTTCATATCCTTTGACAACTACCCGGTCTGGGGAGGTCTACCTGAACCGATTCCGCCTGCCGCGATTGCCCAGCAGCATGATCTTTGCCGTTCAACAAAAGCCGGAAAAGGCTATTGGGTGCTTGAGGAGCTATCCGGGGCACAAGGATGGAGCCATATCGGCTACCTGCCTCGTTCAGGGCACATCAAGCTTTGGACGTACCAGGCTATTGCACGGGGAGCGGAGGCAATCGTCTATTTCAGGTGGCGCGCCGCCCGTTTCGGAACCGAAGAATTCTGCCATGGAATCTTGGATCACGACGGTAAGCCGAGGCGAAAATTTGAAGAAGTGAAAGAAGTATTCAATGCTCTGAAAATATTCGGAGATGAGTGGGTCGCCACTAAATATAAAGCAGAAGTCGGCGTGTATTACGATGTGGAAAATGCCTGGGCTTGGCGCATCCAGCCGCAGAGTGATGCGTTTACCCATAAGCAGGAGCTGCTTCGTTTCTATTCCGGTGCTTACCGTTTGAACGCGGCTACTGATATGGTCTCTCCGGAGAGCAGCCTTGACGGGCTGAAAACGGTCATCGTTCCCGTTTACTTTTTAACCAATCCGGTATTTACGGAAAAGCTGAAGAAGTATGCGGCAGATGGCGGAACAGTGGTGCTTTCCTATCGGGCAGGCGTGAAAGAGCCGAACAATGCGGTTACGGAAATAACGCTTCCCGGAGAACTTGGAGAGCTTGCGGGCATTGAAGTCCATGAGTACGAATCCCTTCAAAACGGCCAGCAGACACGTGTAACAGGAATAGCGGGGAACATCATGGACATCATGTCGCCGGCCACAGTGTGGTGTGACTTGATCGAGCCGAAATCGGCCGAGGTCCTCGCCGTCTACAGGGACGCTTTCTATGAAGGTACACCTGCGATCACGAAGAACAAGTACGGAAAAGGCAACGTGTATTATATCGGTACAGCGGTAGAAGATTATTTTCTTGTGCGGCTGTACAGAGACATTTTTGCTCAGGCTGGCGTACAGACGATCGAACTGCCGGACGATGTTGAAATGGTAATACGTGATGGAGAGGCCGGCAGCAAGTTCTTATGTGTGTTGAACCATTCAACGACAGCAAGCCACCGGGTCTCCTTGCCAAAGGGCACCTGGAAGGACGCCATGACAGGTGAAACGTTCAAAGGAGACGTCAGGCTGCAATCATTAGGTTCTTTTCTTTTGATCCAGTAAAAAGGTGCCAGGCACCGCGGTTACACATATGTGTAATTCGCGTGCCTGGCACCTTTTTTTATGTGGTTTCTTCTTCGCAGTCTTCTTCTGCTTCTCCAGGATGTATTAGATGATGTACGATACCGCTGATGACTGCCTGATCGGAAAATTCTACTTCCTCATATACTTCGTCTTGGGAAAAATCCTCATTACTGCTGAGATCCTGCTGTTGCAGGCCATTTTGTTCGCCGTTGTTTTCTCGTTTCATTTCCATTATCCTCAGCCTCCTTTTTCTTATCATTTTCCCTAAACATCATAATTATTAAACGCGGCGGGTGGGTGCCAGGCACCGGCCGTTACATACTTGTGTAATCGAGGTGCCTGGCACCGCCTTAGTACATCCCTACCATGAGAACAGGGTTTAATATCAGAAAAATCGGTATATTTATTCTTTTCAAACTATTTATCTTCTTATATAATGGCCTTCATATCGATTGGAAGGTGGGGGAGAATCATGAGATCGTTAACAGCAGTTAAGGAGAGTCAGCGGGTTAAAGATCAGGTTGTGAAGTGGCGCAGGCACCTTCACATGTATCCCGAACTGTCATTCGGCGAAGAACAGACGTCCCAATTTATTTACCAGATGCTTCAATCGTTTGGAAATCTGGAACTTTCCCGTCCAACGAAGAACAGTGTAATGGCAACACTGACAGGAAATGAACCGGGCCATGTGCTTGCCATTCGTGCGGATATTGACGCACTTCCGATTATGGAAGAAAACGATTTTGATTTTGTATCCCGAAGGCCTGGTGTCATGCATGCGTGCGGCCACGACGGGCATACAGCCATGCTGCTTGGAGCGGCTAAAATTTTATCTCAGAAAAAGGACGAGCTTCAAGGCGAAATCCGTTTTATTTTTCAGCATGCAGAGGAACTTTACCCTGGCGGCGCCGAGGAGATGGTACAGGCAGGCGTGATGGACGGTGTAGACGCTGTAATCGGGACCCATCTTTGGTCACCGCTTGAAGTAGGGAAAATCGGGATTGTTTATGGGCCTATGATGGCAGCACCGGATACGTTTTTTCTGACCGTTCACGGAAAAGGGGGCCATGCAGCGCTTCCGCATCAAACAATCGACAGCATTGCAGTCGCCTCACAGGTCGTGACCAACCTTCAGCACATTGTTTCACGAAACACCGATCCGCTGGAGCAGCTTGTTCTTTCTGTTACAAAGTTTACCGGCGGGACGACACATAATGTCATCCCTAGCTCTGTGGAGATTTGCGGGACGGTCAGAAGCTTTAACCCAGCAGTCAGGGAACAGGCACCCAAGCTGATGGAGCAGGTCATCAAAGGAATAACCGACGCTCATGGAGCAGCTTATGAGTTCCGCTACGAGAATGGGTACCGGGCAGTGATCAACCAGGATGAGGTAACGCGCTTCCTTCACGAAACAGCTGAAGAACTATTCGGGGGTGAGCATGTTGAATTGATGAAACCGAATATGGTCGCCGAAGATTTTTCTGCTTTCCTTCAAAAAGCGGACGGCTGCTTCTTTTTTACCGGCGCGGGCAACAAGGCGAAAGGAATTACCTACCCGCATCACCACGCCCGTTTTACCATTGATGAAGATGCGTTAGAGCAAGGGGTCGCCATGTTTGTACGGGCTGCCGAAAAAATGCTGTACAGAAACGAAGAGGAGGCGGGCGCATGAAACTGATTCATTGGATTGCAGTATTGCCGTTTATCGGGATGTTTGGAGGGCTGGTTTTTGCCAACAAAGTTGAACCTTATGTACTGGGTATGCCTTTCCTCATGTTTTGGATTCTGCTTTGGGTCTTGATTACAGCCGCCTTGATGGCTCTTATTTATAAATTAGATCCGGTGAACAAGGAGGAGAACAAATGAACACATCACTGATCATACTCGCATTGTTTTTAATTCTGTCCTTGTACCTTGGAGTCCGTGCCAAACGGGGTAAAGATATGGACCTCGAGCAATGGAGCGTCGGGGGACGGGGCTTTGGTACGATGTTCGTGTTCCTTTTGATGGCAGGAGAAATCTACACGACGTTTACCTTTCTTGGCGGAAGCGGCTGGGCGTACGGAAAAGGCGGCCCGTCATTATACATCCTGGCATACGGCGCTCTTGCCTATGTTATTTCCTACTTCTTGCTTCCCGCAATCTGGAAATACGCCAATGAAAACAAACTCGTGTCACAGTCTGATTTTTTCGTCAGCAAATACAAAAGTCCCTACCTCGGTGTATTTGTGTCCCTTGTCGGCATCGTCGCTATGATTCCGTATCTGGTGCTGCAGCTGAAAGGGTTGGGAATCATCGTATCAGAAGCCTCATATGGAAAAATCTCGCCGGTTGCCGCGGTGTGGATCGGCGTAATTACCGTAACGGTGTACGTCATGATCTCTGGTATCCACGGTTCAGCCTGGACAGCCGTTTTAAAAGATTTCATGATTCTAGCGATTGTACTGTTTCTTGGAATCTATCTTCCCATCCATCATTACGGCGGTTTTCAGCCTATGTTTGAATCCATTGAGGCTGCCAAGCCGGGCTTTCTTGCCCTGCCGAGCGAAGGGATGAGCGTCAGCTGGTTCATCTCTACCGTTCTATTGACGGCCCTCGGGTTTTATATGTGGCCGCATACATTTGCGTCCTCTTTTACCGCGAAAAATGCAAAAGTGTTCCGCAAAAATGCAGTCTTCATGCCGCTGTATTCGCTCGTCTTGCTTTTCGTCATGTTTGTCGGGTTTGCCGCCATCTTAAAAGTTCCTGGATTGAAAGGGCCAGATGGCGATCTTTCACTGTTCAAGCTTGCTGTCCAGACGTTTGATCCGTGGGTTATTGGATTGATCGGAGCGGCCGGACTGCTTACCGCTTTGGTGCCAGGTTCGCTGCTACTCATGGCGGCTTCTACCCTTTTTGCGAAAAATGTCTATAAAGTCGTGTCACCTTCTGCAACGGACAGGCAAGTGGCCAAGCTGGCAAAATACCTTGTTCCGGTCATGGCGCTCATCGCCGTTTTCTTCACCTTTAAAGGCGGAGATACCATCGTTACGCTGCTGCTGATGGGGTACAGCCTCGTTACCCAGCTGTTCCCGGCGCTGCTGTTCAGTCTGGCGAAAAAGCCCTTCGTAACCAAGCAGGGAGCATTTGCCGGCATTTCCTGCGGTGTAGCCGTGGTGGCCTATGTTTCTATCAAAGGTACAACGCTCGCAATCTTGCTGCCCATGCTCCCGCAAGCATTCAAAGATTTGAACATCGGCATCGTCGCCTTGCTGGTCAACATCATCGTCCTTCTCATCGTCAGTGCCCTTACACGTCCGCTTGCTGTCAGCAAAAAAGCAGGTAATGAGCAGACCGCGTAAATTCCTTTAATGGGTTCGATTGGTGCCTGAATTGGTGCCTTAATTGGTGCCAGGCACCGTCTTTACACATGTGTGTAATCGCGGTGCCTGGCACCAATTTTTTTCCTTTTGCCTTCAGCTTTGGTAATTTTAGAGTAGATAAAAGTTTCGGGAGGAGTTAACATGGCATTCGCGTTTGACCATCTTGTGTACTTTACCGATAAAGAACTGAATGATCATATCGATGCTTTAAAAAACCAGGGTCTCTACGCTTCTCTGGGCGGGAGCCATAAAAATTGGGGAACCTTCAATGCACTCTGCTATTTTGGCTTGAGTTATGTAGAGTTTTTAGCTGTTGAAAATGAGCAGATTGCCCAGCAGGCGAAGGAAAACCCTTTGATCGGCCAGCTTCTGCGCGATTTGCCTGACAAACAGGGACCAGGCCAGTTTGCGATCCGCACCAATCGAATAGAAGAGGTAAAGTTGCAGCTGGAGAAGAATGGGTTAGAGACAAGGCTGCTTCCAGGAAGCCGCAAACGACAGGATGGAAGCATTCTAAGCTGGAAGCTGCTTTTCATAACCAATCATGATAGCGAAGATAAACTGCTGCCTCCGTTTTTCATAGACTGGCTGCAACCGGACAAAGATCGGGAAACGGACCTTCGGCAGAAAGGTATCATCGGCAGCCATCCGGCAGGGAATTTGAAAATGAATCATTTGTCCATCATTGTAGAGGATGCGAAGAAAACATCCTCGCTCTGGCAGGACTGGCTAGGATTGTCCGCAGGTACCGGATATACCAATGAAGGCCTTCAGGCGGATTGTGCTGTACTAGAACTGGAGGGCTGCGAGCTTCATTTTTGTTCCCCTTTTGGTGAAGGGCCTGCACGTGATTTACTAAATACAAAAGGCGAACATCCATACGAGCTGGTTTTAAGTAACGGTTTGAATCTTAAGTAAGGAAGGGGAGGGGCAAGCATGAAGGATAAGCAAAGGGTCGGCTCAATTCTGCTGTTTGATGGCGTCTGCAATTTTTGCAACGGGATCGTTAATTTTTTGATCAGACAGGATAAGAAGGGGCGAATTTCATTTGGCTCCCTGCAATCTGATGCCGGCCAGGAGCTGCTCCGTGAATTCCTTCTTCCTGTACATGATTTTGAAAGTCTCGTTTATATAAAAAATGGCCGTATCTACCAAAGATCAACGGCAGCTCTTGAGATTGCGAGAGATCTCGGAGGCTTGTGGAGTGTGGCCTATATTCTTGTGGTTATCCCTAAGCCGCTTCGCGATGGGCTATATTCCTGGATTGCCAAGAACCGTTACAGATGGTTCGGCAAAAAGGACCACTGCATGATCCCCACACCGGACATACGTAAACGGTTCATAGACTAGCATTCGTAGTTGGTGCCAGGCACCGCCGTTACACAAGTGTCAAAACGCGGTGCCTGGCACCAACTAAAGGCACCCAACTAAAAAAGCTGTCCCCAAAAAGGGTGACAGCTTTATGCACATTGATTCAATTCGTTTAATTTTTGGTCTAGCAGCTGGCTTAACTGTACAAGAAGCGGGTCTGCAAGGCTGTTTACGCGGGTGCTCATTACGTACATAGTTAAGCGGATGGCATCGATCTCAAGTTTTAATTTTAGTATATTTTGATGAGTCATATCCATTCCCCCTATACAGAAAAATGTTTTATAACTTCACGTCCAGGTAACTATCACTATATATTCCCATTTTATACTAGATATAGGACAGTGTCTATTTAATTTTCTCAATATATAGTATATTTTTTGACAATTTTGATAGTTTTTACAGACTTTTTAAGAGAAAAGTGAAGAATCACGTTTCTTTGTTTGTTTTTGTAAAAAAATGTCCCGGTAAATGCGCAAGAATCCACCAACCGGTTTGACCTGGATAAAAATTATTTTTTGAATTTCCTAGATGAATAAACAAGCTTATTTTCCTTTCCTGAATATACTGTCAATAGCTATCGGAAAGGAGTGGTTGGATTGTTGTTGAAAAATTTTTTATGCAGGTTAAAAGGTGACCATGTAGTTCCCCCTGTTGGCACCCGGGCATCCGGCAGCACAGAATTTGTCCTAAGCTCCAATGGAACCAAGCTGCACTATCGGCTTCAGGTTAATAATTTAAGAAAGTTAACTCAAGCGCGCATTCATATAGGACAACCAGGGAAAAACGGTCCCGTTACTGCTTATCTACTTGGCTCTATAAAACCTGGCATCAGCTTAAATACAGGAATTGTAACAGGGAGCATAACCAGTAATGATTTAATTGGACCACTTCAAGGAATGCCTTTGTCTAAGCTTGTGGAAGAGATCATCGAAGGAAATGCTTATGTGAATGTTTATTCGGAGTTTAGTCCGGGCGGGGAACTTCGCGGCCCAATCGAGCCGATCAAATAAGGAATACGAACGGCGTAGCTTCGAATAGCTAGGCTGTTTTATTTTTGGTGCCTATTTTTGGTGCCAGGCACCGCTCTTACACAAGTGTCAAAACGTGGTGCCTGGCACCACGACAACTGGCACCACGACACCCGGAGCGGGCACCACGAAGCGCCACATAGAAACCACGTACAAGACACCACCGAGAAAATGACGTTATTTTATGGCATAATAGAAACATTGATCTACAAAAACTGACGGATTCTGAAAGGAGCTGTTGTGATGGATCCGCGATTTAAAATATCCAATCGGGAAGCGCTGATGGGTATCGGGCTAGCCGTTCTGAACTTTATCTGGT
This sequence comes from Fictibacillus marinisediminis, assembly GCF_023149135.1. NCBI lineage: Bacteria > Bacillati > Bacillota > Bacilli > Caryophanales > Fictibacillaceae > Fictibacillus > Fictibacillus marinisediminis. The sequence goes on along the minus strand of NZ_JAIWJX010000002.1, from coordinate 4,108,774 downwards.
GGTACGCATTTGCCTATGGGCTTGGCGGGAAACCGGTTAGGGAGTATCACTACATATGGGGTTTGCCAGCATGGTTCTTCTACAGCTGTGTCGCCGGTTTTTTTGTGTTTTCTATTTTGGTATACATCATGGTCAAATTTTTCTTCAAAGACGTCCCTTTTGAAGATGAACCTGAACGGCAGAACCTAAAGGAGGAGCAGCGATGAACTGGGAAGTGGTCATTCCTTTACTTGCCTTTTTGATCGGAATGTTTGTTGTCGGAATTTATACCTCCCGCCAGGTACAGAGTGGTTCGGGGTTTTTACAAGACTATTTCCTGGGAGGAAGGCACCTCGGCGGCTTCGTTCTAGCACTTACGATGGTAGCGACATATGGAAGTGCGAGCAGCTTTATTGGCGGGCCCGGCATCGCGTATAAGCTCGGCCTTGGATGGGTGCTGCTGGCGATGGCGCAGCTTGTGACCGGATATTTTACCCTTGCTGTTCTGGGGAAAAAGTTTGCGATTGTCGCCAGAAAGATTGACGCAGTCACGCTTATTGATTTTCTAAAAGCACGCTATGAAAACAAGTGGGTCGTTATTTTTTCTGCGGCAAGCATCAGCATCTTCTTGTTCTCTGCAACGGCTGCGCAGTGGGTAGGCGGCGGCCGGCTCATCGAGTCATTCACTGGTGTTTCCTACCCTGTGGCACTGCTGATTTTTTCGTTTTCTGTTCTTGTTTATGTCATAGCTGGCGGCTTTCGTGCAGTCGTAATCACGGATACCTTAATGGGAATCGTCATGTTTATCGGCACGCTCGTTATACTCGCGGGAACCATTATAGCTGGCGGAGGTGTTCCTCATATCATCTCAACGCTTGCTGCTGAAAATCCGAACCTGATCTCACCTTATGGAGCAGACAAGTCTTTGACGCCGATGTATGTTTCCTCATTTTGGCTGCTTGTAGGGGTTGGAGTGGTCGGCCTACCGCAGATCTCTGTCCGGGCCATGTCCTATAGGAATTCAAAAGCGATGCATCAGGCCATGATCATCGGGACGTTTGTTGTCGGATTTATCATGCTTGGGATGCATTTGACCGGAGTGTTTGCGCGAGTGGTTATTCCCGGAGTGGATATCGGTGATAAGGTGATGCCGATGCTCGCACTGAAAGTATTGCCAGGGTGGCTTGCGGGTATCGTGCTCGCAGCACCGCTTGCTGCTGTCATGTCGACGGTGAACGCCATCCTGCTGATCGTAAGCTCATCGATTGTTAAGGATATCTTTATTAATTACATCAAACCGGAAGCCAGCCAGCAATCGATTAAACGGCTTAGTTTTTCAGTGACTGCCATCATCGGAATCCTGGTATTCATCATGGCTCTGAATCCTCCAGATTTGCTGATTTGGCTGAACCTGTTTTCTTTCGGCGGATTGGAAGCAGCTTTCATATGGCCGGTCGTCCTCGGTCTTTATTGGAGGAGAGGAAATGCAGCAGGTGCAGTGGGGTCCATCGTTACAGGTGTACTTTCCTACATCCTTCTGGATACCTTTGCCCCTAATATGTGGGGAATGCATACTGTAGTTCTGCCGGTCGTTCTTTCGCTTGCGGCGTACATTCTTTTGAGTTTAGTTTCAAAAAACAGCCCTCAATCATCCTTGGTAAAACAAGGAATCATCTAATATTTTGGTGTCAGGCACCTCCATTACACAAGTGTGTAATGCGCGGTGCCTGGCACCATTTTTTTTTACACATTTTTCCCATCAGTAATTTTTGGATTTTACTGCACCCTAAAAGAAGAAATTCCAATTACATAGTGAATTCACACCCCATCAAATTGAAAAGGAGAGTCCAAACAGATGCCTAAAGTAAAACTAATGCTTTTCTTTATCATTCCGCTGTGTACAGCGGCTGTTTTGCTCGAAACTCCATTTAAGAAGGTAGATGCTTCACCGGTTTTCCGGATACCGTTTCCAGCAGGACAAGTTTGGATCGGGCAAACGAGAATGAACCATAACCCTCAAAATGCCATTGATCTAAACCGTTTGTATGATGAGGGAGATACGGTGATCACTTCAGCTGCTGGAAAAGTAGTTAAAGTTAAAAATCTAGGAAAGCGCAGTTATGGAAGATACATTGTTATTGATCATGGCGGAGGATGGCAGACTTTATACGGGCATTTGAGTGCCATAAATGTTTCTGTCGGAAAGAAGGTTACGCAGGGCCAAAAGATTGGAGCGGTTGGAAGTACGGGAGGTTCTACAGGAGCGCATCTTCATTACGAACAACGATACAACGGGAAGGCCGAGAGAATCAGATGGAACGGGCACAGCATCTTTTATTGGGGAAGCAAAACATATAAGAGCTAAGAGGGGGCGGTGCCAGGCACCGCCTTTACATATGTGTGTAACACCGGTGCCTGGCACCGACATTATTGGCACTGGCATTGCCTCTTGCCACATTGCTAAAATAAGGTAAAATTATAGGTGGATTTACATATTTTTGCACGGAGGGACAATGAAAAATAAGTTAAAGAAGACGCTGGCATCGGTCCTGCTGGCAGTATTGCTATTGCTGCTTTTTTCAATTTCTGCTGAAGCCTATGACCAGGAAATGCTGGACCGCAAACTCAGTTCATTTTCAAAGGAAAACAGGACTTCCGCCTTTCTGTCAGCTGCAGACAATGAAACAACCGGCATTCACGACCGCCAGATTATCGTTAAATTAAAAAATAGACAGTTTGCTGCTGCGCTTGCGAAAAGCTACAGAATCAAGAACAAATCTGCCATCTTGCAGAAGGAAAATATATATACGATCGAGCTGCCGCATACAGCTAACTATCAGGCAGTATTGGAAAGGATACGCAATTCTTCATTGGTAGAAACCGCTGAACCGAATTTTACTCTCACAGCATTTTCTAAGCCGAATGACAAGCTCTATGCCAGACAATGGTCACTGCCAAGAATGGGGATGCCGCGGGCCTGGGACAACCTTCAGACAGCAAAAAAACATTCAAAAGTGACCGTCGCTGTATTGGATTCAGGCGTAAACTACCGGCATCCTGATCTGAAAGGACAGACATTAACAGGCTACGATACACTTGAAAAAGATGCTGATCCGATGGATAGGCACGGCCATGGCACCAAGGTGTCCGGTGTCATTGCTGCCAAAAGCAACAATCTTACCGGAGTGGCAGGCATCAACCCTTGCGCAAAGATACTGCCAATTAGAATCGGCAGCACAACAGGAGCAACACTGTTTGACTTTTTAGATGGGCTGAAGTACGCCATCAGCCAAAAACCGGATATCATCAACATCAGCATGGGGAGCACAAATTACAGCCAGTTTGTATATGAAATGATTTTAACCGCATACTCCAAAGGAATCCTAGTGATTGCGGCGTCAGGAAACGAGCATATGAAGGTCAGTTATCCCGCTGCCTACCCAGAAGTACTAGCGGTTGGATCTACCAATGAAAAAGATCGTGTCTCCGATTTTTCGAACTATGGACCGCGGCTTGATCTTACCGCGCCGGGAGAGAATATCTGGACCACCAATCGAACCGGATCATTTGAATCGGTCAACGGGACGTCATTCTCTGCCCTGCAGTTAGTGGAGTGGCTTCACTTCTATTAAGCAAATATCCGGATTATTCGCCCTGTCAAATCGAATATTTGCTAGAAAAGAACGCAACCAGGCTGCCTGCTTATAAAGATTATTGGAACATCGTTGCTGGCTATGGAAGGCCAAGAGCTGACAGAGCGCTCTCTGATAAGCTTCCAAAAATCACTGCAGACGCAGGCAACAGCAGGGGAAAGGCAAAATCAATCAAGCTGGGCAAGACATACAGCGACCGCTATCATATGCCAATGGACAGTGACTGGTTTAAATTTTCCTCAACCAAAAAAATGACGGTAAAGGCGGAACTGAGTGGAGTTTCCGGAATGGACGGCACAGTCTGGATGGATCATACCATTAAGGGAGAGCCTGCTGATGCCAGAAGGACAAACGACAGAGGATTGAACGGCACTGAGTCCTTTACGTATACCGTGTTACCTGGAACATCCTATCTGCAAATTTACGAAGAAAACAATCATTGGAGTACGCAAAGCTATAAACTGACGATAACACAAGTGAAATAAAGCATCGGAGCCAAAACCGCCGTTGCTTTTTTCATGTCTAAAAAGGAGAGAAATGATGAGCCTTAGAAATCAGAAAGATGTCGAGCGTTTTCTTGAAAATGATCCATGGTTGATGGAGATATTAAAAGCGGTCAAGACGCTGCAGCTGCCCGATTGGTGGGTATGTGCGGGAGCGATCCGTTCAGCGATTTGGGATGCACTTCATGGATTTGAAAAAAAGACACCCATTCAAGATGTGGATGTCATTTATTTTGACCCGAAACAACCGAAAGAAAGTGAAGAAAAAATACTCGAGGATAGGCTAAGAATGCTTATGCCGGAAGTTCCCTGGTCCGTGAAAAACCAGGCGAGGATGCATGTGATCAATAATCTGCAGCCGTACGTTTCTTCAGAGGACGCTATTTCTAAATTCCCTGAAACGCCAACGGCTCTGGGAGCGAAACTGGACGAACAGGATCGGCTCTTTTTAACAGCTCCCTGCGGAATGGAAGATGTGCTCGCCATGGAAGTGAGGCCCACCCAACTTTTTAAAGAAACAAGGGACCTTTACGCCATTTATGAACAACGCTTGCGAAAGAAAGATTGGACTGCTGTTTGGCCGCGGGTGACCCTCTATCAAAACTAAGCAGCAATGTGTTTATTTTCCATAGATAATCCTCCTCTCTACGTTTCACTATCCCCCAGGAATAATGTAAAATAGAAGCTGTATCTATTGTATTGGATGAAACTATGAGGGGATGTTGGTATGTACGCGGAACCGATTTTTTTGCAGCCGGTATTTAAAGACCGAATATGGGGAGGAACAAAGCTAAGAGAGACTTTCGGCTATCAGATTCCGTCAGAGACGACGGGTGAATGCTGGGGGATTTCTGCTCATACGAACGGTCCGAGCACCATATTGAATGGTCCGCTTAAAGGTTTGACACTGGACGAGGCGTGGCAAAAGCACAGGGGGCTTTTTGCCGGTCAGGAAGGTGACGACTTTCCGCTGCTCGTTAAAATTTTGGATGCAAAAACAGACCTTTCTGTTCAGGTGCATCCAGATGATGAATATGCACAGCGAGTAGAGCATGAGGCGTTTGGAAAAACCGAATGCTGGTATATCATAGATTGCGAGGAAGAATCCGAGCTCGTTTACGGCCATCATGCAAAATCCAAGGATGAGTTTCAGGCGATGGTAGACAACGGGCAGTGGGACAAGCTTCTCCGTAAAATAAAAATACAGCCGGGTGACTTCGTGTATGTTCCGAACGGCACCATTCATGCCATCGGGGCAGGGACGATGATCCTTGAAACCCAGCAGAGCTCTGACGTAACATACAGAGTTTACGATTATGACCGTAAAGACGATCAAGGCAACACAAGAGATCTTCATATTAAGCAATCAATTGAAGTGGCGATGATTCCCCATGAGGACGCCCACTTCCAGCCCGTTGAAAACAAACAGGGAGATCTGACAGTGAAAAAACTGATCAAAGAATCCTATTTTACCGTTTACCACTGGGCATTGAACGGCACAGCGCAGGCCCTGGAGAACCCTATGTATCTTCTAGTCAGCGTACTTGACGGAGAAGGGGAGATCGAAACGCAAAATGGGACATCTTCGTTCAAGAAGGGTGACCATTTCATCGTTCCTTCTACCGTAAAGAAATTCTCTCTTAAAGGAAACGCATCTTTCATAACATCACACAGCAGCTAAGAATTAACAGGGTGTCAGGCACCTCCATTACACAAGTGTGTAACGGCCGGTGCCTGGCACCCTCTCTTACATAATTGTCAAAAAGCGGTGCCTGGCACCAATAAGATGGCCCCAAAAAGAGGAGGAAATGGAATGAGACTCGGAGCGATAGAGGCGGGAGGCACGAAGTTTATTTGCGGTATCGGTGATGAAAACGGAGTGGTTTTTGAGAGGATCAGCATACCGACAACCACTCCTGAAGAAACGATCGGCCAGGTGGTTGGTTTTTTCCGCGATAAAGAGATCAGTGCGATGGGCATCGGATCGTTCGGACCTGTTGACCTGGACAAGAACAGCGAAACATATGGCTACATCACAAGTACTCCAAAACCGCATTGGGCACAGTACGACCTGGTCGGAGAAATTCAGAAGCACATCCACGTTCCGGTGGCGTTTGATACGGATGTGAACGCAGCCGCGTTCGGTGAACTGGAATGGGGAGCAGCGAAAGGCTTGGACTCCTGCATTTACATGACCGTCGGAACGGGCATTGGAGTCGGAGCCATCACGGAGAGCAGGCTGCTTCACGGTTTGACTCACCCCGAGATGGGACACATCTTAGTGAGACGCCATCCCGAAGATCATTTTGAAGGTAGCTGTCCGTACCACAAAGACTGTTTGGAAGGAATGGCGGCAGGGCCGGCTCTTGAAAAGAGATGGGGCCAAAAGGGCATCGAGCTTGCAGGCAACGAAAAAGTCTGGGAATATCAGGCCCACTATCTCTCCCAGGCTCTTGTAAATTACATTCTTATTCTTTCTCCGAAAAAGATGGTTCTTGGCGGAGGCGTGATGAAGCAGGAACAGCTTTTTCCTCTCATCCGCAAAAAAGTGCTGGATACGCTCAACGGCTATGTACAGCATCCGCAGCTTACCGAGGAAAACATTCAAGACTTTATTGTACCGCCGGGGCTGGGCGACAATGCCGGACTGTGCGGTGCAATTGCCCTTGCCAAAACTCTTCAGCAATAATAAAAGCCTTGCTCTCCATATCAGGAGGACAAGGCTTTTTTTGCTATCTTTGCATTCGTTCGGCCAGGGACAGGATGGAGTGGTTCAGTGTATCCAATTTGCCTTCGATCCGGTGCAGAAGATACAGCGTCACCACCACTGGAAAGCCAACATCGCTTACGAAAGAGAGCCACGATTCCATTTCATTAACCTCCTTTAAGCAGGATACCCCAACCAGCAAGACGGCCGATTGGGGTTTGTTCATACTTCGCTGTTATGGAAGAACGATATCGCTTAAAGTACGGTCCGTGATGCGGGCGCCCTTCTTTTTCACATAATCTCCGCCGTTCGAAACGAAGATGTTCTGGGCGATGATGGTATCCATGGCGGCTTTGACAGCGGCCGGATCCACTGGTTCTTTCGGAGCATCAAGGGAAATCGTTACTGTCTTGTCCTGTTCGTTTAGGAACTGCAATTCCAACGTTTTAGCCATATTAGTATCCTCCTTTCCATAGAATCATGCCTGATTTTTCATAGTCTTTTACGCATAAATGCTGTGTGAGTCATTGCGTTCAACAGAAATTAATGGCAGCTGCTGAAGAGGGGAAAGAGCGTTTGCTACCGCATAAAGCTGATCAGCCGAAGCAGAGGTTTTTACGTTGGTAAAATTTTTGTTTTTGAACAGCTGCTTATCGCCATCCATTCCTGCATCAAACACCATGCGAAGCTGTGTATCCTGGATTGCTGTGGTTGCCATGTCCATCACCTCCTTTCACCTATAAGTAGCAAGTTCCGTGAAAAAAGAGGCATCTCTATAAAAAATAAATGAAAATAACCAACCCCCTAATCAAGAACCCTTGAAAGCCTCAATTACCCCTAACGAAAACATCTTTTTCAACCCTTTTACCCGTACGGTTTTGCCCTTTTGATCATATGACAGTCTGAGAACGGAGCTTTATCTTTAAATTACCGGCGGAATAAAGCGTAAGACACGTGTCTTCTTTAAAGGATGAAATAAGTTGAAGACCAGTTTCGAAAATCTCTCTCTTCAGTTCGATCCCTTGATTAAATCGCAAATCCTGTCCCTTGGTGTTACCGGGCGTTACGATGAGTATTACCAAGTAGGACTTATTGGTCTTTGGGAAGCATTCAAACGGTTTGACCAAAATAAAGGAGACTTTGGTCCGTTTGCCTATCGAACGGTTAGAGGAAAAATGCTCGAGCAATTAAAAAAGGAAGCCAAATATAAAGCCGTGCATATCGGTTTCAGCTTGGAGCTTACAGGAACCATACCGTTTGAAGGAGGCGTTCTTCCCATTGAAAATGAAATATTGGAGATGTATCTGTCAGATCTGACCCTGAACCAGCGGAAATGGGTGGTTAAAAAGATTTTTCTCCAGATGAAAGAAGCGGAAATTGCAGAGGAAGAGGGAGTGAGCATACACGCCGTAAAATCATGGAGAAAGCAAGCTCTATTGAAGCTTAGAAGCCGGGCAGAACGGCATGAGATTTACCCGCGGAAATGAACAATTTACCCGCCAAAATAAGCAAAATACGCGCGAAAAGAATGTTATGTAAACTATCGACATCTCAGCACGACCAAAATATACAAAAAAGAGGAGTGCACCAGGCACCCCTCTTTTCCTTATTTCTTCACTGTTCTTCGTTCCAACGCTCCGCTCCATGCAGAGAGCAGGACAGCACCGACGACCATCAGTCCGCCAACCCATGGCGTATGAATCAAGCCGATGGAATCGACGACAAGTCCGCCGACGTAGGCACCGATTGCGATCCCGACATTAAACGCTGCAATGTTGATGGCAGAAGCCACATCGACAGCAGATGGAACATATTTTTCAGCCAATTGCACAACATATACCTGCAAGCCAGGCACATTCATAAACGCAAATAGTCCCATGATGACGATCGTTACTGTACCGGCCACTTTTAGAGGAGCGGTAAAAAAAAGAACAAACATTACGATGGCCTGGATAACAAACATCCAAAGCAAAGCACGGATTGGATTCTTGTTTGCTGCTTTTCCTCCAATCGTATTTCCGATAGCGATTGCCACCCCGTATACAAGCAGAATGATACTTACTGATTTAGGATGATAGCCTGTAATTTTTTCTAAAATAGGGGCCAAGAATGTAAAGGCTACAAATGTTCCGCCGTAGCCAAGCGCTGTAATAGAAAAGGCAAGAAGCAGTCTTCCGTTGGTGATCAGCTTGAATTGATCACTAAAAGAAGCTTTTGAAGCACTTTTTAAATTGTTAGGAATCAAAAATAGACTAGCGATAAAGGCGATGACACCAAGCAAGGCAACGGCAGCAAAAGTTGCTCTCCAGCCGAACGTCTGGCCGATAAAGGTTCCGAGCGGCACGCCGGTTACGGTCGCTACGGTAAGACCTGTAAACATGATAGCAATGGCACTTGCCCGTTTATTTTCCGGGACAAGATCAGCTGCAATGGTGGATCCGATTGAAAAGAATACGCCATGTGAAAAAGCAGTAATGACACGGGCTGCTAACAATAAAGCAAAGCTGTGGCTTAACGAGGCGGCCGTGTTTCCGACAATAAATACGAGCATAAGAAGAAGCAAAAGTGTTTTCCGGTTTAAACGGCTAGTAACTGCAGTCAGAATGGGAGCACCAAATGCAACACCGAGTGCATATCCGGAAATGAGCAATCCAGCAAGTGTAATTGAAACATTTAAGTCATCAGCCAAAGAAGAGAGCAGGCCAACTGGAACAAATTCTGTTGTACCAATTCCAAATGCACTAATCGCAAGCGCGAGCAGCGCAAACGTTCCTTTTTTCTCTGATGGCTGGGTTTTATGTGAAACAGTATTTGAAACCATAATAAATCCCCCTTGAACATGATAGAAATGAGTGTGGTCAGCATATCCATCGCACAGGGGCCCAATGAATCTGTGCGGCTGACTAGGGTTATTATGGAGCATAGCGGAAGTATTGAGAAGTACGCACTTTCAAGTACCACAGCCACCTCTTGGTACGGTAGGAACCCGGCGGTGCTATAGGTACCTGAAGGTGCCTATACAGGAGGCATTGAAACAGAAGCAATCCTATGGTATGATACGATAAGTCTTATACGGTTTAATATCGATTATAGAGTTTATTTTGAACTATAGTATAAAAAAGTAACTGTAAGAGGAGGAAGCAAGATGAAGAAATATAACATTCCGGTTGAAGCAGCATTGGAAGTGATCGGCGGCAAGTGGAAGGTCGTTATTCTTTGCCACCTTACAAAAGGAACAAAAAGAACGAGTGAACTGAAGCGTTCCATGCCTGGAATCACACAAAAGATGCTGACTCAGCAGCTTCGCGAGCTGGAAGCAGACGGTGTGATCGAACGCAAGATCTACCAGCAGATCCCACCGAAAGTGGAGTACTTTCTTACCGATTACGGCTGGTCCCTTCAGGAGATCCTTGATTCTCTGTGTGCATGGGGCGAGAAGCACATCGAACGCAACTACGACGACAAATCCCTTGTTTTAGTTGAAGGCTAGTTAACTATAATGGTGCCAGGCACCCGAATTACACACTTGTGTAATCCCGGTGCCTGGCACCATTTTCTTCCCTGTCTTTTCTGGTCCTTTTGATGATGAATTGGAGTAAATATGCTTTGTTTTTGCGTTCAGAACGTTACTTCCCATGTTCTGAATGCTTTTTTGTTGTGGTTTTGGCCTGCGGAGCGGGAATTTGACGGGGGAACATGGCCTGGCAAATTCATTTACTGTCCAGATATCCACTTTTACTGTCCGAAAAAGGGAAAATACTGTCCAAACCAAGCCGTTTACTGTCCAAAGTCACACAAATACTGTCCAAACTCTAGTTATGTAAACTACCGCCCACTGCAAAATCCCTAAGCCAGCCCACGATTTCTTCTATCATCCAAAGCGTGGTCGTATGGCCAGCATTAGGAATCTCGACAAACTTCAAATGCTCCGGTATTGAAGAATAGGAGGTTAGCAGCTGGCTATAGGCATACTGCTGAATCCCAATCGGAACCGTTTCGTCCTTGTTTCCATGCACAAATAAAACAGGCCGTGTATCGTCCGCCCTCCGTAAACGCAATGGATCCATGCTGCGCAATTGATCCCGCTCTTCTCCCGACATAGGCCTGTTATCCAGCTTGCGAAAAATATCCTCCGCCATCAGATTAACAAGATAGGCTGTATCCTCAGGATATCGGGCAAATATTCCTGAAGCGGAGAACCCGCCCATGGAGCTGCCAATAACAGTCACCTTTTGTTCCTTCGAAAGAGATAACGCCCGAACAAGGCCCTCAAATTCTCCCACAGTTTGCATAATGACTTTCCAGAACTGATTTTGAATGACCTCTTTATTGAAGTAATCAAGACGTCCTCTTTCTCCGTGAAAAGGAGCATCAGGGATGATGACGCGAAATCCGTATAGAGCAAGAATTTCCCCAAAAAACCTCATCGTATTTTTGTTTGAACCCCAGCCATGGTAAAGGACACAAACGGGAGCGTCTTGATTTTCCTCATGTTCGATCATTAAACAGGGTATACCCTCATTCATAGCTGACTTACAGACGACTTTCATTCCTTATTCCTCTTTTGTTTATTTATTTTCCTTAAGTTTGAAGGAGTTGAATGAAAAAATAAAGATGATCTTTCTTTGGTTTCTAATTTCAATTTTTACTCTGCATGTTATGTCTGCTTCAGAAGTTGCGCTATACTAGGATTAATACTCAATAAACTGCGGGTGTAGCCTATATGAAAATGAAAACATTGTTTGTGGCGCCGTACGCCACGATGAAAAATTTAATAGAGGAATGCAGAAAAGAGCAAAGCGAGCTGGATGTACACATTGAAGTTGGAAATCTTCAAGAAGGGGCTATAGTTGCCAAACACGCTGAAAAGCAAGGGTTTGACGTAATTATAAGCCGGGGTGGTACCGCTAAATTGATTGAAGAGGAAGTGAATATCCCGGTCGTTGATGTTCATGTTTCCGGCTACGACATGCTAAGGGTCCTGACGCTCGCCAATGATTTTAATAGCAAAAAAGCCATTGTCGGATTTTCAAATATTACCATGGGTGCCCAAGCCATAACCGATCTATTGGATATCTCCATTGAAGTATTTACAATTGAGACAGAGGAGGAAACGGTTCCTCTCATTCAACAGCTGAAAAAAGAGGGATATGAGCTGATTATGGGTGATGTAGTGACCGTCAATGCTGCTTCAAACAATGGTTTGAATGGAATATTAATTCAGTCTGGAAAAGAAGCGATAATGGATTCTTTCCAGCGGGCCGTTTCACTTTGCAGACTCGTTAAAAAGAAATCGTATGAATCGGCTATTCAGCGGGAAATTCTGAAACTTGCTCAGCCCGACATGCTGGTCCTTGGGGAAAACGGTTCAATCGTTTATGAAAACTGGACTAATTTTTCAAAAAGGCCGGTGTCAGATCAGCAGCTGGAGGATCTTCGCCTGCAGGAATATGCTCTGCACAAAACGTATTATCGGCTCCTAAAGAACGGTGAGGAGCAGCTTAAAATAACGATAAATACGATAAACATTACGGGTATAGACTACCTGGTGTGCTTTTTGGAGTCTGTTTACGTAAACCAACAGCCTAGCCTTGAAATTCATACGATTACCCAGCGTCCTTTTCTTATTCATCATAGTCAAGCGATGAAGGACTGTTTAACACAGTTGCTTTCAATGCCTGCCGGAGGTCCAATGCTTTTTTGGGGGAAGATGGGACAGGGAAGAGCTTGCTGGCTAAATATGTTCATTATGAAAGTAAGGGAAATCATTCATTGTTTGCTTCCATATCTGCAGCTGATCTGATTGAAAAACGAAGGGAAGAAACAAATAAGGGTATTTCCACACTTTATGTGCACTCGCTTCACCTTCTTGATGTTCATCTCGAAGACCTCTTCATTCAAACAATCTTTCAGATGAAAAAGCAGGGAATAACGGTGATTGTTTCGATTTCCCCTAAAGAAAAGGTGCTGCAGAAAATCATTCACCATGAAAAAATAACCAGGATCAGAATGCCTGCACTTCGTGACCGCAAGAAAGACATTCAAAAATTGACAACTTATTTTATTGCCGTTTATCATCAAGAGCTTGGAACCACAGCCGTGCGTATCAAAGAGGACGCCCTGGAGGAGCTGCAGAACTTTTCTTGGCCGGGAAACGTGGCGGAGCTTAAAGCCCTTATAAAGGATGCTGTTATTTTGGAGAAGGGATATACTCTCGAGAAAAAAAGCATTCAGCAGCTGTTAAATTCAACAAATAGTAAAAACAAACATAGCATTGAGCCTTTTCTTAAAGGGACATTAAACGAGATTGAGGAAAAAATAATACGTCTCGTACTAGAGGAAGAAGATTTTAATCAGACAAAAGCAGCAAAAAGATTGGGGATTACCCGTGCCACTTTATGGAGGAAGCTGAAAAGTTAAATTCAGCTTCTTTTTTTGTTTAAAAATTAAACATTTTTAACCAAATGAAAACATTTCCATTGCGAGTTTTAGGGGTTTAGGTTTATTATCATAATTGAAAACGTTTTCTAATCTTATAAGTGTTTAAAAATTAAACATAAGGTAGGTTGAATTATATGAATATCAAAAAAACAATTGAACGTGTTCCGGGTGGAATGATGCTAGTACCATTGCTGATTGGCGCACTGATAAAGACTTTCTTTCCAGAGTTGTTTGAACTTCCAGAGTTTAAGAGCTCATTTACTGGTGGACTTTTAACCGGTACTTCGGCATTATTGGCCGCATTTTACGTTTGTCTCGGTTCAACGATCAGGTTTGAGGCAACCGGGTATATCTTAAAAAAAGGTGTATCATTATGGGTGGGTAAAATTGGGACTGCTCTTATTGTGGCCCTTCTTATAAAAGCCGTCGCTCCGGATCAAAACCACTTGTTTCTTGGACTATCCGCGCTGGCAATTGTAGCCGCTTTTTCCGATACGAACGGCGGATTATACATGGCACTGATGGGGCAGCTGGGGAAACGGAATGAAGACGTTGCGGCTTATTCTATTATGTCACTCGAATCAGGACCATTTTTCACCATGCTCATTCTTGGTGTAGCCGGCCTTGCAAGTTTTCCTTTATTGGCCTTTGTATTTGCGATTCTGCCTTTAATCCTGGGCATGATCCTCGGTAACCTGGATGAGGACATGAGAACATTCTTGAGTAAAGCTTCTGACGTAATCATCCCATTGTTTGCCCTTGCTCTTGGTGCAGGAATTGATTTGACCAAAGTGGTACAGGCGGGAACCTCAGGAATCATTCTGGGTCTAGGTGTTGTTGTGATTACGGGACTGGTTTTATTCCTGGCCGACCGGATCACAGGGGGAGACGGTGTGGCAGGTGTGGCCGCTGCATCTACAGCAGGTAACGCTTCTGCGGTTCCGTTGGCTGTTGCAGCTGTTTTTACAGGTTACAAGGAAATTGCTGCTGTCGCAACACTGCAAGTGACTGCCGCAGTTGTGGTAACAGCGGTTTTGACCCCGATCTTAACGGCATGGCTGGCAAAACGAACACAGAAAAAGACTACAGATGTGACCATAACACACTAAACAGTTTTCATTTAAAGGAGTTTTTCCTCAATGCAATTATTTATACTGGCGGATGACCTGACAGGAGCCAATGACTCAGGCGTACAATTATCCAAGCAGGGATTCCGGTCCACCGTATGGCTGGAAAACAGCACGAAACCGGATAGTGAAACGGATGTGGCCATTTACGATACCGACAGCAGGGCTTTAACCGAAGATGAAGCGTATCAACGTGTTTATCAAGCTTCATTGCATGTGAAGAACCTGACTGATGTACATGTTTATAAAAAAATGGATTCCACCCTCCGTGGAAATGTCGGTGCAGAACTGGCCGCTGTGAGTGATGCGATTGAACCAGAGATCGTCGTTATTTCAGCAGCCTACCCCAAATTGGGCAGGCAGACGATCAATGGCTTCCAATATGTTGGCGGTACACTTGTAGACCAGACAGAATTTGGGCAAGATCCAAAAACGCCTGTAACAGAAAGCGGAATCCCTGCTCTTTTGACGAAGTACGCTGAACATAAAATCAGCACAATAGACAGCCAATTGCTGTCTCGTTCCAGGAAAGAGATTTTAGCAAACGTTCTTGAAGATATGGATGAAGGGAAAAAGTGGTTTGTTTGCGATGCCGAAAAGGAAGAACATCTAGAAAAAGCTGCTCAAATTTTTGCCTCATTAAATAAAAGAACCTTATGGGCGGGGTCAGCGGGCCTCATCGAGTACCTGCCGGCTGCTCTGAAGCTCGAAGTACCAAAACCATTGAAAAAGGAAAAGGCAGTAATAAGACAAACCCTTACTGTATCAGCGAGCTTATCAATGACGACGAAAATTCAGCTGGCGAAGGTGAGTACAATGCCGGACTCTCTTATGATTGAAATGAAACCGGCTGATCTAATGAAAAAAACCTATGATCTGCAGCATCTGATTCAACTAATAAATCAGGCCCAGGGTATGCGCCATCTTGTCCTTTATGTAGATGGTTCAGATGAAAACCGAGCAGCAGCTCATGAGCTTGGCAGGGACTTGGGCTTGCATAAAAATCAGGTGGGGGAAATGATATCAAGGGAGCTTGGAATCATAGCCCGGTCTTTGCTTGATCAGTTTCCTGAAATTGCAGGCTTGGTGCTTACTGGTGGAGACACCGCTAAGGCGGTATGTTCAGAGGTTGGAATGACACAAATGGAACTGTGGTCTGAGCTGGAACCGGGTCTTCCTCTAGGAATACTAAGCGACATCCAACGCTCGTTTTTGGCGGTTACAAAGGCCGGGGGATTCGGCAATGAAGATTCTTTAGTCCATGCGTTGAACCATATGACAGGAGAGGTGTTAGAGCATGAATCAAAATAAAAGTATTGTCGGGATTACAATGGGAGATGCGGCAGGTGTTGGTCCGGAGATTATCTTAAAAAGCCTCGCGAGCCAAGAAATATACGATCTTTGCCGTCCTTTCGTTATCGGGGACAGCAAAATTCTTGAGCGGGCCAAGAGCTACGTAAACAGTGGCCTTGCGATTCAAAATATTACAGAAGAAGAGTTAGATCATCTTGAATTTGAGTATGGTACGGTATACACACTTAATTTAGATCTGGTCCCTGAAGATCTGCCGGTTGGGCAGGTTTCGCCTATTGCTGGTCATGCCGCTTTTGAATATTTAAGCAAGGCAATTGACCTTGCCAATAAAGGAAAGATTGATGCGATTTGTACTGCGCCTTTAAACAAAGAAGCATTGCATAAAGGTGGACATAAGTACCCGGGCCATACTGAAATATTGGCCGAGCTGACGGGAACAGATGAGTTTTCCATGATGCTTTCGGCTCCTAATTTAAAAGTCATTCATGTTACCACTCATGTCGGTATCATTGATGCCGTAAAAATGATTAATCCTGAGCGGGTCTATCGTGTTATTAAACTTGCAGATGAGACGTTGAAGAAATCAGGAATTGAGTCGCCAAAGATCGCAGTCTGCGGAATTAATCCGCATGCTGGGGAAAACGGTCTGTTCGGATACGGTGAGGAAGATGAGAAAGTAATACCGGGGGTGCAAAGAGCACAAAAAGAAGGCGTTAATGTCGTTGGCCCCCTTCCTGCTGACACACTATTTTTCCGCACGGTCCGCGGTGATTTTGATATTGTCGTCGCCATGTATCACGATCAGGGCCATGGACCGGTCAAAGTATTGGGACTGGATGCAGGCGTAAATATCACAGTCGGATTGCCTATTATTCGGACGAGCGTGGACCACGGAACTGCGTTCGACATTGCAGGTAAAGGTATTGCCGACGAAAAAAGCATGACCGAAGCCCTCCGCCAGGCAGTGGAATTGGCTCCGAAGAGGCTATAGTATAGATAGAAATTCAGCACCTCCTGCTTGTTTACATGCGGGAGGTGCTTTTGTCTTCATAACCCATCATTCTTCTGCTTCATAAGATAGTGTATCAACTTGATCGAACGCTCTCTCTAAAAACAAGGAGGAAAAAAAGTGAAAACTAGGGATGAATTCATCCACGAAGATGGCAGCTCGTTCCCCGGCAAGACCTATGAGGAACATCTCCTGAGGCACGTTTTTAATGATCAGCGAGATTATTTGTTTGCGGAAATGTTCGCGATCCACAGGGCGCATGTGGTCATGCTGGCTGAGCAGAACATTTTGGCGAGGGATGAAGCGGGGACCATTCTTGCCGGTGTGGAAAAGGTGCGGCAGATCGATTTCCGCAAGCTGAATTATGATCCTCTTTATGAAGATTTATTTTTTATGATGGAAAGCCGGCTTGCGGAAGAAATAGGTGCAGACCTTGCAGGAAAGGTCCATATCGCGAGGAGCCGTAATGATATGGGAGTGGCGATGTACCGCCTTGTTCTGAGGAGTCATATACTTACACTTATTCAAAATGCACTGTTGCTCGGCGAGGCCCTCCTGGAGCAGGCGAAGGAACATGCCGGAACGGTCATGACCGCCTATACCCATACACAGCCGGCTCAGCCGACTACGCTCGGCCACTATCTGCTGGCCATCTATGATGTCGTCATAAGGGACATCCAGCGCCTATGGTCCGCGTATGAAGGAGTCAACCGTTCACCTCTGGGCGCCGCTGCCCTTTCCACGACAAGCTTTCCAATCAGCCGCGACCGGGTCCGAGAACTTTTAGGGTTCGGTAGTATTGTAGAGAACTCCTATGATGCCATTGCTGGCGGAGACTATTTGCTCGAGACGGCGACAGCAGTCATGACGCTCATGATCAACGCCGGCCGCTGGATCCAGGACCTGCTTCTACAGGCGACCCGTGAGTTCGGGGTCATACGTGTGGCCGATCCATACGTACAGATCAGCAGCATCATGCCGCAAAAGCG
Source organism: Fictibacillus marinisediminis (assembly GCF_023149135.1). Lineage (NCBI taxonomy): Bacteria > Bacillati > Bacillota > Bacilli > Caryophanales > Fictibacillaceae > Fictibacillus > Fictibacillus marinisediminis. Next base: position 4,091,052 of record NZ_JAIWJX010000002.1, on the reverse strand, counting down.
GAATCCAGTGTCGATCGAACATTCCAGATCCCTTGCCAGCTCAGCAGCCGGTGAAGCGATGTCAGCAATACAAATGATCCATAACACGCCGTTTGGTGACATCGTGGACACGGAAGACGACCTGCAGCCTCATCTGTATCGAAGCTATGAGAAGGCATCACGGGTATTGCAGCTCATGCATGCCGTCATCCGGACGATGGAGGTCGATGCAGAAAAGATCGGCAAGCGTGCGAACCAATCATGCATCACGATTACAGAACTTTCAGATGTGCTGGTTCGAGATAAAGGTGTCCCGTTCCGAAAAGCGCACCAGATTGCGAGCGCCGTTGCGAAACAGTGTACATCAGCAGGAAAAGAATTGAACGAAATTGAGGTGGAAGCAGCGAACGAATGGATCAGCAGCATTTATCCTGCAGCCTTGACAGAAGAAGAATGGAAGGGAATCGTCTGTCCACGTGAATTCGTCAAACGCCGCAAGATTCAGGGCGGACCTAATCCGGACGAAGTAAAGCGGATGATTGCGGAGCGTGAGGAAGATCTTTTCAATATGGAAAAGACCCTTCAAAACAAAAAAGAATGCTTGCTCCAGGCGGATCAATCTCTGGATAGTGCCGTGCAAAACTTGATCGCAGCAAAATAAGCTCTCCTTCGCCGGAGAGCTTACGGCTGCAATAATGATGCATGATCCTGTCCCGGTCATTAAAAAATTGCTTCATGAATCACAGTAAAAACTCAGTTATTTATGAAAGATTTTTTTGCCAGTTCAATAAAAGCTTCTGCAGCCGGAGAACACCGTTCGAGAGAGTTGACGGCTAAGCCGATCGTCCGGTAACAGTTTTCTTTCATAGTAACTGCAGCAACATTTTTTCTTGTATCGCCCTGCAAAACCAGTTCAGGGACGATGCTTACTCCCAATTCCTTTGCCACCATAGCCATAATCGTTTGGTTATCTGCAATTTCGCAAAATATCTGGGGCAGGATTTTGTTCTCTTTAAAAAGCCCCTTGATCAACTCATCACAGCCTGCTTTGGGCATGATAAAAGGTTCATCGCTGATTTCATGGATGCTGATCCTTTTCCTCCTTTTCAGTTCGTGGCTGTCAGGGAGGAGGATATAAAGGTGATCCTCCATAAGAGGGATAAAATCAAGGCTCTCTGAGGTTGAAGATGTCAGAAAACCGATATCAATCTTTCCTGAAGTGATCATTTGTTTGATTTCCTCGTATCCCCCTTCGTATATTTCTGTTTGAATCCCCGGAAAGGCTTGATGAAACTGCTTTAAGATAGAAGGCAAAAGACTAGCAGATACGCTTGGAAATGTACCGATGCGGATCGTTCCGATTTTTAAACCGTTCAGCAGACCTGCTTCTTGTTTCATTCGTTCTGACAAATCCAGAATCTCCTGGATGTATTCCATCATCCTTTTTCCTTCGCTCGTTAACGTTATGCCGCTGCGCCCTCTGTTCATCAGCGTTAATTCCAGTTCTGTTTCTAATCCCCGGATAGCATGGCTGACCGCCGATTGGGTAAGCCCCAGCTTTTCTCCTGCTCTTGTAAAACTTTCTGTCTCTACAACCGTTTTTAAAACCTGATATTGAAGCAATGTCATACAGATCACACCTCAATGCATTAATATTTTTCATGATTTATATTATAAACATTCATTTGATTAATGTTAACTGCCGTCATATGATGAGAGCAAGAACACTTGAGGAGGAAAAAGATGAAACCTTTAACGTATACGCTTGTAGACGTATTTACCAACCAGCCTTTCAGCGGAAATCAACTGGCTGTTTTTCAGGATGATACCGGCTTAACGACAGAAATGATGCAAAAAATAGCGAGAGAACTGAATCTATCGGAAACGGTATTTGTTCAGTCTCCAAGCAATCCTGCAAACGATAAAAAGCTGCGCATTTTCACACCGGATGTGGAGCTCCCGATGGCTGGACACCCGACCCTTGGCGCAGGCTATGTGATGGCTCATAAGGGTTTGCTTGAGGCTTCTGAAGGTAAGAATGAGTGGATTTTTGAAGAAGGTGTTGGAGATATTCCTGTTACGGTTTATATGGAGAATGGATGTGTATTAAACGTTGAAATGAATCAGCCGATGCCACTATTCGGGGAATATTTTGAAGACAGAACATTGGCGGCAGAATTGCTTTCTCTTTCCCCGGAAGATTTGCCGGATGAGCTTCCAATCCGGACGGTATCAACCGCAGTACCATTCTTATTCATTCCTGTTCGTTCCCTTGATGCGATGAAAAGAATCAGCTTCCGGACAGACATTTGGGAGAAGTATTTTAGACAAAGCCCTTCTACGAAACACATTTTCACGTTTACAGCGGAAACAGAAATGAAGGATTCCACTGTACACAGCCGGATGTTTGCACCTGCGATGGGGATACCTGAAGATCCTGCGACAGGCGCAGCAAGCGGTCCATTAGGTGCCTATATTGTTGAGCATACGGACATTGCCCAGAATCAACAAGGAGTTTATCGTATTCGAAGTGAACAGGGATTTGAAATGGAAAGACCAAGCATCATTGATATTACGATTCGCAAAGAAAGGGAGTATGAGGAAGTTAAAATTGGCGGCCGAAGCGTCATCATGGGTTCAGGAGAGCTGCTGATTAGTCAGAAGTAATACACGATTCAGTTGGTGAGCATTCCCCCAGGCCGCACATATACTGGCAAGAAAGCTGAATTTCTTGAACATAAAGGGGAGCAAGCAGCAATGATAACCTTACCAGTTCCATCGAGATGGGGAATCAGTGCAGATGTCGGCGGCAGGCCGCTCATCTGGGGAACGGTCGTCCTCAACTCCATAGAAAACAATAAAATAATGGGCACCCTCAATTTTCGGGGAGCTCCGATTCCAATTCAGGGATATTGGACCGAAAATACAAGACAGATCTCTTTTGATTCACCATATGCCACCTTTTCAGGCAATCTGTTCATTTATGATGACCCCTCGATTTCCACACGCCATTATCTGATCAACGGGCGTCTTTACATGAAGCCGACATCTATGCTGGGGGGTGAATATGGAACATGGGTAGCTTCAACGAATGCCTATTTAAACGGCGGGAGCGGGCAATCATCCCATCAAAATCAGGCACCTCCAGCCGGGGCTTTTACGACCTCTGATTATGTTGAAGATGCACCCGACCGGTGAAATGAACACGAAAAAGCTGAATGAGACTGCTCATTCAGCTTTTTTATATCTAATTTGGTTATGAAACTTTTCTGGTTTCTTTATCAGTATGAAGAACCGTACCATTCGATCTTACAAGACTAACAGCATAGCCTAGGAGAGCTCCAACGATTGCCGGCAGAATCCATCCAAGCCCTGTGTCATAAAGAGGGAGGATGCTTGAGAAAAAGGAATTCACACCATCTATAGATAGGTTAGCTGCATTTAATCCATCAAATAGACTAACGATAAAGGTAAACAGCAAGCTTCCTTGATACACTTCTGAACGCCCTTTAAAGAGGTTGTGTGCGAAGCTTAAGAAAATAAGCATGATGGCCAGCGGATAGATCGCTGTCAGCACAGGAACTGAGATGGCGATTAGCTCGTTCAACCCGAGATTTGCGGTTAATGCACTGAAAGCGGAAAGAATAACAGCCAATGCTTTGTATGAGATTTTCGGAAAAACACTGTGAAAATAAGAGGAACATGCTGTAACTAATCCAACACTGGTTGTCAGACATGCTACTGTGATCATGAGTCCTAGAAAAACATTCCCGAGAGAGCCAAAATAGTAATTGGCTACAGCTGATAAAACTTCTCCGCCATTGCTTAAATGGCCAAGTTCAGAAACACTGGAAGCTCCCATGTACGATAGGGAAGTGTACACGATTGCCAATACAGCAGCTGCAATGGTAGCTGCCTTTGCACAAGTTCTTGCGATGACTTTTTTATCGCTGCCTCTTTTTTCTTTGATGGCATTGATGATGATAATACCAAAAACGAAGGCAGCCAATGTGTCCATCGTCAGGTAGCCTTCCTGAAATCCTTTAAAGAAGGAGTTTTGAACAAATTCCTTCGTAGGCGCCTGAATCGGACCGATCGGATGAATGAAAGCAGCGGCTACTAACACTCCGATGAACGAAAGCTTAAGCGGCGTTAAAATCTTACCTACGATATCAACGATCTTTGAAGGATTAAGTGAAAGGGCACATGTGATACTGAAAAAGACGACCGTGAAGATGAGAAGCGGCAAATGACCGCTGTCCTCTGGCAAAAAGGGCTTAACACCGATCTCAAAAGAAACACTTCCTGCTCTTGGCAAAGCAAAAAGAGGACCGATTGCTAAATAAAGAACAAAACTATAAAGAGAACTGAACCAAGGGTGTACACGATTTCCCATCGCCCGGAGGTCGTCGCTGCCGGAAATTCCGAAAGCAAAAACACCGAGCAGCGGTACACCGACTCCAGTAATCAAGAAACCGGCTGTCGCAATCCAGACGTTGGTTCCTGCAGTTTGTCCGAGCATTGCTGGAAAGATTAAGTTGCCTGCTCCAAAAAAAAGAGCAAATAACATGAGGCCGATAACCAATGTATGTGAAGACTGAGCTTTAGTAGACACGAAAAAACCCTCCGAATAAGAATATTGTGAATATTTACTTCATGTCGATTGATGTCGAATCTAGTGTCGAATTCATTATTCGATAATAACATGCTTAAATAATTTTTCAAGGGTAAATGCAAAAGATTTTAGTAAATTTCAATTTTTCTTTTTTTGAAAGCCTTTTTAAATAATGGCTAACTATTCATTGTTGCTCTTGGGAGTGGTTGATTTCCGCTTCAGGCTGCTCGCTTTCCGCGGGGCGTGCGCTGAACCCCTCGGCGCAAGCGCCTGCGGGTTTCACCTGTCACGCTCGTTCCGCTGGAGTCTCGCACCTTGCACTCCAATCAACTAATCAATGAAGGTTATTTACAGAAACGTTCCTAAAGCAACAATCTTCTAGAAAATACCCGACAAAAAAGAGGCTGGTTTCTTAACGCGGAGAACCGCATGTAAGAAACCAGCCTTGAAATGCTACGAGATTTTATGGATTTTTGGCTTGTCTGATGAAGCCTTCTGGCTGGCCTGGATGGACCGTCCCAGAATAAGTGTGATGATGGCAGCAAGTACGAGTGAAGCAGCCAGGAAATAGAATCCGGCATGGAAGCTGCCTGTTAAGTCTTTAAACAGCCCGACAAATTTTGGGCCGTTATAGCCGCCGAGGTTGCCAATGGCGTTTTGCAGGCCGAGAGCCGCACCGACAATGCCTGCAGGAATGATCGCTGTAGGAATCGCCCAAAGCGGTCCGTACGGCGCATAGACACCAATCGCCGTAATGGATAACAAGATCATCTGAAGGGCGGGTGATTCCACAAATTGTCCTGCTACCATCGCAGCAGCACCAATCAGCAAAGGAATGACCACGTGCTGCACCCGGTTCATGCGCCGGTCGGACCAATAAGAGTTAAGGACCATTCCTACCAGTGCGAAGGTAAACGGAATCGCCGTCAGCCAGCCCATGACTGCAGAGTCTTTCGTAAATGTGCTGACCACGCTCGGTACCCACAAGGTGTATCCGTAGAAGCCGGTCATCCAGAAGAAATACATAACGACTAGTCCCCATACGGTCATGTTCTTAAATGCTGCACCGTATCCGGATGATTTTACGGCGCCTTTTTGTTCATTTTGAAGTTCAGCCGTAAGCTCGTTCCGTTCCTGGTCACTCATCCATTTGGCCTCAGAAGGCTTATCTTTGACCATGGCATACCAGACGAACGCCCAGATCAGCGGTGGTACACCTTCCAAGATCAGAACCGTCTTCCAGTCGAAATGTTTAAGCAAAAGGCCGGACAGGGGAGCCATCAGCATGGCGGATACAGGCAGGCAAGCCATCCAGAACGCATTGGCTCTTGCTCGTTCTTTAAGGGTAAACCAGTTGGCGAGCAGGACAAGCACAGCCGGCCAGACCCCGCCTTCCGCAACTCCTAAAAGAAAACGGACGAATTTCAGCTGGCCTTCTGTCTGAACAAAGCCTGTTGCCATCGCGGCAAGGCCCCACAGGATCATGAGAATGAAGATAAACTTTTTCGCTGACCATTTCGTGGCCAAAATGCCTCCGGGAATCTGCAGGATCAAATAACCGACAAAGAAAATTCCGGCAATATCTCCGGCGGCTGACGAGGAAATGTCCAAATCTTTTTGAATATAAGGCATCAGGACACCAATATTGATTCTGTCCATATATGCGAGCATGTACATGATAAATGCGACCGGGATGATCTTTCCCCATTTTGCTGAAGCCATCGTAACCCCTCCTGTTTTTAAAATTGTTGAAAAAGAAACCGTTTACATTTGTTTTTGGAAGAAGAGAGAGGCGGTGATTCCTCTCTCGTTTTTCTAAAATCAGACCTTCAGTGTACGGAAATGAACAGAATATTGAGCAGCGAGCTTGATGGCTTCCTCCATGCTGACAGAGCCCGCGATCCCTTGGCCTGCAATGTCAAACGCTGTGCCGTGGTCGACTGATGTACGAAGGAACGGCAAGCCATTGGTGATGGAGATCGTACGTTCAAAATCGGTCATCTTAGCGGCGATATGCCCCTGATCATGATAAAGGGAGAGCACTGCATCATATTTTCCGTGAAGTGCCTGATGGAAAACAGAATCTGCAGGGACAGGGCCAAATGCATTGATGCCTTGCTGCTTCGCACGCTCAATCCCCGGGCCGATCTCATCCAGTTCTTCCGAGCCGAACAGTCCATGCTCACCGCTGTGAGGATTCAGGCCGGCTACCGCCATTTTTCTACTTTCAATTCCAAGACGCTTTAGTGCTTCGTCACAGCGGACTAAATAATCATGCACACGGTCAGCAGTAATCTGGCCGATCGCATCCTTCAGTGATAAGTGTCGTGTCAGGAAGAAAATTCGCAATGAACGTACTTCAAACATGGTTAGCGGATCGTCTACACCCGTTAGGCCGGCAAGCATTTCGGTATGGCCGATATACGGCACTTCTGCGGCTTTCAAGGATTCTTTATTGATCGGTGTGGTGGCAATGGCGTCAACCTGCCCATTGTTGGCAAAGGCAATGCTTTTTTCAATATAGTCAAAAGCGGCTTGGCCGCAAATCGCCTGAACCTTTCCGATCTTCAGCTGGCTGATATCTATATTCTCAAGATTAACGATATCGATTGTTCCGAATTCATATTTTCCTTCTGCGGGGTCATTGATGGGATTCAGCCCAAGAGAAACACCAGCAAAGGTCATTGCCTGTTCAACAACGGAGGCTGTCCCGATTAGAACAGGGCGGCAAAGGTCATAGATTTCCTTTTTAGCGAGTGCCTTAACACTGATTTCAGGCCCGATTCCGGCAGGATCCCCCATAGGAATGGCAATGATTGGTTTAGCAGTATATTGTGTCATGATAATATCTCCTTTTCATTTGTCTTTTTTGTGAGCTGCCGCTGTAAAAATAAAACGGATTCTGTAATCGCAGATTCACTGCCTACCAGGCCGCCTTTTGTTACGACAGGCAGGCCGTCGAGGTAGCCGCCGATAAACCTTCCGTAGGCGGCTAGAGGAAACACCTCGTCAAGCAGCTGAATGCCATGGGTTTTGCCGGCGGCGCATATTGAAGCAGTCACATCTCCTCCGCTTGAAAAACATCCGCTGATGCTCGTTCTGCTTTTTTGGATGATTCTCTGGCTGATAATGGCAAGGCCGTCTGTAATCCTTCTGGCAAGTGATGCTTCGGTTGTGAGCTGCTCTTTGGCAATTACCCGAAGATCAAGCAGCGGGGCATCCTCCTGGAACGTCGTAACCAGCACAACTGCTTGTTCCTCCAGCAGCCGCAGCCCTTCGTTCATTCCTCTTAAAATTTCTGCGTCTCTTTCTCCATTCTCATCCCTTGCCAGTTTTAAAGGATCGATATAAACGGTATGAAGCGGCAGGTTTTCAGCCAGATGATGAATCTGCTTTCCAGTTACCGACGTACAGCTGCCGATCGTGAGCAAAATCTTCGGTGTGAAGGGAGAACCGCTGTATTTTTCCTTTACATAAGCGGCAGTCAGCGGTCCCGGATCGACAGGAACGAACGTCACATCCAGAGCCGCCATCGCTTTGGCGACAGCTTCTATCTGTTCTTCATTCACGGCGTCTGCTACGATGACCCGGCTGCCATCACTGATTTTTTCCTGAAGGCAGGAAGTGAGCTGGAACGATCCTTGCAGGACTTCATTCATCTCCAGGGTGGCCACAGGCTTGGCGCATTGTCTGCTAATAATGGAAGGAACGTGCGACTCGTTCAGCGGTGCTTGCGGATCTTTAGCCACGTCAGTTTCCTGGACTGGCGTGCCGTTCACAAGCAGGTAGCCTCCAACGGTCGTTCGTCCAGACACAGGATAGGACGGCATAACGACGGCAACGGAATCTTCTCCCAAGGCATCCAGGCAGGCATCGATTTCACCGCCAATATTTCCCCGGCCTGTACTGTCGATGCGTTTGCAAAAGAGCTCTACGCCCTGTCCCGACAGGCTGCCGATAATATCTGAAACTCGTTTGTACGCTACGTGCTTCGGGGTGTAGCGGCTGTCAGTGTCAATGCAGATCGCGTCATAGTTATAGGCCGTTTGCGGGGAGAAGCCATGCAGGATGGTTGCTGTTGATATACCTTGTTTGGTCAGAAGTACTCCCGTCGCGTTGGCGCCAGTCAGATCATCGGCGATCACTGCAATTCTCATCCATGACTCACCTCGTTTTCTTTTACGGTATATATGGAGGTTATTTCTCCATATCGCACCTCATCTTCAGGTGTTAATTCTGCATCGGTAATGATGCCTTCTATCTTTTCCAGAGAACATACTTGTGAAAAAGAGCTTTTGTTGAACTTTTGAGAATCTGCTACGACCCAAGTTGTAGTGGCTGCGTCAGCCATCAATCTCTTAATCAAGGCTTTTTCCATTGTTGGAGCGGTCAGCCCTTTTTCAAGATTGATAGCGTGCGTGCCCATGAATAAAAGGTCGACTCGGATCTGATTAAGCAGGTCCTGCGCATGAGGGCCCACGAACGAACCAATTCCTCTTTGCAGGGTGCCGCCCGTACAGATGATCTCCGATGGACTTTCGATCAGTTCAGCGGCAATCTTCAGATCGTTTGTCACAATCGTTAAGTCGTCTCTGGATTTGATCACTTTGGCAATCTCCAGAGTGGTTGTCCCGGAGTCTAATAGAATCTGTGCCCCCTCCGGAATCAGGCTTGCCGCATACTTGGCGATCAGGTGTTTTTGGTTCACCCTCGTCATCGATTTGTTTTGATAGGGGGTCTCCGGGATGAGCGGGTTCACCGCAACAGCCCCTCCGTGGGTCCGGATGACTTTCCCTTCCTTTTCTAACTGGGCCAGATCCCTTCGGATCGTCATACCAGAAACGTTCAATTCTCCAACCAGCTGTTCAATTTGAACTTTTCCTTCTTTATCGGTTCGTTTTAAGATTTCTAGTTTTCGTTCTAACGGGAGCATGTTGTTCATCCTTATCATCATCTTTTGTTCAATTATGTTACTTTATGTTCATTTATGCAAGGTTTTTTTCAGAATATTTATAAAAAGGCTGTTTTCTTAGCCTATGTTGTCCTTGGAAGTGGTTGATTTCCGTTCCAGGACGCTCGCTTTCCGCGGGGCGTGCGCTGAACCCCTCGGCGCTGGCGCCTGCGGGTTTCACCTGTCCCGCTCGTCCCGCTGGAGTCTCGCACCTTCCGCTCCAATCAAATAAAAAACTCTCTTATCAGGGGAGATAAGAGAGTTTAAAAGTTACATTTCTTCGGGCGCTTTAATGCCGAGAAGGCGCAAACCTTCTTTTAGTACGACGGTTACGGCATTAACGAGTGAGACACGGCTGGCGAGGGTTTCATCCTCCTCAAGCACTCTAATGTGGCTGTAAAATGCATTAAACTCCTGAGCCACATTGATCAAGTACTTGGCAATCTGGGAAGGTTCATAGAGTCTGAGACTTTTTTGAATGACATCAGGAAACGCCATGAGCGTTTTTACCAGCTCCCAGCTATAGTCGTCATCAAGCCCGGTGTTCATACCGCTCACGTTTCCTGCTTTTCTCAGGATGGAGCAGGCACGTGCGTGTGCATATTGAACATACAGACCTGTTTCCCCCTCGAACTTCAGCATATCTTCAAGTGAAAACTCGATATTGTTCAGTCTTTCGTTCTTTAAATCGTGGAAAATAATCGATCCCACACCGATTTGCTTTGCTACTTCCTCTTTGTTGGGAAGGCCTGGATTCTTAAGCTCGATATTCTTCTTGGCGAGTGTGATCGCTTCTTGAATGACTTCTTCCAGGAGAACGACTTTGCCTTTTCGGGTCGACATCTTTTTCCCGTCTTTTAAAATGAAGCCGAACGGGATGTGGACCATCTCCTCGGCCCAGTGATAGCCCATTTTCTGAAGAACGAGGAAGATCTGCTGGAAATGCAGGCTTTGTTCGTGACCGACGACATACAGACTTTTCACAAAATGATAGATTTCCTGGCGATAGAGGGCTGCTGTCAGATCCCGGGTCGCATAGAGTGTAGCGCCATCTGATTTTTTGATGAGGCAAGGAGGAAGGCCGGAATCATCGAGCTTCACAACTTTCGCACCGTCAGATTGTGTAAGCAGTCCTTTTTCCTTTAAAAGAGCAACCGTGTTTTCCATCTTATCGTTATAAAAAGCCTCGCCGTGGTACGTATCAAACTCAATATCCAGCAGCGAGTAGATTTTTGAAAACTCCTGAAGCGATTCATCACGGAACCATTTCCATAGCGCTGTTGCTTCCTCATTTTTGTCCTCGAGCTTTTTAAACCAAAATCTCGCTTCATCCTCAAGGGCAGGCTGTGATTCGGCCTCTTTATGGAATTTTACATAAAGGCTTAGCAGCTCTTTTATCGGATTCTGCTTCACCGTTTCTTCGCTTCCCCAGCGCTTGTAAGCGACGATCAACTTGCCGAATTGAGTTCCCCAGTCGCCGATATGGTTGATACGGACAGGCTTGTAGCCGCACTTTTCGGTAAGATTGGCGAGCGCGTTTCCGATGACGGTCGAGCGGAGGTGGCCCATGGAGAACGGCTTGGCGATGTTCGGGGAAGAGAGATCAATCGTGATGTGTTCTCCGTTGCCGATGGCTGCTGATCCGTAAGCGTTATGCTGCTTCAGGATTGCCGTCACGATTTCCTTGCTGACGGCTTCTCTTTTATAAAAACCATTGATGTAGGGACCCTGCGCTTCCACTCTTTCAAACAGCGGGGTGCTGATTTGAGAAGAGAGGTCTGACGCGATGAGCTGCGGCGCTTTTTTCAGCGTTTTTGCGAGAGTGAAACAAGGGAAAGCAATATCACCTTGAACCGAATGCCTCGGTTTTTCAATGAGTTTCTCAATTTTTTCTAAGCTAAGAACATCATTAAGCTGATTTGCGATGATTTGGGCAAATTCTTTTTTTAGCTCCGACATTATGTTCGACCGCCTTTTTTTGAAATAAGGTTATTTTTTAAGCAAAAATGAATGATTTTGAATAAATTTTTAAGCGGTGGTTCTTAATCATCCGTGTTGGATGGTTATTATTGTTTCCTTTAAACCTTTTTGCGGGGAATTCGGACGCTGGATCTGCCCCTTTTAAATGCAAAGTCGTCATGCCAGTTTTTTTATTTTCAAATTTACGGGTTTATGTTCAAAAATGCCGATTTATGTTCAAAAAACCTGATTTATGTTCAAAATCCACTCCTTTATTTTCAACCGGTTTATACGCGACACCTTTCGGCAGAATCCGACGCGTTTATTGCAGAAGAACGATCCAGCCAGCAAAAATAAAAAAATCCCGCCTCTAAAATTAGAGACGGGATGTATGACCCGCGGTACCACTCTTATTGTTCAATAAAGAACCGACTTAATGCTAATAACGGGGTTCTCCCCGGCCGCCATACGGATTACTGTTTAGGCTGGCTCCTCAGAAGTGCGGTTCATCGTACAGCATCCGTCAGGCTTTCACCGTCCCTGACTCGCTTTGTTCTGCATGCAGGATTACTCTCTTCCTCATCGAAAAGGTATTGTTTTTTGTGATTATATAGAAGAAAGGTAAAGGAAGCAACCAAATTTTTCAAAATTAAGGTTATCTTAAGGAAACCCGTTTAGAGTTACTCCTAGGAAGAAATGGACAGGAGTGATGAAAGATGAAAAAGAACAATTATGTAAAGTTTGGTTTGGACTTGGCGATGAGTATTACGTTTGTTTTGCTGTTTAACAAGAGAGTGTTTGGCGGGATGACTTTTCACGAAGTGGCAGGAACGGTGATCGGGGTTGCATTTCTGACTCACATGGCCTTGAACTGGCGATGGATCAAGAATGTTTCTTTGAAACTATTCGATAAGAAATTGCCAGGAAAAACACGGTTTAGCTATGGATTAAATCTTGTACTGTTAGTATGTATGACCACCATTATGGTAAGCGGAATTTTTGTTTCAAGGGTGCTCTTTCCCAATACTAATATAGGAAATGAAGGATGGTTTAAGATGCTGCACATTTCGTTATCGTTCTTGACCTTGATCATTGTGGGAATTCATGTCGGCATGCATTGGAAATGGGTCATCAACATCTGGAACCGCATCTTTTCCATTAAGGAACCGAAACAATGGATGGGCTGGACGGCTAATGGAGCGATGGCAGTTGTTCTGCTGTTTGGTGTCTTTCAGATCTTTGAAACAGGGTTTATTTCACGGTCGGTGAGTGTGTTCGGCATCTTTTCAAGCGGCGGGCAGCCGGCGATGGCTGAAGGTGGCAAGGGGGCATTCGGGCAGAGGCCTGACATGGATGGAGACGGCGGCGGACAGGAATTCGGCGGACCGCGTCCTGGAGAGCAGGCAAGCGGAACGAGTGATGGCGGTCAATCGGGAAGGCCGGCACCGGGATCGTTCAGCAAGGGAGAACGGCCTTCTGGATTCGATGGTGACGATGATATGGGAGGCGGACGCGAACGGGAAGACTTTGGAGGCCGGGAGCATGGCTTCGGGGGCGATGTGAGCGCCCTGTCTGTCATTGCTACCTATACCGGGGTCATGGCGGTCTTCGCCGTGCTGGCTTACTATGGCGGAAAGTTTTTGGGGAGAAGAAAGAAGAGGTTGAGTTAATGGAGGGTGCCAGGCACCGCGTTTTGACATATGTCAAAAGCTGGTGCCTGGCACCCTTTCTGTTATAATTTAGGGAACTACTGTTGAGGGGGTTAACGGAGATGACGATGACGTACCTTGAAACCTTGCATGAAGAAATACGAAGCAGGCAGAATCCGGCCGATGCGGTAAAGATGCAGTCTTACATGAAGAATAAATTTACCTTCTATGGCTTGAAGTCACCGATTATGAAAGAGGTTATGAAGAATCATGTGAAAATGTACGGGCTGCCTGAGATGAGCATCCCCGAAATGACGAAGAAATGCTGGAACTACAGAGAACGGGAAATGCAGTACATGGGCATGTTTTTTGTGGACAAGCTGAAGAAGGGCATGCAGGAAGACGATCTTAAAGCTTTAGAGAACACGATCACTGAAAAGTCGTGGTGGGATACGGTGGATCATATCGCCAAGCACCATATGGGACATTACATACAAACGTTCAAGCATCGGGAACAGGAATTGGTGGAGAAATGGATTCATTCACCGAACATGTGGCTGAACCGGACCGCGATTCTTTATCAGCTCGGCTATAAAAAAGATACGAACGAAGACATCTTAAAATACGTTATTGAGCAGCAGAAGGAGAACAAAGAGTTCTTTATCCGCAAAGCGATCGGCTGGGCATTGAGGGAATATGCCAAGACCAACCCCGATTACGTTGTCGAGTTCGTCAACTCCACAGAACTCCAGCCCTTGAGCAGAAAAGAAGCCCTTAAGAATATACAGTTAGCCTAGAACGGTGAAACGGTGCCAGGCACTGCGTTTTGACATCTGTCAAAAGCGAGTGCCTGGCACCGTTTTTTTATTGCTCTATGATCTCCTTTGGCTTTTGAACTTCGTGAACAGCTGGAAGACCGATTGGGCAAAAAATAAAGCAATCAATAACACCACAACACAGATTTCTATGAGTTCCATTACTTTGAAAGGAGACAAGGCATTAAGGATCGCTGTTTTCATATCAAATCCTTCGTAGATATCCAAAGTCAGAGAGAAACATGTCAACAGTATAAACATCGATAGGGTAATACCCAGAATTTTCATCGTTCCATCACACTCCGCCCCTAGTATCTCCAAAATGAACGCTATCCATTAAGAGAGGACAGAATAAGGAAGAGGAGCCAGGGAAACCCTAAAAGAAAATCACGTAGAAAGGTATTGTGCCTCTTATGCCTTCTTTTTTCAAAAAGAAAAAACTTCAAAAGAATCAACCCTCTCAAGAGCATGAGAAGCCAAAAAAGCCTAATTCTTTTCCCATTTCTCCTGTACTTGATGAGAATATTGAGATCATTAAAACACAGACAGGGAACAGCAGTGAGATTATCATTCGAACGTTTAACCATTCTCCCCGGTTTCAAGCCCGAACCGCTATTGTTTATGTGAAAGGGATAACGGACCAGCAGACCATTCAGGATCTTTTGATCGAATCGATCCTGAAACCAGGTGCTCATGTGGCAGATCAGGAAAATCTGGCAGCGATGGTGGAAGAAATCATGCCTCTTGGAAACATAGAACAGGTTGATGATTGGTCTGTCTTGTTCGAATCTCTCATGGCGGGGGACACGATTATTTTTGTCGATGGCTATTATTCGGCCGTACGGGCATGTACAGAAGGCGGAGAAAAACGTTCCATTGAAGAACCGAGTACACAGCGGGCGATCCGAGGTTCAAGAGAAGGATTTACAGAATATATAGAAACGAACATATCCATGGTCCGAAGACTGATTCAGAATCCCCTGCTATGGACCGAATCCATGAAAATTGGAAAAGTGACCAAAACCAACGTCACCATCATGTATATCAAAGGAATAGCGAAGGATGAGGTGATTGTTGAGCTTCGTAAACGGCTTAATAAAATCGATATCGATGGAGTTCTGGAGTCCGGGTATATCGAACAGCTCATTGAAGACCAATCCATTACAGCATTTCCTACCCTGTACTATTCCGAGCGTCCGGATACGGTTGCGGGCAATCTATTGGAAGGGCGCTTTGCAGTCTTCGTTAACGGAACACCGTTCGTTCTTCTCGGACCTGCCGTATTTGTGCAGTTCTTTCAGTCGATTGAAGATTACACCGAACGTTTTTACATCTCCACCGCTATAAGATTATTACGGGTTCTGGTCTTTTTTATCTCGCTCATCGGACCAGCGACCTATATTGCCGCAACGACCTTCCATCAGGAGATGATTCCGACTCAGCTTTTGATTGCCATCGCCGCACAGCGGGAAGCCGTTCCTTTCCCGAGTTTTGTGGAAGCACTCATCATGGAAGTTACGTTTGAGATCCTGAGGGAAGCAGGAATCCGAATGCCTAAAGCGATTGGGTCTGCCATCTCCATCGTCGGTGCCCTTGTTATCGGACAGGCAGCGGTTCAGGCGGGAGTCGTATCGCCTGCCATGGTCATTATCGTAGCAATTACCGCGATCGCCAGTTTTGCCACTCCGTCCATTGCGATCGCGATATCGGCCCGTCTGCTTCGTTTTATTTTTATGATCAGTGCCGCTACCTTTGGTTTTTATGGCATGATCTTAGTCTTTATCATGCTGGTCGTTCATTTATGCAGCCTAAGATCTTTCGGCGTTCCTTACATGTCTCCTCTTGCTCCATTCATCCCTGCAGAGGTAGGAGACACGTTTATTCGGGCTCCCATGTGGACGGGAACGAAACGGCCGGCCTACATCAGCGGACCCAACCAGCAGCGTGATGGAGACAATATGAGCAAACCGGAGCCGGAACAGAGACGGATTCTGGTTACAGAAAATGAAGGTGATCAAAATGAGACGTAGCGTGATCGTTTTTATCACAGTGGGACTGCTGCTTTCATTGCTTTCAGGCTGCTGGAGCAAAAAAGAGCTGAACGATCTGGCCCTCGTCTCTGCGGTGGGCATTGATCTTGATAAAAAAGGAAGATATTTAGGCACCTTTCAATTTGTTAATCCAGGCAATGTGACAGGAGGGTTCCAAGGGGGAGGTGGGGGCAGCGGAAATGCGGTCTCCGTCTATTCGACAACAGGGGATAATATGGATGAGTTAAGCCGCCGCATGTCTACCAAAGTTTCGCGAAACCTCTATTATGCCCATGCGAATCTGCTTGTCATCAGTGACAAATTGGCGAAGAAAAAAGGGTTGAATCCCATCCTGGATGCCTTTGACCGGGATGCGACGTTCCGGAAAACAGCAACCATCGTGATCGCTCATAAAACAAAGGCAAGTGATATTGTAAAAACACTGACAGCTATCGATAAAGTTCCAGCGAACAAAGTGATCAAACTGTTGAGGTTCTCCGAAAGAGTATGGGGGCAGGCGATCAATGTAACCTTATTGGATGTGGTAAAAGATTTATTGGATGACGGAAAACAGCCCGTCATCAGCGGGTTTTATTTAAAGGGTTCTAGTGCGATCGGAGAACGCGTTGAGAACATAACGCAGTCAACACCCCAGGCAGCTCCCCAAATTGATGGCCTGGCTTTATTTAAAGGCGGAAAGCTTAAGGGCTGGCTCTATGGGAGGAAAGCCAAAGGAGCCGTCTGGGTGATGAACAAGACTCAAAAAACAGAAGTCAATATAAACAAAAAGGGGAGGAAGGAAGCGATTGCTTTTGAAGTACTCCGGCAGAACACGAAGATTTCTTCTTCCGTTAAGAAAGGAAGTACCCAGCTTACTGTCAGTGTACAAACCGAAGGAAATATTGGGGGAACGGATGTTCCTGTCAATCTTAAAGACCCGCATGTGATCGCACAATTGGAGAAAGGTTTTGAAAAGGAGATCGCTGCAGAGATTAGAAGCGCCATAAAAGAGGCACAACATAAAAAAACCGATATATTCGGCTTCGGGGATACGGTCCATCGTTCGCAGCCTGACACATGGAAAAGGATTTCGGGAAAATGGGAGGAGGATTATTTTTCGAAAGCAAACATTAAGGTGAAGGTCCATGCCTTCGTTCGCCAAACCGCTCTGAGGAACAATTCTTATCTCACAGATGAGAAATAAAAAGAAGGGGGGCAAAGCAATGGAAAAAGCAAGAATAACACCATATCAGCTGTTTGCCCTTGTTCTATTATTTGAGCTGGGCAGTGCCCTGCTTGTAGCGGTGGGGATCGAAGCCAAGCAGGATGCGTGGATCGTTATCCTGCTTGGGATGCTTGGGGGATTAGGGCTTTTTTTCATCTGTTACCGGCTGTATTGTTTTTACCCGGACATGCTGCCGACAGAATACCTTCAAAAGGTTGTAGGCAAAGGAATCGGGCGTCCGATTGCCTATTTGTACATGCTGTATAACCTTTATATCGCGGGAAGGGTCCTGCGGGATTTTGGCACCATGCTGCTGACATTTGCTTACATTGAAACACCCCTTTTAATCGCCAACACCTTAATGATCCTGGTCATTATCTATACCGTCTCAAAAGGAATTGAAGTATTGGCGAGAACAGGAGAACTCTTTTTGGTCTTCATTTATTTGTTGGCAGGATCTGGTGTGATCCTCGTATTATTCTCTGGAGTAATTGATATCCACAACCTGCAGCCTGTGCTAGAAAACGGCTGGAAGCCGATTATTAAAACCACCCTAAAAGAGTCCATGTATTTTCCCTTTGGAGAACTCCTTGTGTTTACGATGATTTTTCCTTATGTGGAGGATGCCAAAAAGCTGAGGAACGCCAGTGTGCTTGCCACTGTGGTCAGTGGGCTGTCGCTGGCTCTGGTCATGATGTTCAATATCAGCATCCTTGGTGTGAATCTTACAGCACTGTCTCAATTCCCTTTGCTGAGCACCATCCAAACCATCCAGGTCGCCGATTTTTTGGAGCGCCTGGACGTCTATTTCATGATTGCTTTAGTCGTGGGAGGTTTTTTTAAGATAAGTCTCTTTTTGTACGTGGCTGTAATAGGGACGGCGAACCTCTTCAACGTAAAACCGGCTTCCAGGCTGAGTTATCCGCTCGGGCTTGTCGTACTGTTTATGTCCATGACAATGGCAAGCAACTATTCTGAGCATATTAAAGAAGGAATCGGGATCGTTCCGCTCTTATTGCATCTTCCTTTTCAATACATTTTCCCTATCATTGTCTTCATCGTGGCGTATTTTAAAAATAAGAATAAAAGTAAAAATCAAAAGGCAAACTAAAAAAACGGTGCCAGGCACCGCTCTTTGACATATGTCAAAAAGGGGTGCCTGGCACCATATCAATTAAAACTGAGCTTTAATTTGAGCAGCCAACGCTTCAGCGCTTTCTTTCACTTGCGCTTCATTTAACATGCGGACGCCCTGTACTTTGAAGACAGGTAGGTAACGCATGCCAGTCAGATTGGCAGTCGCCTGGAACGGCTTCAGCAGTTCACTAAGGCTGTAGTTGTTGTAGCCTCCTGCTTGATACGCTTCTTCCGGTCCGCCGGTTGAGATCGCAAGCATGAATTCCTTGCCGTTCAATTTAGTGCCTTCAGCGCCGTAAGCCCATCCGTAAGTCAACACAACATCCTGCCATTCTTTTAATAAAGCAGGGCTGCTGTACCAGTAGAGCGGGAATTGGAAGACGATGCGGTCATGTGCCAGCAAAAGCTCTTGTTCACGCTCCATGTCAATCTTTCCATCCGGATAGGCAGCATATAATTCATGAACCGTTACATCCTCTTCTTCACGAAGACGATTCATCCATGTTTTGTTTACAAGTGATCCTTCCATATTTGGGTGAGCGGCAATAACTAAAGTTTTCATTTGATTTCCTCCTAGGTTTTTTTTATTTTCCTTCAAAAGCGACTTCTGTCTCAGAGCGCTCTTGGTTCATCGTGTAAAAAGTGTCTGCGATATGTTCTGGTGAAAAAGGTGTTCCTTCTTTAACAAACCCTTTAACCGTCAAGGTGCCCACATAGATGCCTTTTTCGCTTAATTCCTGGCTTAGGCTATACGCCAGGTTGCGGATTCCCGCTTTTCCGACAGCTAATGAAGCATAATCAGCATACGGTTGAAGAGCCAATCCACCGCCAGTCAGCAGAATGGATCCGTTTTCCATATGCGGCAGGACTTCTTTCACACTTAGTAATGCCCCGGCCACACTGATTTTAAAATCACGGACAAGGTCTTCAGCGGTAAGTTCGGTCGGCCTACCAGGCTTGCCGGAAGCAGCATTGTAAAGCAGTACGTCAATTCGGCCAAACGTATCAACGACAGCAGAAATCGCCGTTTTTAAGCTGATTTCCGAAGAAACATCTCCTGTGAAGCCTTTTGCTTCAATCCCGGCAGCTCGTAGTTCATTTTCATACTCCTGAAGTGCTTCAAGCCTTCTTGCGATAAGTGCGACTTTAAACCCTTCACGTCCAAACCTTTTCGCCGCTCCCATACTGATCCCTGGGCCTGCACCGACGATAACGATCACTTTTTCAGTCATCCATCCAACCTCCTTGAAAAATGTTTGTATATACAAATGAACAGGTAAAAATTTTTAATGCTCTTCTTCGAGTTTGTTGCTTGCTTCATGAAGCATCTTGCTTAAATCCAGGCTGAAGTCTTTGCCCAGCACGTCAGAATAGCTGGCAAACATCTCTTTTAACGAAGCGCGGAAACGATCATAGACCTTTACCCCTTCTTCCGTCAGTGAAATGTGCGTTTCTTTGCCGTTCACCTTTCTGTTCACGAGCATTTGTTTTTCGAGCTTATCGATAAACCTTGTGCTTGTGGAAGGAGCGATCGACAGCTTGCTGCACAGCTCTTTCTGGGTAATATCCGGATTAAACTTCACAATCATGATCATGTACAAATAAGAGGGAGCCAGATCTCCGCCGTCCAATGTCTTTTCTGCCAATTTTGTAATGTTTCTTGCAAAACGGCTGGCAGTAAAATATAAACAATGCATCAGTACTTTTTCTTCTTCGGTCACGGTCATCCATCCCTTTCATTTGCATATACAAATTAACACGAAAACAAATCTGCCGTCAACAATTATTTACTCATGAAATCATAGGATGTCCAGCAGCGGTTCATCGTAATCTGGTTTTGTTCAGCGAACTCATCACCCTATCTGCACATTTTAAAAAGAACAGGCTGCAGCTTTTTCCCCATGTCAGTGGTGGCGTATTCCACATGTGATTCTCCTAATGCTGTTCGGCTGACTAAGCCATGTTCCTGAAGTTCTTTCAGCTGCTGGGTGAGCATTTTCTGTGTGATCTCCGGCATCGAACGTTTCAGCTCGTTAAACCGTTTCGGTCCTTCATTTAAATTCCATAAAATTAAAACCTTCCATTTTCCGCCGATGATGTCGATGACAAGATCGATGGCGCATGTGTACTCAGGTTGGAGCTGTTTCACTGCAAGTCCTCCTCTTATTTTGGACAGGTTACGAAATGGTGCCTTGTTTTCAATAAAACCAGTATATATTATATACCGTACGAGGAAAAACTATAGAAGCCTTAATCTATAAAGGAGCGAATAGAAATGAAAGCATTACTTTTACATGACAAAAATCAATGGAAGAACATGAAGGTAGAGGAAGTCGAAATCCCGAAACCGAAAAAAGGGGAACTGCTCATCGAGGTACATGCGGTTGGCCTGAACCCGGTCGATTACAAAACAGCTACCAACGGAAACCCAAACTGGACGTATCCTCATATTCTTGGCCTTGATACAGCGGGTGTTGTCGTTGAAACAGGGGTAGGAGTGACTCAATGGAAAAAAGGAGACCGGGTCGTCTATCACGGTGATCTTACGAAAAAGGGCGGATACGCCGAATACACGGTCGTAACGGCTCACACGGTATCACGCATTCCGGACAGCGTATCCTTTGAAGATGCAGCGGCAATTCCCACAGCAGGATATACCGCCTATCAATCACTGTTCCGCAAGCTCCCGTTTGATCAAGTGGAAACGATCCTGATTCATGGCGGCGCAGGCGGTGTCGGCGGATTTGGCGTCCAAATGGCCAAACTCGCAGGCAAACTGGTGATCTCTACGGCTTCAAGCCACAACCATGACTACGTGAAATCGCTCGGTGCCGATTACGTGATCGATTACCGTGAAGAGGACATCAAGGCGAAAGTGATGGAGATTACGAGCGGACGGGGCGTGGATGCAGTGGTTGATGCCGTGAGCCGACAGAGTGCCACGGATTCTCTGGACTTGCTCGCCTTCATGGGGCACATCGTCTACATTGCCGGAGCACCTGATTTTACAAAAATTACGCCGTTCACAAAAGTGGTTTCTTACCACGAGATCGCTTTAGGCGCGGCCCATCAGTCCAACGACGAGCGCTCAGAAAAAGACCTCGCCGTCATGGGAGACGAAATGCTCAAGCTGATGGCAGAAGGAAAGCTTGCTTCCATGCTGAAAGAGACCGTTTCACTCGAGGAAGTTCCAGAAGCGCTTGTGCGTCTGTCCGAACGCCACGTGAAAGGGAAAATTGTAGCGAAAGTTAGATAAAAAGAGAAAAGGATGGCGCCTGGGCGGGCGTCATCCTTTTTTTATCTGGCGGGAAATACGGGTTTACCCGCTGTTTTGCAGTGTTTACCCGCGGAAACGACAGATTTACCCGCCGAAATGAGAATTTTATCCGCCAGAATTGCACATTTACCCGCCAAAACTGGATTACGCTAACTGGCGAACCATCATCCCCACGCTCAAAAAAACAGAAGCATTATTGATGAACATATGGTATTTTTAGGGAAATAGAAAAGAGGGGGAATGGATGATGGTTAACCTGCTGTTCAGTCTGCTGATTGGTGTAATCTTCGTTTTAGCTGGACTTATCATGAAAGTGAAGCCTCCGGCCAAAATCAATCCACTGTACGGCTATCGCACGTTCCGTTCCATGAAAAATGAGAAGCTCTGGAACGAGGCCAATACGTACAGTGCGGGTCTTATGATGAAATACGGTGCAGCGAAGCAGTGTTCGGCGGGGTCTTCAGTCTATTGATAAAAAATGCGCTGGCAGGGGTGTTTGCCACGATGGGAGTGATGCTCCTGTTCATCATCCTCCTTTTCGTCAAAGTGGAAAAGCGGCTGAAGGAAATCGACCAGTAAAAATGGCCGCCAAGTTTCCAAGGCTGATTTAACGGGAAATAAGGAGTCATACATATTCATACATAAAGGGAGCTGGAATAGATGATCAATGTGGCACTATTAAGCAAATGGCATGTTCATGCGAAGGATTACGCAAAGGAAGCAAGCGAGAACAAGGACATTACGATCAGCGTCGTTTGGGATGAAAACAGGGAACGGGGCGAACAGTGGGCTCAAGAGCTTGGCGTCCCGTTTGAAGCCGATCTTGAAAACGTGTTCTCCGACAGCTCCATCCATGGGGTCATTGTGACGACGCCAACGACTGCTCATACCGAGATCATCACCGCTGCTGCAAGGCATGGCAAGCACATTTTTACGGAAAAAGTGCTTGCTCCGACAGTGAAAGAGTGCGATGAAATTTTTTCGGCGGTGGAGGAGGCAGGCGTTCAGCTGATGGTTTCCTTGCCAAGGCTTACCGAACGCTTTTACCTTTACGCGCAAAAAATATTGGACGAGGGCTGTCTCGGGAATTTGACGTCGGTACGCTGCCGAGTGGCCCACCATGGTGCAGTTCCAACAGAAGAAAGCCGGCATGGATGGCTGCCTGGACAATTTTTTAACAAAGAAGAAGCAGGCGGAGGAGCCCTCATCGATCTCGGGGCGCATCCGATCTACCTTTCCAACCGCTTGGGTGGAAAAGTAAAAGCAGTGACGGCACGTCTGCAGCAGACCAACGGCCACGATGTAGACGACAATGCAGTCGTTATCGTGGAGTTTGAATCAGGCGCACTCGGAACCATTGAGACCGGATTCCTATCCTACGGATGCCCGGACCAGCTTGAATTGTACGGCACAGAAGGAACCTTGCTGATTGAAAACCGGGAACCGAGAGAGCTGATCAGCGACAGGGTGGAAAAAGATGGTCTCATCATGTCCGATCAGCTGCCAAAGGCTTTGCCTTCAGCGATGGAGCAATGGGTGGCTGCGATTACGAAAAATACGGATCCTACCATCACAAAAGAAGACATCCGCAGCCTGACCCTGATGAACGAAGCCGCGGCACTCTCCCATAAAGAGGGCAGGAGAGTCGAGCTTTCCGAGATTGGGAAAAGCTATTCTGCAATAACTAAGTAAAGTGTTGTTTTGAAGGGTTGTGAGGGATAGAGTGACAAAGGCCGACCGCTAGTTTACCATAATTCCGGTTTGGCGAGTAAATCCTCTGTTCTGGCCAGTATTTTATGATTTTGGCCAGTAAATATGACGATTTGGCCAGTAAATCTCTCATTCTCGCCAGTAAAACGAGTCATACGCTAAAGCAAACATCTGTAATCTACTAAATAACAAAAGCCCGGCCCGCTTTTTCGCAGTGGGCCGGGCTTTTTCTCACAAAAACTCCCCTAGACCATAAAGCAGAATGAAAATAAACACCCAAACGGAATCGACGAAGTGCCAGTAGATGCCAAACGAAGCAAAGCGGCCTCGGTTCGCTTCGGTTTCGCCTTTTGTCTTCACATGCATCATCAGAAGACCCATCCACAAGACCCCGAACAGGACGTGGCAGCCGTGCAGTCCGACCAGCAGATAGTAAGAGGACACGAATGGACTTCGGGACAGTGTGTTTCCGTCACTTGCATTCTGCAGAAACTCCATCACTTCTAAACTAAGAAAACCAAGAGCGAGCCCGGCTGTAGCCGCAGCAAACACCATCGCTTTTCCCCTTTCCTTCATCCTTAGTGTTTCATTGGCAAAGTACCAGGTCAGACTGCTGGACAGGAGCAGGACAGTTGGAAGAATGATTTTTTTAAAGTGAAAGAATTCACTGGGACCCGGCCCGTTACCCTGGTGATGCAGCATGACAAAATAGGTTGCAAACAAACAGCCGAAGATAACGGCTTCCGCACAGATAAAAAGAAACATTGCTGTTTTTCTTTGAGATTGATGTTCAACCACACCTTCCGCCGTCTCCTGAACCGTCGTCTCCATACCCATTTATCCTTCCTCCTTTCGGATGGCGTTCTCCAGCTGTTTGCTTGTGTACAGCTTGATGTTCCGCTCAAAAGAGATCGACCGCCAGCCCATCAGCAAGAGAATTCCCACCGCTCCAATGACCGCGATCCACAGAACTTCAAAAATGAGTCCGAACGAAAGGGTGAAAAATCCGCCGCCGAGAAGGACAGGCAGGATGGTCGGTTTCTCTACAAAGATTTGGCTCTCTTCTTTCGTAGAAGGAATCAGCGTGCCGTCTCCCCGTTCTTTTTCATGCCAGAAGGCTTCAAGATCCCGGATGAGAGGGGCTCGAGGCCAGCGCATGTGGGAGGAAGGCGAGGAAACCGCCCACTCCAGCGTCCGGCCGTTCCATGGATCAGCCACACCACTTTTCTCTTTCTTTCGGTAGCTGAAGAAGAGATTCCAGGCAAACAGCAGAACACTGATGCCCATCAAGTAGGCGCCCATCGTGCTGATGAAGTTGAGCTCAAACAAGCCATCTTCGGGCAGGTAGGTAAAGGTTCTTCTCGGCATGCCCTTCAAGCCTGAAATGTGCATCGGAAAGAAGGTGACATGAAAGCCGATGATAAACGTCCACGCCTGCCATTTCCCGATCTTCTCGTCCAATATATAGCCGAACATCTTGGGCCACCAATAATAAAAGCCTGAAAAGGCCCCGAATATCGTACCTGCGATCATGACGTAATGAAGATGGGCGACAACAAAATAGGAATCATGATATTGGTAATCGGCAGGAACGACCGCCTGCATGACCCCGGTTACGCCCCCAATCACAAAGGATGGAATGAAGGCGAGAGAAAACAGCATGGCCGTCGAAAAGCGGATGGAGCCGCCCCGCAATGTGAAAAGCCAGTTAAAGATTTTAATTCCTGTTGGCACGGCGATCAGCATGGAGGTGATCCCAAACACGACATTGGCGAGCGGTCCAAGCCCTACCGTAAACATGTGATGAATCCAGACCATAAAGCTTAAAAAGCCGATGACGAGCATGGATAAGACCATGGAGGAATAGCCGAAGATTCGTTTGGAAGAAAAGGTGGCGATCACCTCTGAAAAAATACCGAATGCCGGCAGAATGACAATATAGACCTCCGGGTGGCCGAACGCCCAGAACAAGTGCTGCCAAAGTACAGGGCTTCCGTTTCCTCCGTCATAAGCTTGAGTTCCGAACTGATTATCAAAAATAAGAATGATCAGGGCGGCGCTTAATGCGGGAAAAGCCAAAAGAATGAGAGTCGAGGTAATGAGAGCGGACCACGTGAACAGAGGAATCTTCATGAAGCCCATGCCGGGTGCCCTGTTCTTCAAGATTGTGACGATGAAATTGATGGCCGTCATGATCGTTCCAATTCCCGATACCTGCAGGCCCATTGCATAAAAGGCTGTTCCGTTTCCGGCGATATCCTTATCCACGGCAAGGGGGACATACGAAGTCCAGCCGGCGGAAGGGGCACCGCCCAAAACAAAGCTCATATTAATGAGCACACCGCCAATTACGAACAGCCACATGCTTAGGGAATTAAAGAAAGGGAACGCCATATCCCGTGTCCCGATCTGCAGTGGAACAGCGATGTTCATCAGACCGATCAGGAAAGGCATGGCGACAAAAAAGATCATGAGCGTACCGTGGGTTGTCATGACTTGATTGTACTTTTCGCCGTGAAAGACCCAGAAATGAAAGTCCGGAAAAGCGAGCTGAGTTCGCATGAGCATCGCATCAAGGCCGGCGCGCAGGAAAAATAGAAATCCAAAAGCGATATAAAAGATCCCGATTTTGCGATGATCGGTCGTACTGATCAGCATCCAAAGGGATTTCCATTTTTTCGCGACGGTAAGAAAAATAAGTGCTGCGATCATCATGACAATGATCGAAAGGTTAGCCGCTATTATATCAGAAGCAAGTTTGATGTGTGTGTTGAAAAACGGTATCGACATGTTGGACCCCCTTCGTTACTGGATGACTCATTTTTTGAGTGTCTGCAGGTAATGAGAAAGAGCTGTGTAGTCATGTTCGCTAAGTCCTTCACGTTTCGGCATATGTGAACCGGGTTTTACTTTTTCAGGATCCTTCAGCCATTCTTTTACATTAGGCGGAGTATTCTTTAGGACTCCTGCTATGTGATCCCGGTTGCCAAAGTCAGCCAGGTTCGGACCTTTTTTGTCAGCGGCAGTTAATCCGCTTGTCGCATGACAGCTTAAACAGTTCTTTTCAAAAAGCTTTTGGCCCTCTGATTCGTCCGCACTGAGCGATTGGCTGCTGTTTTGATCTTTTTTCATGGAGCTCAGCCACTTTTCATAATCCTGTTTGCTGTCCACTTTAACGGTAAACCGCATGTAAGAATGTCCGGTTCCGCAAAATTCCGCACATTTCCCCTGAAAGATGCCGGATTTTTCGGGTGTGAGGGCGAGCCGGTTCGTACGTCCGGGAATGAGGTCCTGCTTGCCGCCAAGCTGCGGCACCCAGATGGAATGGATGACATCCTTGGAATGAAGCTCAAGAACCACTCGTTTGCCTTTGGGAAGATGCAGCTCCTGAGAGGTCACGATACCCTCTGCCGGATACTCGAATTTCCACCAGAATTCACTCGCTGTCACCTTTATTTTCATAGCTTCGGAACGATCTTTCTGAGCTTCTCCAAACACACTCTTTACCATTGGAACGGCAAGAATGAACAGGAGGATGAACGGAAGCACAGTCCACGTGATCTCCAGCTTTTTATTGCGGTTTTCCTGGTGGGTGGAAGGCTGGTACCCCGGCCTTGCTCTGTACTTATAAACGAACCAGATGAAGAGCACGACAACGACGAAAATAACGAGCATCATAATATAGATGCTCAGTTTAATTAAGGAGAGCTGTTCGTTACCCTGGCTTCCTTTCGGATTCAGCACATCGATCGAGGAACAGCCGGATATAAAAAGAAGGCAGAAACTGCTGAACAAATACAAATTTTTTTTCATAGGTACTCCTTTCAGCTGAATGGAGGCGGGGTTTTAGATGCAGCTGCCCATATGTAAACGGACTTTTATGTTTTAATCCCCTCTTTGCTTAGAATAAAACGTTAAACTCTCACATTAACGTTAATTATCATAAATTTTACGTTTAAATAGTTTATCGCGTTCGTTAATGAGGGAAATGAAACAAGGATAGGTGCAGACTAACCAATCCGGGAAGAGTGAGGTGAACCATCTGGCTTATCATTTTCCTTTGCATTTACTGCAATTTAATTCACTAGGTTAGTTATTTACATTTTATAATTTCATGATAAAAGTTTTGTAACCCTGTAAAAAGCGATCATCCCGAAACAGTGATTCACTGTTTTCAGGAACAAAAATGTACTTACGAAAACAATTTTTTGATAGTCTTCAATGCCAAGTGGATTGTAGTGAAGGGTGCGAGACTCCAGCGGGACGAGCGTGACAGGTAAGACCCAAAGGCGCTTGCGCCGTGGGGCTTACCGCACGCCCCGCGGAAAGCGAGCTACCCAAAACGGAAATCCACTGCTCTCAAAAGCCACATAAGCTATACAAAAAAGGAGGAGCTTCATGAAAAAAGAGTTTTCAGTCATTGTAAACGGAGATCAGTACCAGGCAGATCAAGGACAGACGGTTCTTCAGCTCCTGCTTGATAAGAATATTGAAATTCCTCACGTCTGCTACCACGAAAGCCTGGGAAGCATCGAAACGTGCGATACGTGTGCCGTTCTTGTAAACGGCGAGGTAAAAAGAGGCTGCGGGACGTTTTTGGAAGAAGGGATGGACATTCGCACGAGCACGCCAGAGGTGAAAGAAGCTCAGTTCAAGGCGATGGATAATATCCTTGAAAATCATGAACTGTATTGTACGGTCTGTGATAACAATAATGGCGACTGCACGCTTCATAACACGGTCAAAGATATGGGCCTCGAGCATCAGATCAAAGAGTTTAAACCGAAGCAATACGATATTGACCACGGCCAGTTTTACCGGTATGACCCGGATCAGTGCATCCTTTGCGGAAGATGTGTGGAGGTGTGCCAGACCGTTGAGGTGAATGAAACCCTTTCGATCGACTGGGACCTCATGCAGCCGAGGGTCATTTGGGATGACAATGTACCGATTGAAGAATCGTCCTGTGTCAGCTGCGGGCAATGTGTCACGGTCTGTCCGTGCAATGCCCTTATGGAGAACAGCATGCAGGGACAGGCCGGTTTTCTGACGGACATCCGCCCGGATTACCTCCGTTCCATGATTGAAGTGACGAAGGAGGCGGAGACCGGTTTTGGCCCGCTGTTCGCTGTTTCAGACTCTGAAGCGAAAATGAGGGAAGACCGGATCGAAAAAACGAAGACCGTTTGTACGTACTGCGGGGTTGGATGCAGTTTTGAAGTATGGACGAAAGACCGGGAAATCCTGAAGATCGAACCGGTAGAGGAAGCACCGGCCAATGGCATCTCCTCCTGCATCAAAGGGAAATTCGGCTGGGGCCACATCAACAGTGAGGCCCGCCTGATCCGTCCGCTCGTCCGTGACGGTGAGTATTTTAAAGAAGTCGAGTGGGAGGAGGCGATCAGCCTCATCACCGAGAAATTCAAGGAGATTAAAGAAAAGCATGGTCCTGATTCACTGGCGTTCATCGCTTCTTCCAAAGCGACGAATGAGGAATCCTACCTGATTCAAAAGCTGGCCCGCCAGGTCATCGGCACGAATAACATCGACAACTGCTCCCGCTACTGCCAGTCTCCTGCTACGATGGGGCTGCAGCGGACCGTCGGCTATGGAGGCGACGCCGGTTCCATGGAAGACCTGGAGAACGCGGAACTTGTCATCATTGTTGGTTCCAATACAGCAGAAGCCCATCCTGTTCTCGCTTCAAAAATCAAACGTGCCCATAAGCTGTTTGGGCAAAAATTGATCGTAGCCGATCTTCGCAAACATGAGATGGCTGAGAGGGCGGATCTGTACATTCATCCAAATCCAGGGACAGACCTCGTATGGCTTTCTGCGGTCACAAAATACATCATTGATCAGGGATGGCATGATAAAGAATTTTTATCTGGAAAAGTGAACGGTTATGCGGATTACTTAGAAAGTCTGCAGCCCTTTACACTCGGAATGGCGGAAGAGATCACCGGGATCTCTAAAGAGGTTCTGATCCAAACGGCAGAAGCGATCCGTGATTCGGACAGGACTTGCATCTGCTGGGCGATGGGCGTGACACAGCACCAGATCGGTTCAGATACATCGACTGCCATCTCCAATCTCTTGCTCGTGACGGGCAACTATGGCCGTCCGGGGACAGGAGCCTATCCGCTGCGCGGCCACAACAATGTACAGGGTGCGAGTGATTTTGGAAGCATGCCTGACACACTCCCGGGTTATCAGAAGGTAACGGATGATAAAGTGATTGCGAAGTTTGAAAAAGCATGGGGAGTCAACCTGCCAAGAGAAAAAGGCATGGACAACCATGAGATGGTACAGGGCATCCATGACGGCAAGCTCAAAGCCCTCTACGTGACGGGCGAGGATATGGGTGTCGTGGATTCCAATATCAACTATGTGACCAGTGCGTTCAAGAAGCTGGACTTTTTCATCGTACAGGATTTGTTTTTAACAAACACCGCCCAATATGCGGATGTGGTGCTGCCGGCTTCTCCAAGCCTTGAAAAAGAAGGGACGTTCACCAATACCGAACGAAGAATTCAGCGTCTGTATCCGGCGTTAAGCCCGCTTGGCGAGTCGAAGCCGGACTGGGAAATTTACAGTGAAATCGCGAGACGCATGGGTTTTGACTGGAGCTACACTTCGCCCGCCGACATCATGGCAGAAGCAGCAAGCCTTGTTCCGATGTTTGCCGGTGTGAGCTATGAGCGCCTCGAAGGGTTCAAGAGTCTGCAATGGCCGGTCAGCGAGGATGGAAAAGATACACCGCTTCTTTATACAGAGGAGTTTCATACAGACGACGGAAAAGCGAAATTGTATCCGTTGGAATTCGCCCACCATTACCGTACGACGGAAGAACATAACTTTCATATCAATAACGGCCGGATCCTGGAGCACTTTCATGAAGGCAACATGACCTATCATACAGAAGGCATCCGAAAGAAAGTGCCGAACTCATGGATCGCTGTATCCGAAGAAGCCGCTGAAAAATACGGAATGGAAGAAGGCTCGACCATCCGGATGGAAAACCCTTCTGGTGAAACAGTCGCCCGGGTTCATGTGTCACCGGAAGTTTTCGGAAACGAGATGTACCTTCCGCTGAATGACAACGGAAAGAGCGCGATCAACTATTTAACGAACAATGATACGGATAAAGATACGAACACCCCGGCTTATAAAGAGATTCCGGCAAAAGTCGAAGTGCTGGAGAAGAAAGGCGATTCGCCGCTGCCTCTGTTCAATTACAGACGCGGGCACCGCAATCCGCAGCCGGGCGTGAACGTCCAGAAGAAGTGGGACCGAAGTGACTATATTTATCCTGGAAGCAGGGAGGTTAGACAAGATGGCTGAGCGGATCAAGGAAATCAAACGCATGGAGATACCCAAGGAAAAAATAAGAGAAGACAATCTGAACGAACTGCTGGATGCCTTGTCGGACAACAAGGAGGCGATGCTGGAGACGATCCGGTTCTCCTCTTTGCTGCATGAGACCGGCAAAATGTCCATGCTGAACGCGATGATCTCCCAACAGCAGCACATCATGGGGAACATTGCGTATGAAGCCAATCAAAAACCGAATTCTACCATCTTGCATAATGCCACCCGATTAATAGAATTGCTAGGCATGCTGGATCTTGAAGGCATCGACCACCTCACAGCCCGGTATACGAGGAAGGAAAAGGAAGAAGGAACAGAAGTGCCGGTTGTCAAAAATGTAGGGTTCTTCGGATTGATCAAAGCGCTCCGGGATCCTGAGATCAGCCGCGGGATCTACATCCTCCTGCAGATCCTGCGCGGGCTCGGGCACGGGCCGAAGGATAAGGCCCCCTCTAAAAAGTAGATAACAAGCATAATTGAGGCAGCTCTTCCAAGGAGCTGTCCTTTTTATTGAAATTCATACTGTTGCTGAGATGAACCCTCGAGGGCTCGTCATCACCGCTGAGCGGATGGATGGGACAAAGTCCCGTCCGGCGCTCTACTTACATAAGGGCGATTCTATCATTTTCGACAATCTAGTAAAAGCATGGACAAACACCGTTTCCCTTTCTGGCAGTTTTCATAGAATAGTACAACTTCTAAACAAAGGGGGAAAAACGGTGTTGGGTTTTTCTATGATAAAAATGGTTCGCCAGCATGCGGATAAGCTGGACCGGTCAATGCGTTTACAGCTCGTAAATTTATATCGGCCGTTTCAAAAAGTTCCCTGTTTTCTTCATAGCATGCTAGAAAATCGATTGAAAAAGAGAAATAAACTGCCGGTGATTATTGAGTTTTATGAAGAGGGTGACGCATGCTCTTTAGGGCTGGAACAAGTTCATCAGACGGTTTCAGGCCATCGTAAGTGTGCCGTCCATCATCAGTTCACAAGTATTCCTTTTTGCGCTGCGACTTTAACGGCCAATGTGATGGAGGAACTTTTAAATAATTGCACTCATATTAAGAAAATACACCATGACCGCGAAGTAAAAGCTTTGCTGGACAAGGCTTCACCCTCCATTCGGTCGGATGTCCTGAACTCATCTGGAGTCACCGGAAAGGATGTCACGATTGCGGTAGTGGATACTGGGGTCTATCCTCACGCCGATCTGAAAGACCGTATTGCAGCTTTTAAGGATTTAGTAAACCAGAAAACAGAAACCTACGATGATAACGGGCATGGTACACACTGTGCAGGGGATGCAGCAGGAAACGGCTACTTGTCGGATGGAAAATACAAAGGCCCTGCGCCGGAAGCGAACATTGTAGGCGTAAAAGTGCTGAATAAGACGGGCTCTGGTTCATTGTCCACCGTTATTGCGGGTGTGCAATGGTGCATTGATAATAAAGAGAAGTATGGAATTAAAATTATCTCCATGTCGCTTGGAAGCCAGGCGACTCAGCCGGCTGCTGAAGATCCTGTTGTAAAAATAGTAGAGGAAGCCTGGAAACAAGGGATCGTTGTCTGTATCGCTGCCGGCAACGAAGGACCAGATGAAAAAACGATTTCCAGTCCAGGAATCAGCCCGAAAGTCATTACGGTCGGCGCGATGGACGATCAAAATACGATTGAACGCACGGATGATATTCCTGCCAATTTTTCCAGCAGAGGTCCTACGATTGACGGACTAACAAAGCCAGACCTTCTAACACCGGGCGTCAATATTGTTTCACTGCGTTCGCCGGGTTCTTACTTGGACAAGGTATCTAAGAGCAGCCGTGTAGCCGAGAATTACTTCTCACTTTCCGGCACTTCCATGGCAACACCGATCTGTGCGGGTGTGGCAGCGCTCGTTCTTCAGCAAAATCCGGAACTGACGCCTGACGAAGTAAAAGAAAAGCTGCTTAATAGCGCTGAAGACTGGAGATTGCCGGGAAATACGCAAGGAAAAGGGTATCTCGATGTCAGCAAGTTAATATAGAAGAAGAAAGAGGGGGTTCCTTGAGGGCCGCCTCTTTTTGTGGGGTTGGGTGGTGGATGTTGCGGAAATGAATGTGTCAAAACTCGTCGAAATGTGTCGCGTATCAACAAATTGAAAATAAAAAGGCGGTTTTTGAACATAAACTCGGATTTTTGAATAAAAAAGTATGTTTTTTGAACATAAAGCTGATTTTTTGAAAATAAAACGCTTGGAGGACCCATTCTCAGATCGAAACTCAGCTCTCGCCCTCGAAAACTTCCCGCTCAACCAGCTTTTTACGCGATCAAATGAAAATAGAGGGCTTAACTGAAGCAAAATACTTCAGAAAAGCCCTCTTCGGCACTCCATTTCCCCATAATCTCTACTCAAACAAAATCAGCAGCGCAGCGACCACCGGTGTGGCAACCATCGCAGTCTTCAGCACGGGTTTCGGAGCAAATTTCGTCAGTTTGGCGCCAAGGTAAGCACCAGCCATCGTACCGGCCAGCACCTGAAACAGCAGCATTAAATCAAGATAGCCTTCCATAATGTACCCAAACCCGCCGCCAGCCGCGATCGGCAGAATAACGAGCATCGTTGTTCCGATCGATTGGCGGATGGACAGGCCGAACAGCAGCATGAGCCCGATCTGAATGAACGGGGCAGAACCGATACCGAACGCTCCGGATAAAAGCCCGGTTGTCATACCGAGCAGAAGCGCTTTTACCAGCAAGGTAGGGTAGCCCAGCGTTTCATCGATGACTTCCTCCACTTTGCCCTTCATCATAAAGAAACGCAAAATAAATAAGATTGCTGACAGGAACAGCATGCCAGCTGTCAAATAATGCAGATGTTCACTGGGAATGAGAGAGGACAGCTTGGAACCGAAGAACGCAGCGATGGCTCCAAATCCGCCCGTCCAAACGCCGGCCTTGAGCGATATGTTTCCTTCCCTCAAATGGCTGTAGGCTCCTGACAGGGTTGTAAAGGCCATGGCGGCGAGCGATGTGCCGAGCGCTGTATGGATGGGAATATGAAAAAGTACCAGTATAGCGATGATAAAACCTGCTCCGCCGACGCCGACAAAACCGCAGATCAGTCCGATGACGAGCATGGTTAACGTAATAAACAAGAGGATCGTTTCCTTTCTTTGGCGGATCTTCCGTCATTCTTGTTATGATTCTTTATTTAACTAAAGCAAATTTTCCTATAAAAATCAATGAAAGGGGACTGAGCGGATCCTCAATGACGAGAATGTAAATTTTTATAAAAAATATGGTTTGCTAGTTTTGGTAACAGAGTAGGAAATAATTACCGTTTTACGGCAACTGAAGCCGTTTAAGTAGGCCGATAGAATGTTTTTCTGTTAATTTTAGAAGATTTTACCTATTAATCTGCTGAATGTGTTTAAATAGCGTTATGGGCGAAACAGGCTCTTTTCTTTTTTTGACCATAACCCAAGGAGGCATCGGAATGAGAATGAGAAAGACATCGAGTATGACGGCCTTATTGCTCGTATTTGCACTGATCGCAGGCATGTTTTCACCAGCGGCAGCACGTGTAGCGAAGGCAGAAGGCGGCTCGTCCCTTGAAAAAGCGGCACCGCTCGAGAAGGATCAAACGGTGGATGGAACGTTCGACCAGCCTGAACAAACACAATGGTACAAGATTACACCGAATCAAGAGGATATTCAAAAAGATTCTCATATGCGAATCTCATTAACTAGTGATGCAAATTTAAACATTTCCGTATATCCAAGCATTGAAAAAGCAGGAAATGATGAAACATTTAGCATGTATCGCGGCTTTACAACGACCGAAACACCTGATAAACCGGTAAAACTGGACGTGCCGTATGCATGGCAGGGACCTTATTACATAAAGGTGGAATACCTCGGTGAAGATACCGAAACACCTGAGGATCCGCCGGCTTCTGCTGAGCCGAAAAAAGCAAATTACACGCTCGGCTATAAAGGCGAAAAACTTCCGCCATCCGTTGAGTCAGCTGGGGAAGAAGAATGCCCGGTAGAAATGAGTGCCGGCCAGCAGAAATCTGGAAAAGAGCTTTTAACTCAGCTTCGCCAGCTGCGGGACGGCTTGCTGTCAAAGACTGAGGAAGGCAGATCTCTTTCCTCCCTCTATTACAATACCGCACCATTCCTCGTAGGAAAGATGGTGTTCAGCAAGGATCTTCGCCAAGATGTGTTCAACAATCTTGTCGCTCTAAAACCTTTATTTAATGAACTGGCAGAGAACGGTGCACAAAGCACGTATGTCCTCTCCAGCAAAGACCAGAACTCGATCAAGGAACTTTATGATATTGTGCTGAAAGCCTCACCTGATGCTTATAAGGACGATATCGAAAAAATCGGGAAGCAGGTAGGCGTTTCTTCGCTTGCAGGCGAGAGACTTTCTGATCTTTTAGGAAAAGCAGAACTCGTTCCGCAAAGCACGAAAGAAATGTCCAGCAAACTTATTGTTAAAATGAAAGACGGCTATACCAGCAAGTCAATAAACAACAAGCTTCAAACCTATGGCATCGAATCAGCTGCAAAATCGGCATTCAAATCCGAAGATAAAATTCTTGGCAGCATGTACGTGGTGCACGTGGATGGAGCAGATGATTCAGGCAAATACAGCGCCACATCAAAAAGTGGAGCAGCGTCAGTAAAAGCAGCAGCGGAAAAGCTTGCAAAGCTGCCGGGCGTAGAATTTGTTGAACCTGTTCAGCATTATCACTCCATGTCCAATGATGTTCAGTACAACGATCAATGGTCACTGAAGAATACAGGGAAAAATGAAGGTGCTGCAGGAGCAGACATCAATTTTGAACCGATGAAAAAGCTCGCGGATCAATCAAACCTGAACAGCTCACTGATCGCGGTTGTTGATACCGGGGTAGATTATACCCTCGCTGATTTGAAAGACAAAGTACGTGTTGACCTCGGGAAAAATTTTGTCACATCTGGTGAGGCTCCGTTGGATGATATGGGCCATGGTACTCACGTGTCCGGCATCATCGCTGCAGCCGCAGACAATGGCTACTCCATGGCAGGAATCAATCAGAACGCACAAATTCTTCCGGTTAAAGTTCTTGACGCTTCTGGCTCCGGGGATACCGAACAGATCGCAAAGGGAATTAAATACGCGGCAGATAAAGGGGCAAAGGTCATCAACCTTAGCCTTGGCGGCGAATACAGCCGTGTGCTTGAATATGCGATGAAATATGCTTCTGACAAAGGTGCGACCATTGTTGCAGCGACTGGAAACGACGGCGATTCCATGGTCGGCTATCCAGGTTCTTCGAAATACGCGATCGGTGTTGGCGCAACAAATGATATGGATGTTGTGGGCGACTATTCCAACTATGGCAAAGGACTTGATCTCGTAGCACCGGGCTCCAATATCCCAAGTCTTGTGCCAAACGGAAACGTCACGTATATGTCAGGAACGTCCATGGCCACACCGCACGTTGCAGCGGTTGCAGGGCTCTTGCTGTCTGAGAACCCGCGCTTAAAAGCAAAAGATATTGAAAGAGTTCTAACACAGAGTGCGGATGACATTGCCTTTGGTGAAGTCGATAAGCCGGATGACCAATATGAAGAAGGACCAAAACCGGTTCCAGGCTATGATGAAGCATCAGGATGGGGAAGACTGGATGCATTCAGTGCACTTAGTGCGGTTAAACTCAACGCAAAAGTGAACCCGGTTCTTGATAATCTGAACACCCTTTCAGGTATCGCAGCGAAAGGCTCTAAAGTTACCGTGAAGAACGGCAAGAAAGTGCTTGGAATAACAACGGTACCCGCCTTAGGAACATATGCCGTTAAAATTCCGGTTCAAAAAGCAGGCCAAGTGCTCCACGTTGAGATTTCCAACGCTTCAGGGTCTGAAAAAACAGCCCTGAAAGCAGTGGTAGGAAAAGCTCCGGCTCCTGATATGCCAAAAGTGGATAAAGTAACGACGAAATCCACCGCAGTAACGGGCAAAGCAGTAGCCAACGGAACGATTAAAGTGAAAGACAAAGCCCAAAAGGTCATCTCTTCTGCAAAAGTAAGCGCAAAAGGAACCTTCAAAGCCAGCATCAAGAAACAAAAGAAAGGCACTGTCCTTTCCGTAACCGTGACGGATGCCGCTAAACGCGAAAGCAAAGCCGTGAAAGTGACAGTGAAGTAACAAAAACATGAAAACCCCCTGTTCTGCCTGGTGGCCGAACAGGGGTTTTTTGATGTTTAAGAAAGAGTTTCAGAGGCTGAGTCCCCCATAGCGGAATTTTGGGGGAAATCAGGTCCGAATAAAGCGCGGTGGAGAAAGGGATCCATGACACTGATGCTTAATTTTTGAGGAATATTTTTTATTTTTTCCATTAAGCCTTCCAGTATATTGCGTTGCGCTTGTGCCTCGTTGGCATTACGTGCTTCTTCCATTAAAAGCATTCGTACGGCGGCTTCGCCAGCTGCTCCGTACAAGGCAAGCTTTAAAAGATAGGGCTCAGTCTCCTTAAGGAAATTTTGATTCTCAAGTTTTCTTTTCAACTGGGAAGGTGCTTCTTTCATCGCATAAAACTGCTGTAAAAGAGGGTCTCCACCTGTTTTCATTGACTCCGTTTCTTTAGCCCTCCAGAAATTATC
Source organism: Fictibacillus marinisediminis (assembly GCF_023149135.1). Taxonomy (NCBI): domain Bacteria; kingdom Bacillati; phylum Bacillota; class Bacilli; order Caryophanales; family Fictibacillaceae; genus Fictibacillus; species Fictibacillus marinisediminis. The sequence continues at coordinate 4,053,703 of NZ_JAIWJX010000002.1, read as the reverse complement.
CATTAAAAGCTGTAAACGAATAGAAAGCGGTTCTGCATGGTTGTTAAGGATGGTAGCATAACAGCTTTCAACGAAAAGCTTCAATGCGTCTGAAGCTTTACCGGCAAATTCCTTGACGCTTCTCTCCAAAGAATGATCTGGTTGATAGTTTAATGCGTTCCACATATAGTCTGCAATCGTGAACAAAGGAATCTTGGAAGCTTCTGCCTCGTTCATGGGATTGGCGGTGATGCCAATTATGGATTCTTCTTTACATAACTCTGCTTCTCTTCCATATAACGGAGCCAGGAATAGACGGTTGCGGTCAATATCATTAACGGGATAGTTATCCCAGATCAACAGCGGATGCTGAAAGATCCCATGGATATAACGGGCATCTTTCGCTGGAATGACCGGAGCAACGATACCGATTCCTGTCCACTGTACGATAATATCATGCTGGACGAGCCCGGCAAACCGTTCCCGATAAGGAGAAGTATTTTCTTCATGATATTCCGTAGGTACTGTAATCAAAGGTAAAGCCTCCGGGTGTTTCTTAATAAATTCATCATTAAAACGGTTCAATAGAAAAGCCTGGGCAGCGGCAGGAGGATGCTGATCACCGCCAAACGTTTCCTGGTCCTGTGATGAACGAAGCGCGGGATCAATATCATCAAGATAGAGTGCAAACGAGCGTACCCCGATGTCCCATACCGCTTGTGCCTTGTTCAGCAAGTCTTGAAAATCAGCATCATTTGAAAAAGCAATCGTATTTCCTGGTGAGATGGCAAAGGTGAAGGTGATGTGGTTTCTTTTGGCAGTATCAACGAGCTCCCGGATCTCATCCATCTTACTTTCAGGATAGGGGTCCCGCCATTTTTCACGATGGTACGGATCATCCTTAGGAGCGTATATATAGGCGTTCATCTTATGTTCACTGTAAAAAGTAAGCTGGCTCAATCTGTCCTGATGGGACCAGGGAGGGCCATAAAAACCCTCGATAGCTCCCCGAATCGGCATGGATGGCCAATCATGGATGATGACTGACGGCATCCATGCCGCTTTATTTTCTATGGTGAGGAGCTGTCTGAACGTCTGGGCTGCATAAAAGGTTCCTGCTTCATCCACACCTGCCAGAATAATCTGGTTCGTCCCTGCAGGCGAAGTTCCGGATGCGATCACATACCCTTCCGCCTGAAGATTCTTATGCGGATCGACGTGGAGACCAACCAGTGCTTTAGAAGCAGCTTCATCTTCAGCAAGTTCTCCAAGGTAGATGACGACAGGAACCATGGCAGCCTCTATTTCACGGAAATTTGACCGTATTTCAATCTCTTTGACTCCGGCATGATAGAGAGCTTTCTCTACTTCCCGCATAGCAGAAGCAGGTGTTTTGGCTTCGGTTACCAGCCAAACGATCGGAGTCAATGGAAAACCATCGTCTCTTATTTCTATGGATTGAGGCACAGGGGAAACACGGATGGATTCCCTATAGTTCTCCGGCATTTTATTTGGCATGCTGAGCCGCTCCTTTACATGGTAAATTTACTCTTCGTCCTATTTCTTTAAGATTAATTTGGAAAGCTTGACGTTATCGTAGTAAGAAGTTGTTGTCGCGTATGCTGTTGAATAAGCAAGAACTTTTGCAGAAGTGGCCCGCTCTGGAGCCTTTGCCGTGATGGTGACCGGCTGCCAGCTGTTGTATCCGGCTTCAGTATGAACGGGCGTGGAGGAGATCTCTTTTCCATTACTGTCAAAATAGCGAAGCATCAGGCTTGAAAGGCCTTCTTTTAAATAAAGCCGGGTCTCTGCTTTCAGGACATCCCCAGGGTTGACTTTAACCGGAGTACTCATGAGGGCGACTGATTTTTTGTGAGAAGCATCCACGAGCTTCAGGCTTTGTATGCCTTTGCTGTACTGTTCGCCGGAAAGGCTGTACTGAACTTCAGAATCGGCTGCAAACATCGATGTCCAGCCTGGGACGGTGCCGTTCATGAGCGGCATCTCAAAACTGCTGTTCGTAATATGAATAGGTTTTATTTTTGAAATTGGATCTACTTCAATCTTATAGAGCAGGGTGCGGTTGGAGCCAAGAGAATAGTAGATATCTCCGTCATCACCGATGGAAAAGGAATAGGCATTGGTAATTTTCTTGCTGTCGAGTGTCTTCGGATCGATGGCTGTCAGATTTCCACCTGTAAAATCGGCATACAGCAGGCCATTTGACCATTTGAGATCGATGGATCCCCAAGCGTCTGCAGGAAGGACGCCATCTGGATAAATCTTCTTGCTTTTTACGACGTTTAAGGTCTCTGGATCAAGAGCGAATATGGCATTTTTGACCGCTCCCCATAAAAGCCCGTCGGGACCGATGGACAGTTCTCCAATGAGATTAGGCTTTTCAATTCCCTCGACGTTCAGTGAGATTTCACTTATTTTCTTTTCGTTTTTTACATCCCAGACAAAGATCTTCGCTTCTTCGGCGGTAGGATCTGCGCCAAGGCCGCCAGTAATGGAAGTCGAGCCGTAAACCTTTCCGTCTTTATAAGCAAGGCCCACTACACTTTGGTCTTGAACGACATTCCGGAACACTTTGTATTTTTCACCTTCAGCCTGCGGGTCATAGACGGTCAGTGCCCCGCCAAGCTCGCCGTAAAATGGAATGCTGCCGATGAAAGCTTTTCCTCCGCCTGATGAGATCGTTTTGATTCTGTTTTGAGACTCTCCGAGAACAAATAATTTTTCCGGGTTCGTGTCAGATGGCGGGAGTGCCGGATCATAAGCCCGGATGTCTCCTGAAGGATATACTCCCATCAGCATCTTATCTCCCAAAGGAGCCATGCTGTCTGCCTGGCCTAAGTTGAAAGAAGTCACTTTTCCTGTGACGGGATTATATTGAGCACCTTTGGCCGTCTGCATGCCGCTGATGTAGAAATTTCCATCGGGACCTTTTTCAATGGCTTGCATCACGGTAGGAGTGGACTGAACAAGAGAGGGCAGCCTTGTCACTTTTTTCGTCTCAAGATTGATGATCGTTACATACCCGCTGAAGTTAATGGTAACCAGGCTTTTTCCGGGAAGCTCGGGAGTATTAAACTCCACCCAGTCCACCCCTCGGAAACCGCTTTCATATTCAATCCCGGTGTCTTCAATTTTTAAAGTGGACAGGTCGACCGTTCGCAGTTTGTTATCAGTGGACATAAAGTAGATCTTGTTGTTGAGCGATTGCTCTTCCACATGCAGCCCGCGGACGTTTGGTACCGTTACGTCCAGCCATTTCTTTTCCTGGGTGTCGTAGATGTAGCCGTTGCTTGAAAGCTCGAATCGTGCGAAGAGATAGCGGTCATCCACTTTTTCAAGGTCATAGATATGCCCGGGTTCATTAATGGATTTGGCGATATCTTCTTTTTCTCCCGTCTTCATGTTGTAGCGCACGATCTGTCCGTGTCCTGTGCCGGAATAAATGTTGTCGCCGATCACGGCGAGTGACCGGATATATTCCTGGGAAACAGCTCCAATCATTCGACCGTAGTCGGTTACCTTAGAGGTAAGCGGGTCATATTTGAAAACTTTGCCCCCGGGATACGTACCGACGAACACCTGGCCCTCTGCATTGGACGTGATAGAAAAGGCAAAAGATTCCCCGGGAATTTATAGACAAGCTTCGCCTGTTTGGTTGAAGGAGAATATTTCCATAATTTTGCTCCGCCGCCTTCAGTAGCCACATACAGATCGCCGTTTGGAGTGACTTCATGGGCCCATGAGTTTTCAGAGTCTTCGAGATCGATAACTCTTAACAATTTGTAATCTTCAATATCCAGCACATTCAATTTGGCGGGAAATCCTTTGGTCGTCGTATACATGACGCGGTGCCCGTCTTCAGTGCCGACTGCCCCATTAAAAATGGAGATCGCCTGATTCAGCGGCGCTGTCAGCTTTTGTGGCTCCCCAAAGTAGGTTTTTTCCAATTTTCCTGAACTTTTAGCTAGAGCCTGCTGGCCGAATCCAAAACTGGCAAAGCATAAAATAACCAAGCATAAACCGAACGATAACCATTTTTTCAACAGAATTCTCCTCCTTGTTGTTCGTTAACCGTTTATCGGGTATAGCGATACAAATCTGTGCCTCTTGCAAAGTAAAAAGTTCCATTCTTATCTTTGGCAAAGAGTGAGGCATCACTTTCGAGAATTTCAGTTTCCCACGTTCGGGGATCGAATTTAAACAGCTTTCCGAGCGTGGTTCCATAAAAACAGCCGTCAGGATCCAGGTCCAAGAAAGCTCCTCGCCAATAATGGCCGAAGCCGTCCCAGCTGAACGGAAATAACTCCTTGGACGCTAGTACCTTCTGGGTCTGCGGATCAAATTTAAAAATTTTCCCCGGACTCATGCCCCACAGATAACCTTCTTGGTCAAATGCCAATGCGCTGATTGCTTTTTCACCGGGAAGTGGTGTGATTTCAAACAGCTTTTCACTGGTTTTGGGGTCAAATGCAAATAGTTTTGCTTCTGATTCGGCAGGCGTAACACCAAGTCCGCCGGATACACTGGTGCCTCCGTAAACGAGGCCGTCTTTATACGAGAGGGAGATGACACTCTGGTTGTTGACGATGTTTCTGTGAACTTCATATTTTTCGGATGCTTCGTCCAGGACGGTTAATGCCCCTCCAAGTTTTCCATAGTCAGGGACGGTGCCGATAAAGACTTTTCCATCTCCTTTTGCAAAGCCAAAAGGACGGTCCTGTCCTTCATTTTTTAAGGAAAAAAGAGCGCGCGGATTCGTTGATTTTGGAACATTAACGGGGTCATGGTCGTATGGTTTAGTGGGGTCATATTGATAGATTACTCCGCCCGTATATACACCGAGATAGAGGTAGCTGTCTGTTGAAATCATGTTCTCTGCCTGACCGAAGCCTTTGAATCTAGTAAACTCATGATCATCCACTGAATACTTGGAGAAGCCCCGGTTAAATAACCACTCGTATAGATGTTTCCGTCAGGTCCTCTCCCAATCGATTGGATGGGGATGGGCTGTCCTTCGATTTGAGAATCGATACTCTTGGATTTTCCGGTTTGCGGATTGAAGATCCAGTAGCTTCCGTTGTAGCGCATGCTGATCAGGCTTTTTCCTTTAAAACCTTGTTCGTCCAGGTTCACCCAACCGAAGCCTTTATTGCTCCAGCTTTCCTTGTATCCAGTCGCTGCCAGTTTTTTGTCCTTCAAACGGTAGGAATACAGTTCATCTCCAATATTGAAATAGACAAGGCCTTTGGCATCAGGGGAGGAGACTTTGGAGCCTTTTGCATTTTCTATTTCATCCACCCATTTTTTCTGCTTCAAGTCATAGACCAGCAGAGTGTTAGCGGGAGTGACCCTGACGAACAGCATGTGGCGGACAGCATCAATGTCGTACACGTCCTGCTGATTCGTATACGGTTCAGGGAGCGGGATGCTCTGTTTTTTACCGGTTCCAGGATCAAGCTGTATGAGCTGGGCCTTCTTGACACCTGTTCCTGCATAGACATACCTTCCTGAAACAGCAATGCTTCGCGTATAGCCCTGGTCTTTAGCCACCTGCCCATAGTCTCTGAACGTATTCGTTTTTGGATTGTACATGAAGACCTTGCCGTTCGGATAAGTGCCCCCATAGATACGGCCCTTCTGATCGGTTTGCAGCCGCCACAGAGACGTTTCAGAAGCGATCGGCCTTCCCAGGTTGGTGACGGCATCTGTTTTTGGATCATAACGGTACAAGTTTGCCCCGCCGGCAATATAGACCTTGCCTTTAGGATCAATGACCATTCCCCAGGCTGAAGGGGCTCCGTCCAACGCATGGTTTGCGATTATTTCTCCGTTTACAGGATTAATAATATTCAGCACAGCAGGATCTCCATTTGCTGCAGCATAGACTGCCTGTTTTCCGTTTGGTCCTTTACCGTAAGCACTGGAGAGAATACCGATGTTGTAATGAGCAGTTCCAAGATTTTCTGTCTTGCCGGCTGCTTCCGCCCGGATGGAAAAGGAAGCGGCCAGCAGGCCAGCCAGCAAAAAACAGGAGACGATTCCTTTGCACCACTTGTTCAAATGAGCATACCTCCTTACATAAAATTAAACACCGCAGTCAACTTGTTGGGTCATATCTGGTTCGTTATTAATCATACATAAAACTATTCTGTCCTCCAATAATAATTTTAGAAAATTCAGTCAAGTCATTCGTTAGAAAAAAATGAATGAATGTCTTTTGGCCGAAAAAAGCTGATGGAGCAAGGGATTTAAGCTTATTTTCAATCTCCGGCAGGCAATGTCTTTAATATGTCGAGAAATCAAAGGCTGCTTATTCTTCTGAAAGAACTGCCGGATATTTATCTATGTCCTTAAATTGTCTAAAAATACAGAATAGATTGACACTTGCAATGTCGTCCCTTATTCTGAACTCGAGTACCAGTTATGAACCAGAAGAAAAAGGGAGGATGTTGAGATGTTCTGGAGGAAAAGCGGGGTCATTGTTCTTTTATGCTTTTTACTTTTTGCTTTTACGGCCTGTTCAAACGAAGAGGCAGCATCGGGAGGCAGCACGGACAAGAAACAAAAAGCTACACTTACGGTCTGGATTCACCCTTACGTCAGTGATGAACTGAAAGGCAAGCAGAATGAAGTATTCAAGGGGATGGGAGAAAGGTTTAAAAAGGAGTACCCAAACGTTACCGTAAAGTTTGAGGAAATTCCTTGGGCGAACCGGGAACAAAAGATTCTCACAGCAATGGCAGCCAAGCAGGGACCAGATGTCTTTTACCTAATTCCGGACATGATGGCGCAATTTGCGGATAAAGGTGTCCTTGCACCGCTGGATGATCTGCTGGGTGACTACAATAAAGAAGATTTTGATCAAACGTCTTTGGAAGCGGTTACGTATAAGGACAAAATGTACGGTCTTCCTCTTCTAAAAGAGGTGCAAACCTACTTTTATAATACAAAAATTCTAAAAGAGCTTGGCGGAGATCCGAATAAGCTGCCGCAAACATGGGATGAATTTAATACTCTGGCTGAAAAAGCAGTGAAAAAAGGGTATTACGCCCGAAATTATGAAGGCGGCAACACGCCAAATGCAACACTGTACCCTTATGTATGGCAAGCAGGCGGAGAAGTGATCACGAAAGACGGAAAAATAGCCATCAATAAACCGGATGCCGTAAAAGGCTTTGAGCTCGTCAATAATTGGTATCAGAAAAAAATGATTCCGAAAGACTCTATCAACACGGTAGATCATCTTCCGCTCTTTTTGGAAGGAAAAATGCTGGCTTACTGGGGAACGGGTGCATCATTGGCAACAATGAAGGAAAAAGGCTTTAAAGACTATGCGATCGGATCGCCGCTCAAAGAGGCGAAAACAGCGACCTTTGGAACGACCGGGATGTTCGTTGTATCCGGAAACTCGAAGAACAAACAACTTTCTGCACAGCTTGTAAAGTCGATGACAAGCACCGAAAGCCTTGAAGCTTTCAATAAGCTGACAAAGTATGTACCGCCAAGAAAATCGGCAGCTTCCATCTATGATGGGGACAAAGATATGAAGATTTTAACGGAATACGCGCAATATGCAAAACCGGGAGTCATTCATCCAGTGTCCCGGTCGGTGATGCCTCAGATTCAGGCGAAGCTTCAAGAAATGATGCAAGGCAAGAAAACGCCAAAGCAGGCAGCTGATGGTGCAGCAAAAGCCATCCAGGCAGAGATGGATAAATAACGTTTGAAAGGTAGGGGGAGTAAGCCTCCCCCATCCTTTTTATTCGAGGAAGCGATGTCTAGCTCCAGCGCTTGTCGGACTTAAGCAAGGCGCTTGCGCTTTTCTATTATAGGAGGCGAGGAAATGGGAGAAACGAACTTGGCAATCAGAAAACCGGCTCCGAAACCGGCTGCCCCGCAGATGAGCCGGGCGTTTAGAATGAAAAAGCATTGGAACAAACATGCGATGATCTATATTTTTTTAGTTCCCATCCTTGTTCATTTTGCGATTTTCCAACTGTTTCCAATTCTGTTCAGTCTGTATATTACGTTTACTGACTGGCCGATCATTGGTGATCCGCAATTTATCGGCTTAAAGAACTGGATTTATTTTTTATCTGATGAAATCGCCTGGAAAGCCATATGGAACACCATTCTTTTTTCACTTTATTATATTGTGCCCACTATGGCGCTGGGCTTGTGTTTAGCGCTGTTGATCAATACAGGCAAGAAGGGAACCGGCTTTTTCAAGGGCATCTTCTTTTTGCCGGTTGTCACCTCGTTTGTGGTGATCTCGGGAATCTGGGCTTGGCTGTTCAAAGGAACGGAGAGCGGCTTTATTAACTCTTTTCTGGGGTTGTTTGGGATCGAACCGCAGCTGTTTCTATCAGACTCGCTGCAGGCCATGATGGTTCTGGCGGGACTGAGTGTGTTTAAAGTGTGCGGGAGTACGATGATCTATTATTATGCGGGTCTCCAATCCGTACCAGATGAGTACTATGAGGCGGCGAAGATCGATGGTGCCTCCAAGTGGAATATCTTCTGGAAAATTACCTTTCCGCTATTGATGCCGATCCATTTTTATGTCGCGATCATCACGACCATCGGTTCCTTCCAAATCTTTGACTCTGCTTTTCTATTAACGAGCGGGGGACCGAACTTCTCTACCACGACGATCGTCTATTACCTCTATCAGGAGGGGTTCACCTCCTTGCGTTTAGGGTATGCCAGTGTTCTTGCTTACATCCTGTTCTTTATCGTATTTGGAATCTCTTTGATCCAAAAGAAGGTTTTAGGAAAAGAAGTGAACTACAAATAAAGGAGGTGCATCATGAACAAAGTATCAAAGTGGACCTATGTTCCCCTGGCGGTTTTTGGGATTCTTTTTATCGCTCCTTTTCTCATTATGCTTTGCGGATCCTTCCTCCCGATGAAAGTCCCGAGCGGAAACCCTTTTTTATGGATTACCGAAGAGAAATTTTCTCTATCAAACTTTCTTTATATCGTGGTGAACGCCAAGTTTATGAAATGGATCATAAACTCTTTGATCATTACGATCATACCCGTATTCTCGCAAATGTTTTTCGCCGCTGTACTCGGGTATATCTTTGCCAAAAAAGAGTTTCCGTTTAAAGAGGTGATTTTTTGGATCATGATGGCCGTCATCATGCTGCCGAGCCAGCTTCTTATTATCCCAAGATATATCATGTTCAGCGATTTTGGCTGGATCAATACGTATATGCCGCTGATTGTACCGGAAATCTGGGGAATTCTCGGTGTGTTCTTTGTCAGGCAGTATATGCAGACGCTGCCTAAAGATTTGGAAGAGGCTGCCCACATGGATGGGGCAAATGATTTTACGGTCTTCTTTAAAATCATGCTTCCAATGTCCAAACCGGTCATTGCAACGGTGGGTACGTTTGCTTTTATCTCCAATTGGAACGATCTGTTGACACCGCTCATTTTTACAACGAGTGAAGATATGTTTCCTGTAACCGTAGGACTTGCTTCTCTTTTAACGAAGGAAGGAAACTTCGGGGTGGAAATGGCAGGCTCTGTCCTATCCTTTATTCCAACCTTTATCATATTTCTCTTCTTCCAGCGCTATTTTGTAAAAGGGATCGCGTTGTCCGGTCTAAAGTAAACTTTCAGAGGATGGTAGTGGCGTTATGAGTGAAAAAACGAGCCGAGAACAATTCAAATTGAAGTTTGATCAATTTATTGGATCGATAAAACAACAGATTACAGAGGGTTTGCTTCCAGTGGGAGAATTTTTGCCTTCTGAACTGACGCTCGCCGAACGGTATGATCTTAGCAAAAATTCGGTCAGAAGAGGACTTGAGCTGCTGGTGAAGGAAGGGCTGATTGTCAAAAAATCAAGGGTCGGCAATTTAGTGGCAGCCAGCAGACCGTTTGAACCGCTGACCCTTAAATTGGGATATTATCCTTCCATTAAAAACGAAGCTGTCCTGAATGAACTCATCAGGCGGTTTGAGGAACAGCATCCCATGATCAAGGTCCAGACGATCAACCTTCCTTACAACCATTACGGGCAGACCGTTTATGATTTCTTTCAGAACGATATGGTGGACGCCGTGACGATTAACTATAACGACTTTCAGGAACTTGGGCCTTATCATGAAGAGATGTTTGAACCACTGCCGGTTTCGGACGATATCTATCCCTTTTTAAATAAAGGATTTTCCACACAGGATCAGTATGTGAAGCCTTTTCTCTTCTCGCCGATTATCCTGTGCTACAACGTCACGCACTTTGAGGAGCATGGCATTGCCTTGCCGGACAGCGGATGGCAATGGGAAGATGCCCTGGCAGCTGCTGAGAAGCTGTCAGTACTGAATCCCGAAACAAAAAGGTGCGGCTTTTATTTTCACCCGCTGTCTCTTAACCGCTGGCCGATCTTTTTGCTGCAGAATCAGGTGAACTTTACATGGGACAAAAATGGCGAAGTTCAGTTTGATTCAGGCCGTTTTATCGAGAGCATCAAGCGGTTTAAGCATGTCGTTGAGCAGCAGAAGATGGCCGTGAATTATTTGTCGGACAGTGACCAGGATTCCGAAGCGCTCTTTAAAGCAGGAAAAGCTTCCATGATCATGTGCTCTTACTTCAGTTTAAACCAGATGAAAGATGCGGAAATTGCTTATGACATCGCACCGCTTCCTTATTCAGAGGACGCGAGGACGATGCTCCTTATGATCGGCCTTGCTGTGAACAAGAACTCTCAAAAGAAAGAGGCAGCGAAACTCCTGGTGGACTTTTTGGCTTCCGAGGAATGCCAGGAGAGAATCCGCCAGAAGACATTGAGTATACCGGCCGTAAAAAAAGTCGCTGAGCGGACGGGAGGCGAACAGGTCCACCTGCCTTCCCGTTTCAAGATGTTCCGGGAGATTGTTCCTACTTACAGGCTATACAGCAGCCTTGGGCTTTCGTTTAAAGAACTCAAGGAAATCCGTGATGAGCTTAGGCTCTACTTATCGGGGCTGTTGGATGAAGCATTTCTTTGTAAAAGAATCGAGGCAAAGCTGTCAAAGACAGTTCACTCCGTGATGGCGGGAGAAAGGGGGAACGAGCATTGAAAAGTGTAGCAGCCCAAGAGGGGAAAATTACGATGATTGAAAGTGATATCCCTAAGGTTCAGGACCATTATCTCTTGGTGAAAACAGCACATTCAGTCATTAGTACCGGAACCGAATTGTCGGTCATTCGGTCGAGCCGGAACCGCACGGCGTATCTGGGATACAGTGCCGCCGGAAGAGTTGTGGAATGTGGAAAACATACGGATCCTTTTTCTAAAGGGGATTTGGTTGCCTGTTATGGGGTTCCGTATGTCAGGCACTCACAATATCTCCTAGTTCCCAAAACGCTGTGCTGCTCTGTGCCTGATAATGTTCAGGCAAAGGAAGCTGCATTTGCTGGCGTAGGGGCCATCGCGATCCATGCGCTGCGAATGACGCAGCTGCAGTTTGGGGAGTCTGTTGTGATCGCAGGGCTTGGCGTGCTGGGGCAGATCATCGCACAGATTTCTCATGCGTGCGCCTATAATGTCCTTCCATATGAAGTAAATGCCAGCCGAGCGGAATTGTTTCAATCGGTTTCCAAGGTGGCTGTTTCGACAACACGGGAAACGCTGGAGGAACGAATTAAAGAAAAAACGAACGGATACGGGGCGGACGCTGTCCTTCTTTGTGCAGGAGGGGGACATTCTCCACTGACGAATGAAAGCCTGGAATGGATCAGGGACAAGGGGAAAATTGTGATCGTAGGAGATGTGGAACCCGACTTTAACAGGAGCCGGATGTTCGGAAAAGAAGCACAGATCCTTATTTCACGGGCAGGAGGACCCGGCCGGTACGATCCGGGTTATGAAAAGAACGCCCAGGATTATCCGTATGCTTTTGTCCGGTGGACGGAAGGACGCAACATGGAGGAATTCCTGAGGCTTTTGAGCGAACACAGGATACAGGTCAACGATTACCTCCAAGAGTCCATTCCTTTTGAAGATATCCACGAAGCCTATGAAGAACTGCAGCAAGGGAAAACAGGTGTACTGACGAAGGTCATCGATTATGAGTGAAGAAAATATATTTTTCATAGAGGTGATGGAACATGTCTGGCCAGATTGTGATTGGAATCGTTGCCCCTGCAGTCATTGCTCACCGCATTCAAAAGGTCATCAAGGCTTTTCCGACGTTCACTCCGGTCTTTCAGGTGTCCGAAGACCTTTCAGATGCGGTTTCGTTCACAAAAGAACTTGCGGAGAAAGTGGATGTGCTGCTTTTCTCAGGATACGAGGGATATAAACTTGTAAAGGATCATATGGAATTTCCGGTACCTGCCCACTACATTCCTTTAAAAGCTTCCGGCCTTTATGGGGCCCTTTTCAGACTGATGCGCCGTATGCCGGATGTTCAGGGGATTTCCGTCGATACGCTTTCTGAACAGGAAGTCAGCAAGGTGCTTGAAGAAGTAAACGAGAACCTGGATGTTTTACCCGTTGCGGAACATAGAGTTTTTCAGACAAGGAGTCAGATCATCAGTCTTCACGAAAGGCTCTTTAAAGAAGGCAAGACACAGGGAGCACTGACGGGAAGTAATGCGGTTTCGAATGAACTCCATACACTCGGGATCCCAAACGAATGGGTGGTTCCAACCGAAGAAGATATCACCATTTCACTGGAACGGGCTCTTCTTTCCTGTAAAAAGAGGCAGAACAAGGATTCCCAGGTCGTCATGGGGCTGATCCGGATGGTGCATCCGCCGATTGAAGAATTTGAACTGGCAGGGCATCGAATTCAAAAAAAGAAAGCCCGCATCCGGCAGATGATCCTGGAGTATGCAGAAGCCCTTGAGGGACACCTCACGGCCGTCGCGGAAGATGAATTTTTGTTTGTCACCACACGGGGCATTTTTGAACGCGTGTCGGAAGGATACAAAAGTATCCCGCTTTTGCAGACGTTAAAAGAGGATCATCAGCTGTCTCTATCCGTTGGGGTAGGGTTTGGGTTATCAGCAAAGGATGCCGGAAACCATGCTTGGGTGGCTTTGCGCCAGTCCATACAATTCGGCAGTAATCAATGCTATATTGTGCGTGAAGATAAAAGCGTGATCGGACCAGTGGAAATGTCCAATCCGCTCATTTACAGTCTATCGGTCACAGACCCAGCTCTTCTACACAAAGCGGAAAAGACAGGAATGACCGCTACCTATCTCACAAAAATGATGGCTCAGATCAAGCGGACAGAACGGATCACCTATACTGCTCAGGAAATAGCTTCCATACTTGGCGTAACGATCCGAAGCGCCCATCGCATCCTGCTTCAATGCTTGGACGCCGGCCTTATTCAAATCGTCGGTGAGGAGAAGCTATCTTCCAAAGGAAGGCCGCGTCAGATCTATGCTTTTCATTTTATCGACGATTACTTATCTGAAAAGGGATAACTCCGGATCATCTCTGGGGTTTTTTTGCTTGTTAGTTAAGGACAGGAGGAGAGGAAAGATGACCATTCACATTATGACTTATAATTTGAGAGTAGGAGGAAGTGCGGGAAGCGGGCCGCATACGTGGGAAAAGAGGCGGCCGCTGATGAAAAAACTGCTTCAAAATTATACCCCTGATGTATTGTGCACGCAGGAAGGAACCTATTGGCAGCTGACCGGCTTGGAGGAGGATCTGCTTCAATATGATTGGATCGGGTTAGGCCGCGAAGGAGGTTCAAAAGGCGAGTTTATGGCGGTCTTTTTCAGGAAAGATAAGTATCGGGCTGTTGATTTTGACCATTTCTGGCTCTCGGAAACACCGGCGGAAATCGGCTCCGTTTCGTGGGAAACGGCTTGTCCGCGTATGGCCACATGGGTTTTCCTGGAGGATAGGGGGACGAAGGAGACCTTCTATGTAATGAACACCCACCTGGACCATATTTCAGTGAGAGCGAGGGAAGAAGGAGCCGCATTGCTGGTTCAGGAACGGAAGGGTTTTCAGAGTGGTGTTCCGGTTATCCTGACCGGGGACTTCAACACTCATCCCGGCAGCCGTGTATACGAGATCTTAACCGGGAGCGGAGAACTGTTTGACAGTTGGCGGACTGCAGATGAAAGGAAGGGCAGCGGCCTGGGAACGTTTAATGATTTTACGGACGAAAACGGCGGCGGAGAAGAACAAAGGATTGACTGGGTTTTGGTGAGTGAATCATGGGAAGTAGAAGGAGCAGAAATCGTTGATGTAAAAGTCAACGATGAATTTCCAAGTGACCACTATCCCGTGTATGTGAAGATGGGGCTTAAGAGAAGCTGAAGCGGCTGACGCTGCTAGGGCTTTTTTTGTGGCTGTTTTTTCTTTGGTGCCAGGCACCGCTTTTTGACATATGTCAAAAGCCGGTGCCTGACACCAAAAACAGAAAAACAGACAAGTCGGCTCAATAGCTTTACGTAAACGTTTAAGATAAGATGAAGACAATAATAACTATAAAAGGGAATGAGGCTCAAAAAAGGAATGGAAACATCAAGTTATAAACAGTCTACCATCGTAGCGCTCCTGCTCGCAGGATCTTTTATCGCTATACTGAACCAAACGCTCATGATCACAGCGATACCGCCAGTTATGAAAGAGATGCACATTACAGCAAACAGTGCCCAGTGGCTGACAACCGTCTTCATGCTTGTGAACGGAATCATGATTCCTGTCAGTGCTTTTTTATTGGAGCGCTTTTCAACGAGGCAGCTTTTTATCACCGCCATGAGCGTATTTGCTTTTGGTACATTAGTGGCTGGATTTGCCCCTAATTTTGAGACACTGCTGCTTGGGAGGGTCATCCAGTCGAGCGGTGCAGGGGTCATGCTTCCGCTGATGCAAACTGTATTTTTAATGATTTTCCCTGTGCATAAGCGCGGCGCAGCCATGGGATTAATCGGTCTCGTCATATCCTTTGCACCAGCGATTGGTCCCGCTTTATCAGGCTGGGTAACCTCTCATTATTCATGGAGAGTTCTGTTTTTTATCATCTTACCGATCGCACTTATTGATATTTTGATCGCCTATTTTGCTTTGAAAAACGTGACAGAAGTGACGAAACCGAAAGTGGATGTTCTCTCCATCGTTTTGTCTTCGGTTGGTTTCGGAGGTCTGCTGTACGGGTTTACGTGCGCGGGCAATTACGGATGGACGGCGAAGAGTACGGTGATCTCCCTTTTGGTGGGTGCAGCAGCACTCGTGCTGTTTATTACAAGGCAGCTGCGCTTGAAACATCCGATGCTTGAGTTTCGTGTCTTCACGAAAGGAATTTTCCCGATCACTGTCTCCATTGGAATGATCACTTTTATGGGATTGATCGGAGCGGAAACGATCATTCCGCTGTTTATGCAGAACATGAGGAATTTCACAGCATTCGAAGCAGGTCTGGCCCTGCTGCCAGGTGCCTTGATCACCGGTCTGATGTCACCGATCACGGGCAGGATCTTTGATCGGATCGGAGCGAAATGGCTGGCGCTAACCGGCTTAACCATCATTACGGTGTCATCGTTCGCCTTTTCCTTTCTAGGGCCGGCGACATCGTTCACATATATCACCGTATTGTATGGAGTCCGAATGTTCGGCTTGTCCATGGTCATGATGCCAGCGGCCACCGCCGGGTTAAATCAGCTGCCAAAACGGCTCATTCCTCATGGAGCGGCCATGGATAATACGATGAGGATGATTGCTGCATCTGTTGGTACAGCGATTCTTGTTACGGTGATGACGACGACCGAAGAAACGGCCAAGCATCTCCCTGACATTGCTCATCCGGATATGTATGGCGCGAACATTGCCTTTATGGTCATTTCTGTTCTTTCTCTCATTGGAATTGTACTTACCTTTTTTATTAAAAAAGAAAAAGCCGTTGAGGGAGCAGGAGAATAGTTCGAAAGACAGCCGTGTTTACAGTTAAGCACGGCTGCTTTTCTTTGTTTGAAGAAGGAATGGAGTGAATCGATAATAAAAGCGCCGTTTTCGATAATAAATGGGTAGAAATCAATAATATATGGGCTCGGAACCCATTTCCGCTCTCAGCCGCGAATTTTATGATGAATTAGGATGTTTTTCCCCCTTTAGCAGCTTCATCCTGTCTGTAAAACAAGAAACAGCGAATTTTTCACCACGTTTTTCAAAAAACTCATTGTTGCCTGTCCTGAATTGTTTTTCATAGGGCAATTTAACTGCGAGGCCCTTTCATGCTATGATAATTCTTGGATAAAACAGAGCAGTCAGTCAGGAGGGTTACCCATTAGTCTATTAATCAACGAAAATCGAATGCACAGCAGCCAGTTAAACCGCGAGATTGACGTAAAGTGGCTGTTTTCTGATCAGCTTCAGGAAGGGGATGTGCAGGTTCTCTTCGTGCAGGACGGTTATTATTACATGAAACTCGGAGGACTCCAGGAAACGTTTGAAAAGCTGCTGGAGGAAAAGCCTGAACTCGCCAAGAACCTCGTCATGGTAACGGTAAGCCCGGGATCTCCATCACAGCGAAGAGAGGTGTATCATCCGGACGGCGAGCACTTTGAGGCATTTACCGACTTCTTTTATAACGAAGTGCTGCCGGACGTGCAGCAGAAGCTGAAGGCCATCAATATGAACGTGGTCAAAATGGGATCACTCGGTGATTCGCTTGCCGGAGTCATCTCACTTTACCTCGCCATGAAAAAGCCGGAGATATGGTCTCACCTCATGCTGCAGTCAGCCGCATTTGATGTCGAGATGGCGGAAGATGCACGGCGTCAGATCCAGCAGCCGAACTGGAAGATCTATCAGGTCGTCGGTGAGCGGGAGAATAACTTTAAGTCGCCGGTTACCGGGGAAATTGCCCATATTTATGACGGCAACAAAAGCATGATGAAGGTGTTTGGGGAGAAAGAGCTATCCCTTGATTATCATGTGGAAGACGAAGAACACCGCTGGATCTTCTGGAAGGACGATCTGCCAAGGGCGCTGTGCTTCTTCCTGAAAAACTAATAAGTTCTAAAATGGATCCCATTTCTCAAAGGGGTTCATTTTTTTAGTCGGCACCAAAAGAGATTTATAGACAGATTTACGTCGTTTTTTTGCAGTAGAAAGCGGTTTATCATTGAGGTGTAGAAGTGATGAACGAATAAAAAAACGAGGTGAAACGATGCAAACGTTACATGAACTTGAAGAAGTAATGACAAGGCCATCTGAACACTTGATCAGGGACTTAGGAAACTTGGATGGAGACATTATGATTCTTGGAGTAGGAGGGAAGATGGGCCCGACACTGGCAAAGCTCGCCAAACGTGCTCTCGGTCAAGGCAATATTTCAAAGCGGGTGATCGGTGTGTCCCGCTTTTCATCAGGAACCTTGCGGACAGAGTTGGAAGAGGCCGGTATAGAGACGATCAGTGCGGACCTGTTAAAGGAGGAAGACCTTCAGAGGCTGCCTGACGTGAGAAATATCATTTATATGGCGGGACATAAATTTGGCACGACAGGCAATGAATTTTACACATGGGCCATGAATACTTACCTTCCGGGCCGGGTAGCTGAGAAGTTTCCGAACTCCCGCCATGTCGTGTTCTCAACGGGAAATGTTTATCCTCTCGTGCCCCTGGCCCATGGAGGGTGTGACGAGCATCACCCGGTCAATCCCGTCGGCGAATACGCGCAATCGTGCCTTGGCAGAGAAAGAATATTCTCGTATTTTTCCCGGAAAAACGGTACACAGGTCACCCTTTTCAGACTGAATTATGCGATTGATATGAAATACGGTGTCCTTCTGGAAATTGCCAAGCAAGTCTATCAGGGAAATCCAGTCGATGTCACGATGGGCCATGTGAATGTGATCTGGCAGGGAGATGCAAACGAATATGCTCTCCGGTCGCTGCATGTTAGTGAAAGCCCACCGGCTATTTTAAACATTACTGGGCCTGAAACGGTTTCCATCCGGTGGCTGGCCCGGCAGTTTGGTGAGCGGTTCAATAAACAAGTTACTTTTTTCGGTGAGGAGCAGCCAACCGCATTGATTAATAATTCCTCTAAAGCCCATCAGGTATTTGGTTATCCAAAAACACCGCTGAATACGATGATTGAGTGGACAGCGGAATGGGTGGAAGCGGATGGACAAACGATAAATAAACCGACCCATTTTCAGGAAAGGCAAGGGGCTTTTTAAATGCTGAAGCCCGAGATCAAAGAGCTTTTATTGGATGGAACCGTAATTCCTGCACATCCCTTGGCACTTCATAAAAATAGAAAGCTGGATGAAAAGAGCCAAAGGAGACTGACAAACTATTATATGGATGCCGGGGCTGGCGGTATAGCTGTTGGTGTGCATACGACACAATTTGAAATAAGAGATCCCCGGTTTGATCTCTATGAAAAAGTACTGCGTATGGCCGCCGAGGAAGTGAAGCACCGAGAGCTGCAGAAGCCTTTTATAAAAATTGCAGGTATTTGCGGAGGGACTGAGCACGCAAAGGAAGAGGCGGTCGTGGCGAAAGAGCTAGGCTATGATTTGGGTCTTCTCAGTCCTGGCGGGCTTTCCCACTTAAGTGAGGATGAAATGCTGGAAAGGACAAAAAGAGTTTCAGAAATTATCCCGGTTTTCGGTTTTTACCTGCAGCCAACTGTTGGTGGACGTGTTTTTTCGTATGACTTCTGGTGCGAATTTGCGGATATTCCAAACGTATACGCGATCAAGATGGCCCCTTTCAACAGGTACCAAACATTGGATGTCATCAGGGCAGTCTGCCAGTCCAAGCGGAGGGATGAGATTGCTCTCTATACCGGAAATGATGATAATATTGTGCAAGATCTTTTGACTTCGTATGAAGTGATGGTGGACGGTGAAAGGGTAAGAAAATCAATTGCTGGCGGTTTGCTCGGGCATTGGGCAGTCTGGACGAAAAGGGCTGTAGAGCTGTTTGATGAGATCAAATCAGTCCGAAACAACGAAGTTATTCCAGCTTCCCTTCTCCGGAGAAGCCAGGAAATCACGGATGCCAATGCTGCATTCTTTGATGCTGCCAATGGTTTCAAAGGATGTATTGCCGGCATCAATGAAGTATTGGCACGCCAAGGGCTGCTGCAGGGAAACTGGTGTCTCCTTGAGCAAGAAAAACTCAGCCCCGGTCAGTCTGCAGAAATTGACAGGGTGTACAGAGACTATCCTCATCTAAATGATGATGCGTTCGTTAAGCAGCTGAATGTATCCAAATAGCTTGAAATGGTGCCAGGCACCGTCTTTTGACATATGTCAAAAAGCGGTGCCTGGCACCAAACATTTACCCCCTCGCAAGACTAATGATTCATTTTTTTCCAAATCGTACGTAATAAATTGACTGAATTTACAGACATCTACTAATATAGTCAAAAAGCGAGGGAGGTTTTAGGATTGGGAAAACGTAAAAATTCCGGCTCACTTAGGAAGAAGTACCTGGCAAGCAGTATGGCGCTTGCCCTTTTGGCATCCGCAGCTCTGCCTTTCACACATGCATCCGCACAGACGAAGGAGGAGGATCTGACAGGTTTTGCAAAGGACAAGTCCGAGTGGCAGACAGAGTTTGAAACGAAATTCCAGAACGGTGTAAAGGAAGACTCGATCAAAAAGTATGGCAGGGCGCTTAGCAAACGTCCGGCTTTGGTCGGCACGAAGGGCAATGATGCCGGCGTCCAATATGCGCTCGATGAACTGAAGAAAGCAGGCCTGAAGCCGAAGGTCCACACGTACGATGTCTACCTATCCCACCCCAACAGCATCTCCATCACCCAGACCGCACCGTTTCAGCGAGAACTCAAAGTCACCGAAGATTTAAAGAAAGGCACGCCTTTTAAAAACGAAGTCGTAGAAGGCTATAACGCCTATTCCCCTTCAGGAGATGTGGAAGGAGAGCTTGTGTATGCCAACTATGGAACCCCTGAAGACTTCAAAGAACTGGCCATGCAGGGCGTATCGGTCAAAGATAAGATCGTCATCGTCCGCTACGGCAAAAACTTCCGCGGCGTGAAGCCGGATCTTGCCTCCCAATACGGAGCGAAAGGCGTTTTAATCTATTCCGATCCGAAAGATGACGGCTATCTCAAAGGGCCGGTTTACCCTGATGGACCGTGGCGCCCGAAAGATGCCATCCAGCGCGGAAGTATCCTCTATATCTACCGCTATCCGGGCGATCCGCTGACTCCTGGGAAAGCATCGGTCGACGGTGTGAAACGAATCCAAGCCAATAAAGCCAATTCACTGCCAAGAATCCCGACAACGCCGATCTCCTACGGCGAGGCACAAGGACTGCTGCAGGCCATGGGCGGCAAAGAGGCGCCAAAAGCATGGCAGGGAGGCCTTCCTTTTAAATATCACCTCGGAAATGAAGCTTCCAAGGTTCGCCTTAACCTTGATATTGAGTATGAAACAAAACCGATTCATGATATTACGGTGACGTTTAAAGGAGCCAAGTATCCGAATGAAAAAATCATCATCGGCGGCCACAGAGACACGTGGACGTATGGTGCAAGTGATAACATTTCCAGCTGGTCCACGATCATGGAGATGGCCCGTTCCCTCGGCAAGCTGTATGAAAACGGCTGGCGCCCGGATCGTACGATTGTTCTTGCAGGCTGGGATGGGGAAGAATACGGTCTGCTCGGTTCCACTGAATACGCAGAACAGCACCAAAAGGAACTGACGAAGGATGCGGTCGCATACATTAACATGGACGGCATTGCCGGACAGTTTTTCGGTGCCGGTGCTGTGCCTTCTCTAAATCCTTTGATCTATGATGTGGCCAAAAAGGTCACAGAACCGCGATCAGGTCTGTCCGTTTATGATGACATGCTCGTCAGAAACGACGGCAAAGAACAAGAGATCGACTTGTTGGGCAGCGGCTCAGACTATACGGCCTTTCTTCAGCATCTCGGTGTGCCTTCTGCTGATGTCGGTTTTGGTGCAGCGGGTGGCCTTTATCACAGTGCCTACGATAACTCCGATTCTGTGGAACGGTTTTTTGACCCTGGCTACAAACATCAGGCTGCAGCGGGCCGTTTTACCGGTCTAATGGCCCTGAGGCTGGCCAACGCACAAGTTCTTCCGTTCCAATACTCCGAGTATGCAGAATCTGTGCAAAAACTGTTGGCTGACGTGGAGAAAGGCGGAACACTTGGTGTGGATATCAGCGGCTTAAAAGCAAAGGCGAAAGAGTGGGAAGAAGCCTCGAATCAACTGGAAACTTACAGCCAAGGCCTTCTGAACAGCGGAAAAGGGAAGCCGAAGCAATGGAAACAGCTGAACTCCGCATTGATCCAGCAGGAGCGTGACCTGATCAGCAAACAGGGACTCGCGAGCCGAAGCTGGTTCAAGCATCAGATTTTTGCACCGGGACTCACTACCGGTTACGCTGCTCAGCCATTGCCTGCATTAGTTGAAGCACAGCAGGCAAAGGACACTGAAGCTTTCAAAAAAGCGGTAAAACAACTGGAAAAATCGCTCACAAAAGCAGCCTGGACAGCAGAGGATGCGGTCGAATAAAACCTTCAAGCATGGTATTCGGAATGAATATCATGCTTTTTTTGCGCGAACAATAAGGGTTCGAACAGGTTTCTTTGTGACTGCTTGTGTTAAAATTTAAGAAATCAGAATTTTAGAGAGGAGATCATCACGATGACAAAGTACTCAGGCTATATCGGAACCTATACTAAAGGTGAAAGCAAAGGTATCTACTCTTTTACGCTCGATACAGAAGAAGGCAGAATTACAGATATTAAAGCTGCAGCTCAACTAGGGAATCCTACATACTTAACGATCAGTGAAGACAATCAATATCTTTATGCCGTAAAAAAGGACGGAGATATGGGAGGCGTTGCTGCTTACTCGATCACCAATGAATCAAGAGGGCTGACACTGCTGAACAGCCAGCTGACAGAGGGCGCTTCTCCTTGCCATGTCAGTGTGGATCGCGATAACCGCAACGTACTGACGGCCAACTATCACAGAGGAACGGTTGAGCGTTTGGCGGTCGAACAAGGAAAAGGCGTGCACCCTGCAACTTCCGTTATCCAGCATGAAGGTTCTGGCCCCGATGAAAGACAGGAAAAGCCGCATACTCACTATGCCGGTTTTACTCCGGATGAAAAATATGTAGCGGTCGTTGATCTTGGAATCGACAAGCTCATCACATATCAGCTCTATAACGGAGAGCTAAAAGAGGTGAGCAGCCTGTCTGTGAAGCCTGGGAGCGGTCCGAGGCATCTCGAGTTCCATCCGAACGGAAAAATCGCCTACCTCATGACCGAGTTCAGCTCGGAAGTCATCGTATTGGCATACAACGAAGAAAATGGAAGCTTTTCGATCCTTCAGTCCATCTCCACCATTCCTGAAGATTTTACGGAAAACAACCAAGGAAGTGCGATTCATGTTTCTTCCGACGGCCGTTTTGTGTATGCAGGTAACCGCGGACATAACAGCATTGCGATATTGAGCGTGAAGGATGAATCAGGCGAACTGACCTTTGTCGACCGCACGCCGACAGAAGGCAACTGGCCGCGTGATTTCATGCTCGATCCTTCCGGAAAATTCATCGTGGCTTCCAATCAGGAGTCCGGCAACCTCGTCCTGTTTTCAAGAGACGAAAATACAGGAAGACTGACGCTTTTACAATCGGATGCGTTCGTTCCTTATCCGGTTTGCGTGAAGTTTTTGCATGTGAAATAAAGTTAGGTGCCACAAAAGGTGTGTTCCTTCTGTGGTTTTATTTTGCTCTTCTCATTTGCGGCGTTTTTTTAGCTTTTGTTGAAAGATTTGAAGTGTTTTTGATGAATAAATAAGTAAATAGTTCTATATGGCGCTTAAAACCATGGCATTTCGGCTTTTGTGTGGTGTGGGAAGCCTTTTTACTGCATGTTTAGGAGGATTTTAAGCTTATTTATCTTGTCCATCCACTGTCCAAGGCTTTTATTATCGATTTTCTATTTTTATTATCGAAAACCCGGATTTATTATCGAAAAGGGCATTTTTATTATCGATTGGATTCCTTTCGACATGAGGGTTGACCGGTTTCGACGCAATCATTTTCATCTGGCTAAATACAAGCAACATAAAAAAGCGGCCCAGGCTACTCGTCCTGGACCGTTTTTCTTTATTATTCAGGCTTCTTTCTCGTCTGCAATGCAAGATAGAACAGCACCGCAAACAGCAGAGTGATTAACGCTGAATGGGACAGCGTCGCAAAAATGTTCAATCGGGTCAGAACGACGAGCACGCCGCTGACGCCCTGCAAAAGGGTTAAAATAAACGCGATCAATGAGGCGTAATAAAGGTCCGGACGGTTGCCGTGTAAATGCCTGAACGAGTAGATGAAAAGCCCCAGTACAAGACAGAAAAGGACGACCGCTGCCATACGGTGAAGATAATGAATGCCGGGCAGGCCGGACAGAGGCAAGAAATTGCCGGGATAGCAGCCAGGAAAATCAGTACACGCCAGACTTGCTTTTACGTGGCGTAAGTACGCACCGGAATAAATATCGAGATACGCATATGCGACAACAATCCATGAAAACCATTTGAACCGCTTGGACACAGCGCTTTTAACGAGTAAATGGGATTTGTCCTTTTGAACGACAAACACACTCAAGAGAACTACACCTGTAAAGGCTAACAGCGAAAATCCGAAATGCATCGCAAGAACCTCAGCCGATTGCGGCCAAAGAACAGCTGCTGCACCAATAATGGATTCTACGATAATAAAACTGATTCCGAGAATGGCAAGACCCTTCACTTCACGGATGCCGCGGTAACGGCGCCATGCCCAGATGGAGAAAATAATAACGACAATCCCTGCAAAACCTGTAATCAGGCGATGGGTATATTCAATCATCGTTGCGACGGTATATTCGGGAATAAATTTACCATTACACAGCGGCCAGTCACTGCCGCATCCCATACCGGAGTCTGTGTCAGTCACAAGAGTTCCGGCGATCATTAATAAAAACATGATGACACTTGTAAAGACGGCCATTCCTTTAAAGGCTTTATCCATAGAAAAGCTCCTTTAGTAATATATACTCACACTTGACATCATGGGGTATACGGAGCCGGTAGTCAACTGAGTTGAAGCAAATGACAAACATTTGTCAAAATAAGGCGCAGATCCATCACACACCATGAAAAAGTAGGCGTCATTGCACCCATTTTACGGCAGTGATGGTCGTGCCAGCCCCGTCGTGTGAATCGATGATAAATTCATCCATCAGCCGTTTTACCCCGGGCAGCCCCATTCCTAGGCCCCCTGAGGTAGAGTAGCCGTCTTCCAGCACTCTTCGAACCTCTTTGATCCCAGGCCCTTGATCAGAAGCAATGATTTTAATGCCGGATTTCTGCTGTTTAAAAAGGGATTCAAACGTTATTTTGCCCTTTCCTGCATATAAATAAATATTTCTGGCAAGTTCTGAGACAGCCGTAGTAATCCGAATCTGGTTGATCGTTGAGAATTTCAGCTTTTTGGAGAGTCGTTTCCCATGCTGTCTTGCAGCCACGATATCCTGTTCAGAGTGAATATTGACAATGATGGCATTATCCAGCATAGCGCATTACCCTTTGTTTTCCTGTTAAATTTCCTATGTGGTGATCATGTAGCATGCGTACCATCCCCTTTGCTGCACATCATAAAAAAACGCCAAAAAGAGGGCTGTGACGCCCTTCCTTTTGGCTTACATCTAGTTCCATGCCTAGCTTGTTGCTGCCCTTATGAAATTGGATCTAAAATGAATATGGTAGCGCTACGGTCCAGTTCAAAATCCCAGTCAATAAAATAGTCAGCAATCGTGGTCCCAAGAAGCTTCTCCAGCTGTGGCGTATGTTCAGCCACCAGTCTTCTTTCCAGTCTCCGCTTAGCGATCCGTAGCGTTTCATCCTTCCCCAGTTCAATCAATTCTTTTTCAATACTAACCAAAATTTTGTCGCGGAAAATAATCAGCGTTCTGTCATTCAGCAGGAAGGACGTAACTTCATCGGGACTCTTTTCCGCCTTAAAGCTCACCCGGTCAATTTCCGTATGAACCTGCTCCTGGTTTTTATAAGCACCGGCTAATAGGTTGTCCGGTGAGTCCTTACTGACAGCCACAAAAATCCCTGTCTGAGTGTCCAGGTTCCAGTCGTAATAAAACTCCTGAATATCGATTCCGAGCTGCAGTTTAAGGTAATCCGTAATTTCACCAATGAGCTGCTCCATCAGCATATCCCGTATCTTTTGGACGAAAGCGGCTTGGTTCGTATTCAGCAGCGAGCGTTCGGTGGGTGAAAGAAATTTTGTAAAATACATGGCCACATAAGGTTCGCTCAATGTAACAAAAACAGATCCAGGTCCTCTTCCAAAATGATCTCTAAGAATTCTTCCAATATAACTGCTTAAATCCTTTTCTGCTTTCAATCTATCCATTGAATTCCACCTATATTAATAATTTTATGATGACATTTCTGAAAATTTTTATCAAACAATACGACTCTTCTATTCCTAATATAGTATTCGTGGTCTCCTCCCGATTTCCTGCCACTAACCATCCTTACGAGCGGCAAACCTGTTCTTCATAAATTATGGTGCTGAAAAACAGAAAGTCCTCACTGATTTTTTTCTGAAAAACTCATCTCCTGTAATTGCTGTAATCTTGAAGCAATCGACGGAGCTCTTTCATAAACAACAAAGTCTCGTGTTTGTCAGCCGTAGCGACAAAACCCCTTTTGTAATAACTTGCTTGGCCGTTCTGCTATTCTAAAATATAAATTCTGTCTCTTTCGAACGCAAAAAGAGCCAAAAATAAAAGGACTACCCCTCGCTCTTCGACTCATGTTTGCACTCATTGTCCAACTCATTACTGCCGCAAGTTATTTTGAAGGCTTTAATAAGATAAAACTCCTTTTTTTGTGGCAATTATCCACACTAAAAGATGGAAAAATAATAGAAATTTATGATTTAATACAGTAGAATAAAAATAAGTAGTACAATTAAATACTCCTATTTAGGAGTATTGTGAAATGCTATCTTGGTGCCTGGCACCATTAAATGGAGGGAAAATGATGATTGAGCGTTTAAAAAAACTGGGTATGACAGAATTGGAGGCAAAATGCTATATCACATTGCATGAAGAACCTGAACTGACAGGCTATGAAGTGGCCAAAAGGGTGGCAGTGTCCCGGGCTAATGTCTATTCCGCGCTAAGGTCTCTCGCAGAAAAAGGAGCCTGCCGAAGCCTGGAGGGTGATACGGTTCGTTATAATGCTGTACCAATCGAGGACTTGGTGCGTCTTATTCAATCCGAATTTGAGCAAACATCCAAAGTTCTCATTCGAGAACTGAAAATGCCTCCCCGTCCTGCACCCGCTTTTTATAATTGGCAAGGAAACAGGGGTCTTGATCTGGCTATTCGCCGAGTCATTGCTAATGCGGAGTTTTCAATTGTAGCTGAGATCTGGGCGGAGGACCTTTCGTGGATGGAGGATGCACTGCTTGAAGCGGAAAAAAGAGGAGTAACGGTCGTACTCATTTCAATTGGAGATACGAATCTATCACTCGAAAACCTGATTGTCCGCCAAAGGGAAGATCAGTGGCATACGGATGAACGCAAATTCTCCCTGTTATGTGATTCAAAAACGGCGTTCATTGGAAGCTTTGGCGGAACACTTAAGCCCTCTTCGGCAGAGACCGACCATCCAGCAGTCATTGAGATGCTGAAGAACGGTTTCTATCATGACTTGATCATGCAGCAGATCGAAAGGGACTTCAGTAAGGAGCTGGACGAGAAGTACGGTGAAAATTATAAAAAACTATTAAACTACTACATAAATGAACGAGGATGGAAGGTGTAATGCGTTAAGAGAATTTTCTCTGACTTAAATCCTTACCTTTTTCTTAGGTTCAAGAAGGTGGGCGAGGGCGACTTTCAGGCTTCCGAATATTAAGACGTTAGAGAAATTCAAGCCGAGTTGGATGCTCGTCTGTGCAATCTCCGGGCGAATCCCCGTTATAATGGCCGTGATTCCAAGTAAAGCAAGCTCCTTGATGACGGTAAACAGCTCATCAGCAACCATCGTGTCTAGAGAATACACGCCAGACAGATCGATAATCAAATACTGAAGCTTCAGTCCGCTGGCTTTACTTAACGCCTGCTCCTGTATAACAGTCGCGCGAAAGGTATCCACTTCACCGACCAATGGCAGGATTCCGATGTTTTCTGTAATGGGGATCACGGGCACGCCCATCTGTGAAATCCTGTTCTGATGATATTCTTTTGCGGAATCATCTGCCTTATGAAAGTGGTGGGTAAAAATTTCAATCACATGATCAAAAGCACGGTTATACTTCAAACTCCATAACCCGATGTGGGAAGTTTGGACGGTCTCAGGGTGGGCATCGGCAAACCGCTGGATATATCGCCAGGAAATCTCGCGGCAGCGGTTGAAATTTTGGAGGATTTTAATCAGGGGAACCCCTGCATTTTTTCGTTGGCTGGCGAGCTCTTTCACCCAGGGAGAGGTTTCATATTCATCAAACATACTATCTGCGATCATTGTGGTGAACTTAACGTGCTGCTTCCGAAGCGTACTTTCAACCTCTCCGGAAGCATCAATGGAATAGATGCTTCCTTCCTCATTATTTCGGCTCTGCAGCCATTCCTCCGCCATCTGCTGGGCATGGACAAGCATATATGTGTGCAGCTGTTTTTCTAACACCTTTTTTCTTCCTCCCCTCTTATTAAAACTCTACGTGCAGAATGCGTGTGTCCGAACATTATGAGCGAAAATGGCTGTGATGAAAACGGTTAAGCAGCTACTGCTCGATTAGTTGAAATCAGGGAAGTGGCGGTGTCAGTATCAATCCTTATCCTGAAATTTTTTTCGTACTTTAATAAATTCTTCCCATAAAGAACAAACTCCTCTTTCTACACCAAAATAAGGGGCTAAAAGTCTTTGTTTTTGGTGCCAGGCACCGCGTTTTGACATATGTCAAAAGCCGGTGCCTGGCACCAATTTTTTATTTCTTTTATATCGCTTTCCTAAATAGGGGAGTTGAGATGGAGCAATGGGGAGATTCCCCGATGGCTGGAAGGGCTGCTGCTTCTTACAATAACAATAGAAGGAAATAAAATTTTCTGGTAAGGAGAATGCAACATGCCGAAAACAATGATACACCCCTCAACTTCCAGACATTCTTGGAACCATGCTTTTGCTTCTCACTTTGCCAAATCCGTTTTTCTAACGGTTACGGCTTTGGCCATCTTGGTATTTATAGGCACAAGAATGTTTACGCATATTGATTTGAATCTTTACGGTTACATGGTTGGGACACTCGTCTTTATTGGTGGGTTTTTTTACAGGTTTATCGCATGGGCAGAGAGGCCGCCAACCAAAAACCTGATCAAGAAAGGTATTAGGCTGCTTTTTAGACGATCCACTCCAAAAACAACTACAAACCATATGGTCACTCACCAATTTATCTGGAACCGGGGAATCTATCGTTGGACTCAGCACTTTTTAATCGGCTGGGGCTGTATTATTTCTTGTTTCGTTACGTTTTCCCTCGTGTTTGGCTGGATGTACTTCACGATGGAGGAAAACGGCTATTACACGGTGGTCGGCATGGGAATCAATCTCATGAAAGTGAAAGCAGACGGCCTTCTCTCCTTCTTCTTTTATAACGCGTTAAACTTTACGGCCATCATGGTCATTATAGGGGTCTGTATGGCACTGTGGCGGCGCCTTAAAAACATGCAGGCCCGGGCAGAACAAAAATTTTTATATGATTTTCTTCCGCTATACATGCTTTTGTTCGTCAGTGTGACTGGCCTCCTTTTAACTGTACTCAATGTTTTTTTTCATGGAAAAGGACAGCCGGCCCTGTCGCTCATCCATCAATATTCAGTCATTCTCACGCTTACCTATCTGCCGTTTGGGAAGCTCGCACACATTCCATTCCGGGCAGTGAGTGTTTTTGCCAAAAACTATCGGGAGCATTACGGAGAACAGTCCATGAAAAAATGCCGGGTATGCGGCGGGGAGTTCGTTTCTTCGGAACAATCAAAGGATGTCATCCAAGTACTGGGCACCAACCATATTGAATTTCAGATGAAGGAAGGATTCCATCTGGCCGAGCTTTGCCTTCCTTGCCGGCGAAAATACAGAATTTCAAGATTTTCTGGATTTCCAACTCATGAAGTAAACGTCAGGGAGGCGAACCAAAATGCAAAAGGATAAGTTTTTTAAAGAAGTGGAGAACCTCCATCATCCAAATGAAAAACTAATTAAAACGCATTGCAGCTATTGTGGGATGCAGTGCGGAATGAACCTGAGGGTAAATACGGTCACGAACAAAATTATCGGAGTGGAACCAAGGTATGACTGGCCGGTGACGGTAGGGAAAATGTGCCCGAAAGGTGTTACGGCCTATCAGCAGACCAACCATAAAGACCGCCTGCTTAAACCTCTCATTCGAGACGACGCTTCACAAAAAGGCACGAAAGACGGTTTTCGGGAAGCCAGCTGGGAGGAAGCATATGATCTGATCGCTGCCAAATTTAAAGATATGCAATCCAGGTATGGAAAAGATGCGCTTTCTGTGTTTAGCGGCGTATCCATGACCAATGAAAAATGCTACCTGACGGGAAAATTTGCACGTGTGGCGATGGGAACCCGCTATATCGATTATAACGGCCGGTTCTGCATGTCCAGTGCGGCGGGTGGATTTCTTCGTTCCTTTGGTGTTGACCGCGGATCCACAATACCGTGGACGGATATTCACGAAACGGACTGCCTTTTTATTGCGGGAAGCAACACCGCAGAATGCCATCCAACCTCCATGTTTCGTGTTTGGTCTGTCCAGGAAAGAGGAGGGTACTTGATTGTCGCAGATCCAAGGGAAACACCGATTGCGAGAAGGGCTGATGTTCACCTTGACCTGAAGCCCGGCACCGACTTAGCCCTGGCTAACGGAATTGCAAGCCTGCTTATCCAAAACGGCCATATGGACGAGGAGTTTGTTCAGAACCATACGACCGGATTTGAAGAGACCAAAGAACTTCTTAAAACATTTACACCTGAATACACGAGTGAGATTACCGGGGTTTCTCCTGAAAAAATCATCCGTGCGGCTGAAATTTACGGCAAAGCGCCGAACGCCATCGTTATGTTTGCCCGGGGAATTGAGCAGCAGCATAAAGGCGTCGACAATGTGTCCGCCTATACCAACATGGCGCTCATTACCGGCAAGATCGGACGGCCGAAATCGGGGGTAGCCACCTTTACAGGCCAGGGCAACGGCCAGGGCGGACGGGAACACGGGCAGAAAGCGGATCTGCTCCCGGGCTACAGGAAAATTACAAATCCCAAACACGTAGAGGAAGTTTGCGAAGTATGGGGCATTACGCCGGAAGAGATGCCGAAACCGGGTGTTTCCGCCTATGAAATGTTTGAGTTAATGGAACAGAAGGAGATCAGGGGACTATACCTGCTTTGCTCCAATCCTGCAGTATCCGCGCCCAATTTGAATTTTGTAAGAAAAGCGCTGAAAAATCTCGATTTTATGGTCTGTGCTGATTTTTATCTGTCCGAATCAGCGGAGTTTGCTGACGTTGTTCTCCCGTCCGTCACCTGGTCGGAGGACGAAGGTACGGTAACCAATCTGGAAGGGCGCATCATTAAAATAAATAAAGCACAGGAACCGGTTGGGGAATCAAAGCCGGACTGGCAGATGCAGGTCGAGCTGGCTGAACGGCTGGGCAAAGGAAAATACTTCTCTCATTTAAAAACGGCAAGAGACGTAGCCGATGAATTCAGGCTTGCCTCTAAAGGGGGCTATGCTGATTACTACGGAGCAACGTGGGATAAGATCGATGAACAGGACGGGGTATTCTGGCCTTGCCGCAGCAAGGGGGATAAAGGAACACCACACCTATTTTTAGATAAAAAATTCTACCACCCGGACGGGAAAGCAAAGATCTGTGCGCTTCCTTACAGGCCGCCGGCAGAGGAGCCGAGCGAAGAGTATCCGCTGCGCCTTACGACGGGAAGGGTCGTCTATCATTATCTGTCAGGAAACCAGACGCGAAGAATTCAGTTTCTTCATGACATGTGCCCGGAGCCGTATGTTGAAGTTCATCCTGAGACAGCTGGGAAATACCGTATTCAGCATGAGGAAAGGGTCCTTCTTTACACCCGGAGAGGCAAAGCAGAGTATAAGGTGAAAATAACAGAAGCCATCCGAAAAGATACGGTCTTTG
This sequence comes from Fictibacillus marinisediminis, assembly GCF_023149135.1. Classification (NCBI taxonomy): domain Bacteria; kingdom Bacillati; phylum Bacillota; class Bacilli; order Caryophanales; family Fictibacillaceae; genus Fictibacillus; species Fictibacillus marinisediminis. The sequence goes on along the minus strand of NZ_JAIWJX010000002.1, from coordinate 4,022,469 downwards.
TCCCTTACCATTTCGGTGATCAGGACTCTATTAACCTGCTGACGATTGCGGCCCTCGATCCGATATCGCGTATGCCGGAGTTCAAAGTATGCGCCGCACAGATTGAGAGACTGCCAGGAAAGGAGGAACGGTAAATGAAGAAGAGACTGTATATTGAACTTGAGAATTGCATAGGGTGCCGTTCCTGTCTTGCCGCATGCACGCAGTGCGGCGGCCACGAGCAGCGCAACCGAAACTATGTGTATGACGTCAATCCACTTGTGACGCGTCAGACGATGCCGCTAATGTGCCTCCATTGCGAGAATCCGGCTTGTGCTCGCAGCTGCCCGGCTCAGGCCATCCAGATCCATGAAACAGGAGCTGTATTATCTGCTCTCGTAGAAAAATGCATCGGCTGCCAGAACTGCACGATTGCCTGTCCGTATGGCATTCCTAAATTTGATACAGAGCAAAACCTGATGTATAAATGTGACCTTTGCATTGACCGGACAAAAGATGGCATACCGCCCATGTGCGCGAGTGTCTGCCCTTCCAGCACTCTACAATGGCTGACAGAGGGCGAGATCGAGGCGAAGCGGGAGCAATACAGCCTGGATAACGGGAAATGGATCACCAGCATGCCTTATCTGGAAGGTGAAACAAACGTAAAAATCAATCTTCCCGGCATACTGCAGGGAATTGAAAAATTGTTTTAGGGGGAACCGGCATGTCTGACCGCAATGCGAAAATTCCGTTTGATGAAGATAATTATACCCACAATATTCACCGAAACAATGAACGAATGCTAGACCGGCGCGGTTTTATGAAAACCATGGTCGGAGCCGCTGGGTTATTTGCCATTTCGTCGCTGCCCTGGGGAGCTATTGCTGCAAAAGAACTCATGGGCTTGGGAGAAAAGGAGTATCCGAAAAAGAAGATCGCTTCCTTAAAATCCGTGGCGGTGGGTGATTCCGTCGACTTCTCCTTTCCAGGAGAGCATGACAGCGCCCTACTGATCCGCTTGAGCGAAAACAAATTTGTAGCTTATCAAAATGCCTGTACCCATTTGCGCTGTCCGGTTTTTTGGAAGAAGGAAGAAAACGAGATGATCTGTCCGTGCCACCACGGGAAGTTCTCTGCCCATACAGGCGAGCCGCTCGCCGGTCCGCCGAGACGTCCCCTGCCGGCCATTAAGGTGAAGGTGGAATACGGAAACATCTATGCAGTGGGAGTGAAGCGGTATGAAGCGTAGTCATGCGGGAGTCATTGTCCTTGCTTTAATGCTGGCTCTAAATATTGTGTTTACCCAGTTCATGGTCCATCAGTTCTTTTTCGAGCATTACCGGAACACTCTCATTTTTGCTGGTTTAAATATCCTGACATTTCCCGTAGCGTTCTTTATTTATAAAAAAGAAATCCGTAAAGGCGGAAATTCTCATGAACAATGAAACCTATCTGGATTTTTGTTTTATCAGAAATACCGCAGGCGGTTTTTCTGGGGTCATTGATGGCATGTTCCGTGAGCTGTTCGGAGGCCAGCGCCTTCACTGGTACCTGGATGAAAAGAAGTGCGGAGACATTGAAATGGTAACAGCAGAAGTGAAGGGAATGAGCGTCTGGGAGTCGGAGGCCGCTGTTCTGGCCCATTTGGAACAGCAGGGAACCGAAATGTTCTGGAAGTATATACAAGGCTGTCAGTTCAGCATTTATCCTGCCATGAAGGGTTGTGGAAGCTGTGGAAAGTAATCCCTTATATGACGTTTTAAAGAATGTCTCCGAACCTGTAGGAATCAAGATATATTCCAGAGGGGAAGCAGGTGAAAACGCTTGGGTGCATAGGTATATCGAAAAAATAAAACCTTGCCCTGACCGTACCCATATAAGGCTATACTTTGACGGCTATCACTTTCTGGCGATTTCAGCCGACTGTGAGATTATGGCCACAGATGAAGGATTGACCGCCTATGATCCTGTCGGCTGCCTTTATTACGAAATCAGAAAGGACTGTGCAAAATGATTAAAAAAATCCAGCTGCCATTACAGACTGTCAATCTGATCGCGGGCTTTATGGTTTGGGTATTGATCTCATCCCTTCTGCCGTTTATGAAAGAGGACATCAGCATTCCGGCAGACCAGCTGGCTTGGGTGACCGCTATCCCTGTCATTCTGGGTTCTTTGCTTAGAATTCCTCTCGGCTATTTAACGAACTTGTTTGGAGCAAGAAAAATTTTCATGATCAGTTTTATCATCCTTCTTTTTCCGGTTTATTATATTGCCCATGCTTCTGCATTTACCGACCTGCTTATCGGAGGTTTATTTTTAGGGTTAGGAGGAGCCATCTTTTCGGTTGGTGTGACGTCTGTTCCAAAATATTACCCAAAGGAGCGCCATGGCTTCATAAACGGCATCTACGGGGCAGGAAACATTGGTACAGCCATAACAGCTTTTACCGCACCGGTCATCGCCTCTCAGTTCGGATGGTCTCTTACCGTTCAATTTTATTTAATGCTTCTTGCGGTGATGGCGCTGGCCAATTTCTTTCTCGGAGATAAAAAAGAGCCAAAAGTACGCACATCGCTGTCTGAACAGCTGAGGGGCATCGCCAAGAATGAAAAACTTTGGCTGTTTTGCTTATTTTATTTCATTACGTTTGGATCTTTCGTAGCGTTTACCATCTATTTGCCGAACTTTTTAGTGGCAAACTTTGGTCTTGAAAAAGTCGATGCAGGAATCAGAACAGCAGGATTTATCGTTATCGCGACGATTATGCGCCCGATCGGTGGCTGGCTGGCTGACCGCTTTCACTCTCTAAAGCTGCTCATGTTTGTTTTTGGCGGCTACACGCTTGCCGCGATGCTGCTTTCCTTTGCGCCTTCCATCGGGCTCTATACCGCAGGGTGTTTAACGATCGCTCTCTGTGCCGGAATGGGCAACGGGGTTATCTTTAAGCTGGTTCCTGCTTATTTTCCGAAGCAGTCCGGCATTGCGAACGGTGTCGTCTCTGCGATGGGCGGGCTCGGAGGCTTTTTCCCTCCGCTGATCCTGGCACTGCTATTTAAGCTTACCGGGCATTATGCAATCGGTTTTATGGCGTTATCCGAAGTAGCGCTCGCAAGCTTCGTACTCGTCATTTGGATGTATTATCAGGACCGTCTTGGGATGTCTGCACAAATCCTCAACAGCACGGCTGAAGGCATCATGGTAACCGACAGCAAAGGCACAATCATAGCAGTTAACCCGGCCTTCAGCAAACTGACTGGCTACAGTGCAGAGGACGTGATCGGCAAGAACCCGAACCTGCTGAAATCCGGCCTGCAGGATGGCGGGTTTTATAAAAAAATGTGGTTGGACATCGAAGAGAAAGGATTTTGGCAGGGCGAGATTTGGAACCGCAGGAAAGACGGCCAGAATTACCTCGAGTGGCTAACAATCAGCGCGGTAAAAAATGAAGCCGGAGAAATCCAGCAGTATGCCGGCATGTTCAGCGACATTACAGCACTAAAAACAAAAAGTGTGTAGAGGAAGCAGGAGAAATTATGAAAAAAAGGAAAATTCAGCTGGAAAAGGTTACATCCTATATCATTCAGTCTCAAGAAGCAGAGATAAAGCGGATCGCACTAGAACTTCATGAAGGAATCGGGCAGACCCTGTATAGTATCTATACAGGGCTGCAGTATATCCAGACAGGGCTGGAGAAGCCGCATTTAACAGAGTACGCACAGGAAATTTCACAGTCCCTTGAGAGAACCATTAAGGAAATCCGTCTGCTTTCTGTCGAATTGCACCCGCCGACGCTGACAACCCTAGGTCTGCTTCCCGCGATGAAAAGCTTTTCCAAACTTTTCACCTCAACATTCGGCATTGAGGTCGAGATCGCATCGGCAGGCAAGGAACAACGGGTGACAGAGGCGCAGAGCGTGACCTTGTTCAGGGTTTGTCAGGAGGCGTTGACGAATGCGGCCAAATACGCCGATACCTCTTTTATCAAAATAGACTTTACATGGAAGGAAAACTGTTTGAAGATAGCGGTAAAGGATTTTGGAAAAGGCTTTTTTGCGGAAGAACCGGCACTTCAGCAGTCACCGGGTCTTCAGGCAATGAAAGAACGGATGAAACTGGCAGGAGGCCATTGCCGGATCACCTCAGAAGCCGGCATGGGAACAGTGGTGGAGATGCAGATTCCGCTCTAAAAAGCACAAAGGAGGAAAGGCATTGATTAACATATTACTGATTGACGACCACGCAGTGGTACGCCGGGGGCTTACCATGCTGTTAAACGCTCATCCAAATATGGAAGTGGTGGGAGAAGCATCAGAAGGAAACGAAGGGATTCAAAAAGCGCTCGAACACAAACCGGATGTCGTTATTATGGATTTAAGCATGCCCCACGGCAAGGACGGTTTGTCGGCAACCTCTGAGCTGAAGAAGCTCCTTCCACAGTGTGTGATCTTAATCTTGACTATGCATGACGATGAAGAATATTTATTCCGCGTCATTCAGGCCGGTGCATCAGGCTGTATTTTAAAGAGCGCCCCGCACGAGGAGCTGATCGCAGCCATTCAGTCGGTGTACAGCGGAAACGCGTATTTAAATCCCTCGGCGACAAAGCGGTTGATGGAAGAATACTTAAGCAATGTTAAGAGCGGAGCTTCAGATTCCTACAGCCTTCTTTCCGACCGGGAAAAAGAAGTGCTGACTTTAATCGCTAAAGGGTATTCCAATAAGGAGATTGCTGAACAGCTGATAATCAGTGTGAAAACCGTAGAAACACATAAAGGAAACGTCATGGAAAAGCTGCAGATGAAAACAAGGCCGGAGCTGGTCGCCTACGCACTGAAAAAGGGTTTGCTTGGCTATGGCATTTGAACTGGAGATTCTCAAAGAGCTGGAAACGCTGCGGCAGGAAACGGACTGTAATTTCGTGGGCATCGCTCTACAAGGAAAGGCGAATTCTGAGGTACAGTGGAAGTATGCAGCGGGAAACAGGAATGAAAAATATAAAAAAATCGCTGTCCGATATGGAAAAGGAATTGCAGGAAAAGTTATCTCGAGCGGACAGCCTTTAATGGTCATGGATTTCCCCCATCAGATCAAAGGGAAATCGGTAGACTATCCTATCATGCTGGCCGAACAGCTGGTAACGTCCTTTGCCGTTCCGCTTTGTGCCGATGGAGCCATAAAAGGAGTCGTGTTAGTCGGTTATCGTTCCAATCAGAGTATCTCCGATAAAAAGCAGGAACTTGTAAAAAACATAGTCTCTGCTTGGGAAAAACAGTTTTCCTCCATCTTTAAGGGAAGGAGAGAAAGTGTATGAAGTTTATGGATCGCATAAAAACAGGCACGATCGTGATTTCTTTATCAGGTGAAATTCAGTCGGTTAATGACAGGGCCAGAGTGATGTTTGGCGATCCTGTGGCTGAGGAAGCGGGGATGGGGATCGGCGAACTGCTTCCCGGTTTTGATATACAAAAGATGGAGGAAGAAAATATTCTCTTTCAAACCGGCTCTCACCGAGACGGACATGTAATCCCGCTTTATATTAAAATCCATTCCTTTATGCTGCACGATGAACTCTATTACATGCTCGAGCTTTGGGAGCGAAAAGGCGAAAAGAATGAGATAGAAAAGCACCTTAAGGAATTAGCAGATTTAAAGTTTGCTCTGGATGAGTCGGCGATCGTTGCCATTACCGACAGACGGGGAATCATTTCATATGTTAACGACAAGTTTTGCCAGGTGTCCAAATATTCCGCGCAGGAACTTCTTGGGAGTGATCACCGTCTGATTAACTCAGGCTGCCATTCCAAGGAGTTTATGCGGAATTTGTGGAAAACAATTTTAAAAGGTAACGTCTGGCGCGGCGAATTGAAAAACAAAGCAAAGGATGGAACCTACTATTGGGTCGATACCACGATTGTTCCATTTCTTGATGAAAACGGAAAACCGTATCAATTTCTCGCGATCCGCTATGAAATAACCGAGCATAAACAGGTGGTGGAAGAGCTGAAGAATTCCATTCAGGAGCTTGTCGATTTAAAATTTGCTCTGGATGAGTCCAGCATTGTAGCCATCACTGATGCTAGAGGGAAAATTACATACGTGAATGATTTGTTCTGTAAAATCTCACAGTACAGCCGGGAGGAATTGATCGGTAAAAACCATCGAATCATTAACTCAAACTATCATTCTCACGAGTTTTTCAAGCAACTATGGCAGACGATCAGTTCCGGCAAGGTTTGGAAAGGTGAAATCAGGAACAGAGCAAAAGATGGTACCTATTATTGGGTGGACACGACCATCGTGCCATTTCTCGATGAAAACGGAAAGCCGTATCAGTATCTTGCTATCCGTTTTGAAATTACAGACAAGAAGCGCGTGGAAAAGGAGCTTCAGCATATGATGACCCGCCTGCTTGACGTTCAGGAGGAAGAACGGAAGCGGCTGTCTCGTAATTTGCATGACGGCGTCGGGCAAAATTTATACGGCCATCTGATCACGATCAACCGGATGCGATCAAAAGTAGAGCATCCTTTGCTGGATCAGATGCAAGAGGAGGTCTCGGAGCTCATTGAAGAAGTGCGGGATATTTCGTGGGAATTGCGCCCTTCTGTTCTGGACGACCTCGGCCTCGTTCCTGCCATCCGTTCATTTCTTACCCGCTTTGCCGAAAACTATCAGATCGCGGTGAGCTTTGACTGCTCTCTTTCCGGAAGCAGGCTTGGTTTTGAAAAAGAAACCACGATTTACCGGGTCATTCAGGAATCATTAACGAATGTGCGAAAGTATGCCTGTGTGGATGAAGCGTCTGTTTCCATCCGAGGATGGGAAGACGGCCTGCGGGTGGTCATCAGTGATGAAGGCTGCGGATTTGGTGCGGATCATCAAAAGTCCGGTGTCGGCCTGTTCAGCATGGAAGAAAGAGCACGCTCCGTCGGGGGTAAGCTAAAGGTGCGTTCTGCGGCCGGGCAGGGAACAACAGTGGTCCTGGAGCTGCCGATGGTGCCAGGCACTCCGATTTGACATGTGTGTAATGGTGGTGCCAGGCACCAAAAAACAAAAGCTCTCTACTGCGAACTCCTCGCAGAAGAGGGCTTTTTATCTTTATATAAGAAACAAGCTTATTGGCCTATGAAGTAAGTTTGGCCTCAACCAAGAATAATAGGAGAATTCTTAGAGGCTAAACTTACCTTTTAGGATGAGGACTATCTAATTATTGTTATATTAAAATTAATTATCCCTCCACAAACGGAATATATTGGTAATCATCAGCGTTTGGTTGAGGGGGTAATCGTATGGAAGGAAGAGTGCTGTCAGAAGAAGAAATGCTGAACACGATCAGAAACGGTCTGCCTCCTGGCGCCAAACCAAAGAAGGTCATCGTGGCTGGAGCAGGAATCGCCGGGCTCGTTGCCGGTACTTTGCTGCTGGATGCAGGGCATGATGTGCGGATTTTAGAAGCCTCCCAGCGGGTCGGAGGACGAATTTACTCCGTCCGATCACCATTTTCAGAAGGGCACCATTTTGAGGCAGGGGCTATGAGGATACCTGAAAATCACAAGCTGGTGTTTGAGTACCTTCATAAGTTCAAACTGCCGTATAACCGATTTGTTAACGCCCTGCCGGATGATTTATTTTATATTAATGGAAGAAAAGTCCGTTCTGGTATTTATGATAAGAATCCCGATCTGCTTGGCTTCCCGGTTGCTGCGCATGAGAAAGGAAAAACGGCAGAAAACCTTTTAAGATATGCCATTCAGCCGCTCGTGGATTATGTGAACGAGGATCCTGAACGGCATTGGCCCATCATCATCAAACGCTTCGGAAACTATTCGGTAGATGGTTTCCTGAAACATAACCCCTTCGGCAGGTCTTTATCTTCAGGTGCGGTGGATAAAATCAAGGTCCTTCTGTCACTGGAAGGATTTCCTGAGCTTTCTTTTCTGGAAACGTTGCGAGACATCCTGCTTATATTTATTAACCGGAAGATGAAGTGGTTTGAGATTACTGGAGGAAATGACCAGCTTCCGAAAGCTTTTGTGCCGCGCCTCGGTGACCGGCTGCTGATGGAAAAACGATTGACAAGAATTGTACAGGGTCCAAAAACAGTAACACTGTACACCGAACATCCGACAAACAGAGAAACAGAAGTCTTTGAAGCTGACCGGGCAATTGTCACCTTGCCTTTTTCTGTTCTGAATTTTGTACAGATTGAGCCCGAGCAGTCACTTTCCTACTATAAAAGACGAGCGATTCGGGAGCTCCATTATGTGCCTTCAACTAAAGTCGGTCTGCAATTTAAACGGCGATTCTGGGAAGAAGAAGGTTTGCGGGGAGGAAAAGCGATATCTGACCAGGCATCCCGGTTTACATATTATCCGAGCCACTATCCAGATGGAATCCAGTCAGGAGTGGTGCTCGGAAGCTATACATGGGAAGATGATTCCAATCTTTGGAGCTGCCTGCCGAACCAGACGAGGATCTATGAAACGCTGAAGTGTCTCTCCTTTTTCCACGGATCTCAAGTGTACAGGGAGTTTACGACGGGTGTTTCCTATTGCTGGACGAACAATCCATATGCAGGCGGGGCGTTCACAATGTTTAAGCCGTTTCAGGAGCAGGAATTCGGAGATGCCATTTCCACTCCAGAAGGCAGGCTTCATTTTGCGGGAGAACATGCGACCAAAACTCACGGCTGGATGCAGGGCTCCATTGAATCCGCTGTGAATGCAGCTCATGAAGTGCATCAGGAGTTAACATAAAGATGGTTTACATAATGGTGTCAGGCACCGCGTTTACACACTTGTGTAATCACGGTGCCTGACACCATTTTAATGAAAAAGGCTTCTAAAACTGTGAGAAGCCACATATCCTTTGTACCATGTCCACCAGAGGAAGGCAGAAGTGGGGCTGCCTTCCATTTGCATTTTTTTCTATGATATGTATAATGGCTGAATGACTTGAAGGCCGAAAAGAAAGGGGGCTAATATGACAGCTGCTGATATTCTAAAGAAACTCGCCAACCGCTTTATTACGCTGAGAGTATATGATTTGTCTGCCCAGATGGCCTATTACTTTTTAATGTCTGTGTTTCCGTTTTTATTGGTGATATATTCTTTGTTGGCCTACATGCCCATACAAGAAGAAAACATTTTGGAACTTGCTAAACCTTATGCGCCGGAAAATACGTACCACTTGATCGAAAAGACCCTGACGTATACAGTGACACACCAGCAGGGAAATCTGCTTTCATTCAGTATTATTACCTTATGGCTTTCTTCCATGGGCTTTCGATGCATTAAACGAGTATTGAATGATGCCTACGTTATTGAGGTAAAAGAAAGCTTTTTAAAACAAATACTAGAAGGAATCGTACTTACGATCGGCTTTATGCTCGCGATCTTGCTCTCGGTTTTTGTTCCGATCATTGAACAGCTGATGAGGCATTACTTAAACGATGTTTTTTCATTAGATGGCTATCATAAATTATGGATTTTCATGCAATGGGGATTAGGCAGTCTCTTCTTATTTCTATTCTTCATCGGACTCTATTATTTTGCACCGAACGTGAAGCTGAACGTGACGAAAGTGATTCCGGGAGCCTTTTTTTCCATGATCGGCTGGCAGCTCGTTTCCATGGGATTTGCCGCTTATGTCAGGGGAAACAACTATTCGGCGCTTTATGGCCAACTCGGCGGAATTGTCGTTCTGATGCTTTGGTTTTACTTGTCCGCCATGATCATCATCATTGGCGCCTTATTGAACACCATCGTTTATCCGATCAGTGGACACAGAAAGGACTAAAGAGTATGAAAGCACAAGGGTATTTGCTTTTTGGTTTGCTGTTTGCTGTGTTGATCGCCGTTTTTGCGGTCGTCAACGGCTGATGTAGAATAAGTGTCAAATGGCCGCTTGTTCTCATTATTTTAGGCTCTGCAACCGTTGGCGAACTGGCTGTCGGACTCCTTGGATTCATTAAAATCATGCAACTGAAAAATACAGTGAAACGGCTGGAGAGGGAGCGTCCAGTGAAAGTGGCGACTGCAGAGGTGCAGCATTCTCCTGAAGATACTGACGCAGACACATCCCGATCCCGTTTGCCTGAATAAAAATAGAGCTTTTCTGCTGATCGCAGAAAGGCTCTTTTTCCTTTGCAAAAAACTATTGGGTGCGGATTCCTTCAAAATAGCCGCTGTGGACAAACCCCAGTGAGAAGATAAACTCTAATGCACGATTGAAAGGCAAGAAATAAAGCTAGTTTGCAGTTTGATATGAATAGAGTGGGGATCATTTCCTGCAACCAAGATCTTTGTGCTTTTCCCGGGAAATATGTCGAAATTATAGACATAAGCATCCTGCAGAGACGCCTCATGACACTGCAAGCGTGCAGGGTTTGTAAAGTCTAATGAAAAACCTATGAAGAGATTGCAGCTCCGTAAACCGCCGTTTTTGCTGCAGCCTTGCAGTGTGTTCATTTTTAACTCTAGTTCGTAGAGCTATTTTAATAAACAAAGTGTGAAGGGGAGGGGTGAACTAGTTAAATCAATTAGCCGTTAGTAATACAAGGTGTTATTAAGTTGTGTTTAATAATGTTGAGGTATGATGAAATTTCATCTGTGCGGTGCCAGGCACCGCAGTCCAAAGCCTCAAAAATAGTTTTTATGAACAAAACAGTTATGATATAGAATAAAAAATGGTAAACTATTATAATGTGGTAATAGAAAAACTAATTGTAATAGATAAGGTGGTTTCATGGATAATCTATTGGTAAATCTCTTGGAAATCCTCCTCATTAATATTGTATTGAGCGGAGATAATGCGGTCGTCATCGCGCTTGCCTGCCGGAACCTGGAGGAGCGGCACAGGAACAAAGCGATTTTCTTCGGAACGTTCGGGGCGGTATTTCTAAGGGTAGTTTTAACATTTGTTGCAGTATACTTACTGAAAATTCCTTTCTTGAATTTTGTTGGCGGACTGCTGCTTTTATGGATCGCCATCAGTCTTTTGAAGGGAGAAGAAGATGAGGACATCGAGGCGAATTCCAGCCTTTCTGGAGCCATTAAAACGATTATTATCGCCGACTTGGTCATGAGTCTGGATAACATTGTGGCAGTGGCAGGTGCTGCGAACGGGAACATTGTTCTCATCATTCTAGGTTTGATCATCAGTATTCCTTTAATCATTTGGGGAAGCCAGCTGCTTATGAAGATCATGGCGAAATTCCCAATTATCATCATCATCGGGGCGGCGCTGTTAGGCTACACTGCCGGAGAGATGATCTTAAAGGACAAGGCTGTCGGCCATTACTTGGAGGTAGTTCATTTTAATCTTCACCTTGTATTGCCAATTGCACTCGCCATTCTTGTTGTGGTGATCGGCAAGTTCAGCGGATCGCGTGCGATCAGTCATAAATAACATAAAAAGGTGCCATTTTTCTGGCACCTTTTTTTCGTTTTTTATCAGATCCTCGTCAAAATGAGAGAAGCCAGCAATCCGATGGAAGCAATCAAACCGACAAGAGAACCGCCCTCCTCAAAAGCTTCGGGGAGCATGGTTGAGCCCACCATGGTAATGATGCCTCCTGCCGCAAAGGAGGCAATGATGGCCATCAGATCTTCAGAAGCATCTTCGAGAAATATATAGCCAGCCCACGAACAGAAGGCAGAAATCACCAGGACCGTAATCCAGAGGATGAGGATCTTCTGTTTACTTATATTGCTTTTAAGCATACCGGATGTACTCGAGAGCCCTTCAGGTATGTTACTGATAAAGATGGCAATGACGAGCAGCCAGCTGACACTGTTATTTTCAATGAGACTGGCCCCGATAATAATGGATTCTGGTATGGCGTCCATCACCGTTCCGATAAAGATGGCAATGCCTGAACTGCTTGAACTTTCACCCTGGCCGGCAGACCGCTTCCGTTTATGGGCCCCTTTACGGGAAACGATGAGGTCAAGCACGGTAAATACAACCGCACCGATTACAAACCCCATGGAAGTTGGAAACAGACCTCCTGAGTGCACAGATTCTCCGAGCAGTTCGTATGTGGCTGCGCCAATCAGGACACCCGTTCCAAACGCCATGATAAAGCCTATTATTTTCTTTTTGATGGGAAAAGACATAGCTGCTATGGCACCCAATAGAACAGCAGAACCGGATATGCCTCCCCACATGGCTGCACTCCACATACAATAACCTCCTTAACCGGTGCCAAATTCCCGTAAAAAGCAACGGGAACCCGGCACCGCAATTACACAAGTATGTAACACCGGTGCCTGGCACCGGTTAACAGCTCATTCAATCTCTTCCCCGCCGCACCCATGCATAAACCGCCACGACCAGACCGCCCGCAGTGCCAGCGATGATGTCGAGCATCGTATCTTTGTTCCCGCCCCGCTGCATGGTGTGGGTGAGGAACTGATCGCCAACAAACTCATAGATTTCCCAAAACACGGTCGCAATGACGGGAAGGGAAAAGACGAAGAGAAAAAGCAGCCAAGGAGAGGCTTCCTGCCGTACCCGTCCCGGCAATAAAACGTGATATAACGTTATGGCGGCGAAACCGACATAAACTCCTTTATACAGGTGAAGCGTCGAATCCCACCATTTAAAGTGTAGATAAAAACTCGCAATGGAGCCCAAATACGTTGTACAAAAAAGAAATACATAATAGCCAATAATTAGAGCTGTGTTAAAAGGATTTCGTTTTAACCGCAGCAGCAAAAGCGGCAGCGCACCTACTGCGACACCTCCCAGTGCGACCTGCCAGCGGGAGGCATCACCTTTAATGAGGTAAACGATGAACAGGACAAGCATGAAGATCATAAAGAGTATGCTTAACACCCAGATTGTTTTTCGCCTCACAGCCTCACCCCATCTCTAGAATCCTTACCATTATGGCCAAAGAGAAAGTCGGCGAACCATTCTATTCTGTCATCCAAAGTCAAAGTACCATCCGCCCAGTCTTTTCATATACTGCCTAAGAAACATCACGCTCACTCATCCATTGGAGGAGGCAGAACATGAAGTTTACCGTGCAATATATCCCTCTGAGCAGCATCAAACCCGGCATTTCCATAAAAATAACGGAGCATTTAAAGAAGCTCCGTACGATCATGTGGGACTGCATGCATGTGCTCGTGGTCCAAAAGAGTAAAAAAGACGGCCATTATGTAGTGGTTAGCGGACAGGACCGGCTGGATTATCTGAAAAAACATACGAAAAACAAATACGCTCCGTGCATTGTCGATGAACCATCCAGCCTCAAAACGTGGCTCACACGTCTCAGCGGCCGGCAGCCGATCGATGATTTTCCAATGCATCCGAAAAGCTGGTCCATCGTCCGATCTTTTTTAACGAAGGAACCTCGCTTTAAAAAGCTGTCACGGCCCCAGCAGATCAAAGTTTTGCTGCTCGCGGCCAGGTACAAGAAAACCGTCATCGCATCCATGCAAAACAGAGTCAGCCAAATCCTAAACAAGTAGAGCGGCGAATTGATTAAATTTCGTCGTTTTTTTGTGGACTACAATATCAAAAATTAGGGAATGAGAAAGTTAGTTATTGTTTCTATATTTTTACATAATAAAAAGTCATCCAGCATACCATGGAACGATAAGGCATGTCCATACCAAACCTTAAGGGAGGAAAAATCCGGCATGAAAAAGGGCTTTCTGAAAATCGTAGTGATTCTATTGCTGGCCATTGGGCTCGTTACTTCTCTTTTTCCGTCCCAAATTGTTCAAGCCTCACCAGCAAAAATCGCCTATGTGGATATTACATCAGGCAAGCTGAACGTCAGAAGCGGACCAGGAACACAGTATAAAGTGATCGGGTCCCATAAAGACAACACCAGGCTGACCATCTATTCCCAAACGAAAAGCGGATGGTCCAAGATCAAATACAACAAGAAAAACGGCTATGTTGCCACAAAATACTTGAGGTTCTACCACACGATGTCCCGTACAGAAGCAAAAAACATCACAGACAAAGCCATCAGCCTGCAGAACAAGATAGCAAGCAATAAGGCGTATACAAAAAAGCAGATTCATCAGATACTGTCACCCACCCACACGTCAGCCTACATTGACAAACTCATAAAATATGACATGGCGTCCTACAAAAAAGATAAAAAAGGCAACAAACTCTATGAGTGGCTCGCGACAGACTTTCCAGCGTACAGAATCTGGGGATTTGACTGGAGCGGGAAAGAGGCGCCTAAAAAGCCCTCCGTTACGTATTATTCGAAGAACGGCAAGTGGTATTTGAAAGTCTATCAATATGGCAAAGATGATATGTACACCTACCATCAAACTCTCTATCTCTCAAAATCCAGTTCCAAAGCCGCTTGGAAAATATACAATTATAAGTGGTAAAAGAAGCCGCGAGCATCAGTGCTTGCGGCTTTTTTCATTATTAGTTATTCTTGTTAGGGCGTTGAAGTGTAATTAATTGGTAAACAAGTTAATTAAGTACAGGGGGGTAATACGTTTCATGATCGTTAGCAAAAAAGCTTTTCATGTTAAGGGGTTGGATTACATGGTCAGGTCTGCAATGGATGAGGATGCAAAAGAACTCTCTGATTTAAGAGTGCAGATTGATGGAGAGACCGAAAATTTAGACAGAGAAAAAGGCGAGGCATTCATCGATGCATCAGGCTTTGAACAAATCATTCAAACAGATCGTGAAAATAAAACGAGCTTATTTTTAGTTGCGGCAGTTGATGATCGAATCGTCGGGTTTTCAAGGTGCGAAGGAAATCTGTTAACTCGTTTCTCCCATAAAGTAGAATTTGGAATATGCATTTTAAAAGAGTTTTGGGGATATGGTATTGGAAAAAATCTTTTAAAAGAATCGATAGCCTGGGCGGACTCCAATGAAATTAAAAAAATCACATTGAATGTATTAGAAACAAATGAGAACGCTGTTCATCTTTATGAAAAACTTGGCTTTGAAATAGAAGGGGTTTTAAAAAATGACAAGATCCTTTCTGATGGTAAATACTACAACACCATTATGATGGGAAGATTTAATGGCTGATTCCGCACAACCAAGCGTTGTGCGCTTCTTTTATCTTATTCCGTTTCCTTCCACCCTTTTTCAATCAGAATTTTTCAAAGCGACTTAGTAAAAATCGTAAACATTTTCGTTTTTAGGATTAAACAAAGGATAGAAGAGGAAAGTAGCCCATAAAGAAGGAGGCCGACCCATGACAGAGAATTTCCCATTGCCCATCGGATCAGTGATCACCCTGGAAAACACCGACCGGCCGGTGATGATCTACGGAAGGCTTCAATCCGCTGGAGAAGGTGAAGTGCTTTTTGATTACATCGGTTGTTTTTACCCTGGCGGACAAATCGACGGCAACAACACCATCTATTTTCAGCACCATAAAATCAACTCCCTCCTTCATAAAGGCTATGTTTCAGAGGAAGAGGAGGAGCTGCACAAAAAGCTGGCGGAAAAGAATAGTGAGTTCCCTGAATAAATGAAGCTTGCAGTCCGAATAAAAGGGCTGCAGGCTTTTTTATGTGTGGTGGATGAGGATGGGGGTGTCGTGTATATACCGTTCGATAATAAAAGTGGACTTTTCGATAATAAAAAGATCAGGCAGAGCATTCTGCCTAAGTTTTTCGTGGAAATCTACGCAACTGGGGAGCAATAGGGTCTTTTTTGAATGATTTTGAGTAAATTTTACCGCAGTTGTCACTCTTGCGGCGAAAGTGAGCACTGAATCGGCTCTTTTTACATGCGGAGTCTTCGTCCCAGTTATTTTATTTTCAATTTTATAGGGTTTTTGTTCAAAAATACCGATTTATGTTCAAAAAATCTGATTTATGTTCAAAAACAACTCATTTATGTTCAAACCGTTTATACTCGACACCAAACGACGGGATTCTCCCCATTTAATTCAAAAGAACTGTGGACCCAGTAAAGCTCTCCAGTCTGACAGTTCTGTCTTATTTACTCCTTCGAAAAGCAACGGTTTAACTGAAAAAAGCCGCCACGGAGATCTTTCCGGAGCGGCTTTCGTTATTATCTAAAATAGTACTGATCCTGGATACTGATCCACCAGTGGCCAGGGGAGGACTGGGTAAAACGTACGAGGTAGTCTCCTCTAAGATAATCCAGTGTTTTTTTTGTTTCCTTATCGGGCTTCTTTTTCATAGCCTTTAGAATATCCTCACGGGTGCTGTCGTATTGGACCTGAATCCTGGAAACCCGGCGATTGAAGCCGGAAGAAAGGATAATCTGGTAACCGTCTTCTTTATAATAGTAGTCCGTTCGCTTCTCATATTCTTTTGTTTTTACAGGTTTGCCATATCCCCATTTTAGCGTGTCGCGATCCAAGAATGAACCAACAAAATATAAATCCTTTACACCATTCATTTCCCCGTCTTCAAACCTGTCCAGAGTTTCTTTGTCCAATTCCACAATCGGAATCTTCACGACCGACTTTTTCTGTGCGGCAGCGATTGCTTTTTTTTCCGTAAAATCATCAGAAAACTTGTGGACGGCAAAGTAACAAAAGACGACAGTAACAGCTACAATCATGATAGAAGCGGGATGGGAAAATTTCTTTCGTCCCCACTGAAGATCTTCGATTGCTTTTTTCAGCCCTTCCAGCATGAGGTTAACCCCAATAATGGCAACGGCAAAAAACACGACAGGGATAATGATAAGATACGGACGCAGCAGCATCTGTCTGTAATAGGAGCCGATCAGTCCCGACCATTCATTGGACATGGAAATCGGGATAAAGTCGCCGCCCTGCATCGTATATTCTTCCAGAACCGTTCCCCCGAAGAACATTTGCAGAAGCCCAAGATGTGCGAACAAGATCAAGACGTACATGATCTGCTGGATGTAGATGAAAGAGAGCTTAGGCAGCATATGCGGGAGGAGATGCTTGTAAAAAACATGAAAACGGCCCCCGCCCAAAACCCGCGCACTTGAAACAAATTCTTTATTGGAGATCAGCTCCATCTCAGAGCCGATCATGACTGAAATAGCAGGCACTGCCACCAGAGTGAGAATTATGATATGAAACATGCCTTTTTGCCAAAATGTCAGTCCTTCAGAGAGAACGACCGGAAACAAAATGAAGTAGCAGAGCAGGGCAACAGGTACATAGTGGGTGGAATCGACTATACCTTTCAGCCACTCTTTAAACCTGGGATTCATCGCAAAAAACAGATAGCCGCCAGCAAACGAGAACAAGAGCCGGGTCAGACTGATGAAAAAGGCAAGCCCGAGCGTGTACTTCGCGCCTGACACGATTTTATACAGAAGTTCGCTGCCGAATTGATCGGTACCGAACCAAAACCGGGAAGAAGGCTCAAAAGGTGATCTTCCAAGGGCTGTAATTCCGTCCTTAGCATACAGCACTTGTGTTTTCGGAATTTCGTTATCAAACGCATAATTGTGAATCATACTCAGGACGAGCATGGATCCAATGATACAAAAACCGGCAACAAACAGTGGCTGAGCTCCAACATACCGAAGCGGTCGCACCATTCGCAGCAAAAAGCGCTTGATGATCAGCCAGTAGGGCTGGAAGCTAAAAGAAGATTGTGCTGCGGCGGTGGCGGCCATTTCGTTTTGAATGGCCCATTTATTCGTCCACATGGAGCCAAGGACAAAAAAGGCATACATCGGGATAAACACTAGCATCGAAGCAATCGTAAAGACCGCAGGATTTCCGTGCCGGTAAACAAAATTCGTTATGCCGTAGATGTTAAATAATATCTCAATGACAAGCAGATTGGAGAGCATAAACCATAAAATCATCTTGGACTGATGAAAAAAGTGAACCAATGTGTTGGGAAGGACGTGATGCAGCAGTATGTATAGCCTTGTCAGACCTTTTGACTTTGCGTTTTCAATATAAGGCTCCTCCCATTCCTCCTCCATATGAAACAGCAAGATCCGCAAAGAGAGGATGATCGGCAATACGCTCAGACAGAGAATAGGCAGGGTATAAGGCTGTTCATTGCCCCAGGAAGCAATATTAAACAGCAAGATATTCGTTTTTTTATAAAACCAGATGATCAAGAACTGTACAAGGACTGCAATCAGAACATCGGGCAAAGATTCAAATACAAACAAAACAGCATTAGACGCTTTATACAGTGGCTTTGGAAGCAGTGAGATCAGGATGCTGAGGGTGAGCGCCACAATAATGGCAAGAAAAAGTGCTGAAAAAAGGACAATCATCGAGTAAATGTAGGGTTCTAAAATATCTGGGAAGAGGGTTCGTGATGTGGCTTCAGCTGGATACATGATATTAAAGGGATGGGTCAGGCTGCTGAGCAGCATCTTCAACCCCTCGCTGTATGACGAGATCTTAAACGATGTCCCATTAAAAGCAAACGGGATGGCGCCCATCAGCAAAATGCCGAGAAGGGACGTGAATAAAGTTATGAAAATACGTTTCATCCGTTTTCAAATGGCCTCCGATCAAAAGAAGAATAAATAAGGAGGCACATCTAGTACCTCATTACTACAATACATTCCATAAATTTACATGTAAATCCTTCTTTTGACAGGAAGTTCTTTAGGACCTATTCCGAAATACCTAGATCACGATACAGTTTCTCAAAAAGCTCAACAGGCATGGAAAAGCGAGTCGTTTTTTCGTTTCGCCAGTACGTTGCCAAAACCACTTGATTGTCTTTGCGTTCAGCTTCTGTAAAATAATTCTATATCAATAGTTTAGCATAAAAAAAGCAGCGACCCTCCTGCAAGGATCACTGCTATCGTCTTAAAGTTCAAGCTGTTCTTTTAACGTGGTTTGAATCTTGGTTTTCTCGTCTTCCGGCACAACGAGGTAGTAGATGCCGCCGATTCGCTGGCCTTGGCCTTTGATCTCTATGTTTTCTACATTTTTGCGAGCGCCTTTATACTTCGATTGAATGTCTTTCATTTCGTCAAACGTCATGTTTGTTTTTACGTTAGTGCCGACTACGTCCAGAATGTCGCCCATTTTTGTAACCGAAGAAATTTGTGCTCCTTCGTTTATGATTGCGCTGATCACCTGGCGCTGGCGTTCGTTACGGCCAAAGTCACCCTGTGGATCCTGTTTTCTCATACGGGTATAAGCAAGTGCTTCTTTTCCGGACAGCTTCAGTTCGCCTTTAGGGAACGAGTAGCCATCGTAATTAAACGCCAGACGTTCGTTATCTACAGTGACGCCTCCTAAGGCATCAACGATTCCTTTGAAGCTTTCCATGTTTACTTTCAAGAAGTAATCGACTGGTACGTCGAGGAAGTTTTCTACTGTTTTGATCGCCATTTTCGTACCACCGAATGCGTACGCATGGTTAATTTTATCTTCCTTGCCTTTTCCAACGATTTCTGTGCGCGTATCACGCGGGATGCTGGTCATTACCATTTTGTTTGTATTCGGGTTAACGGTGACAAGAATTAGCGTATCGGATCGGCCGCGGTCACCTTGCCGCTCATCGACACCCAAAATCAAGATAGAAAGCGGGTCGCCTTTTGAAGGAGTAAGCTCTTTCTTTCGTTTAGAGGAACCGTCCCATGTTGAGTTGTCGTGCATTTTGTTGGCCGTATTCTTAACGGAGCCATAAACATAGTAGAAACCGCCTGCTCCAATGAGCAATAACACGCCTAGAATAATGAGGGTAGTCTTTAGTCCACTGCGTTTCTTCTTGCGCTGCTTTTTAGCTGAACGTCTGTCCATTTCATCAACCTCTTCATTATAATAAAAAGCCATTAATGATCGTATTTATCCAATTTCAATATCTTTTTTAATATAACAGAAAATGACAGGTTTGTTTAAAAATATTTTAAAATTTACACATTCCTCAGGATTGGTTGGAGTCTAAGGTTGGGCACTTCATTAGGCTGGTTGCCTTCAATTTACAAGTTTCCGCAAATGACATGCATTACTTGTCATTTATTTTCAGTATAAACCGAACATACATTCGCATATAATAGGGTGAGGAAGGTGATGAATATGCTTCGGGATCGCGGAAAGATGAAATGGCAAGGGATGTTTATGCCTGAGCATGTGAAGGGTTTAAGGGAGTTTGACTGGGATCATAAAAAGAAGACAAAACCAGAACTGGATGAACAGCAATACGAGCTGATGGAGGAGACGATCTGTGAAGCGATGGCTGAGGATTTGGATCTGTGTATGACCATTTTTGAAAAAGGGGACTTCCATTTATTGATCGGGAAGGTCCATTATGTAGATTCCTATAAAAAACAGCTGCGCGTCGTAGATTTCCACCATGAGGTCCATCGAGTGAAGATGTCTGATCTGGTGGATGTGAAAGTAAAATAAGTAAGAGTAAATTTGGTGCCATAAATTTGGTGCCAGGCACCGCTCTTTGACATATGTCAAAAGCGGGTGCCTGGCACCAATTTTTTATTTCGTTAATGCATTATAGATGTTGGCTTCTCCAGACCCGAATAGCGGATCTTGTCCCACTTTTCCGAGATCGACAGCTGTCTGGCGCAGCTTGGCCTGAACTTGTGCTGGCGAATATTCAGGATGCTGTGATTTGATGACCGCTGCGATACCGGCTACTTTCGGTGCAGCCATGGAAGTACCGTGAAGAAGGGCATAACCTTTTAAGTTTCCTGTTACATAGGGTGTCAGATAGGTTGGCCAGGTTGAGAACGCGCGGTACATAAAGTCACGCTTATCAAGATAATTTCCTTTTGGATTTTGGCGATATAGGGCATCGTATGTTGGGCCATTGTCGCCGCCAGGAGCTGCTACATCAATCACACTTCCGTAGTTGGAATAGAACGCAATTTTGTCGGTAGACCACTCGTTGGAAGAGGATACCGTGACGACTCCAGGAACCTGTGCAGGTGCTACACGGGATGGCCCTTTAATATCCAATCCGTACGTTTCCTTCCAGTAAGCCTGCATGTCATGGATGTCGTTCAAGTTGCGGGAGTCATTGCCGGCAGAAACGACAACCGTCACACCTTTTTGCGTAGCGTACTGCATGGCACGGTGATAAGCCACCATGGAAGCGGAATCGCCTTTGTCGCCAAGATTGTTTGCCATCCAGCGCCATCCGCCAAGGCTCATGTTGATGACCTCAACTCCATCGTTCGCTGCAGACACGATTGCATCGGTAATCCATGATTGCTGTGCACCGCCTGTAGCACCGAAAACCCGGTACGAGCGTACGGTTAAGTTCGGGCCAACGCCGTAAACTTTACCGTTACCAGCAATGGAACCGGCTACGTGAGTTCCATGGCCGTTCTGGTCCCAGGCATCTTTCGTGCCAGGCACAAAGGTTTTACTGCCGGCAAGATCGGCATTTGCTTTTAAATCAGGATGATTAAAGTCCATACCAGTGTCAATGATCCCGACGACGGTATTATGGTTTCCTTTGTTGATGTCATAGGATTTAAAATCGTTCGTGATCTTCTTTATATCCCACTGGAGATCATGGTAGTTTTGGTTCGGATCGTTCCAGTCGGGCTGCGGAATGGATGTAATGGGTTGTCCGTCAGCTGGATTTGGATCGTCTTCCAAATAAACTTCCAATTCTTTGTCCGCGGCTTGTACATTTGAATCTGCCTTCACTTTGGCAAGAAAATCAGGGGAGGATGATTTGGCTTCTACAACACCAATTTCCTCAACGACACGTTCCACAGAACCGCCGGCTTGTTCAATTTTTGCAGAAAGGTTGGAAGGGACGTTGTTGCCTTTATACGTTAGAAGATAATGCACCTGTGAAGCTGATTCCTCAGCGCTGGCAGGCTGGGAAACAAGTCCCGAAAACAGTGAGAATGACAGGGCTGAGCACATTGAAAGTACAGCAAGCTTTTTCTTCAAATTTCTATCCCCTTTTCATCAATATTAGACTTCAGTTAATAATTTATCAAAAAATATCAGAAAATTGTGTCGAATTACTTTGTAATAAAAAATTTTATTTCGACAATACGAAAAGCGGGGGTTACTACAAAATTGGTGCCAGGCACCGCTCTTTGACATATGTCAAAAGCGGGTGCCTGGCACCAAAATAATATTATTTAGCAAATATATGATTGCCGATTCGGGTAACGCTTGGGCGTGAAAAGATCCAGTTGTTCGATGCAAGGTGAGGATTGTAATAGAAAATAGAACCGTGTGTAGGGTCCCAGCCTTTCATGGCATCAATGGCAGCACGATAGGCGGAAGCGTTAGGAGAGATATTATACTGTCCATCATGGACGGCAGTGAAAGCGTTGGTCTGGTAGACGACATTAAACGTATCTTTTGGAAAACGTGAATCTTCAAGGCGGTTTAGTATGACCGCAGCTACGGCAACTTTCCCGAGGTAGGATTCCCCGCGCGCTTCTCCGTTGACTACCCTTGCCATAATTTCGACATCGTTTAACTTACCGAATGTGCGAGGGCCGGCAACTCCGTCAGGAACAATGCCAGTGGCCAGCTGAAAATTAGCGACAGCATACTTTGTGAGAGGTCCATAATAGCCGGTAACAGGACCATGAAAGTAGCCTGCATTCTTCATGCGGCTCTGCAGGGTCTTAACCTCATTGCCTGTACTTCCTTTACTCAGCGTTTGTGCGTACGATAAACTTGGTGTTGCCACTAGCGTGAATCCCATAACAATCAGAATCAGCATTTTTTTTATCATCTTCATCAAAACACATCACCTCTCGATATTTTTTGCGCTACCATTTTACAGTAACAAACAAATAGGAAAGTATTATCCATCAATGGGTTTATTTTATAGTAAGCAAGAAGTATGCTTTTTAAAAAATTGGTGCCAGGCACCCCAAATTACACAAGTGTGTAATTGAGGTGCCTGGCACCATTTACCGTTTACAGCTTGATTCCGCTTTTTAATTCTTGGACAATATTTTGGGGCTCGTTTCCTGTAACTGCAGCGACCAGATTTTTGGCAGCGAGCATGGCCATATCGAACCTTGTCTGGTGAGTCGCTGAACCGATATGAGGCAGAGTCACTACATTAGGAAGCTTTAACAGCGGATTGCCGGTTGAGACGGGTTCCTGGTCAAATACGTCGAGACCTGCAGCCAGGATTTCTTTGTTTTGCAGAGCTTGGATCAAGGCATTTTCATCGACCGTCTGTCCACGTGAAGTGTTGATGAAGATGGCGGATTTTTTCATGAGTGCAAATTGCTCTTGACCCATAAGGTGCCTCGTCTCCAGAGTAAAAGGAACCATTAACAGTACGAAGTCCGAGGATTGCAACAATTCCTCCAGCGGGACATATTCCGCGCCGAGAACCTCTTCTGTTTTCGGTTTCCTTCGCCGGTTATGATACAGTATATCCATGTTAAAGCCGAATTTGGCGCGCTTTCCAATAGCCTCACCGATTCTGCCCATGCCGATGATACCCAATGTTTTTCCGTGAACATCGACACCGAAGAGCGGTTCATCGTCTTGCTCCTCCCACTTGCCGTCCTTCACCAGCTTGTCCAGCTCGGGGATGCGCCGTGCTGCGGAAAGTATTAAGGCCAGAGCCAGATCAGCCACCGTTTCATTGAGAACATCAGGGGTATTCGTACCCATAATGTTCCTTTTTTTCATGGACTCAAGGTCAAAATTGTTATAACCAACGGAAATATTACTGACGACTTTTAGCTTTGGGGCATGATCCAGCAGTTCGTCATTAATTGTTTCCCCGGTAATGAGCAGCCCTTCTGCATCCTCCAATCTTTCTAGCAGTTCACTTCTCGTTATCGGTGCAGAACCTTGCCATTTTTCGTATGTGCAATGCTCTGAAATATACGCTTCTGCCTCAGCAGGGATAGGCCTTGCGAGAAAAACTTTCGGTTTCAATAGCGCTCCTCCTTATCCTTATTCTTGAATAGGATTTTTTACGATAAACCAATAACATAATGCCGCACAGCCTGCGATCAGACCGCCGGAGATAAAAGCAAGGGAGTAGGAACCTGTAGTATCCACGATTATTCCGGCTACAACAGGAGAAAAGGCTCCTCCAAAATAGCCGCCAAAATTCTGGATGGCTCCGACTGATGCAACCATGGAAGGCGGTGCGATATCACCCGCGAGCGCCCATGCACTTCCCGTCATTGCTGAAATAAAACAAAGAGCAAGCGTCAACAGTGTGAGCGTCATGGCAAGTCCAGTCACGAACGGAACGGCACAGACCACTATGGCAGCAGAGATGGCACTGATACTAATAAGCGCACGCTTTGCTTTGATAGGTGTAGTGATTTCCTTATCCACGAGCTTTTTCGTAAGGTATCCTCCGAAAATATTTCCGAAGATCCCGCCAAGCCATGGAATCCCGGCATAGATCCCCAGTTCTTTCAATGAGACATGATGGACGTTTGTTAAAAAGAGAGGAAGAAAGACAAGGAAGATATTCCAGATCCAAATGGTACAGAAAAAGCCAAGAATCATCCCCCATACACTTCGATACTTAAATAATTCTCCCCATTTAATTTTGGATGTTTGAATGCTATGTTCCGAACCAGCGCCTTCCGATTGTATATATTCCAGCTCCATCTCGGAAAGCTTGCGGCTTTTGTCCGGATTTTTATAAAAGATGAAAAATCCGATGGCAAATACAATGCCGATGGCACCCGTGATATAAAAGAGGGCTCTCCAGCCAAAAGTTACCATGAGAAAAACGAGCAATGGCGGTGCTATAGCGGGTCCCCACTTGGAGGATGAGTCCCATATCCCTGTCGCAAGCCCTCTTTCCTTTTTCGGAAACCAATAAGAAGTAATCTTGGCCATGGTTGGAAAACATGGAGCTTCACCCACACCAAGCAAAACCCGGGACATGATAAAGGTAGACATTTTATGTACTGCCCCAGTCAGCATGGTAGCGCCGCTCCACCAAATCAATGCGATCGTATAGACCTTTTTCGTTCCGAAACGGTCGATCAGCCAGCCGGAAGGGAGCTGCATCAGCGCATAACTCCAAGAAAAAACGGTTCCCAGCAATCCGATGTCTGTGGCAGTAAGCCCGAGTTCTTTCATCATTTCTGGAGCTGCTATGGAAAGATTCGCCCGGTCAAGATAGTTGATGATCCCCCGATCAACAACCAAACAACAACCGTCCAGCGAAACTTCCGTGCGAAATTAACCGGCTTAGCTTGCTTTGTCTCAAGTCTTGCTTCCATACCCAATTCCTCCTTGTTTTTTATAAAACGCCAAAATGGCAGCGCTTTCAAAATATGAAAAATAGAGCGTTAAATCTGGCATTTATGTATAAACAAAGAGGTAAATAATTCATTTGTTTTATAATATAAAACTAAGTTTTGGAATAGGAACAAAAAAATAAACAGATAATTCTATCTATTCTGTCAGTTATTTTATTATGATGATGAGGTCTTGTCAATAGGGATAAAGTTTGGCAGTGAAAGTTTGATGTTAAAAGCTAGGTATGGTGTCGTTGATGTGGTGCCAGGCACCGCCTTTACATACTTATGTAACGACGGTGCCTGGCACCTAAAAAAATTCCCCTTTGACATCTTAAAGAGGAGGAATTATACTGTGTGTAACCGGTTACACAAGATTGACCGATTTTTTATTACAACAGTATGTAACCGGTTACACATATGAGTACACATTCAAAACTTAACTAAAAATAGCATTTTATCGGAGTGTTTGATTATGGCAACCATTAAAGACGTCGCGAAACAGGCAGGTGTTTCAGTTGCGACGGTGTCCAGGGTGATGAACAGCAATGGGTACGTGAATGAAAATACGAAGAAAAAGGTTGATGCAGCGATCCAGCAGCTGAATTACAAGCCAAACGCGGTAGCCCGAAGCCTTTACAAAAAAACATCGAAAACCATCGGGTTAATGGTGCCGGATATAGTTAACCCATTTTTCCCGGAGCTTGCTAGGGCAGTGGAAGACACGGCCCATAAGCTGGGCTATAACGTTGTCTTCTGCAATACCGATGAAAACGCAGAAAAAGAAGAAGACTATCTTGAGATTCTGCTTCAAAAGTATGTTGACGGCCTTATTGTCGCTTCCAATACGCTGACTGCTGAAAAAGTGAAACAGCTGAACATTCCGGTTGTTAGCATCGACCGTAAAATCAACGCAGACATTCCTACGGTTGTTGTTAAAAACAAAAGCGGTGCACAAAAAGCGGCTAGCTTTTTGAAAGAAATGGGCTGTAAACGAATCGCCCATCTGAGCGGACCAGAGCATATTGATAATGCGATGGAGCGGCGTGCCGGTTATCTCGAAGAAGTGGGAAGTGAACCGTGGTTTGACGCCAGCTATATTGAAGACGGCAACTATGAGATGAAGACAGCGATCAAGGCGACACTTCAGCTGCTGAACCGCCACCCTGAGATCGACGGAATCTTTGCAGGCAACGATGTGATGGCCATCGGTGCGATCAAAGCAGCCCATCAGTTCGGAAAGAAGGTCCCCGAGGAACTGGCCATTATTGGTTTTGACGGTATTGCATTATCAGAAGCAACAACGCCAGAGCTGACCACTGTTGGACAGCCGATTTACGACATGGGAACAATCGTTGCTGATCTTCTTGTGAAGCTCATTGAGAAAAAGCCAGTGGAAAATACCTTCTATGAATTGGATGTTGAACTGATCGAACGAGAATCAACGAGGAACGTCTAGGATGGTGCCAGGCACCGCAATTACACACTTGTGTAACGACGGTGCCTGGCACCGAGCAAATAAACACAGAACAAACAAAAAGGTGGGCTCGCAATGGCAGCTAAGATTACGGTAGTGGGAAGCATCAACATGGATCTGGTGACGATTTCGAACAAGGTTCCGAAAATGGGGAGACGCTTCTCGGCCAGGAGTTTAAAACGATTCCCGGCGGAAAAGGGGCAAACCAGGCGGTGGCTGCCGCAAGACTTGGAGCTGATGTCCGCATGGTGGGCTGTGTAGGTGACGATGTTTTCGGCTCGGAGCTTGTGAACCATCTTAACAAACAAGGCGTAGACGTAACAGATGTAGAGCAGGTCTCCGGATCCACGGGAACAGCCACCATCCTTGTATCAGAAGGTGATAACAGCATTATCGTCGTGCCGGCCGCCAATCATCAAGTGACACCTGAATTTGTCGAGATGAAGCGGGAGACAATAGCCAGCAGTGATTTTCTCCTTGTTCAGCTTGAAATACCGCTTCAAAGCGTTCAGAAAGCAGTGAGCATCGCCAAGGAAAATGGAGTAAAGGTAATCCTAAATCCGGCTCCTATTCAGGAGTTGCCGGAAGAACTACTAAAACAGAGCGATTACATTACACCGAATGAACACGAGCTTGAATTGCTGCTTCAAGGCCGCGATGATCAGCTCATCAAAGATAAGGTGATCGTAACGAAGGGCTCAAAAGGTCTTACTTTTTATAAAGACGGCGAGGAAATCAACGTCCGTTCTTACAAGGTGGATGTTAAAGATACGACAGGTGCTGGTGATTCCTTCAACGGCGGATTAGCAGTTGGGTTAAGCAAAGGATTGTCATTGAAAGCGGCCTGTAAATTTGGCAATGCGGTTGCTGCCCTTTCGACAACAAAGCTCGGTGCACAGACCGGCATGCCAACCAAATCAGAGGTAGAGCAGTTCA
Source organism: Fictibacillus marinisediminis (assembly GCF_023149135.1). Classification (NCBI taxonomy): domain Bacteria; kingdom Bacillati; phylum Bacillota; class Bacilli; order Caryophanales; family Fictibacillaceae; genus Fictibacillus; species Fictibacillus marinisediminis. The sequence goes on along the minus strand of NZ_JAIWJX010000002.1, from coordinate 3,994,940 downwards.
TCGCAGTTAACGGCTGAGCCGGGATTTTTTCTAATCAAAAGACAGCAAGAGAAAGAGGTGGTGCAGATGAAAAAACAAGGGATATTGAACAGCGAGATTGCTTCGGTTCTCGCACGAATGGGCCACACAGATACGATTGTCATCGCAGACTGCGGCTTACCGATTCCGGACGATGTTAAACGCATCGACCTCGCCCTGACGATGGGGACACCAGGCTTTTTGGAAACGCTGCAGGCGGTCGCGGATGACATGCAGGTGGAGGAAGTAACGCTTGCTGAGGAATTGGAAGAGAACGAAGCGTATCTCAGCAAGGTCCTCGTAGCGGTGCCAGGCACCGCGCAAAATAGGGTCTCTCATGAAACGTTCAAGGAATTAACGAAGAATGCGAAAGCGGTCATCCGTACGGGTGAAACAACGCCTTATGCCAACATCATTTTACATGCGGGGGTGATTTTCTAATGAGTGATAAGACACTTGTTCATTTAACAGGTATCTATAAATCATTTTCAGATGTTCATGTGCTAAAAAATGTGAGCTTTGACGTGCAGACTGGCGAAGTTCATGCTCTCATGGGAGAAAACGGCGCAGGCAAATCAACACTGATGAAAATCATGGCCGGCATCTATGAACGAGACAAAGGGACAATCACGGTAAAAGGGAAGGACGTGCACTTCTCCAATCCGAAAGAGGCAGAGGAGATGGGGATCGGCGTCGTGCATCAGGAGCTGAATATCATTCCCTATCTGACTGTGACGGAAAATCTTTTCCTGGGAAAAGAGCTGACGTATGGCAAGACTGGCATTTTGCGGACGTCCGATATGCGAAAACGAACGAAAAAAGCACTCCAGCAGCTTGGGGTGGAAATCAATCCTGATGCGGTTGCTGGCGAGCTTTCGGTCGGACAGCAGCAGATGATCGAGATCGCCAAAGTGCTTGAAACAAATTCGGACTGCATCATCATGGACGAGCCGACAGCCGCACTTACCGACCGTGAAATCGAAGCGCTTTTTACCGTGATTGAAAAGCTGAAAAAGCAAGGTGTCGGCATCGTCTACATCTCCCACCGGATGGAGGAAATCTTCCAGATGTGTGACCGGATCTCAGTTCTTCGTGACGGTGATTTTATCGGTACGAAAATCGTTAAAGAAACGAATTTTGATGAAATTGTTTCAATGATGGTTGGCCGTCAGCTTGGCGAGCGGTTTCCTGATCGGAAGGCGAAGATCGGCCCGGAACGGCTGAGAGTGGAAGGCCTTTCGAGAAAAGAACACTTCGAAGACATTCACTTTGACGTCAAGCAGGGAGAAATTTTGGGTGTAGCAGGCCTGATGGGCGCGGGTCGGACCGAGATCATGGAAGCCATCTTCGGCTATAAGAAAAAGGATGGCGGCAGCGTTTATCTCGACGGCAAACCGATGAACATCTCGAAGCCATCAGATGCGATTGCGGCCGGATTGGCCTTTGTCACAGAGGACCGCAAAGATAAAGGGCTTGTTGTAGGGATGACCGTTCGTGAAAATTTCACCCTAACCAATTTGAAAGCGGTGTCAAACGGCGGTGTGATCTCCGCAAGTGCTGAACAGAAAGAAACGGAGCGGCTCATTAAAAAACTCCACGTGAAAACGTCCGGCGGGGAACAAATCGTCAAATCGCTGAGCGGTGGAAATCAGCAAAAGATCGTTATCGGAAAATGGGTGAACAATCAGCCGAAAGTGTTGATATTGGACGAGCCGACCCGTGGCGTGGACGTTGGTGCGAAAAAAGAAATCTATCAGATTATGAATGAACTGACGGAGCAGGGAGTGTCCATCATTATGGTATCCTCCGAGCTGCCGGAAATTTTAGGAATGAGTGACCGGATCCTTGTCATTCATGAAGGAAAAATCAGCAGGATTCTCAACCGCGAAGAAGCGGATCAGGAAAAAATCATGCATGCTGCAACAGGAGGGATGTAACATGTCAGCCTCAACACGAAAGATTAGTATATTTCAGAAGCTCGGTCCGCTCATTGGACTCGTCATTATCTTGATTGTTCTATCCATCTTAAGTCCGGAGTTCTTCACGTTAACGAATATTCTCAACGTGCTTCGGCAGGTCTCCATTAACGCGCTCATTGCGTTTGGACTGACGTTCGTCATCTTAACGGGAGGCATCGACCTTTCTGTGGGTTCGATGCTGGCACTGTCCGGAGCGATCACAGCCGGACTGATGGCTGGCGGAACAGACCCAGTTCTCGCTATGCTGGCAGGTCTGGCTGCGGGTACTGTAATGGGAGCCATCAACGGAATCATTATCAGCAAAGGGAAAGTGGCACCGTTCATCGCGACACTTGCGACGATGACCATTTTCCGAGGTTTGACGCTCGTTTATACCGAGGGAAAACCAATCACCGGCCTCTCGGATGATATGAGCTTTGTCTTGATGGGACGCGGGTATTTTCTTGGAATTCCTTTCCCGGTCATCTGGATGCTGCTCGCGTTCGCGGTCCTCTGGTTCATCCTGAAAAAGACAACCTTTGGAAGAAGAACGTATGCGATTGGCGGAAACGAAGAGGCATCACTGCTTTCAGGTATTAAAGTCGGCCGAATCAAAGTCATGATCTACTCGCTGACCGGTTTGCTGTCCGCATTTGCCGGCATCATTTTAACGTCGCGTCTGAATTCTGCACAGCCAACGGCAGGTACCGCGTATGAACTCGATGCCATCGCAGCTGTTGTACTGGGCGGGACAAGCCTTTCCGGTGGTAAGGGATGGATTTTCGGTACATTAGTCGGTGCCCTAATCATTGGTGTACTGAACAATGGATTGAACCTACTAAACGTTTCATCCTTTTACCAGCAGGTGGTTAAAGGCGGAGTAATTCTGCTCGCAGTGCTGATCGATCGGAAGAAGGCGGCTTAGATTATTTTCGAGGAGGTTCGGTGCCAGGCACCGCAATTACACACTTGTGTAACGCCGGTGCCTGGCACCAAACAAACTGCAAACAAAAAAAGGGAGGATTTACGATGAAAAATATGTTTAAGGGTTTAATTATTCTCGTCATTGGGGCTTTGATGCTTACGGCCTGTTCCACAAAAGCGCCGGGAACAGACGACAACAAGAAAAAGGGCAAGGGCGATCTAAAGATTGGTCTTTCCGTTTCAACATTAAACAACCCATTCTTTGTTACGTTAAAAGAAGGGGCTGAAAAAGAAGCAAAGAAAGCTGGGGTACAGCTGAAAACAGTAGATGCACAGGATGATTCAGCCAAGCAGGTCAATGACATCGAAGACTTGATCCAGCAAGGCGTGGATGTACTTCTAGTGAACCCAACAGATTCAGCAGCGATCTCTTCAGCGATTGAATCAGCGAACAGCGCCAACATTCCGGTCATCACGGTTGACCGCAGTGCAGAAGGCGGAAAAGTCGTTTCTCACATTGCATCAGATAACGTTAAAGGCGGTCAAATGGCCGGCGATTATATCGCGAAGCAGCTTAAAGGAAAAGGTAATGTAGTAGAGCTTGAAGGAATCTCTGGATCTTCTGCAGCGCGCGAGCGTGGAGAAGGCTTCCATAAAGCAGTCGATAAAGAAAAGGGCATTAAAGTTGTAGCAAAACAAACAGCAAGCTTTGACCGTGCTAAAGGATTGAACGTAATGGAAAACATCCTGCAAGGCAACAAAAAAGTAGATGCGGTGTTTGCTCATAACGATGAGATGGCGCTTGGAGCACTTCAGGCATTGGAAGCAGCCGGTTTGAAAGACGTCGTTGTTGTCGGGTTTGATGCAACGGACGATGCGCAAAAAGCAATCAAAGAAGGCAAGATGGCGGCCACTGTTGCACAGAAGCCAGACATGATCGGTTCCGAGGCGGTTCAAACAGCGGTCAAAGTGAACAAAGACGAAAAGGTAGAGAAGTTCGTTCCAGTCGATTTAGATCTTATTACGAAATAACAAAAAACGGTGCCAGGCACTCCAATTACACAAGTGTGTAATGGAGGTGCCTGGCACCATTTCTATTTCCGGGGAAATTCCACAATTTTTGCATGATATTAGCAAAAAGAATGAGCAGATCGGAAGGATGTTTGATATGTTTTACGATTCAAATTCCACCAAAACACAACGCAAAATTAAACCTATGTTTTACTACTGCTAAAATTTTTTCTAGAATTTAAACCCGGCATAAAAGGAAGTCTTATGTATGGCTTTATGACAATCCGGGTGCTGCTAAATCCTATTTTTGAGAGCACTACGAAATTTGTTATAAAGGTAAAACCAAAGAGAAGACAGGAAAGAAGTTGTCTATTGGTAAATTATTGGGGCATATTAGTAAAATCCGGTAAATAGTTTAACATGGAGGATACCTTACATGCTTGATGAAAAAACCATTAATATCGTACAATCAACCGCCCCTGTTTTAAAAGAGCACAGTAAAGAAATAGGAAAAAGATTTTACGAACTATTATTTGAAAAAGCTCCTGACTTACTTAACATCTTCAATCAAACCAATCAAAAAAGAGGTCTCCAGCAGGAAGCACTAGGATATGCCGTTTATGCAGCTGGAGAATACATTACAAATCTGGATACTCTTAAACCAGTTATTGAAAGGATTTCACAAAAACATCGGGCCATTGGAATAAAACCTGAACAATATCCTGTTGTAGGTGAAACATTGCTTCAAGCAGTAAAAGATGTTCTTGGTGATACTGCAACAGATGAAATTATCGAAGCGTGGGGTAAAGCATATGGATATATTTCTGACGCTTTTATTAATCTTGAGAAAAAACTTTACGAAAAAACCGAACAACAGCCAGGAGGCTGGGAAGGATATCGGGCTTTTTACGTAGATAAGAAAGTAAAGGAAAGCGAAGAGGTCACTTCATTTTATTTAAAGCCTAAAGACGGGAAGGCAATTGCTTCGTATAAAGCTGGTCAATATCTTACGATTAAGGCAGAAATTCCTGGCGAGAAATACACGCATATTCGCCATTACAGCTTATCTGAAGCACCTGGTAAAGATTACTACCGCATCAGCGTTAAGCGTGAAGATGAGCATGGAGATTCTCCAGATGGAATTGTTTCAAACTATCTGCATCATCACATTCAATCTAGTGATGCACTTCAATTTTCTGCCCCTGCTGGTGATTTTGTTCTCAACAATGATCATTTACCAATTGTGCTGATTAGTGGAGGAATTGGAATTACTCCTTTATTAAGTATGTTAAATACAATCGTCGAAGAAAAAGCACCAAACCAAGTTACGTTCATTCATGCAACAAGGAACAGCAAAACACATGCATTTAAAGAACATGTGAAGCAATTGGAAAACGATTATGAAAATGTAAAATCATTTATTTGTTATGATTCACCCACTGAAGAGGATAAAAAAGCCAAAAATTATGATAAAGAAGGATATATTGATTTGGACTCCCTGCAATCCATACTCGCTAAGAAAGAAGCTAATTTTTATCTCTGCGGTTCCGTTCCGTTTATGGAAGCGATTATTAAAGCCTTGAATGAATGGGAAGTTCCCAAGGAACATATCCATTACGAGGTTTTTCGTCCGGTGGCAATATTGGGAGAAGAGTAGAATTTTATTGAGTGCATTTACATAATTAAAAATATGAGCCTGTGGAATGATAGGGAAAATGAGTCAACATAGGAAGTTGGCTTTTCAAGAAATGCACCTAAAATATACTTTGTTAAATGACGGAGCATGAAGACGCTCCGTTTTCTCTTGCGCCTTCCATAAAACTGCGAATTTCTTTGTTGCCTTGATATCCTCAGATCCTCATTTGATTCATGCCAAACTCCGTTCCTCGGAATCTGCTGCTCCTCGAACTTCTTGTTTCCTGAGCCACGCTGTCTTGGTGTAAAAAAACAGTGTTTTGTTTTATAATAAACCTATTCCAGTTTAAGGAGATGCTTGCATGCATCAAGTACCATTTGATCTATCTAGTACCGATGTTTTGAACAGTATTGGTGAAGTCATCATTCTTGCAGATAAAGAGTATAAAATTATATGGATGAATATAAAGGCGAAGGAGATTTTAGGAACGATTGCTCCGTATTATGGTCTTTCCAGTTCAGATGATTTTATAGGTTTGAATATGGACTATTTTCACAACAAGCCTGATCATCAACGCAGAGTAATGGGACGGCTCGAGGGAGGACATAGGGCAAGGATTAATATTAAAGACAAAGTGATTGCAGATATCGTAATTACCCCCATTCGAAAAGAACAAGGTTTTATGGTTATGTTGATGGACGTTACCTCAAAGGTTGAAGAGGACAAGAGAAAAGAAAGATTAATTAAAGATCTTTCTGTGCCGATCCTAAATATTTGGGATAGAACGATCGCTCTAACGCTCATAGGAAGCCTGGAAATAGATCGCGGAGAACATATTATAACCACAGTTCTGGAAGAATGTGTAAATAATGGTGTCAGGTTTGTAATGGTCAGTTTAAGAGGTATAACCACATTTGATGATAGTGTTAGATATAATCTAACCAAACTATATGACTGTCTAAATCTGATTGGGGTAGAGTGTGTTATAGTTGGCATTAATCCTGAACTAGCAATGAACATACAGGAGTTAAATCATATCCCAACCTTTAAAGATGCTCATGCTGGCTTAAAATATATTATTTCTTTTGAAAATAATAATTAAATCATTGAGGTAAGAGCATCCAGGCGGGTGCTCTTTTGTTTTGGATAAAAAAGGGAAGGCAACATCATTAGGCTGTCATGGGCCCAAATTCTTTGGGTGCTATGCAGCCTGATTTTTTTGTATTTTAATCAGTGCCGTAAAAAAAGCCAACCGGTAAAAACCCCGGTTGGCAGCCAGTTATTTTAGATAATTAATGCCCGTTAACAAGTTCCTTTCCAGCTTCAGAGTCTGCCCACTGCTCTTAAACACTGCGGATTCTACCACTGGCTGCAGTACCAGATTATCGGCAAGCACTGATCGGCCTTCAAATGATACTTGTAAATCATGTGTACCCTTGTTTAAGTAGAAAGGACGATCAAAGTTTACGAGAGTGAGGAAATCGCTGTCTGGAGAAGGTTTAACTGACGCCGCAGTCACAGTTCTGCCATCAATCTTCGCTTCTAGCTCTCCGGTATTACCAGCCTCTCTTACTAAAGCACTGGACAATAGATAGGCACCAGACTTATCGATAGCTATTTTCTTACTTACCTCATCTTGATTTCCAAGTTTCATCAGCTTCCCACTATAAGAAGCATCACCCGTCCAGGAGCTTTCCGGTGTCACAATCTCCGGCTTACCCAATACAGACTCAAAACTCTCGGCTTCCTCAACAACCGCGGTATGTCTATCCACCGTCTTCGCATCCAGCAATTTCGCAGCCAATGGTATTTCATTTACCGTCTGCATCGCCATCAAGGCTTCGATCGTAGATTCCGCACCGGAGTTCCAGTTCACTTTTCCGTTCACGCCGTTCAAGCCATCATACCCACGGCCGGTCGCTGGATCATACATAACAGCGCCGGCATCATTATTCCCGGTGAACCACGAGGCGGTTAAGCCAGCATATTTCGCGTACTTCGGATCTTTCGTCGCATGGTACACTTCGGCGAACCCTTGCGTCAGCATGTTCACGCCATAAGCAATCTGTTCATCCTTCGCCATCGTCGGTGCCATTTCCTTGATCATGCCCGTAACGAGGAGGTGGGTGAAGAACTGCTCGGCTTCCTGTTTGGCGGAAGCAATCCATTTTTTCTCGCCGAGCACCATGCCGGCTTTTGCCAGGGCATAGGTTTGCCCGCTGCCGTATGCGTGCCAGAGGGTAGGGGAGCCTTCCCAATCCATGTGCGCGCCGTATGGATATTGCGTATACGAGCCATATTGGAACTCGTCCAAACCGCGGCCCACTTTTTTCATCGAATCTTTCACATCAGCTCTCGGCTCAACCTCATAAAACTCAGCCAGGCCCAGCAGTGCATTGGACATCGCATCAAAGCCGCCGATCCAGGCTGGTATTTTGTAACCGTGTACATTTTTGTACTCGCCATAATGCTCGTTCACTTTTTTCTGTAAAGCCTTGTTGGCAAGAAGGAAGCTGTCCTTCAATTCTTTCGCGTAAGCAGGATCAACATCCTTAAACACACCGTAACCCTGGCCGAGCGACCACATTGCACGTGCTGCCCACCAGTCAAACGACTTCTTGCTCGTCGGTCCGTCAGTATTGATCGAGAGGTCCTTATTTACGAAGTTATAAAACTCGCCGTCATCTGCCTGCATGTGCATAACAAAATTCAACGCTTTCTTTGCGCTCTCCAACGACTGAGCGTTCTTATTCTGCTCGTAATCGTTCAAATACACGACCGCTGCACGGGCAACATCATCCACGCAGGCAATCCCTTCACCAGACGCGTCCACCCATTTGTAATCGGGATACTCGGAGTAAATGTGGGTGATCAGCATGTCCTTTCCGTCAATGGTGACATCCTCATTCAAAAAATCGAGGTGTTCCAGGTTAACCGGTGATTTTTCCTTTACCGGTGCCGCTGCATAAGCCGGCGTCATAAAGCAAAACATCAGAACAAAGGATAAAAGCATTCTTGCAGTCTTCATGATCATCCTCCTTTTTGTATATAAAATTGGTGCCAGGCACCGCAATTACACACTTGTGTAACACCGGTGCCTGGCACCAAAAAGAACTACCTTTTTGCCGTCGACTCCCGCACAATCAACTCCGCAGGAAGCAGCAGCTCAATAATCGGTTCATTCTTATGCTGCATGCGCCAGGTGAGCTGCTCGACGGCTTTCCGGCCATACAGCTCCAAATCAATATTCATCGTGGTGATCTTCGGGGTAGACAAGCGAGAAAGCATCCCGTTGTCAAAACTGCACACAGAAGCCTCACCTGGAACAGCAATGCCGTGCTGCTGCAGGGCAGACCTCACAAAAAAGCCAAACCCGTCATTCACGCAAAACCAGGCACTGGGCTGAACATCCAGCCCCTGCACGAGCCCGGTCACATCCTGATCATCCTCAAGAACGTCACTAAACACAAACTCCTCATTAAGCTCGATCCCATGCTCCTGAAGCGCGAGCCTGTAGCCCTCCAAACGCTCCTGATAACTCGGGGACAGCCTGACGTTTCCAACATACGCGATGTCCCGGTGGCCAAGTTCGATCAGATGCTTGACCGCAGTATAGGCGCCGAACCGGTTGTTCGTCAGGATGGCATCCGCCTGAATCAAGGGATGGTGATGGTCAATGATGACCGTCGGGATACCGGTCGCGATGACGGCGTTACTATACTCCGTGCTGATGTGCGAGAGAATCAAGACACCATCGACCTTGCCCTCTGCTATAAAGGAAGGAAGGACTAGATTGTCACGCGCCCCGGTATTGATCGACTGAATGAGCAGGTTCATCCCGCGTTCGGTCACTTCTTTTTCCACACTCAAATAAATTTCCCCGAAAAAGCTTTTCAGCGAGAAGGCATAATCCGAAGCGATCAGCCCGATGTTGCCTGTGCCGCTCCCAACCACACCAGCAGACACAGACGACTTCCTCACACTGTATCCCATCTCTTGAGCTGTTTTTTCAACAAGTCGCCGAGTTGCTTCACTCACACCCGGTTTCCCCGACAGCGCTTGGGAGACAGAGTTTTTCGATATATTCAATGCATCTGCAATGTCCTGCATGGAGACCTTTTTCGCCATTGTTATTCAAACCTTTCAAATAAAATTATCATAAGGATTACATAAATTCATTTTGTCACGTTACAAATTAACTATAACCTAATCAACAACCCTCGTAAACCACAACAAGAAAATTATCCCTATTAATTTTCTGACAAGGCTCTTTTCTATGCTTTGTGCTATTTTTGTAACTAGACTTCATTGATTGTTGATTGGAGTGCAAGGTGCGAGACTCCTGCGGGGATAGCGTGACAGGTGAGACCCAAAGGCGCTTGCACCGTGGGGCTCAGCGCACGCCCCGCGGAAAGCGAGCATCCTGAAACAGAGATCAACTACTCTCAAGAGCAACAACGTTTGCGAAAACAGCTTCAGGCGAAAAGAATTGACAGAACATTTGTAATGATGTAAAACTGTAATTGTAAAGTTATTAATCACATTACAAAGTTACAAATAAAATAAAATGTAATGTTTTTCGACTGAGAAAGCGTAAAATTTTTTCATAAGAAATGATAACGCTTACTCAAACTATCGTATTGGGGGATATTGTGATGAAAATGAAGAAGGCCGCATCACTTTTGCTTGGGGCGTCATTAACGGTTTCTGCACTGTCAGCCTGTTCGACCGGAAACCCGGGAAGCGGGGATTCAGCATCCAAGAACGGAACGACCACGATCGAGTTCTGGGCCGCACCAAACCCGCCGCAGCAAGCGTACTGGAAAGAAACAGCCAAAGCGTTTGAAAAAGATCACCCGAAAATCAAGATCAAAGTAAGCCCGATCAAGGAAAGCCCGACGTCTGAAGCGAGCATCCAATCCGCCATCGCCGGTAAGGAAGCACCGACGATGTCCGAGAACATCAACCGCGGATTCGCGGCACAGCTGGCGGAAAGCAAAGCGATCGAACCGCTGAACAAGCTTGATGGCTACAATGACATCATCAAATCACGCAATATGAACAACACGATCAAAGGCTGGAAGTTCTCTGACGGCAACCAATACGTGCTGCCGATCTACTCCAACGCCATGCTGTTCGGCTGGAGACTCGATATCCTGAAAAAGCTGGGGTACAATGAGCCGCCAAAAACATACAGCGAAGTACTCGATGTAACGAAAAAACTAAAAGCGAAATACCCGGATAAATACTTGTGGGCAAAGCCTGACCTTGCCGATCCGACCGCCTGGAAGCGCTGGTTCGACTTCTTCATGCTTTATGACGCTGCGACACAAGGCAACAATTTTATAGAAGGAAGCAAGCTTGTGGCTGACGATAAAGCCGGAGTGGATGTGCTGAACTTCATGAACGATATCCGCAAGGAAAAAGGCATCCTTACCAAGCAGTCGAAGGATCCGTTCGAAACAGGACTCGGCATCTTCACTGACATCGGACCGTGGACACTTTCTTACTGGGCAGAGAAGTTCCCGGAGATGAAATACAATGAAACGTTCGCTTTATCAACACCGCCAGTGCCGGACGGAGCCAGCACAAAAGATGTATCCACGTTTGCTGATACAAAAGGTCTTGTGATCTATTCCTCCGCTCCTGATAACGAGAAAAAAGCAGCGATGGAATTCATGAAATGGGTGTATTCAAAACCTGAAAATGATGTGAAATGGATGGAGAAAACGAACCTTCCGCCTGCACGTGACGATTTGGCGTCCAACGATTCGTTCAAAGCGATCTTTGACAAGAATCCTGCGCTCAAGCCCTACGCAGAGGCCATTCCGAACGCCGTGCCGTCCATTGATAACGCAAAATACAACGAACTTCAAACCTATATTGGCCAATATGCCGTCAACACTGTAGTAAAAGGGGAAGTACAGCCGAAGAAAGGCTGGGAAAAGATGAAGCAGGCCATTGAGGGGGATCTCAAGTAATGAGAACCAAGCATAATAACAGATTGGGCTGGCTATTCGCCAGTCCTTACCTTTTATATGGGCTGATTTTTTTCCTGATTCCGCTCGGCTGGTCGTTCTATCTGTCGATCACCGACTGGAATTTGATCGCTCCCGTTTTTCATCATGTCGGCTTTGACAACTTCATTAAAGCACTGCAAAGCCCCGGCGTTCATGCCGCATTCATTGTCACGTTCAAGTTCATGATCGTGTTCGTGCCGATGGTCATCGCGTCCTCACTGATCGTGGCACTCGTCGTTCACGGTTTGCCGCGGTTCAAAGGCTTGTTCCTGATCGGCTTCTTCCTGCCGTACCTGGCATCCGGCGTTGTATCCTCCTTTATCGTCAAAGGATTTCTTTCGTATAACAGCCCGGTCAACACGTTCTTGCGCAGCTCATTCGGCCTAGATGTAAACTGGCTCGGAACACCGTTTTCAGCCCTGCTGGTCGTTTCCATAATCATGGCCTGGAAGTTTACCGGCTACTACGCGCTCATCTTAACGTCAGGCTTTGAATCCATCTCCAAAGAAATATACGAAGCGGCAGCCATCGATGGCGTAAACGGCTGGCAGCGTTTTTGGAGAATTACCTTACCGCTCTTGTACCCGGCGCTTTTCACAACACTCATCCTATCGATCGGCGTGACCTTCGGGATTTTTACCGAGGTATACCAGCTGACAGGCGGAGGGCCGAACTTCGCGACCAACACATGGCAGATGGAGATCTACAAGCAGGCGTTCCAGAACCTGTCCGCCGGCTATGCATCCGCCGTTGCGCTCATTGCGTCCGTCGTTACGTTCATCTCGATCTTTATCATTCGAAAATTTTTAGAAATGTGGGGGAAGCGAAATGGTTGGACATAAGAAAAATACGCTCATCATCCGTTATATCATCGCGTTTCTGCTGCTGTTCGTTATGGTTTTTCCGTATCTCTATATGGTCCTGAACTCGTTCGCCGACTGGAACCAGGTGGACCGGACACTTATTCCGTCTCACTTCTCGCTCCGGTCATATGAATGGCTGCTGAGCGGGGGCCAGTCCGCTGAACCGCGGCCATGGATCCGTGCCTTTTTCAACAGTTTGATCGTTTCAACCGGCTCCACGGCTCTCATGATGGTGACTGGTATCGTCGTGGCTTACTCGCTCGCCAAGCTTCAGTTCCGCGGGCGGAACTTCCTGAACAACGCCATCCTGTTTCAAATGTTTTTCCCGGCGATCATCCTGCTCGTGCCGACGTTCCTCATCATCCAGCGCTTGGGGCTGTACGACTCCTACTGGGCGATGATCTTGCCGAAAGCACTGAGTCTGTGGGCGGTCTTCATGTACACGAACTTTTTCCGGGCGATCCCCGACACGTTTATTGAAGCGGCAAAATTGGACGGCGCGTCCGACTGGCAGATCATCTTCCGGATCATCCTGCCAATGTCGAAGTCGATCACGATCGTTGTCTTTCTCTTCCTGTTCATGGAGCGCTGGACCGAGCTCCTCTGGGACATGCTTGTGGTCAAAAGCGACAACATGCTGACCCTGAACGTGCTTCTGTCGCAGATGTTCGGGCCGTACGGAGGCTATCCGGGACCGATGTATGCGGCATCCGTGATCCTGACCGTGCCGATCATCATCCTGTTCCTGTTCTTTGCCAAAAAGTTTAAAGAAGGCATGCAATTCACACTGAAATAAGGAGGGACAATCCCTTGAAACTAGTTAAATCCAACGTAAAAACATGCAGCGAGCTGCTCGCAGACTACGAGAAAAAAGATAAGCCCGGAGATCCTGAAAAACTGCTAATTGAGGGCGTCGGTGCAAAAGATGTCTATAACATTACCGCACCGTTTGAAGACGATGGCGAGCTGGTCATCGCCGGCAGAGTAGAGGCGCGTGACAGTGAGAAATCGGAAGTTCATTTTTTCATAAAAGCAGGGGAGACATGGGTTCCGAGAGAGGGAGCACCAATCTACCAGCTTCAGGATCCGTTCGTCACACGGATTGCCGGAGATCGGGTCCTCGGCGGCGTGCAGACCTTTCCGCATCCAAGTATCGAAAACGCCCTCGGCTGGCGGACTGTTTTTTATAAAGGAAGCAGCATCAATACCCTTCAAGAGTTCTTCAAAGGGCCGGATGGCATGAAGGACTTGCGGATCGCCGAGCTGTTGAACGGCTCCATTGCTGTATTCACAAGGCCTCAAGGCGAAAAAGGCGGAAGAGGGAAGATCGGCTTCACGCTGGTTCCTTCCTTGGATGAACTGACGCTTGCGGCCGTCGAAAACGCACCGCTCTTGGAAAATCAGTTTACAGACGAGGAGTGGGGAGGGGCAAACGAGCTGCATGTCCTCTCCAGCGGATTGATTGGTGTGCTCGGACACATCGCGAGCTTTGATTCGGAAGGCAACCGCCATTATTACCCGATGCGGTTTGTCGTGGATCCGAAAACAGGAGAGCATTCCGATATTGAACTGATTGCGGTAAGAAATGATTTTCTGCCAGGAGCGTCAAAACGCCCTGACCTGGTGGATGTAGTGTTCAGCGGCGGCTTGGTGCGGAAGGAAGACGGCACCGCCGATCTATACGCCGGCATCAGTGACGCAGAGGCCCATAAGCTGACGATTCAAGACCCGTTCCTACCCTATGAGAGATAAGGAGACTGCAGCATGAATGTATATCGATATGAACAGAACCCTTTAGTAACACCTAGTGATGTTAAACCTCACCGTCCGGACTTTGAAGTGATCGGTGCCTTTAACGCCGGCATCGCCCAGTACAAGGATGAAGTCATCATGCTGCTGCGTGTAGCCGAACGCCCGGTGAGCGAGGACCCTGAGATTGTGAAGGCTCCCGTCTTTAATGTGGAAAAAAATGAACTCGAGATCCTGGAGCTTCAGCTGTCTGATGAAAGGTATGATTTCGAAGATCCGCGTGTGATTCGGAAAGCCGGCTCAGAGCAATTTGTCTACTTGACTTCTTTATCCTATCTAAGGATTGCAAGGAGTAAGGACGGGCGGGAGTTCACGATCGATCCCGAGCCGTTCATCTATCCGTCCAACGACCTCGAAACGTTTGGCATTGAAGACCCGAGGATCACAAAGATCGATGACACGTACTATATCTATTACAGTGCGGTTTCACCTGCCGGAGTAGGAGAATCGCTCGTTTCTACGAAAGATTTTAAAAACGTGGAGCACCATGGCATGATCTTTGCACCGGAAAATAAGGATGTCCTCATTTTCCCGGAAAAAGTGAACGGAAAATACTACGCTCTTCACCGACCGGTACCAAAAAGCACGGGAGCACCGGAGATTTGGATCGCCGAATCGCCGGATATCCTCCACTGGGGTAACCATAAATACTTGCTCGGATTGCGTGATGGCATGTGGGATGATGGACGAATCGGGGGAGGCGCTGTTCCGATCAAGACGGAAAAAGGCTGGCTTGAACTGTATCACGGTGCCACAAAAGACAACCGCTATTGCATGGGTGCTGTCCTGCTTGACCTCAACGAACCGTCCAAAGTCATCGCCCGTTCGGAGACTCCAATTCTCGAACCGGAAGCAGATTACGAAGTGAACGGCTTCTTCGGCAACGTCGTGTTCTCTTGCGGTGCGTTAGTGGAAGGCGATACCGTGAAGATGTATTACGGTGTGTCCGATACGTCGATGGCGTGTGCGGAGCTCAGTTTGAGTGAGATTTTGGCATCACTAACTGAAGTGTAAAGTAAAAACGGCCCTGAAGGTGTTCAGGGCCGTTCTTTCATTCAACGAATTTATACATAAGAATATCATCAGCATAGTCGTTTTCATTCATCTTAAACTCTTTATTTTACGGCCTTCTTCAATGAACCCCATCTTTTTGTACAGTGAGATGGCCCTATGATTGGTTGAGAAAACCCCTAAACTTACCTTCTCGATCAAAGGATTTTTCTCTGCCCAGTCTAATAAAGCTTTCAGCAGCATACTTCCAATTCCCATTTCTCTGTAACCTTTGCTGATCATCATCCCTAAAGAACCTGTATGAGACAAGCGCTTTCTATTCGGGGCAGCTTGAAATACGATCCAGCCAACAACTTCACCCTCTCTTTCAGCGACAATGAAGGTTTCATTTTCATTCTCCAATAAGCTCTGTACCCATTCTCTTTGTTGAGATGACGTTTTATTAAACTCTTCGGATACCGAAATCAGAAACTCGCCTTCGGATACGACGGATCTCTGTATGTCTAAAATGACCCCGGCATCTTCAATTTTTCCAGTACGAACAACGTAACGAATATCTTTGGAAATGGACAACGATATCTCCCCCAAATGGAATATTTAGTTACTATTCCATCTCTCTCTATAAAATCCTTCCTGCCGGATTAAAATGCAAAGGCAGTAATTCTCGAACCTGAAGCAGAGTACGAAGTGAACGGCTTCTCCGGCAACGCCGTTCAAGGAAATAAACGAAAGTAAATAAAAAGAAAATTTTCTTAATATAAGGAAATTCTTCAAAAATATGATCCGCAAATGATAGTTTAGGTGTAAAATTATTCAGATACAATTTAATAGTCATCAGGGGGAATACAGACGATGTTTACTTTTTTTACAACCATTAGTGTTATGGTTGGAATATTATTCTTATTTTTAGCTATTAAAGCTTATATGGGTGACAATGGGTTTATGAAATGGGTAGGTTATATGATTCTATCCTTTGTTATTGCCTTCATTTTTTCATGTATGAGCATCAGTACAGAGCCGGCAGGTGAGACGGATCAGGTGCAGGCTTCCAAGAATGAAGTGAAGCAGACGGTAAAAAAGAAAACCTTATATATAAAGCAAGAGCAGGTGACCTATGATAAAGCGAAGGATGTTGTTGTGTTTTCTGGAAAAACGAATTTAAATGACGGCACAGAGGTCGGTATAGGTATTGAAGACAAAAATACGGATAAAATTTATGGTGGCGGTGGTAAAGTTAAAGACGGAAAATTCACTGTAAATATGGGAGAAGAATATTACCTTATCGAAAATGGAAACTATGAGGTATCGGCAACGGTTTATGTTGATACAGCAAATAACCTGAAGTTTCCTGAAAAATACGGTCATTACGATACATTCCATCAAAATTATCAAGTATCAAAGGGCGAGATTGTCCCTGATGGCAAGCATTATAATATCGAGTTTTCACATTTGGGTAAAATAAAGGTTACAAATGCCCATACGAAAGAAGAAGTAGAAAAGTATGATGAAAATCTTAAAAAGCAGGAAGAGCAAGAAAGAAAGCAAAGTGCCAAAACGATACGGTACGGCGAACTGGAGAAGAATCCTGATACCTTTAAAGGGGATTTTGTTAAATTCCAAGGTCAGATTGTTCAAATAATGGAGAAAGATGGCTCCACTGAGATCCGTTTAGCCGTTACGAAAGCCTCTTATGGTTACGATATTAATGATATAGTCTATGTAACCTACTCAGGCACAACACCTTTTATAAAAGATGATACAGTTACAGTGTACGGGACGATTGAAGGTTCATTAACCTATAAATCCCAGGCTGGCTTTGACATTACCGTCCCTCATTTAGAAGCAAAAACGGTTGAGTAAATCACTTGAAAAATGAAGGAGGCTGATCCTGATGCTCACATAAAATGAGTTTCGGGTGTCAGCCTCCTTTTTAGGATGTCTATTTAGCTTTAAACTAAATCAAGTCCCGCAATACGTCTTATAGCACTGCCCATCATCCGGCGGCAGAGTCGAGTATTCCGCCTGTTCAGCCGTGTGATCATAAGGATCGGAAAGAACGTTCAGAAGCTTCTCCATCACGCTGTAATCTCCCTGCCCTACAGCAGCCTCCAGCGCCTCTTCTACTCGGTGGTTACGGGGGATAACCGCAGGATTGCTGTTTTTCATCAGCTGAAGGGAATCAGCCATGGATTCAGACTGCCTTTCCCGCCTCGCCTGCCACCGTTCACGCCACTGTGCAAACTCCTGGTCATCAAAAAGAGCATGATCTTCCTTTCGATCGAACGTTAAAGCAAGGAACGTATTGGTGTAGTCCGCACGGTGCTTTTCCATTAGATGAAGCAATTCACCAATCAAAGATTCATCCTGCTTCTCTTCACCGAACAGTCCGAGCTTGGCCTTCATTCCGTTCTGCCAGTGGTTATGAAACCACTCTTTAAATGTCGAAAGGGCATTCTCTGCCAGCTCGATCGCCTTCTCTTGCTCTTCATCCAGCAGGGGAAGCAGAGTTTCTGCAAAACGTGCAAGGTTCCATACGGCGATACTCGGCTGATTGCCATAAGCATAACGGCCCTGAATGTCGATGGAGCTGAAGACCGTTTTAGAATCATAGGCATCCATAAAGGCGCAAGGGCCATAATCGATCGTTTCTCCGCAGATGGACATGTTGTCGGTGTTCATCACGCCATGGATGAAGCCGACCAGCTGCCATTGAGCGATCAGCTTGGCCTGGCGCTTGATCACTTCTTCTAGTAGGGTAAGGTAAGGATTTTCTTTTTTCTCGACGTCTGAAAAATGACGATCAAGGGCATAGTCCGCCAAAGCCTTGAGGTCTGAGGCTGTACCCCATTGATAAGCGTATTCAAAAGTGCCTACACGCAGATGGCTCGAAGCCACACGGGTCATAATCGCACCGGGCTGTTCGGTCTCGCGATAGATAGGCTCACCGGTTGTTACTACAGCAAGACTGCGGGTGGTAGGGATGCCAAGTCCGTGCATGGCTTCACTGATGATGTATTCCCGCAGCATCGGTCCAAGTGCAGCCCGGCCATCGCCCCCACGGGAGTAAGGTGTTCTGCCGGATCCTTTAAGCTGGATATCGAACCGTTCACCATTCGGAGTCATTTGCTCACCGACCAGCAAAGCCCGGCCATCCCCCAGACGAGTAAAGTTGCCGAACTGATGCCCGGCATAAGCTTGGGCGAGCGGCAAAGAGCCTTCCGGTACCCGATTGCCGGCAAATACATCAACCCCATCTTCAGCTCTTAGTGCATCAGCATTCAAGCCTAGCGATTCTGCCAGAGGTTGATTCAAAATGACAAGGTTTGGCGAGCGGACGGGATTCGGCTCGATCAAGGAAAAGAACAGCTCTGGCAGACGGGCATAACTGTTCTCCAAGTTCCATCCTGCTTTTTGATTCATCATAAAAAACTCCTTTCTAGAAAGTGGCCATGGACTGTTCATGGCCAATATTTTAGGTTAGTTTCTTGATCACATTAATCCTCTCCAAATGCATGCCTTCATGAAACAGGCAGCAGCTGAGAAACTCTTCAACAGTGGAGAGGTGCAGCCCCATGGATGTAGTATAGGGTTCTGTCTTTTCTTTTAACCGTTCCTTGAATGTGGATTCTATCCGGTCGATCTGATTTTCCATTAAATGCACGATCTCTGAAAGGTCTACTGGCATCCTTTGTCTATTTTCCGGCTTCGTGCCAGGGCTGAATAGCGACGGGAAAGACTCAGGCATGATCCAATCTTCCTTTTCCTTTACGAATTGAAAGGCATTTCTTTCGTGAATGAAATAAATATGTCCAAGATTCCACTTGATATGGTTGTTTAAAGGATCTGGGATGATCTCAGATTGTTCATCGTTCAAACCGGCAACCAATTTCATTGTATTGCCCCTGACAAAACGCAATTGATCAAAAAGATAAGAACTCATACAAACGCCTCCTCATGGAACGAGTTTTTTCTTTTAGTCTAACACCAAAAGCTCGGGGGACCATAGCCGTTAGCTTTATTTGGTGCCAGGCACCGCAATTACACCGGTGCCTGGCACCAACATATAGTTTTGGTGAAAAGCACCAATTCCTCCCTTTCACTTGGGAAAGTATATGCGCATACCATCCACTATTCGACACTGGAAGACATGGATTTTCCCAATACATCTTTTTTACTAGATGGGTTACCATGAAGGTAGTACAAAAGAATTGGGAGTGCAGCTATGAGAGAAGAGATGGGTTTTATTAAAGGATGCATGTGGGGACTGGGATTATCGCTTCCTCTGTGGGCGTTGGTGTTCTTTGTCATCCACTATTTCAATCATTTAAATAACTAAAAAATAATAGGATATATTGGTAAAAAAGTAGTAATAACGACCGATATTAAGGTTATCAACGAAGAAATAGGGTGATAACCAGGATGAAGATCTGCGTCATGAAAGATTGTGAGAAGGAAGCCAAAGCGAGGAGCCTCTGCCACATGCACTATAAGCGGTGGGCCAGGCACGGTAATCCGGCGGTCACGATGATCACCCGGGTTTGCCAAGTGGAAGGCTGCGGCAAGCCGCACTTCTGCAAAGGGAGCTGTGAAAAGCATTACCGGAGATTTAGGAGGCAGTTACTGAGACAGCAAAAAGCTCAGTAGCCAAAAGGAAAAGAAGGCGCGGACCGGCACCTTCTTCAATACTTTATGTAAGAATCAACGTCTTTAGCAGGACTGCTGTTAGGACTATGAAAACTGTCTACTTCCACTTCTTCATCTTGGTTTTTAGTACATCTTTAATTTCTTCTGTTTCTGCATCACTCAGACTTTCGAATTGCCCTTGGTATTTGGCGATAAAGAAAGTGCTGGATGGTGCTTTTTTATTGTATGTAAGGTCGTAGCCTTCCTCGATGTTACATACAATTTTGTAATGCTGTTGGTGGAAACTTAAGATGTCGACCGGACCGCCTACGATTTCCTCAAACTCTTTCGAAGTATTGAGGATCTCTGTGATGTGCGGTCTTTTTTTGGGCATGACCATGACTACTTGGATGTCAGGCATTGCTTCGTCCTCCAATTAACCTAAAATTTGGTAATAAAATGTAAACATAATTAAATCATATTTCCTATTAAAGGGAAATAGATTCACCAAAAGTAGACAAAAAATTACAGTTAGTGAAATATTTATCGACCGAAAATTAGGTCATTTAAAACTATTTTCTAAAACTTAAACAAGAGATTAACAAGCACGAAAATACACTGATAATACGGTAATTTACTATCTTGTAAAATCATTGAGTTAAAACATATTTTTACAATCAATTTCCGTAATCAATAAAATATGTATTTAAATTCCAAATTGCTGTGCTATAATACATCTTATCTGAAAATTCTACATAGTTCATTTGGAGGGCGTTATGGAGGAAACGATAAGTTTAAAAGAAATCTACCAGACGATTCGTAAGAGGATACGGATGATTGCTCTTATTACAATCGTGGCCGCTGCTATAAGCGGTGCAGTTTCATATTTCGTATTAACCCCAATCTACCAATCTTCCACGCAAATTCTTGTAAACCAGCAAAAGCCCGATAAACAACAAGCCCTGGATTACAATCAAGTACAAACCAACGTACAAATGGTCAATACGTATAGTGTGATTATTAAAAGTCCTGCCATTCTTTCAAAAGTCATCGGACATTTAGACCTCAAACAGTCAGTAGAAGAACTGAACAATCAGCTCACCATCAACAGTGAACAGGACACGCAAATCATGAACGTAACGGTTCAGGATGGTGATCCGGCACAGGCCGCAAGAATCGCGAACGATATCTCTCATACGTTTAAAACAGAAATCTCTTCCATCATGAATATCGATAATGTCAGTATACTGGCCCCAGCCGTAGAGAATTCGTCACCGGTTAAACCGAATGCCAAGCTCAACATGGCGATCGCCCTCGTTGTCGGATTGATGACCGGAGTTGGCCTCGCATTCTTGCTGGAATACTTGGATAACACATTGAAATCCGAACAGGATATCGAACATTACCTTGGTCTTCCTGTACTGGGAACCATCCCGATAATGACACTGGGTGATGAAAAAGACAACGCTTATCAAAGAAAAGCTGTATAAATCTGTAGGAGGAACAACCATTGAGCCGTAAACTGCGCAAAGCGATCAGTAATCTCACACAAAGAAGCTTAATTACGCACAACAATCCAAAGTCGCCGATCTCGGAACAATACCGGACGATCCGTACGAACATTCAATTTTCGTCAGTCGATCACGAAAACCGTATTCTCATGGTTACATCAGCCGGTCCGGCGGAAGGGAAATCGACTACGGCCGCCAATCTGGCTGTCGTGCTGGCTCAGCAAGGGAAAAGTGTATTGCTTGTGGATGGAGACTTAAGAAAACCGACAGTTCACTATACGTTCAAAGTGAGCAACATCCATGGAATCACCAACGTTTTAACGAGACAGCTGTCGCTGGGTGATGCTGTCCAGAGAACAAAAGTGGAGGAGCTGTTCGTTCTGCCAAGCGGTCCGATCCCGCCCAATCCATCTGAATTGCTAAATTCCAAAGCCATGGAAATGATGGTCGAGGATGCAAGCCATAAGTTTGATTATGTCCTGTTTGATTCACCGCCAGTATTGGCTGTAACCGATGCACAAGTGCTTTCGAGTCATTGTGATGGAGTGGTTCTAGTAACGAGCAGCGGACAAACGGAGAAAGATGAAGCGTTAAAGGCGAAGGAATTGCTGGAGAACGCGAATGCGAAGATTTTAGGTGTCGTCCTAAACGGAAAAGAGTCGAATTCGACAAATTACTACTATTATTACGGGGGAAAATAACAAAAAATAAGGAGTTCGACAAAATAATCCCCTTGTTAGACTGGATAATTATGCTAACATAAGAAGCAGATTGATTTTATGGTAAAAAGAACCATTTCTAGAAAAAAAGAGTTTGGTTCTTTTGCCCTTTTTTTAGAAAGGGAGTAGGACTATTGATTGATGTCCATAGTCACATCTTACCACAGGCCGATGATGGGGCGCCTGATCTGGCTGCCAGCCTGGACATGGCAAAGAGCGCCGTCCAGGCCGGTATTACTACATTATTTGCAACTCCGCATCACAGAAACGGAAAATATGACAATAGCAAACAAGCCATTCTGCATAAGACAAAACAACTAAACGAAGCACTCATTCATAGCAAAATCCCTCTAACCATATTACCCGGCCAGGAGATCAGAATCTACGCTGAATTTTTGGAAGATTTAGAAAATAATCAATTGCTCACGTTAAATGACCTTGGCAAATACATACTAATCGAACTTCCATTCCATACAGTACCTTCATACACCAATCACATCGTTTACGAATGCATGCTGAAAGACATCACGCCGATCATCGTCCACCCGGAACGCAACAGCGAGCTGATGGAAAATCCTCACGTTTTATATGACCTCGTCAAAGAGGGAGCATTAACTCAAATTACAGCTAGTAGTATTATCGGCAGGTTCGGCAAGAATGTTAAGTCTTTTTCTCATAAAATCATCCGAAATCATTGGACACATTTTGTAGCATCTGACGCTCATAATTGTTCGACCCGAGGCTTTCATTTGGGAGAGGCCTACGAGGAAATCGGGAAAAAGCACGGAACCCATATCAGTTACTATCTTCGGGAAAACGCACAGCTAATAGTTAACAATCATAGCATTTACAGGGATGAACCAAAACCAGCAAAGAAAAAGCGGCTGGGAATCTTTTAAAAAGTTTTTAAGAGAGGGTTGATAGGGATGAAGAAAGTTCGCAAAGCGATCATACCGGCAGCGGGATTAGGGACCCGATTCCTGCCGGCCACTAAGGCCATGCCAAAAGAGATGCTCCCGATCGTTGATAAGCCGACCATTCAATACATCGTGGAAGAAGCGATTGAATCCGGCATCGAAGACATCATCATCGTCACCGGTAAAGGCAAGCGTGCCATCGAAGACCACTTCGACCATGCATTTGAACTGGAACAAAATCTTTTTGAAAAAGGCAAAATCGATTTACTAAACAAAGTTCAGCAATCCTCCCGGATGGCAGATATCCATTACATAAGACAAAAAGAACCAAAAGGCCTCGGACACGCTGTCTGGTGCGCCCGCAAATTTATCGGTGATGAACCGTTCGCCGTTCTACTCGGAGACGATATCGTGCAATCGGACAAGCCGTGCTTGAAGCAGCTGATCGAGCAGTACGAAGAAACCGGTTCTTCTGTCATCGGAGTGCAAACGGTTCCGGATGATCAGACTAGCCGTTACGGTATCGTCGATCCAACCACCCAGATCGGAAGACTGTACGGTGTACAGAACTTTGTGGAAAAACCGGCACCAGGCGAAGCACCATCCAACCTGGCCATCATGGGCCGCTATGTGCTCAGTCCCGAGATTTTCAACTACCTGGACAAGCACGAAAAAGGCTCCGGCGGCGAGATCCAGCTGACCGATGCCATCCAAAAGCTCAACACCTTCCAGCGTGTTTTCGCCTATGACTTTGAAGGAACCAGGTACGACGTCGGTGAAAAGCTCGGCTTCATCTCCACAACACTTGAGTTTGCGTTAAAAGATAAAGACATCCATGACAGCCTGCTGCAGGAACTTGAGCGGTTGATGAGTCAGTACAAAGCAGTAAATTAAGAAGTATCAAAAGGTGATGCCTCCTAACCTTTAGCAACGGAGGCACTCGATTATGCTGTGGGTGTCTTACAGCACCTTAGACGCGTTCGTTGTCGATAGCATGATGTGAGGACGGGTTAGATGCCCAATTTACATATCTTATTAAGGGGTTGTGATAAATGGGAGAACCCGAATTTTTATCAATATCTACAGAAGTTAAGAATGAAAAAAAGGGATTAAGTGCATACAGCTTTACAAAAAGAACAATGGATATAATAGGGGCTTTAACTGGTTTAATTCTTTTTTTACCAGTATTTTTAATCATTTCGCTTTTTTATATAGCAGGAGAATCAAAAGGCCCAGTCTTCTTTAAGCAAAAAAGAATTGGTAAAGACGGCGAAGTATTTTACATTTATAAATTTCGATCAATGGTAATGAATGCGGAAGAAAAACTCAAGAAAAACAATATTTTGTATGCTAAATACTTACAAAATAATTACAAGTTAGAACCAGATGAGGATCCCAGGATTACTTCAATTGGAAGAGTATTAAGAAGAACCAGTTTGGATGAACTGCCACAATTTTTAAATGTATTAAAAGGTGACATGAGTTTGGTCGGGCCAAGACCTGTAGTTAAAGAAGAATTAAACGAGTATAAACAAAAGGAAACTGTCTTTTTATCTGTAAAGCCGGGTTTAACAGGATATTGGCAAGTGTGTGGGAGGAGCGATGTCGGTTATCCGGAAAGGGTAGACATTGAATTATATTATGTGTACAACCAATCACTTTTTTTAGACGTAATAATATTATTAAAAACAGTTTTATTAGTTTTGCTGAGAAAGGGAGCATATTGATATGGAGAGAAATTCAAAAATTTATGTTGCTGGCCATCGGGGATTGGCTGGTTCAGCCATTCTAAGGAAATTAGAAAATGAAGGTTATACCAATCTCGTATACAGAACGAGCAATGAACTTGATTTGCGGGACCCGCTTCAAGTTCATTCTTTTTTTGAAAAAGAAAACATCGACTATGTATTCCTTGCCGCTGCAAAAGTCGGCGGCATCGTTGCCAACAATGAATATCCGGCAGACTTTATCCGGGACAACCTGCTCATTCAGACGAACGTCATCGATGCAGCATACCGCAGCGAAGTAAAAAAACTCCTATTTCTCGGGAGCACATGCATCTATCCAAAGATGGCACCACAGCCTTTAAAGGAAGAATATCTTCTTACCGGTGAGCTGGAACCAACGAATGAACCGTACGCCATTGCTAAAATTGCCGGCATAAAGATGTGCCAATCGTACAACCGCCAATACGGCACAAAGTATATCTCTGTCATGCCTACAAACCTGTATGGTGTAAATGATAACTTTGACCTTGAAACATCTCATGTGCTACCAGCACTGCTCCGCAAGTTTCATGAGGCAAAAGAAAAAAATAAACCATCTGTAGAAATATGGGGAACTGGAACGCCCAAAAGAGAGTTCCTTTATTCCGATGATCTGGCTGATGCATGCCTTTTCCTCATGGATAATTATGAAGGAAACGACATAGTAAACATCGGAATGGGTGAAGATCTCGAGATTAAAGAGCTTGCCTACAAGATTAAAGATGTCGTGGGTTATGAGGGCGAATTACAGTTCGATACATCTAAGCCAGACGGAACACCAAGGAAACTGGTTGATGTCACTAAGCTGAACAGTTTAGGATGGAAAGCCAGCACTTCATTAGATGAAGGTTTACAAAAAGCCTATGATTGTTTTTTACAATATCTGAAATCAGAAAAAGAAACCAACCTGGTTAGGTAAATGGAGGGAAACATGAAAAGAGCGTTGATTACAGGGATAACAGGACAAGATGGATCGTATTTAGCTGAGTTATTGCTAGAAAAAGATTATAAAGTATATGGGGTGCGCCGCCGTACAAGTACACCAAACTACGATAATGTTGAGCATATTAAAGAGCAGATTGAGTGGATTGATGGGGACTTAGGAGACCTTGCATCTTTAATAGAAGCAGTGCGTATTTCTCAACCAGATGAAGTATATAACCTGGCAGCCCAATCATTTGTAGCGACTTCTTGGCCACAACCTATTGCTACAGCACAAATGACAGCTTTAGGTGTAACAAATATGCTTGAAGCTGTTCGTATTATTAAGCCTGATGCTCGTTTTTACCAGGCTTCTAGCTCAGAGATGTATGGAAAAGTAGTAGAAACACCCCAAAAAGAAAACACACCCTTTTATCCAAGAAGTCCTTATGGAGTCTCAAAAGTATATGGCCACTGGATTACGGTGAACTATCGTGAAAGCTTTAACATGTTTGCATGTTCAGGAATTCTATTTAATCATGAATCACCTCGTCGTGGATTAGAGTTCGTAACAAGAAAAGTCACAAATGCAGTTGCTAGAATTAAGTTAGGCTTGCAAGATGAACTGCGAATGGGCAACCTTGATGCAAAACGGGATTGGGGATTTGCTGGAGACTATGTTAAAGCAATGTGGTTGATGTTGCAGCAAGATCAACCTGATGATTATGTGATCTCAACGGGTGAAACTCATACAGTAGAAGAACTACTTGAAATTGCATTTTCATATGTAGATTTAAACTGGAAGGATTTTGTTGTTATTGACCAAAAATTTGTAAGACCTGCTGAGGTAGATTTACTCTTAGGGGACTGTTCAAAAGCTAAAGTTAAACTTGGTTGGAACCTTGAAGTAGATTTTAAAATGTTAGTTACTATGATGGTTGAGGAAGACTTAAAACGTTTAAAGGTGATCCAAGTAACGATATAGGGGAACATTAGGAATATGAGAAAAATTTTATATTTTACACTTCCAAATATATTTTCAAGAGGATTAAGTTTCCTCTTATTTCCTTTTCTTGCTTTATATTTAAATCCACAAAGCTATGGTAATTTAAATATCATAATTTTAGTTTCTACTGCCTATATTGCCTTAACATCTTTTTCTATCAATCAATATATTTACAAACAAATCAAAATTGATAAAAGTTTAAAAACATTAAAAGAACGTTATACAATAACTTTTTATATTTCATTGATTCTGTTTATTATAACCATATTTATTCTTTTGCTAGTTCAATATAGTTCATACATTATATATATATATATGTTTCTAATTTACTTTTTAGATTTATTTTTCTGTACTTTTTACAGGGATTATTATAGAGCTACCAATGATGAAAAAAAGTTTGCTTTCTCGGAATTAATAAAAGTAATTATTTATCCAGTTGTTACATGTTTTTGTTTAGCATATTTGAATATTGACCTTTATAGCGTAATAATTGGAAATTTTCTTGCATTAATGGCAAACATAACTTTTAATATCAGGAATGCAGGTGTTTTTTTTACCAAAATGAAATCGAATGAAGTTTTCCCGATTAAGATAATTAAAGAAACTTATATGTATACATTCCCTTTTTCATTGCAAGCTTTACTTCAATTAGTTCTCAATGGAGCTGATAAATTTATTATTTCATTAGTTTTAGGGAATTATTACGTGGGGATTTATACTGCAGCTTTAACACTTTCTAATTTACTTGGAGTTGCTTCGCAAGCTTTAAACAATTATTTAATAGGAGTTTTTATTGAAGCAAGGAGAGTTGAAGATATACAAGTCCAAATCTTTACATTTGTAAAGCTGATCCTCTTGTTATGTTTTACAATTATATATATTGCACCTTCTTTTGTAGATTTATTTTTGCCTGATAGCTATAATAATTCAATTATTTACCTACCTATTTTACTTATAGGTCAAATATTTGTTTCTTTAAATTTTTTATTGGTTAATATTTTAAGTGTGAACTTGTTAGATACCAAAAGTATAGGATATAGTAACTTAGTTGCAGCTATTGCAAATATAATCCTAAACATCATATTGATACCTAAGCTAGGATTAACTGCAGCCTCATTTATTTCTACTTTCTCATATATTCTCCTCTTTTTAATATTAAGGCATAAAGTTTCTAAGAAGATTAATGTAAAGTTTTTTAATATTCATTCACTAAAACTTTTGTCTTTACTACTACTAATATATGTTATATCAAACTTTATCTTTAAACTAAGTGACCTGTCAGAATTTATATTAAAAATATTAATATTATTGTTGATAAGTAGCTTATTTGCATATAGAGAAATACAGAACTTTAGAATTAATAACGTAATAAAAGTGTAAAGTAAAGTTATTTGGAGGAGTTTCAAAGTGAAGATATTAATGGTTGTAACTGTTTTTTACCCAAGTACAATATACGGAGGTCCAACAACAGTTGCTTTAAATCAAGCATTAGAGTTAGTGAATAAAGGCTATGAAGTAACAGTAATAACGAGTGATATTAATGCTTTTGACAAGCAAAAAAAAAATTTAGTAAATACCCGCGTTTTAGATAATATCAAAGTCTTATATTTCCCATCAAAATATATATTACCAAAATTTTCTCTAATATACTCTTATAATATGGTCAAATGGCTTAAAAACAATGCAAAAAATTATGATATAGCCCATATACACTTCGGTAGAGAGATTTTTCCATATTTAGCCGCGAAAACTTGTATGGACCTTGGTGTGCCCTACGTTCTTCAAACTCATGGAATGTTAAATAAGAAAAATGGTATTAGAACACTATTAGATACTACGTTGATAAAAAAGATAATAAAAAATGCAAAAACTGTATTAGCATTACAGGAAATCGAAGAACAACTTATTATAGGAATGGTTCCTTCCTCCAATGTGAAATTATTACCAAACGGCATTAAAATTAATGACAACAAAAAGTGGGATAGCGAAAAATTAAATAAAAAGAAAATTCTTTTTCTTGCAAGGTTACATCCGCGCAAAAGGGTCCTTGATTTTATTGAAATGGCAAAGATAACGAATAGGTTTGATTCATCAATTCAATATAGAATTGTTGGACCAGATGGAGGAGAACTATTAATCGCTAAAAATAAAGTTAGTGAGTACAATCTAGATAATGTTATAGAATTTGTTGGCAATATAAAACAGGAAAAAGTTATAGATGAGTTTGTAAATGCAAGTTTATATGTTTTGCCATCCATAGACGAGCCATTTGCAATGTCAGTATTAGAAGCTTTAAGTTTGGGGGTTCCTACTATTGGTACTGATGGGTTACATAATAAGAAATTATTAAGTAATTATAATGCAATAGAAATAGTTGAAAGAAAACCTGAAGATCTTGCAACTTCTGTATTAAATATTCTAAATAATGTAGATAAAGCGGAAAATTTATCATTAAACGGTAGAAATCTAATTCATAAAGAACTCAATATTGAAAAAGTTATTCAGAAATTAGAATCTATATATTCGGAGTGAGTTTTAATTGAAAATTATAGATTTATCCAAAGCAGGAAATGGATCGTTTCATAGAAAATGGCCCATTTGGTACGAAGCAGTGTGGATGATAATAAATTATTTTTTTATTAGTAATCCTCTGCAAATATCATCAAAAATAAGAATTTTTTTCTTGAAATTATTTGGAGCAAAAATAGGGGAAAATGTAATTATCCGACCAAGAACAAGAATAAGATTTCCTTGGAATCTGGAGATAGGAAATAATACCTGGATTGGGGAAGGCGTATGGATTTCTAACAAAGGGAAAATGACAATAGGCAACAATGTGGTAATATCTCAAGATTCTTTTTTAACAACGGGTTCTCATGATATTTATAAAACAATGGATGTAATTATTAAACCAGTTTATATATCAGATGGAGTTTGGATAACAAGTAAATGTATAATTCTTCAGGGAGTTACTATTGGCATGAATACTGTGATTACACCGGGTAGTGTTGTAAATAAAACATTACCAGCAGCTTCGATTTATGGAGGTAATCCCGTAAAATATATAAAACAAAGGGAAATTTTAGAATAGTGATCTAGAGATAAATGAAATATTTTTTAAAATAACAATAAAGAGGTCCCAAAATGCAATTCGGTAACTATTTCTATTTTTGGCTGACAACATGCTTTTTTCTGCTTATGTCCTTAATTTTACCGCTTAATTTTTTTATTAATACTGCTGGAATGAACTTAACCATAGAAGTTTTTTTGGCTTGGGTTATTATTATCTTTTCTACAACAAAACTATGCATTCTCGCCTACCGTGGAATTCAAAATTTAATGCAATTAACATTTTGGATCTTCGTATATGTTTGGATGGGAATAACCCCTTTTTTACAATGTTTAAAAATGAAATTTTCATGGGCAGGTTACTATAATGAAGAAATAATAATTAAAGCATTTTTAATAATAATAGTAGGATTAATTTCATACGACCTTGGCTTGTATTTTTCCAAGAAAATTCCAATTAAAAATTTAAATGAATCAATAAATAGTATCTATATTTCAAATCAATGGATCTTTGTCGTTTCTGTAATTTCAATTATTTTATCGCTATATTTGATTAGTAAAAGTGGAGGTTTAGGCAGCTTATTTATAGCTAGAAACGATACAGATCAGTTATATTCTTCTAAAACACAATATTTATTATTTAGTAATCTATCTAAAATACCGTTATTTGTATGTTTGGTTATGACTTTGGGGAAAAGGAGGTACTTTAGCAAAAAAAATTCGCGAATAATATTTTATTAATAATTCTTCTAATGTTAAATCTTGTTGTAAGTAATCCAATTTCCAATCCAAGATATTTATTTGGAACTGTATTTTTTACTATTTGTTTTATGGTTTTTAAATGGAAAAAAGGATCTTTTATTAATGCAATGTTATCAATGTTGGTACTAGTGTTAATTGTATTTCCTTATGCTGATATATTTAGAAATTCGACTAACGCGAAAATGGATATCCAAAATACAACAGAACAATTAGTGAGTAATGGAGATTACGATGCTTTTCAACAATTATTAAATACAGTTAAGTATGTTGATTTAAAAGGAATAGAAAATGGTAAGCAATTATTAGGGGCCATATTATTTTGGGTTCCAAGGGCTTTATGGGTAGAAAAACCTGATGGTAGTGGAAAAATGGTTGGTGAATATTTAGGTTACAAATTCACTAATTTATCATGTCCTTTGTGGGCAGAGGGTTATATTAATTTCGGATTTATTGGAGTAATATCCTTTTTTTTCTTTTTAGGTTATCTTACAAACATATTAGAACAAAAGTTTATTTTTAGCGGGAAAAGCAGAAACTTTACTTTTTCTTTGGTTTGGGTGCCATTTTTAGCCGCATATCAACTCTTTTTATTAAGAGGTGATCTGCTCAATGGAATCGCTTACATGTCGGCTTTTATCCTTTTTTCAATAGTATATATTAAGATTGGACAGAAAAGAGAAAAAGTAAAATTATTAAAAATCCAGGCACTAAGAGGAATAGAATGAAAAATAAGGTAAATTTAAGTAAATATAATCAAAGCTGGTACCGGAGAGGAAAGCCAACTGTGATTATTCTACTATGGTGGTTCATTCAAGGTACAATTTTTAGATATTCAATACACAACATGTACACTTGGAGAAATCAATTATTAAGATTATTTGGAGCAAGGATTGGTATGGGAGTTAAAATAAGAGCATCGGCGAAATTTACTTATCCTTGGAAAGTATCTATTGGAAATAATTCTTGGATAGGTGATAATGTGGAATTTTATAGTTTGGACAATATTGATATAGGAAACAATTGTGTTGTTTCTCAAAATACTTATTTGTGTACGGGCAGCCATGAAATAGAAGATCCCTATTTTGGGCTTGTAACAAAACCGATAAACATTAAGGATGGAGCTTGGGTGGCAAGTGATGTATTTGTACATCCAGGCGTTATAATAAATGAAATGGCTGTTGTAGCTGCAAGAAGTACAGTACTAAAAGAAATACCAATGAATGAGATACATGCTGGAACTCCTACTAAATTTGTAAAAAAACGTTTTAAGGATGGAGAAATATAAATTGACAAAGAAGAATATTACTTTTGTTATTAATTATTTTTATCCAGATTTAGCTTCCACAGGTCAGTTGATGACGGACCTTTGTTTCGAGTTACAGGATGAATTTAATATAACTGTAATTGCAGGCCAACCAACTTATACTGGAGAAGACATAAAAGCAAAAAATATATTAACTTATGACAAACTAGAAAACATAAAAATTATTAGAATAAAATTACCTACGGTAAATAAAAATTCTAAGTTTAGTAGGATTAGATATATATTCTATTATTTTATTTTAGCTATCTATGCTCTTCTAAAAGAAAAAGATATTGATGTTATTTACTCAATATCGCAACCTCCAATTTTAGGTGGGTTACTGGGTACTATAGGAAAAATATTAAAGAATAGCAAACATGTTTACAATATTCAAGATTTCAATCCAGAGCAGGCTGCTGCAATAAATTATACCAATCAAAAATTTATTTTTTCTTTAGCAAAAAAAATTGACAAAATAAATTGCAAATTAGCAGACCATGTTGTTTTGGTTGGCCAAGATATGAGCGAGACATTAAAAAGGAGATTTATAACAGGGAAATTACCAGATTATAGTGTTATAAATAATTGGACAAATGAACAAGAAATAATACCCTTAGAAAAAAGTAATAAAGATGTTTCTGAGTTTATTATTAGGAATAACTTAGAAGATAAGTTTATTGTTATGTATTCTGGAAATTTAGGCTTATTCTATGACTTGGAAAATATTATTAAAATTACAAAGGAATTTAGGTACGATAAGGACATAGTGTTTTTATTTATAGGCGAAGGTGCAGTAAAAAGAGAAATGATGGAATTTGTAGAAAAAAATCATCTATTTAACGTAATCTTTTTACCTTATCAGCCAAAAAATTTTATTAAGTACTCTTTAAATGTAGCTGACGTTCACCTTGTTGTTAACCAGAAAGGTATTAAAGGTGTTTCAGTTCCTAGCAAAATTTATGGGGTGATGGCAGCGGGAAAACCAATTCTAGGAGTCTTGGAAGAAGGAAGCGAAGCCCATTTTCTAATTAAAAAAAGTGAATCTGGAGTTGTGGTTGAACCGCAAAATTATAATGAGATTGTTAATGCGATCCGATATTTTTATTGCTTAGATAAGAAAGAAATTAAAGATATGGGTTCAAAGGGAAGAGAATATCTAGAGAATAACTTAAAGAAAGAGATATCAATTAATAAGTATAAAAAGTTGCTATATAAAATATAAGGAGCTGGCAAATGAAAATAATATTGTTATCCGGTGGTTCTGGTAAAAGGTTATGGCCGCTTTCCAATGATACGCGCTCCAAGCAGTTTTTGAAGGTGCTTGAAAATGCCATTGGGGCTAAGCAATCGATGGTGCAGCGGGTGTGGAGCCAGATTGAAAATGTAGGCCTGGCAGATTCTACAGTGGTGGCTACATCTAAATCGCAAACGGAAATGATTCACAGCCAGTTAGGGGAGTATGTTCCTCTTGTCATAGAGCCCGAACGTCGGGATACCTTTCCAGCCATCGCATTAGCGTCGGCTTTTTTGTTTGCCGAAAAAGAGACGGATCTGAATGAGACGGTTGTTGTGCTGCCGGTCGATCCATATGTGGAGGATGGTTTTTTCGAGAAAGTGAACGATGTCGAGCTGGCTCTCCAGCAATCGAACGCTGATCTTGCCCTAATGGGTGTCCGCCCGACGTATCCTTCTGAAAAGTATGGCTATATTGTTCCTGATGAAATAGTAACCTCCGATGACTATTTTAGAGTCGAGCGGTTTACGGAAAAGCCGAGCGAGGAAAAAGCGAAGACGCTGATTTCCCAGCAAGCCCTTTGGAATACGGGGGTGTTTGCCTTTAAGCTACGGTATATCATTGATTTGCTTCAGGAAAAGGGGATGCCGTTAAGCTATCGGGAGCTCTCCCGCAAGTATTCTCTTTTGCCGAAAATCAGCTTTGACTATGAGGTAGTGGAGAAGGCGGATCATATCGTGGCTGTTCCTTATGATGGGTACTGGAAAGATCTTGGAACATGGAATACGCTGACCGAGGAGATGGCGACGACCCAAATCGGGAAGGGCGTGATCTCTGATGATGCCCTGAACACCCACCTTGTCAATGAACTGGAGATTCCAGTGACGGTGCTGGGTGTTTCGGATGTGGTGGTGGCTGCAAGCCCCGATGGCATTCTTGTGGCAGACAAAGCATCCAGCCCAAAAATTAAAGATTTGATCGCTGGCTTCGACAACCCGCCAATGTATGAAGAGCGGCTGTGGGGCTGGTCAAAGGTACTGGATTATGCCAAATATACGAATGAGGAAATGGTAACGAAGCGGATCTGCATCCACCAGGATAAAAATTCGACCTATCATTATCATCATCTGCGTGATGAAGTATGGACGATCATTCGCGGTGAAGGAGAACTGATCTTGGATGAGCATGTCCGCCGCGTGAAAGCCGGTGACATCATCCATATATCAGCTGGAAAGAAACATGCTATCCGTGCGTATAAGGAATTGGAGTTCATTGAAGTTCAAACCGGAAGAGAAATTGTCGACTATGATTTTGTCCGCCTGTTCATGGACTGGAACGAAATAATGGAACACTTCTATCAATCAAAAGCGCAAGTCATTGTTTAATGCTAAGCCCACTGGTGCCGTCAGTGGGCTTATTTGCATATGGAGAAAAGAATGAAAACCATTTGTTTTTATATCTCAGAGTATGGTTACGGCCATGCATCCCGATGTATTGCTTTAATCGGAAGACTATTAAGCTCGGAAAAAGGCGTTCGGGTCATTGTGTGCAATCATTTTTCTTTAGGATTTCTAAAACGTTCTCTCGTAAGCTTTAAGGAACGCGTTGTATTCCATGATGTTGCAACAGACGTAGGATATGTGCTGAAGCCGGGGTCTTTGCAGCAGGATAATGATGCACTTCAACAGAATGTGAAATGTTACCTTGATTTGATTCCCGGTTTGGTTAGTGACGAATGCCGTTTTTTGCGGGCATTTAATATCGATTGCATTGTCTCCGATATTTCACCAATTGCCTTTGAGATCGGGGAAGCTCTATCGGTTCCTACCGTTGGGATTTCTAATTTTACGTGGTGGTCTGCGTATGAAGGTGTATTGGAACAAGCGTTGTTAGATGAGATGGAGAGCATGTATTCTAAGATGGACTATTTCTTTTCGCTAGCTGCTGAAAATGAGCCTGATTGGGGGAGGAGAGGAAAGCACACCTATCAATTTTTCTGCCGGCCGAGTGATCAGCGGGAGGCAAAGCGAATCAGAAGAAGTCTTGATCCAACGTGGAAAAATAAAGTCATCTTTATGCCGGTGGGGATGAAGATTCAGTTAGGGGATATGTCGGATTGGCCACTGTGGAATCAGCCAGACTGTGTATTTGTAGTTTCCAATAATATGGCCATACATCACCCGAATGTTTTTCATATTCCTTCCGACTACACAGAGTCTCAAAATGTTGTCGCAGCAAGTGACATGGTCATCACCAAAGCCGGCTGGGGAACGGTGAGTGAAGCCATTCTTCACCAAAGGCCTTTGATCGTCATTAACCGTCCGGAAATGAACGAAGACCGTAACACCATTCACTTTTTGAAAAGAAATAAACTGTGCCAGTTGATCGAGTGGGGGCAGCTTAAGGACCTGAATGTACGAGAGATGTTCCCAGCTGTACCGTTCTATAAACAATATTTTAATGAAGTGGATGTTATCGCAGAATCCCTATTGGAAGTCATCGATAGAAATAAAACAGTGAAAAACGAGGAGGAAGTGTTATGACCATATTAGTTACCGGAGGCGCCGGCTATATCGGCAGCCATACATGTGTGGAGCTTTTAAATGCTGGATATGAGATTGTAGTTCTTGATAACTTGTCCAACAGTCATGTGGAATCTTTGAACCGAGTCCGTGAGATCACAGGCAAGTCATTCGCGATTGAACAAGCTGATCTATTGAATAAAAGCGAAGTAGAACGTGTATTTAAAGATCATGAAATTGAGGCGGTTATTCATTTTGCCGGTCTGAAGGCAGTGGGGGAGTCGGTAGCTAAACCCCTCTACTACTATCATAACAACGTCGTTGGAACGATTGCTTTATGTGAAGTCATGCAGCAGTTTGGAGTAAAGAATATGGTATTCAGCTCTTCGGCTACGGTTTATGGATTGACGGATCAGGTGCCGATCTAAGAAGGAGTATCATTAAGTGCTCCTAATCCGTATGGTCGTACAAAACTACTAATAGAAGAGATGCTTCGTGATCTTTACATATCCGATAAGGAATGGAGCGTTGCCCTCCTTCGTTACTTTAATCCGGTGGGTGCACATGAGAGTGGAAGAATTGGGGAGAATCCGAACGGTATTCCCAATAACTTAACCCCATACATCACCCAGGTTGCGGTTGGGAAGCTGCAGGAGCTTCAGGTGTTTGGCAACGATTATGAGACAGAGGACGGAACCGGTGTCAGGGATTATATTCATGTCGTGGATTTGGCAAAAGGCCATTTAAAAGCGTTGGATAAAGTGATGAATAGTGAGGGAGTGGAAGCTTATAACCTTGGAACAGGAAAGGGATACAGTGTTCTACAAGTCCTGAGTGCTTTTGAAAAAGCTACCGGTAAAACGATCCCTTATAGGGTGGTGGACCGCCGTCCAGGTGATGTGGCTGTAAGCTATGCGGATCCAACAAAAGCGAAAGAAGAGCTAGGCTGGGTAGCGGAAAAGAACCTGGATGACATGTGCCGTGATGCGTGGAACTGGCAGAAGAACAATGTCTACGGCTTCAAAGAGGAAGTTATAAAGTAATGCCCCTCTGGAAATAACTGAAGTATGAAAAACATGAGACTATTCATTGTCATGGTTTGGGCACTTTTCCTAGGCCTTCACACCTTTACTGACAATCTGGAAAACTTGTTAAGCCATCAGTCTATTAACTTTACATGGCTTTCCTCTCCAAGCTATCACCACTTTTTTAACGTATCGGACATCACATGGATTCATCCAAACTTTTATCTCATCAAGTTCGGCCACTTTATCGGTTTCGGCATTCTGGACCTTTTCATTTTTCTTTGGTTAACCAGCCATCGAAAATCAATGCTGCTTACTTTTAGTTTTGCCGTATTTACAGAAGTCCTGCAGCTGTACTTTGGCAGGGATGGACGGATGTATGATGTGATCATTGACTCGTTAGGTATCGTTATGGTATATCAAATGTTAAAGTACTTAAGCAAGATTGAGAAAGCATCGATTCCCTACGAATAGATGCTTTTTAAATAGATCTAAAATCCCTCTAAGATAGGACATGATGAAAACGACAACTCAAGAAATAGCGAAAGCCATCTACATTATCAACAAACATGCCAAAAATGCTCCTGCCCTCTATTCGATGAAGCAGCGGGCTATTCAGCGGCTGCTGAAGGAAGGAAGAGCGGAGAAAATAGGACTAAACTACTCGCCAAACCCGGGAAAAGCAGTGCAGCGATTAGATGCGCTCATAAGGGTTGGAGATTTTTTATTTCATTTTCCCTCTACAAAAGAAGATCGAAGAAACTTGGACATCTTAAAATATGATTCTAATTATCGTAATCCCAAAGTGAGTATGCCTTTACAGCGTGCCAAGCAAATTTTAGAGGCTTATACGCCTTTGCCAAAGTCTTTTGGTGGTGTAAAGAGTTCCCGTCCAAAGCAAAGGCCAAAATATATTGGGATCTCTACCTATTTGAATGGTCCCAATAAATAATCGTTTTTCTCCAGAGCCTTCGTTCAGCCAATCATACCCCAACACATTGGAATAGTTCTCTCGCCTGCGCTCCACCGCCAGCATTCCATAAACGACACCATAGAAATATTGAGCAAAGCTTGTCTTAATCTTTCGCCGTTTATACTGGTAAACAGTGATCCTAAAACCTTGGATTACTTCCGGGACCAGCAGCTCCAGCGGCTTGCCAAAATTCAATTTCATGTAAGCCATACGTGCCTTTTGCCAGAAGGAACAGATTTCTGCCGCGGTAGTGAAAAAAGGTTTGACGGTGTTGATGAAGTCTCTCGGAATGTAGTCAGGAAGATAGGAATAATCCAATGTACGGGAGATGACGGTTTCTTTACGTTTGGTTTTGGTTGTTTGTATTTTTGTTTTTAAAGATGTAGCTTCCGGTTCGGTTTTAATCGGTTCTTCCTTAGGTGTATCAGGACGTTTAGCTGCTGAACGCCCTGTCAAATTTTCAGCCAGCGGTCTGTCAAAACGATGAAAAACAAAGACGTTGTGCGCATAGCCGCCCTTGCTGCGGAGAGTGTGATGGATGGAGAGGATGCCAAGCTTTTTTGCTTTGCGCAGCATGCGTTCTACCGTGGAACGAGAAATCCCTCCTTTTTTATAACAGGCAGAAACGAGCGTGCAAATCTTGGCATTGCACACCCCAATAACTTTGACACTATATCTTGTTAACTGATGAAAGGCGATCAGCTCCCCCTTCATAAACTTCTCCTTATGTACCTCCAAGAATCGTTTGTTCGAATCATTGAACTCCTTCACGGTTGTTTCTGGCAATTAATTAATGTGTGTTTTGGCAGTATGTTTATTAAAATTTATGAATCAATACTCAAGGGAAAATTGTATAAATGCTTATATTTATAAGTTTTGTGAAGCTATATTTACTGCACTAACGGATCAGTTTAGTTGAACAAGAACAGATGGTATATTTAGTGCAAAAAGATAAAGTGAGGCAAATATAGAAATAGGAAAAAAGAAAAAATATAAATATTAAAAAATGGAGGGTGCTGAAGATGACAGTTGAAGGTATTGATGATATTAACGGTCTCAAAGAAATTGGAAAGATCGTTGCGTTGACAATAAGTGAAATGAAACGTCAGACACGTGTCGGCATGACAACCCAGGAATTAGATGATATTGGGGGACGGTTATTAAGAAAGTATGGGGCGGTTTCTGCACCCAAATTGACTTATAACTTTCCCGGCAATACATGCATTAGTATTAACCAAGAAGTTGCTCACGGAATACCGGGAGATCGGAAGATTCATGGAGGTGACTTAATCAATATTGATGTTTCTGCTGAACTCGGAGGTTATTTTGCTGATGCAGGACACTCTTTTCAAATGCCTCTATACAACCCTTCTGTGACGCGCCTTTGCCAACATACACACAACACTATGATGGAGGTGATCTCTTCTCTTAAAGCTGGTGTAAAAGTGAATGAAATCGGGAGAATTATTCAAAGGGAAGCCCGAAAAAGCGGCTATAAGGTCATCATGAATCTGTGCAGTCATGGCATTGGAAAATCCCTGCACGAAGCACCTGTAGAAATTTTACCTTTTTATAGCAAGGATGATAAACGTGTGTTGGAGGAAGGTACAGTTATTACTATTGAGCCTTTCTTGTCAACTGGTGCAGAATATGTCATTGAAAGTCCGGATGGATGGACTGTAAGGCTACCTAATAAGGGTTTTTGTGCACAGTACGAGCACACAATAATTATTACAAGAGATCAACCGATCATTACAACGATTGCTTAGTGATTATTTTCAGTTGATAGATTTCTTCCTTAAAAAGGTGCGTTATCTTATAACGCGCCTTTTGTTTGGGTGTTAATAGGACAAAAAAGCAACAGATCATTTATCGCATAGTACAACGATACTACGCATTCAAAAAACATCTATTTTTCCTGACTTTGTGAAGGAATGTACTTAAAGTAACGGTGAGCTTTAACTCAATAAGGAATAAAATTAAAGAGCCTAAAATATGAAAGTTTTTACTTTTTTTACATTCATAAAAGATACTGCCATTAACAGCATTTTTTAATTGCCAAATCCATTCACGGTTTGAAACTCACTCAACTCACTAAAATTAGTAATCTTACCAGGCACCATGCAGCTCTTCCTCTCTATAAAAAGATCTTCACTCTTTAAATAGAGAAAAGAGGAGAAAAAGAGGCATGGGTTTAAAATATTTTATTAATGGTTTATATTATGAGGAATTATATAAATCATTTTGGTACTCGTGGTCTCCTTTTCATTGCCTTTGCTTTTTTTACAGAAATCCTGCAGCTTTACTTTGGTAGGGATGGATGAATGTCTGATGTGGTGATTGACAGTTTGGGAATCGCATCTTTCTATTTCTTGTTGTAGTATTCCTGTTATAAGGAAAGCACCTATTCGGTTAGATGAATAGGTGCTTTTTAATGGGATTCCCAAGTAATTTTTTAAGGAGGTATAACATTATTTAGGGAATACTCTATCGCTGTATTTTCCGATGTTTTGTCCAAAAAAAGAAGAGCAAGCTTTCTACATAAGAAACCTGCCCTACTAATCTTCTACCCCGTCACCATAAGATAAAACTTTAAAATCCTGCATGTAATTAATGTTGATCAGCATTTTGTTGTCTTTATCTTCTTTGCAGTATCCATATACCACTATTGAACCGGTGGAAGAATCTAAAAAGTCATAACCTGTCATCACAAAGGTTTTACCTCTTTCCTCCATAAAGTCCTTCGCTACCACCGCCGCTGTTTGTTTGATACCTTCTTCTTCCATACCGTTCTCCTTTTTACATCCTGCCATTAGTAAGATACTCACAATTATTAACGCATACAGTATTTTTTTCATGTTGCACTCTCCATTTAATTGGAAAATTTTATATAATGAAATATACCCTATTTAAATGAGGTTGCGACAATGGGAGATAGAGTAAGAGACGAAGTTTATAACACATTAAGTAATGCTAGCTATCAACCTAAAATGGAAAAAAGACTTAAAATCCCGTTAAAAGATGGCGAACAAGTTTGGAAGGTAATCGCGAAAGATAAGTATATACAACACGATGATTACACCGGTTTTGACGCTACAATCTATAAAAAAGAGACAAAGACAAAACATGGACAGGAAGAGCTTATCATTGCTTATCGAGGCACAGAACCAAACAGATGGTACGGGAACGGTAGGTTAAGAGGAAAGCAGATGGGTATCAGACGTATTATGGAGCAGACTAATTCCTGGAGATCAGGTCAATCCCAAAAGGTATTTCAAATGGAACTTCAGGATTATTTTGGAAAGTATACCCGCAAGTTTAATGAAATGGAAACGATATCCGATAATATCAAAAAAGCAAAACACGCAACTGAAAATTCGCTCACCCTCCTCTTGGTTTCGAGAGGGCCAAAAGGGTAAGATCACAAGAAACAATTTATAGATAGATATTTTTTTAAAAAGGAGCCTGAAAACTACAGCCCTCATCCTTTTTACTGTTGTAATCTTAGGTATTATCATTTTCTTTGTTATTCTTATTATCCTATGGGACACACCATAAAAACGATGATTACTTCAAAATTTAAATTAAAATAAATGACTTGGAAATTACTATCAAATTATATGGACGACATCCGTAGCAAGGTCTTTCCATCCTCTACCTAGTAACTTATCTCCTTCCGTCCCTCGATAAGCAATAATAACTTCATTACCTTTCTTGTAAACTACTGCATCAAAGCCAGTATCAGATTCATGTGTCAGAAAATCCTTATCATCAACTCTCTGCCAATATTGAGCCCCATCTTTAAATTTCATTTTGTACTTTTCAAATGGATAGTCAGAATATGCAGTTTGGCTGAGTTTAAAGTAAATTTCGTCCCGAACATGGTCTTTTGACATTGGAACACCTCTCGTAAATACGGTATAATTTTATTATACAAAAAATTTCCATTTTATTGGAGAGATTAGCATGAAAAAGATTATACATATTTTAATTATTGGCATAGTGTTATTTATTGGTGGATGCGGGGGAAATGGCATGGATAAGGATGAGATTAGGGAGCAATCAAAATCAGTAGCTGTTGAATACATGAAGATTGAAGAAGAAAAAGACTTCGTTGCTACAGGCGTTGAATTTCCATCAGGAGATGTTGGGGTAGTTTTTGTTCATGGCTACTGTAAAGATAATAAAGATAAAAAGATGTTTGTTACCGTAAACTACGAAGATGATTACAAGGTGGAGGGGATAGCTGAAGGAGTAAAAGAAAAGAGTAAGGAATAGCAGAGAATCA
Organism: Fictibacillus marinisediminis; assembly: GCF_023149135.1. Lineage (NCBI taxonomy): Bacteria > Bacillati > Bacillota > Bacilli > Caryophanales > Fictibacillaceae > Fictibacillus > Fictibacillus marinisediminis. The sequence continues at coordinate 3,953,051 of NZ_JAIWJX010000002.1, read as the reverse complement.
AAGAGAAGAGTTTTTGACTGCCTTTTTATATTGAAAAACAACGGTGGTAAGCTTAAAATTAAAATTCCACCATAGGTCATACGGCCTTTCGATGCTATGAACTTAAAGAAATTAGCAAACAGGACAGCGCGGGAGGGTTTAAGAATTAAGAAATTGCCTTAAAAAAAGACAAACCCCTCTACCAATATAAAATTGGGAAGGGTTTGTCGACGTCCTGACAGATCGTTATGAAACGATGTCTTTTAATTGCTGCTTGCTCTAATTTTTGCTTGTGTCTTTCAATGAATCTTTTTTATATTCATTGAGAATAAATAACCCTCATTAAAATATCCTGTGGATGATCACCTAATTGATTTCCAAACAGATTGATCCCCCCAATGTTGGCGGCATCGGACTTAATGCCGACCCTGAAATTCAGATGTTTTTGTTTGTCGACAAGTACATCTTTTAACGAAGTGTTAGAAACTTTTATTTCATCTAAAAAGCTTCCTTCCTCGGTAATTTTCCAAGATTTTAAGAGGCCATACTGCGTATGCCCCTCCGTCGGAAACCATACAGGGTTTAATTTCCCTTTCCTTTCACCAAAATCACCGGGACATGTCCACGTACAGATTTCTGTATCATTCACCCATATCGTAATATCTGAAGGCCAATTATGGTCATAGTGGGGTGCTTCTGAACAGAGTTCCATTGAAAATTGGACAGACTGAATGTTTGCATTAGGCGGAAGCTGCAATGGGAACCGATAGTCTACATAGCCCTTGCGAAACCAGATAAGCTGAGCATTCATCCTTTCAGGGTGGTAAAATAATGCGGGTTCATCCAGGGGATCGAGGACCCCATTTTTTGTAATGATTCCGCAGGTTGGCGAAATATTAGCATCAAAGTAATGACCAATCGGCATTTCCAGTTGATACATATTTTCGTTATTGCCATAACCCAGATCCATCCTTAAATCCATATGAATATCTTCAAAAACCCGCGAACAAACCTTCATTGTCCCCCTCGTTGCAGGAAGCAGTTCAGTATAAATGATCCCAGCAGTCTCTAAAACCCGTATGTTTAAAGCAATTGTGGAAACTGGCAGATTTAATTGTTCTGCCATTTCATTGATATTCATTTTTTTTGTATTTAGTAATTTTAGAATATCGATTCTTACCTTTGACGAGAGAGCATGAGCTACCTTAATCAAAGCGTCGGATTCATCAATTGTTAGTTCAAGCAAGAAAATGCAACCCCTATCTTATTTTTATGAGGAGAACCATATGGCTCCATAATAAAGGAATAACTGGAAATGTAAAAAGATATTGACTTATTAAAATGAAAGCGTTATCTTAACAATTAATACAATAATACTGTTTCAAACATAATGTTTGTATTAAATACTACAGTATTTGTTTCGAAAAAAACAGTATTTTTCTTAGCGCATCGGTGAGTAGTAACATAAATTTTCAGAATGTTTAAACTTTTTATCAGGAAGGAGGAACTATCGGTTTTAAGTGATCAAGCAGGTCATAGTTATCTGTTTTTTCAACTGCCTTAACTAATTAACGAGGGGGAGATTCAAAATGCATAAGAAAATCAAGGTAATGATCAGCTGTATGATAATCGTTATTTTTATTCTTTCCTTAGGGGCGTGCAGTCAAAGTTCATCGTCTGATAAGGTAGGAAAAAATGAAATTGTGTTTTGGAATCCGTTTGTAGGCCCAGATGGCAAAAACATGCAGATGATGGTCGATGCCTATAACAAAACGAATCCGAAGTTTAAAGTGAGAAATATCTCACTAAAAGAAGCCGATATGTACGCAAAGATCCCTACCGTTGTCAATTCGGGCAGAAACATCCCTGATTTAAACATTGTTCATGCTGAGCGAATCAAACAATTTGTGGACAAAGACATGCTGATTCCAATGGATGATTCCCTTGCAAAATATCCTGAAATTAAAGCTGAAAATTATGTAAAAGCGGGCTGGGATATTGGCAGCCTGGACAATAAGCGATATAGCGTCCCTTTGGATGTGCATAGCTTTGTTATGTACTACAACAAAGATCTGGCAGCCAAATATGCGCCTCATGCCCTTGATGATAATATCGTAACATTTGATGAAATAAAAGAAGCAGGCTTAAAAGCGAAAAAAGATGGTATTATAGCGGCCCCTGTTACTTGGATGAAGCCTGCCTTCTTGTCGGTGTACAGCCAAATGGGTGGAAGCATTACGAGTGATGGTACGAAGCCGACTTTAAACACGGAACAAGCTGTAGACACGTTAAAACTCTACAATGGTTTTGTAAAGTCAGGCATCACCAATAAAGATGGCCAGGATGCGGGTCAAGTCTTTAAATCTGGAAAAGCAATCTTCTACCCCGAAGGAATCTGGATGCAAAATGATATTAAGAAGGCAAAGAATTTAAATTGGGGAATGACAAACTTCCCTCAGCTAAGTGATGACAAGAACAAAATGGTGAACTGGAGTTCTTCCCACCAATTTGTACTTCTTAAAAATCCTGAAAGAAACAAGAAGAAAACAGAAGGCGTCATAAAGTTTATTAACTGGGTAAGGGATAACTCCCTTCCATGGGCAGAAGCGGGTCAAAACCCGGCAGCATTAGCTACATTGGATAATCCTAAATATCAACAGATGCCTCAATCCTTCTTGATTAAAGATACAACAGAACAAAAATCGTTAAAAATCTTTGACTACAAGTACAACGGCTATATCTCTGAACAACTGGACAAGATCGGCAACGATACGGTATTTGGAAAGCTCGATATTAAAAAGGCTCTAATGGATTCCCAAAAAACCGTGGAGGATAAGATTGCTCAGGATAAGTAAGAGGAACCAGGTCTCCAGCAGAATGGATAGAAGGCAATGGAAGGATTTCTTCTATTGCCTTCTACTAAAAGAGAAGGAGAAAAAATATGGATCTTAAGCTGACAGAAAAAAAGAGAGTAGACGTGCTTTCACCAGCCATGGGTAAGCCGCATCGGAAAGGAATCAATTTTTCGCCCATGATTTTTATCGGGCCGCATCTTTTGTTGTTTGCTCTATTTTTTCTTATTCCTATATTTTTTGGTGTGTACATTTCTTTTACGAACTGGGATTTGGTCAATACTCCCGAGTTTGTTGGGTTGGATAACTATAAGGATATTTTATTAAATAAAGAATCAACGTTCTACACCCAGCTGCATACCGGACTGGGAAATACCTTTAAATTTGTGGCTTTTACGGTTCCTGCCTGCATCGTTATCCCCTTGCTTTTAGCTGCTGCACTCCATGTGAAACCAAAAGGGATGAAGATCTTTCAAGCGATTTTCTACTTGCCCGTATTGTTTTCCATTTCAGCTGTCATGATCATCTGGTCCATGATGTTTAACGTTTCGTTCGGACCTATTAACCATTATTTCACTTCCTCACCCAACTGGCTGGGCACACAGCCTTACGCATGGATCGCACTCGTCGTTGTAACAGTCTGGTGGGGGATCGGCGGGAACATGATCATTTACCAGGCAGCATTAAACGGAGTATCCAAAGAATACTATGAAGCTGCGTCACTGGACGGGGCAGGCAGGCTGCAAAAGTTTTTCCACATCACTCTTCCAAGTATAAAGAATCAGCTTCTGTTCACGATTGTCATTACAACCATCGCCCAGTTTAATATCTATGGACAGGCGCTCATGCTCACAAAGGGAGGTCCTTCCAGTTCAACCACCGTGCTTCTTATGTATATCCAGCAGAATGCCTTTGGATCGGGTCAATCCATCGCAGGAATTGCGTCCGCAATGGCGGTTATCCTTGGTCTGTGCATCATGGCTGTCTCGGTTATTCAATTTTTCTTATTAAGAGAGAGGAAGTAGGAGGCGGGTACCATTGAAAAAAGTAAACATCTCCACCTTGATTTCATTCATTTTTCTGTTATGCATGACTTTAATTTGGATATTCCCTCTTGCCTGGTCACTTTTCACATCCTTTAAAGATGAGATCGATATCCAAACCTTTGGTTTTACGATGCTGCCCATCCACTGGGTCATCGCCAATTACCAGGACGTTCTTTTTAATAACACAAGTGCTCCTGTAGCCAAGTGGTTTATGAATTCAATGATCATTTCCGTCACACAGACCATTCTTGTATTGGTTGTTGTTTCAATGGCAGCGTATGGATATACCCGGCTGCGATTTAAGGGAAGGGACTGGCTTTTTTCCTTTTTACTGGCAACCATGATGTTCCCTGCCGTTGTGAACCTGATTCCGTTGTATAAAATTGTTGATACCCTCGGTTGGGTCAATAGTTATTGGGCGGCCATTGTTCCAGGAGCGGCAGCGGTGTTTAATGTTTTTTTAGTAAGACAGTTTATGATCGGGATTCCGATTGAACTGGATGAATCAGCGCGGATCGACGGAGCCAACGATTTTCAAATTTATACGAAGGTTACCCTTCCGCTTATCAAACCCGTATTAACCGTTGTGGCGTTATTTACATTTACGAGTTCATGGAATGACTTTTTGTGGCCTTCGATCGTGTTCAATGATATTGATAAAATGCCGATCACACCAGGCTTGCAGCTTCTGCAAGGAATGTATGTCACAGATATCGGACATGCGATGGCTGCCGCTATTATTGCGATTGTCCCAACCTTTATTTTGTATTTGTTTACTCAGCGTTATTTCTTACAATCGATGTCTTTATCATCTGGAGTAAAAGGATAGGGGGAAATGCTTTGAATAGAAAACTGGAAAGAAAACTGATCATCATTGGATCGGTATGGCAAATGCTTTCTGGTCTGCTAACCATCTTTGTCTATGGATCATATATCAAATCACAAAGTAACGGTATTCAAGAAACACAATTTGCGCAAATGAAAGCGATGGAATCCTTGTTTGGCAGTTTATATAGCTTCGCAGTAACATTCGGCCTCTTTTTTGTAGTTATAGGGTTATTGAATCTTTATCTCGCAAGAAACTTTAAAGATGACAAAGTCGAAGTAAAACTCTCATTCTGGTTTATTTTATTAGGTGCTGCATCCTACTTTTTTATGGATTTCTTGAGTACTGTTCTTTTTCTTTCGGGCGGAATATTGGCCTTGGCAAAAAATAAAACGATTTCGAAGTTACATAGCCAGATAGAGCAAACCAACTAATTTATCAAGGAGCTGTTGAGCATGGAAGTGAACATTCGCAAGGAGTATCCCAGACCGCAATTTGAGAGAAAAGAATGGTTGAATCTTAATGGAGAATGGGATTTTCAGTTCGATCAGACGAATGTCGGTGAAGAAGAGCAGTGGTACAAACAAACTACATTAAATCAAAAAATTATCGTTCCCTTTACGTATGAAACGAAGGCCAGCGGAATACATGAGGAAAGCTTTTGCCCCTATATTTGGTATCAAAAGATAGTAACTGTGCCTGAGGAGTATTCCCATAAAAAAACCATTCTGCACTTCCAGGCAGCCGATTATGTGACCAAACTATGGGTGAATGGTATATTTGCCGGCCAGCATAAAGGGGGATATACGGCATTTTCCTTTGATATTACCAACTATATAAATGCAGGAAAAGAAAATAACGTAGTAGTCAAAATAGAAGATAGCCACAACGAACATCAACCAAGAGGGAAGCAACGATGGATTGATAAGAACTTTGGCTGCTGGTATGTACAATCCACCGGTATATGGCAAACCGTATGGCTGGAGTTTTTAAATCAAACGAGTATACAATCGGTTAAAATCACTCCAGATTTGGATACGGATTCCGTAGAGTTCGACTATAAATTGGCGAATGTTCAACAAGATCAAAAGGAGCTTTCGTTAAGAACATCGATTACATTTAATGGCCAGCCTGTGAAGGAATTTAGCTTGAGGGCTGACCGTGAAAATGCAAGGATGAAAGTAAATCTGGCTAGTGAAATCCATGAATGGAAAGTCATGCAATGGAGTCCGCAGCATCCTCATTTATATGATGTGGAATTCACCCTTTACCATGGGGAAAAAGAGCTCGATCGCGTTCAGTCCTATTTCGGTATGCGAAAAGTATCGATAAAGAATGGCAATATTTTATTGAATAATGTACCCATTTATCAAAAACTGCTGTTAGATCAAGGATATTGGGAAGATTCCCATCTTACACCGCCTTCAGAAGAAGCGATCATTTTAGATATCGAGAAGACATTCGAAATGGGCTTTAACGGGGTAAGGAAACATATGAAAGTTGAAGATCAGCGTTTTCTATATTGGGCGGATAAGAAAGGCCTTTTAGTTTGGTCTGAAATGGCCGCAACCTATCAATTTTCGGATGAGGCGATCCAAAATTTCACGGAGGAATGGATGACCGTTGTCCAACAGCACTATAATCACCCAAGTATTATCACGTGGACACCGTTCAATGAATCTTGGGGAGTAAAGAATATTTACACGAACGAACAGCAGCAAAAATTTACGGAAGGAATCTACCATCTGACGAAATCTATGGATAGCATGAGGCCTGTCATCGTAAATGACGGTTGGGAGCATACGGTTTCGGATATCATTACCCTTCATGACTATGTGGAATATGGTGACGAATTCCTAAACCGCTATAAGGAAAAAGATAAACTCATCAAGAATGAGATTGCCTTTAATAATTTTAAACATGCCATGGCACAAGGATATGAGTATAAAGGCCAGCCGATTATTATAAGTGAATACGGAGGAATTGCCTTTAACTCAGAAGAAGGCTGGGGATATGGCAACCAGGTAAAAGACGAGCAGGAATTCTTAGATCGTTATGAATCCATTACGAAAGCGATCATGAGCCTTGATTACATTAGTGGCTTTTGTTATACCCAAATTACCGATGTTCAGCAAGAAGTTAACGGATTGTTAACCGAAAGCAGAAAACCTAAAGTGAATCTATCTAAAATTAAACAAATTAATGATAACCAATGATTAAATGACTGTTGGGAATTGTCTTCTTAGCGGGCTCCTCGTAGGATCGGAACGGGGTTCGGAATATCACTCATGTTTAGGTTAGTCATAAGGAAAGCACTTATTCGATTAGGAATAGGTGCTTTTTTTATTCGTATGGTTATGTTACTAGTTGATCCAAAAAATCTCAGATTAATAATAAAAATGGCTAAATATAATAATTATTTTATCGATAAAAGTAATATATTCAATTTTTCACGAGAGGAGCGTATAGAAATACGAGCATCTTAATGGGAATGGACAAGTCTTTGTGCCTGTTTCTATGGACTGAATAACATTTAGTTTAGTAAAAGTTGCTAATTCTTCCTTTTGAAGAATATACAACGAAAGGGCTACGCTATGGAAACATAGCCTCGCAAAGCTATAGGGGCTAAGGTGATTAAAATTACTAAGCCAGCCAGCCACCGAAGATATGAAGAAAAGGAGAAAATTTTTATGAAAAACAAGAAGATTGTATGGGGTATTGGACTAACAGCCACATTGCTATTTTCCCAAGGGTTTACTACAGTGAATGCAGAATCCCATAAAGGGAAGGGGAACAAGAAAAAAACACATGTTGTAGACAAAAATAAAAATGGAATAGCTGACACCTGGGAAAAAAAATATAAACTTTCAGGAAAGAATATCGTTAAGGAAGATAAAGATAAAGATGGGCTAACCAACCTAGTAGAGTATCAGCTTAACTTAAACCCTGTTTCATCAGATTCAGATAAAGATAAACTAACTGATGGCTTAGAAGACTCAGATAACGACCAATTAAGCAACATATCTGAAATAGAGTTAGGAACAGAACCAAACAATCCCGATACCGACGAAGATCATATCAATGATGGGGCCGAGGTTAGTAAAGATGGGGTTGAATATTCTCAAAAGGTCCGAAATATTGATATAAAACTAGAAACTTCAGATAAAAAAATGAATCTGAAATACAAATACAAAAAAAATCATACCATTATTAAAGCTAACTACAAAACCACCACAAAAGAAATGATTACTTCATTAGTAAGTGAACTGGAAACAAAGCCTGACTTGTCAGAAGATGAAATGATCGCAATCATTACAGCAAAATTTGGACTGGAGGATCATTCATATAATTTAGAAGCTGAAATTGAATTCTTGGACGGAAAAGAAATTAAAATTGAAAAAGAGCTTCTAAGCGATAAAGATGATCAAGACAATAACGATGAGGATCATGGTGATGGCGACCATGATAATGATTGAGCAAGGACAGGCAGGTTCTTGTGTTTTTATGTTCCGCACTGAAGTGTATTCATAAGGAAAGCACCTGTTTTGGGTGCTTTCTTAATAAATGACATAAGAAATGACGTATGAATTAGCATACGTCATTTTCTTTATTTAGAACCAACTATTTCCTTATCTAAATAATAGCCATAAAGTTTTAATCCTCTTATTTTAATTTTATTTTTGGGTCTTTTTTACCTTTTTTGTATGAGGAAAAAGAATTACTATATTAGTATAGAATTCTATATTATGTAATTAAGTCTAATATTTGGGGGATTACAGCTTGAGAAGTATTTGCATAAAGAGAAAGAGTTTTATTCTATCAACGGTTTTTGCTTTTTTATTTTCGGTATTCTTTATAGGTATTGAGGCTCAGGCCGCGGCAGGGGATAACACATTTATTAAGCCGGCAGAAGGAACGTTTACTTCTAATTTCGGACTTAGAAACGGTGAGTATCACTATGGTGTAGATATGGCTAAAAGCGGATATGTTAAAGTCGTTGCATCAGCTCCAGGAACGGTCAGCAGATCCTACCTATCTAGTTCCTATGGAAATGTAATTTTTATTAAACATACGATTAACAGCGTGCCATACGAAACGGTTTACGCTCATTTAAATACTAGAAATGTAGGTGTTGGTGCTGCTGTCTACCAGGGTCAAGTGATAGGGTCAATGGGGAACACGGGGACTTCGTCCGGACAGCATTTGCATTTTGAAGTTCATCAACCCTACTGGACATCTGCAAAAACATATGCGATGAACCCGATGAACTTTATCCCTGCTTGGGAAGGGAAATATAGAACGGGCAATTTCTTGTATAATGTAGGAACGGATACCATCTATCCAATCTCATATAATGGCGACAATGATATTATTGTAAAAGTAGATTCCACAAGTACAACGGTCGGGAAATACAAAGTATATCTGCAAAAAACCATAAATGGAGTCTGGACAAGTGTTGGACAAGCTGATGCTCCTAAAACCGGGGCACAAACAATCACATTCACACAAGAAAACAGCAGCACGGCATTATCTCCATATACTCAATACCGACTTCTTTTAAAGAACTCTGATACCACCAGGGTCTACTACAAAGTTTGGTATAAATAAGAATCAATAGCCTATCTCTTTGATGAGACAGGCTTTTTTTGTAAGGAGCTGTTAATTAGGTATTTTATAAAAGGGGTTCAATAGGTTCTGTCTCTATCGATAGAACCTTTTTAAATGGTGGATCATTGACGCGAAACTGACACAAAAGAAAGATGTCCAACCCAATCACTGCAAGCGTTTTTGACCGAAATCCTTAAAAAACATTTTTTTCTAACTTCCCTCCACCTGACATTTCCCTGACACATTCGCCCAGTAAAGTATGGGTATAAGGTTCAGCAAGCAAGATCCTTACCACATACTTAGGAGGAATGAAAATGAAAATGAATAAGTCAGTTTTATCGTTTACAATTGCCGGTACTGTTTTAGTTGGAGGTTATGCAGCATCCACTGCTTTCGCTGCCAATAACACTACAGCAAAAACAGCGCAAAGCAGCACAGCAGCCAAGTCTGATTTTGGCGGCATGAAGCATGGTCCTGGAGGACATGGGGGATTCGGCGGACATGGCGGTCCTGGGGGCTTCTTTAGCGGAAATACAGACGAGCTTTTGGCTAAAGCAAAATCACTCGGTATTTCCACTTCCGGTAAAGATGCAGAAACCTTAATGAAAGAAATCAGAGATCTTACTCTGAAACAAGAAGCGAAGAAACTTGGCATCAGTACTTCCGGAAAAACAATCGACAAGCTTGCTGAAGAGGTTCAGCTGAAAAAGCTTCAAACTGAGGCGGAAAAACTGGGTGTTTCTATAAAAGGCAAAACAGCTCAAACTTTGATGAATGACATTCACTTAGCTGAACTGAAGAAAGAAGCCAAATCTCTTGGAGTTGCAACATCCGGCAAGGATGAGCAGACATTGAGACAGGATGTTCAAAAAGCAGCACTGACCAAGAAGGCGAAAGAACTTGGCGTTGCCACTTCCGGTAAAGATATACAGACCCTGCAGCAGGATGTGTTCACAGCACAAGTGAAGAAGGATGCGAAAAAGCTTGGCATCTCCGTGACAGGTAAAGATATCCGCCAGGCTGCTAGGGAAGTTCAGTCAGCGAAAGTAAAAGCTGAAGCAAAAAAAATGAACATCACAATTGACGGCAAATCAATCGGACAAATCGCATCTGAAGTGATGGATCAAAAAGTAGAAAAGCTCGCGAAGGAACTGAACATCTCAACAACAAACAAAACAACCAGAGATTTACTAGATGAAATCAAAGACAAAAATCCGGATAAATTGAAAGACGTGCTTGGAGACGATGGATTCGGCATGGGCGGATTTGGCCACGGACCTGGATTTGGGGATGGCGGTTTCGGCAGAGGACATGGACATGGCGGACCTGGTCATGATAGAGATGGCGGTGCGGCTGAGGGCCCTGATCAAGACCAAAACGGAACAGATTCAGCAGATCTCAGCAGCAACACACTTTAGCAGCGACAGGCGTTTAATGAGCAAAGATCCCTGGTATTTCTCGCCAGGGATTTTTCTTGTATAGTGAAGGGGATAGGAGGCCGCCATGAATAAAACCATTTTAGTTGCTGAAGATGAGGAAACCATTTCCAGAGTCCTGACGGTTTATTTGAAGCATGAGGGCTACGGGGTGCAGCACGCATTTGACGGTCTTGAGGCTGCAGCCAAATTCAAAGAGCACACGCCCGATCTTGTTCTTCTTGATGTGATGCTCCCTGAGCTTGATGGCTGGGGTGTTCTGGAGGAGATCCGGAAAAGCAGCGCCTGCCCGGTCATTATGCTGACCGCTCTCGGTGATATTGACTATAAATTAAAGGGATTGAATCAGGGTGCTGATGACTACATTTCCAAGCCCTTTGTCGGCGAGGAAGTCATTGCGAGAATCAATGCCGTTTTGCGCCGGTCTTCGAAAGTGCTGGAGTCTGATGACCGGAGACAATTCGGAAACTTAAGCATTCATACAGAATCCCGCCTTGTGAAGGTTGACGGGGAATCTGTTTTTTTGACGCCAAAGGATATGTCCCTTCTTCTCTTCCTTGCAGAAAGGCCGAACCGCACATTCACAAGAGACGAACTGCTTGACCAGGTGTGGGGTATGGATTATGAGGGCAGTGACAGGGCAGTTGATCTTGCTGTAAAGCGGATAAGGCAGGCCCTTTCAGGCTGGTCTCAAGGATATGGGGAGATCCGGACTTTCAGAGGATTGGGGTATCAGTTCAGTGTTTATGAAAAATAAAAAACGAACGAGTCTCTTAACCTATTGGACGACCCGCTACTTTATTTCCCTCTGCATCGGCCTTCTTCTTCTTGGCATCGGCTCCTTTTGGTGGATACGGCATACGACAATTGAAAACCGCTTGAATCTCTTGGAATATCTGGCGGAGGAGACGGCTGATCAGATTTCGCAGTCATCCGGCGGCAACGAATTTAACGCATTTGACAGGCGTTTTGACAACAGATCACACGTGCTTGATATGGAGCGCCCTCCCCTTCTGATCATTACAGATCTAAAAGGAAATGAAATCGGGCGGGGCGGCGGCCGCGGTCCAAGAGAGGATAACCGTCGAGGGCCTTTTCAGTTGAAATTGCCGGCTCATATTATTTCAAATTCAAAATCTGTTCAAACGCTGGATGCCAATGGCAAAACACTCTATGCAGTAAAGGCGCCGATTAAAGAAAATGTCCAAAAAGGATGGGTTGTCGTCATTCAGGATGAAGCGGAGCTTGCGAAAGTGAATCAGGAATATCGCCTTCTCATCATTTTGCTTGTCGGGCTCGGGCTTCTCGGCTGGCTTGTCATTTACTTTCTTTCTAAAAAAATCGTAAAACCGATCCAGGAGGTTGCGATGGCAGCGAGCGGCATTAAAGACGGACAGTATGACGTAAAGCTGAACAGAGACGTAAAAGAACAGGAAATCTATGATTTGGTCACATCGTTTGAAGAAATGACCCAGCGTCTGACCCAGCTTGAGAAGCTGCGGGCAGAGCTGTTGGCCGGCGTGACACATGATTTGAAAACACCTGTCACTTCAATCAGCGGCCTGATCCAGGCAGTGAGGGACGGAATTGTAACAGGTGAGGAACGGCAGGAATTTCTCGACATCACTTTAAAAGAAATCGGCCGGCTCCAGACCATGATTGCGGATCTGCTCGACTTCAACTCCCTATCTGCAGGTGCTTTTACGATTCATCCGGAAACCTGCAATCTGAACGAACTTATTCCTATTATCATTCGGGAGTGGAGCGTTACCCAGCAATCTGATATACAGTGCTCCGTCACTGTACCAGACGAACACATCCATAAAGAAACCGATCCCCTCCGCCTGCAGCAGATTCTTATCAACCTGCTCAATAATGCGGCCCAGGCCATGAACGGAAAAGGCAGCATCACAGTGAGTGTTTCCGAAAGAAGAATTGATGTAGCGGACACCGGCTCAGGCGTCCCTGCAAACGAGCAGCCCTACATTTTCGAACGTTTTTTCCGCGGCGAAAAGAAAAAGCTGAAGGTACGCGGCCTTGGTCTTGGCCTTCCCTTCAGCAGGATGCTTGCGAAAGCGCTTGGCGGGAATCTGGTTTTGAAGGAAAGCAGTCCGAATGGAAGTACGTTTTCGATTGTTTGGAATAGCGGAGGAGCAGACTCTTAAATTGGTTGGAATTTGTCGATTCGCTTTAAATTCTAAAAAATAGTACCTTTCAATATACAAAGAACCCTGCCAGCATCTCGCCGGCAGGGTTCTTCTATCTATTTTACATTGTAAATGGCACGGGCTTTACTGAGGTAATTACTAAAGAAAAATATGGTAAAATAAACATTTTTTGTGGTAATGTAAATGAGGAGTTAAGTATGGGGTGCTGTTATGAAACTAGGAGAAAAGATTAAGTATTTCAGAAAAACACGTAATTTATCACAACAAGAACTCGCAGAAGGCATTTGTTCTATTTCTTATTTAAGTAAAATTGAGAACGGTGTAGCTGAACCGTCTAGTGATATTGGTTTATGTCTAGCTAAGCGTCTTAAAGTTGACCTATATGACTTGACGTCCACAAATAGACTTACAGATTTTCAAAATTTGTTTTATCAACTGATCCAAAAAAATAAGCTTGAGGCAGAACAGCTTTATCAAGAACTGTCTACTCGTCCCAAAGAAAATACAGAGGATGAAATTCTATTAAAGGTTTTTAAAAGTATTTATCTTTTATTAGCCTTTCAAGATACAGAAAAGACAATTCCACTATTAAAAGATGTCTCTTATTTGGATGATGGTATTCAAGGTGAAAAAACTTTCTATTATTTTATTGCAAAAGGTTTACTTGAATACTACTTAAATCAGCATGACAAATCGTACCACTCATTTAAAAAAAGTGAAGAACTCATTGAAAAATACAACTTTACTTTACTAGAAAAAGGTTACCTCTATTACTTGCTGGGATTAAGCACCAATCGTTTATGGAAAAATCCAGTATGTCTGGACTATATAAAATTAGCACTAGCCATTTTTGAAGAAATCTATGATTTTAGAAGATGTGCCGATTGTAGAATTCTGCTAGGTATTGTATATCAACGATTTGAAAATTGGAATGAATTCAATTAAACATTTTAAATTAGCTGAGGCAGTGGCAATATCATTTAATGATGATTTTTTAAAAGGGATAATTTATCAAAATTTAGGATATATCGAAACCAAAAAAGGAAATTCCAAAGAAGCAATTAGACTTTATAACAAGTGCCTTTTATATAAAGAGAAACAACCTTTATCACTAAAGGCTTCAACTTTATTTACCATGATTAACCATCGTTTTCCGTGATTCTGGATTAAGACACGGCTCAAAAGAGCTCTATTGTAATCTATGGGCAGGCAGCGTTCATGACGCAAGGGTAGTCAAAATCAACTCCCTGCTCGATGCCTCGGCATTATTAGAAGATTCAGGTCTAATCGTACAAGCGTTGGGATATTACGGAAAAGCGCCAGACATTTTTGTTGATCAAAACCTTATCTGGTCCAAGTCATCAAAAGAAAGAATAACGGCTGATTCAGAGGGGGCTGCTATGATTGCCGGCCAAGTATTTAAAAACTTATCAGTTTTGAGAGTAGAACCAACACCTTTCGTGCAAAAAGATAATGCTGCTTATGGTAAAGATCTATATAGGCTTTTATCTTCCCGGTTAATCCAATCCATTACAGAATCCAAGGAACCGGTGGGAGAACTATGACGTTATCTCAGGATAGGCTTATAAATAACTTATGCTCCCTTATCATTAAGCAGCGTTCCGCTGATACTCCTTTGATTGTGGGTATTACCGGTATTGATACGTCTGGCAAAACTCAATTAACATATGAACTTCACAAGCACTTACAAACGTTAAATGAGTCCGTCCAAATCGTTCATGTAGATGATTTTCACAATCCAAAATCTAAGCGATATGTGCCTGATCTGCCAGAAGCGGATCAATACTATAACCTCAGTATTAATTTTGATGAACTTGTAACTAAAGTGCTTAATCCCATAAAAGATCAAGGCCAGCTTCAAATCACCTTAAATCACCTTGATATACTTTCTGACAGTATGTCATTACAAAAGGAATACAGTATCTTTCCAAATTCTATTGTTTTACTTGAAGGCGTATTTCTGTTTCGGCCTGAAACATATCCGTTTATTGATTTCTCTATCTTTTTGAATATCGATGAAGATACTGCTCTACAGCGTGCGGCAATTCGTGATGTTCCGACACAAGGAGAGGAAGTATTAAATAAATACCACACAAAATACTTTCCGGCACAGAGAACATATTTACAAATATATCGTCCAGATCTAATTGCAGATGTAGTTATTGATAATTCGGATTGGACAAGTCCAATCGTGGCTAAATGGCCTTCTTTAGGAATGGGGGAAGTTTATCATGGGAAATAAAGTTGCCGGAGTAATCTTTGATCTTTGGAATACCCTTGTACCTTTATCGGATCAAATTAAGCAACAGGCGTTTATTGAGACGTCAGCTACATTGGATTTAGAACCGCAAAAATTAATAAATCCATGGTCTGAAACGCGTTCTCGACGAGAAACAGGTGATCTATATCAATATTTGAGCTGGATGCGAGATGAACTTGCTTCTGGATGGACCGAAGAAACGATATTAAATGCAATGAATGTACGGAGAGATATACATGGTTCCGCTTTTGAATCGCCAGATTTCGAGGCAGTTTATGTCTTAGATCGATTGAAAAAAAATAATATACGTATTGCGGTTGTCTCAAATTGCAGCAGTGATGTCCGCAACATGATCTCTTCTTCGGTTATTGAGCCATTTATTGATGTTATTGCCTTATCTGCTGAAGTAGGCATTATGAAACCCGATCCGAAAATTTATCAATACGCTGCTTCTAAATTAGGCTTAGGCTGTGAGCAATGTATTTATGTAGGAGATGGCCTGGATCATGAACTGGAAGGTGCAGAAAAAGCTGGTTTAAAAGCATTTTTGCTTGACCGGGGAGATGGTATTCAGTGGAGTGGTGACTCGCTGAGCAGACTATCGGATGTGCTAAAGGAGGTAGGAATTGATTGAGTTTTAAACTTACCAGTTCTCTCCTTAAAAATAATTATGACATTACAGTAGTCTCTTCTATAGAGGATATTTCTGAAAGTGAGCTTTTGCCTCTCACAAAAGAACGCAGTTTTTATGTAAGCCGGCCATGGCTTCTTGCTATTGAACGCTTACGGGGCGGTGATACAGGATATGTTGTTACCCGTGATCATGCAGGTCAGCTTATGGGGGTCCTGCCAATTTACTGGGGAAAACCGAGCGCCAGAGGTTATTATGAACCGTTCAAGAGATTTCTTGAACGCTCTGGAGGAGACTTTCAGGCAGATGATTGGTCTCCTGCTTTCATTGTTGGCTCTCGAGCAGCTTACTCATGCGAGTTTCTTATACGTCCAACTATTCATTCTGAAGAAAAAGATGATGTTCTGGCAAGTATGCTGGATATTGCCAACAAATATGCTCAAGAATTTGGTGCTGCATCAACTTCTGCGTTGTATATCAATAAAAGTGGACGTACTCAATTAGAAAGTGTTATTGAGAACCATTCTGATTTTTTCCTTGCAGGGGCAAATTCCATATTAGATATTAAATGGAATGATTTTGATGAATATATGCAGAGCATCAAGTGGAAAAGGGGAGTGCTTCGCGAACAACAAGTTTTCACATCTAAAGGCTATTACATAGAGTCTTGTAAACTTGCTGACTCAATGAATACATTTGCTGAGCTATTTGCAAATCATGAACGAAAATATGGCTATAAGACTTCGCCTGATCAGGAAGCTAAAGAACTGCAAACGCTTGTAGACACTGCAAACGAGTATAGTCATGTCTTTGTTTTAAAACTTGGAGGTTCTGCTGTAGGATGTATTTTACTTTTCTTGTGGGGAAATACGATTTACGCCAGGACTGTAGGATTTGACTTCGATGTTATTGGAGGCGGCTACGAGTACTTCAACTTGGCTTACTATGAAGTCATTCGCTTTGCCATTGAAAACGGGTATGACCATGTTGAATATGGGATGGGCACTTATAGAGCAAAGCTAAAACGCGGAGCGAGGCTTGAACCACTCTGGGGAATAGTGAATTCCTCTACAAAACCAACACCATTTAAAGATTTTAATTTTGTTAATTGGGACAGGACGAGGCAAGAGGCTGTAACTGCCAGTGACATAAAACGATTAGAAAGGATTCAACTTCCATGAGGTCAATTCTTGTAACAAATACCGGTGATGCGGTGCATGCTAAAGCTTTAGCAGCAAGAACGGATATCCAAGTAACGTTTGTAACAGAACCAAGGTTTACTGACATGTATCCTCCCGAGACTGACATTGTTTTTGTTGATAATCTTAATGAGCCAGCCAATGCAGCTAGAACGGTCATTGAACAAAGAAACTGTAATCACTATGAAGCAGTAATTTCCTTATCTGAGAGAGCCGCTCAAACGGCTGCTTATTTAAGAGATTATTTAGGATTGGAAGGACCATCCTTCCATACCATAACGAATTGTACAAATAAGTTTGCTATGAAACAAAGATTTTCATCTGCTGAAATACCTACAGCTGATTATGCAATAGCCACCAGCTTAAATGACATATTCATTTCAGCTGCCAAAATCGGCTGGCCAATTATTGTTAAACCCATCATTGGAGCAGGTGCGGACGCTACAATGATTTTCAAAGATGAGGATGAATTATTTTCAAAGAAGGCTGAGAATTTTTTTAGTCTATTACAGCATCCTAAAACAACATCAGAAAAAGAATTTCCGGTGATCGTAGAGAAATTTTTGAATGTTATTAAAGAATTCCACTGTGATGGATACGTTGAGAATGGAAAAATAGTATTTGCTAAAGTCTCACAATATATTAAACCTGTCATTGAATATACTTCTGGTGGTATTTACGGTTCTTTTACTATTCATCCCTCAGATCCGTTGGCAAGTGAAATACTAGCTATGCATGAAAAAGCAGTAAAAGCTACAGGAATAATAAATGGGGTGACTCACTTTGAAGTTTTCCTTACACCGAATGGATTAGTGGCC
Organism: Fictibacillus marinisediminis; assembly: GCF_023149135.1. Taxonomy (NCBI): domain Bacteria; kingdom Bacillati; phylum Bacillota; class Bacilli; order Caryophanales; family Fictibacillaceae; genus Fictibacillus; species Fictibacillus marinisediminis. The sequence goes on along the minus strand of NZ_JAIWJX010000002.1, from coordinate 3,935,207 downwards.
GGAGAGATTGCATGCCGGCCAGGTGGTGGAGGCATTCGAAAGATGCTTAAATTTCAGAGTGGCTTTGACTCGTGGGATGCTCACATTGCTGTTTCTTTAGGAAATCAGTATGTGTGGGAATATCCTGAGCATGAAGAAGAACCTCAAGTCATCGAGCTTATGCTTCCGACCAAGAGAGGAAGAGTTCGAACAATAAGCAGTGCTGATGATTTTAATGATGTGCCTGGATTACTAGAAGTCGATATGAAGCTGAAACCAGGAAACATTGTTGATGGCTTGCTTGATTCATCTGCTATATGCGGTATTCTATTTGCTCATTTCGAAAGTCAAAATGACATTGAAAATATTATTTCTGCGGTTGAGAAAGCTTTTGTTTTGGAAGTTGATACAAGTGAAACAATAAATAATCAGCAAGAGGAGAAAAAGTAATGGAGAATAACGTTCTAATACTTCCCATGCAGCCAACTCCAAACGGGAGGATGCATATTGGCCACGGGTCAGGAACATACCTTAGAGCTGATGTATTAGCAAGGGCCTTGCGTATCCAAGGCCATCAAGTAAAAATTATCTCTGGAAGTGATGCCTTTGAAAACTGGGTGTTGGCAGAAGCAAAACAAAGTGGCAAAACACCACATGAGACGTGTGACTTTTATCATACCGCTATACAAGAGGACTTAAACAATCTTGATATTCACTTTGATGCCTGGATAGACCCTCGATCTCCAGAGCACTTTCCCGGCTATTTAGAAACCCATGAAGAAATTTTAAATCAATTACAAAAAAGCGGTTATGCCAATCTTGAGGATGAACGAGTCCCTTTTTCAAAAGAGACAGGGCAAGCTTTAATGGGAACCTGGATATCAGGGCGATGTCCACAATGTAAAGAACCCTGTGGAGGCAGTTCCTGTGTATATTGCGGGGCACATTTTCAGCCTGAAGAACTTATTGAGCCTAAGTCAAGATTAGATGAGAGTACATTGGAATGGCGTACCGTACAAAATTGGTTCGCAAGACCAACAGATATTTTGAAAATCCTTAATCACCTCGAAAGTACTGGTGTCCAAGCTCATTGGATGAAAGCAGCCGAAGAATATTTGACTCAAAGAGGAGGCAGGATCCGCCTCTCGGGACCCGGTTCATGGGGCATAAAAACTGACGTATTACCAGAAGGTTTTTTACTATCCAATCCGTATTACCAATATAGTGTGTATTGTGGTGACGTTTTTAAACGGCTAACCGGAGCGGAGATTCATCCTTTTCATCCGGAAAGTAAAGTAACGACAATAGGCATTTTTGGCAATGATAATTCTACTCCTGGTCTGGTTGCTCCACACGTCATCGCGCAAGGATCTGGGGGACATTTAAAGCCTTTTGATACGACAATCGTTAATGGCATGCTGTTCCTTGAAGGGCAAAAATGTTCCACGAGTAAAAAACATGGCATTTGGCTGGCAGATGTCCAAGAAAATAATACTGGAATTTCATCTGATGAACTTAGATATTTCCTTGCACAAGCACCTCTTGATAAGGGATCAGCTGACATTAGGCTTGAAGCAATGGTGGATTCAATAATGTCATTTAGAGAATGGTACAGTGAAAAGTTAATTCCTGCATTCAGTCTATTAAACAAAAACCAATTCATTCTATTTAACATGACAGATAAACTAGAACGAGCCCTGGCAGAACAAAAACAATGGTTGACTCCGCAACAGCTAGACCTTCCTTCAGCCGTAACGGTACTAAAGGATTGGATGTACAACGATACAGAGGAGACTGAAGAATGGCTGCTTGGGATCATTTTATTAGGGGCCCCTATTATACCTAAGTTATCTCATCAGTTGTGGAATCTAATGGGACTTGATGGGACTCCTGCCATCGAAGTGATTAAACATATTGAATTACAACCTCAAGATTTAAATAAAGATATGTTAACATTACGTCCGGAAATTTCTGTTGATTCATTAAAACCATTTATTCATCTTGCCGCTGTACACTCATGAGCAGCCGGGGAATATCATCTAAATTATTGCTTTTAGAATCCCGGCCATTGCGGCATTTGTTTTTTGCCCGGAGTATTTCTATACTGGGCGATATGCTGACACCAATCGCTTTAGCGTTTGCTGTTTTAAGCTTTTCAGGTTCGGCGTCGGGACTGGGTATTGTTCTGGCTGCTCGTGCTTTGCCCAGCTTAGTTCTTATGCTGCTCGGAGGGGTTATTGGAGACCGTTATCCCCGGCGGGCAATCATGATCATTTCAAATATTTTAGGTTTTTTATCCCAAGGATTAATTGGTTTATTATTAATCACAGATCATGCCAGTGTATGGAATATCGCTTTATTAACTGCACTAAGAGGGGTTACAAGCAGTTTTTTTAATCCAGCTTCTACTGGTGCAATTGCGCAAGTTGCTCCTGATGGTAAGAAACAAGAAGCCTTTGCTCTGTTTGCAATTGCTGGAAACATTGCGGAAATAGCTGGACCAGTTTTAGCCGGAATAGTATTGGTATATTTAAACCCTGGATGGATTCTAGTTGCAGATGCATTTACTTTTCTATTAAGCGCCATGATTATTATGACGAGCGGTCCGCTTGGAAATCCTAAAAAGACAAAATCGACAAATGGTTCTGTTTTTCAAGAATTACGTGAAGGATTGGCGTATGTCACGAAACAAACATGGCTGACCGTACTTATCGTAAGTGCAAGTGTTTTTCAATTTCTTTTGCTTTCCAGTCTTGGTGTGCTTGGTCCACTGGTTGCTGAAAAACATCTTGGAGGAGCACCGGATTGGGCATTAATTTCTACTGCGTTAGGAATAGGGAGTATTGCCGGAAGTATTATGGTTATGTATTTCAAACCTAAAAGGCCATTATTTGTAGGTTTTTTATTATTGATTATTGGATCCGGACCAACGCTGCTTCTGCTCGCACTTCCCGCTTCAACACCGATCATTGCTATATCTGAATTCATCTCGGGGTTCTCTATTTCCTTTTTTAGTACACTAGAAGCCACGGCTATTTCGAGATTGGTCCCTAACCATCTTATGTCACGTGTTGATTCTATTAACCGTTTTGGATCAATGGCTCTAAAGCCTTTAGGAATGGCAATTATAGGGCCTGTCTCAGGATTAATAGGTGTTGAAAAAACGTTGATACTCGCAGCTTCAATAACTATCCTGGCTGTTTCTTGGCCTTTAACCATATCAAGTATTCGCAATTTGAATTTTTCCCCACACAAAGAGAATGATAAGCAATTGATTGGTTAATTCCTTTTTACCAATCAGGCATAAGAAAAGCACTTATTCAGTCAGATTGAACTGTATCCTTAAATATTTCTAGATAAAAATCACGGCACGAAAGTTCACTATGAGGAACTCTCGTGCCTTTTTTTGGGTTCTAATTTTATTTATCGTTTGGTTCCTTGGATGTCCTCGACCTTATTTGTCTTCCCTTAATAAATAATCATTGCCATCTTGATCTTTGAATGAAAACATGTTCCCAAAAGGCAATCTAAGCATTTCATCTACTTCCACTCCACGTTGTTTCATTTCTTCATAAGCGGATTCTATATCAGTCGTACTGAATAAAACTGACGGATGTGCTACTTTAGACGGTTTATGTTGTTCCATTGCTTCCTTTGAATAGAGAACTAAGGTGGTAAATTCGTCGTCACTTGGTCCCACTTCAATCCAAGATGCGTCTGGCCCCATAGGCTGGTCCGCTTTTAAAACAAAGTTCATTTTATTTAGCCAGAAATCCTTTGCCTGTTCTTGATCTTGGACATATACCGTTATTTTTCCAATTTTATTAATCATATTAATCTCCTCTTTATCAAACCGTTATATAAATTGAGTTTATCAACATTCTTAGAATATACAAGAGAGTTTATACCTCCTGTAGTTCAGCCGGCAGGGGTTTTATGAAAATGATGTGTTTTGCAAGTAAACCTTGTCGAATCGCAAGTAAAGTGTGACTTTTCGCAAGTAATGAACGGAAAATCGCAAGTAAAGAAAGCAAAATCGCAAGTAATGAGAGGATTTTCGCAAGTAACCCACACCGTAAAAATTAGTAGACTATTTTTCCCCCTAGTAAACATAGGATATAAAGAGAGAATGGATTATTGGTAGAGTGTGGAGGGATCTATGGGTAAAAGAGAGCCTATAATCATTTTCATGTTGATGGTCGTGACGGGTTTATATGTTGGTTTTAAAGTGAATGATGCGCTGTTTGCAAAATACGTGCAGGCGGCATCGGTTTCATCAAATCTCGGACAAGAAAAGCCCTATGATTCAGTCAGCCAGCAAAGAGAAGCCAGAAACCAAACGAAAAAGGAGATAGAGTCAGCGTTTAATACGTATATGTCCTACAACTTCGGCGACTTAAATCGGTATCACGCCGTTCTTGATACGCAAGCCATTATCGCGAAGGAAGAAAAGTTCTTTATCATTCAATCAAAAAAGGCTGCCTATAATCAACAGGTAAAGAGCTTTTTCGATGTATGTGTGGCGCAGCACTTCAGTGGTACAGAAAGAGATCCAGGCAGCAAAGTGAACCAAGTTTGGTTGGTAGACAAGGATTTTACGGTTCTTGAGAAGGATAGAGTGGACTAGTTAGGACTTTGCGTTGCTTGAACACCGCGTCCGGCAATTCCATTATTGATATAAAGCCGAAGCTGTCATTTTTGACAGCTTTTCCTATTGAGCCCTATACTTCTAACTAATAAATAGTAAAGGCAGGAGGGGTGTTCATGTTTATAAAACAAGCGTTTGATCAATTTTTGGAGCTTGAGTATGAAAGAGTGGATCAGAAAACGGTTAAAGTGAGCTTACCCGTAAAATCGATGTATCGTAATAGTCTGGGAGTCGTTCATGGGGGCATTATCTCTTCATTGGCGGATGTAGCCATGTGCAATACGATTGAACCCAATGAAAACAATCAGCAAAAGGTGGTAACTGTCGACCTAAACGTTTCCTTTTTAAAAGGAGGAAAAGGTGATTTATTAGTTGCCCATGCACAGGTTGTAAAAGAGGGTAGAACACTGACCCATACCGAATGCCAAGTCTTTAATGATCAAAAGGAAATGGTTGCTAAAGCAAGTGCCGTCCTTTTTAATGTTGAAGGGGCATAACATGTTCATTCAACATCCTTTTACCCTTTATCCCTGTAAAGGACAGGGATTTATGTTATAATGGAATTATGACGCTTTTTCAGGCAGCTGCTTTCTACATAAATAGGCTGACTACATAGTGCCAGACCCCCCCACACGAGTAGCGTTTGTGGAGGAGTCGGGCATTTTCTTTTTTAGAAAGCACCGCTGTGTTCTGTTGTTTTTCAGGAGTTTCATCATAGAAGAAAGCTGCACCAAGAATTTTGAGGAGGAAGCAATGTGATTTCAAAAAAACAGATTTATCATACTCAATCCGTTTCTAAGCCTGGAGTATGGCTGCTCATCCTGGGCATCGTTTTTGCAGGTGCTAATTTAAGGGCACCGTTAACCTGTGTAGGTCCAATCATCGAAATCATTCGTAAAAATACTGGAATGTCCAATACATTAGCAGGAATGCTGACTACGCTGCCACTGCTTGCCTTTGCCCTGATCTCACCGGTCGCCCCAAAAATCGCCCGGAGGTTTGGATTGGAGCATACCCTGTTTGGAGCTTTACTTTTATTGGGAGCAGGTATTCTTTTGCGTTCTGTTCCTTTTACACCAGGTTTGTTCAGCGGGACGATTTTGCTCGGAATTGCCATTGCTGTGTGTAACGTATTGTTGCCAAGCTTAATCAAAAGAGAATTCCCAAACAAAGTAGGATTAATGACAGGTACTTATTCCGTTTCAATGAATATGTGGGCTGCTATTGCCTCTGGCGTCAGTATTCCGATTACAAAAGGGTTGGGGTATGGCTGGCGCTTTTCCCTCGTATGCTGGGCACTCATTTCTCTCGTATCCATTATTGTGTGGATCCCTCAGCTTCTTCAAAAACAGCATGTTCCTAAATCTTCTTCTTCAGGGACGCACCTTTGGGGTTCCGGGCTTGCATGGAAAGTTACCTTGTTTATGGGGCTGCAATCAACCGTCTTTTATGCGATCATAACCTGGCTCCCGGCAATTTTGCATCAACAGGGGGTTAACCCGACAAAAGCAGGCTGGCTTTTATCATTAACTCAATTTGCAAGCCTTCCGCCTACTTTTATTGTGCCGATTTTAGCGGGACGGAGTGCCAACCAGCGCAAACTAGTAGCTTTCACCGTCATCTTTCTGCTAATGGGATATGCCGGTATACTTAGTGGAGTAACCTCGCTGGCCCCCCTTTATGTCATACTGATCGGAATTGCCATTGGTTCGGGATTCGGCCTTGCCAACATGTTTTTCTTGCTGCGGACGCAAAATGCCCATCAGGCGGCAGAGCTTTCGGGTATGGCGCAATCTGTCGGGTATTTGCTGGCTGCCATAGGACCGGCTCTTTTCGGCTTCCTGCATGATAAAACCCATAGCTGGACCGTTCCGCTTATCATTTTAGTCGTTGCGGCCATACTTCTCTATGTAGTAGGGATAGGCGCAGGAAGCAACAGCTATGTAAGAACAGAAAATGATCATGGCAATACTAACCTTAAACAAGCTAATTGATAAATTATAAAGGTTCTTTTTCTAAAAAATTGTTGCTTTTGGGTCCTTTTTGTAAAGAGCCCAGGTGCGAGACTCTGCGGGAGCAGCGGGACAGGTGAGACTCAAGCAGGCTTAATTAGCTAGCTCACCTTATCCCTCGCGGAAAGCGAGCATCCTGAAACGGAAATCAACTCCTCCTAAGAGCAACAAAGTTACGAAAACAACCATTATAAAAAAGGGGCTGTCCAGAAAGTCGGAAATTGACCTTCAGGCAGCCCCTTTTTGGCTTGAAAAATCTTCAATGAAAAGTTAATTGAAGTGGAAGATGCGAGACTCCTGCGGGACTAGCGTGACAGGTGAGACTCCCGCCGGTGCTTGCACCAAGAGGCTCACCGCACGCCCCGCGGAAAGCGAGCAGCCTGGAACGGAAATCAACAGCTTACAGACTTCTTGGACAGCCCCCTTTTTTATGGCAATAAATACACCTCATAATTTGGATAATCGTTCAATTTCTCCCGTTTTAATCTCCCTTCATCCACCAGTGCATTCAGTCCCTGTTCAATTTCCATTGGCTTTACCCCATACAGATCAGCAACCTTCACTGTGGATACCGCCATACATTTCGGCACTTTCGTAGATGAAACAATCATCGATTTGACATGCGAAAACAATGCGTCATTCTCCATCCATCTAACACTCCTTCTTGAATCCTGTCTATAAAAATAGTAACCAATCCTGCTATCTCATATGCAGTTTCCTTTTAATTACTTTCATTTTTGGAAATGCTATGCAAAGGAAATGAAATAATGAAAAGAGGGAAGCGCATTCAATGGAAGAAAAACAGTTTTCAATCAAGATCAATGGAAAAGACTTTGCTGCCACTCAGGGAAAAACCATTCTTGAAGTTGCCAAATCTCAGGATTACGAGATACCGAGTATTTGTTACCATCCTGATCTTGGCACCATTCAAACATGCGATACCTGCTTTGTTCAAGTAGAAGGAGAGCTTGTACGGGCTTGTTCAACAAAAGCCAAGCCAGGAATGGAAGTAGATACGTTATCGAAGACGGTAAAGGATGCGCAATATGAAGCGATGTCGCGGATCTTGAAAAACCATGAGCTCTATTGCACCGTCTGCGATAACAACAATGGTAATTGTGTGGTTCATAACACCGCGGAATATTTGGAGATTGAACATCAAAAATATAAATTCGAAGCAAAGCCCTATCCGCCGGATAACTCTCATCCCTTCTACCGCTATGAACCAGATCAGTGCATTTTATGCGGGAGATGCGTCGAAGCATGCCAGGATCTGCAGGTAAATGAGACGCTGACGATCGATTGGGAACGTGAAGCTCCGCGTGTGATTTGGGATAACGATGTACCGATCGATGAATCTTCATGTGTTTCTTGCGGTCATTGTGTGACGGTTTGTCCATGCAATGCGCTGATGGAGAAATCCATGCTGGGAGAAGCGGGTTATCTGACAGGGATTCCAGCAAACATGCTGGGGCCGATGATTGATCTTACGAAGGAAGTAGAACCGGGGTATAACGAAATTTTCGCGATTTCTGAAATGGAAGCAGCCATGCGGAAAGCCCGGATTAAAAGGACCAAAACGGTTTGTACGTATTGTGGAGTAGGCTGCAGCTTTGAAGTGTGGACCAAAGGCAGGGATATTCTAAAAATTGAACCAAGTGAGGAAGCTCCTGTCAATGGCATTTCAACTTGTGTAAAAGGGAAATGGGGCTGGGATTTTGTCAACAGTGAAGAACGATTGACAAAACCTTTAATCCGTCAAGGAGAAGAATTTGTTGAAGCGACCTGGGATGAAGCACTGAAATTAATCGCGAGCAAGCTGACAGAGATTAAAGATCAGCATGGTCCAAATTCCATTGGCTATATCGCCTCTTCCAAATGCTCCAATGAAGAGAATTTCCTTTTTCAAAAATTTGTGCGTGCCATCATGGGATCCAATAATGTGGACAACTGCTCAAGATACTGCCAGTCCCCAGCCACAGCTGGTTTAATGCGGACGGTGGGTATTGGCGGTGATGCCGGGACAATAAAAGATATCGCGGCCGCAGAGCTTGTGATCGTTGTCGGGGCCAATCCAGCTGAATCTCATCCTGTGCTGGCTACAAGGATCAAGAGAGCGCATAAACTGCACGGCCAAAAATTGATTGTAGCCGACCTGAGGAAAAATGAACTGGCAGAGCGGGCTGATATACACTTTCATCCAAAACCAGGTACCGATTTGATTTGGCTTTCAGCGATTACGAAATATATCATCGATCAAGGATGGGAAGATCAAGAGTTCTTGAAAAACCGGGTGAATGGGCTGGACGATTATCGATCATCCCTGCAAAAATTCACGCTGGAATATGCCGAAGAAAAAACAGGAATAAAGAAAGATGAATTGATTCGAATCGCGGCCACAATTCATGAGGCGAAATCCGTTTGTGCATTATGGGCAATGGGTGTGACCCAGCACATGGGAGCGACGGACACGAGTACAGCGATCTCCAATCTGTTGTTGATCACAGGGAACTACGGAAGAACAGGAACCGGCGCCTATCCATTAAGAGGACATAACAATGTGCAGGGTGCTTGTGATTTCGGAACCATGCCTGCATGGTTCCCTGGGTATGAGCCTGTACAGGACAAGCAGGTGCGTGAACGCTATGAACAAGCATGGGGAGTTACACTGTCCGAAGAGCCAGGATTGGACAATCATCAAATGGTAGAGGCGATCCATAAAGGCGCACTAAAAGCGCTCTATTTGTTTGGAGAGGATATGTCATTGGTGGATTCCAATTCAAATTTCGTGGATGCCGGCTTTGAAAAACTGGACTTTTTTGTGGTACAGGATATTTTCTTCAGTAAAACGGCACAATTCGCAGATGTCATCTTGCCTGCCGCGCCAAGTCTTGAAAAGGATGGAACCTTCGTGAATACCGAACGCCGCATCCAGCGGTTTTATAAAGTATTGGAACCGCTTGGACAGTCAAAGGCGGATTGGGAAATCTTTCGGGATCTTGCCAACGTTTTAGGGGCGAATTGGAACTATACTCATCCAGGTGAAATTATGGCAGAGGCAGCGAGCCTTGCGAAAATGTTCGCGGGTGTAAGCTATGAAAGACTGGAAGGGTGGAAAAGCCAGCTTTGGCCTGTGGCGGCAGATGGAACAGATTCTCCTCTGTTATACCAGGAACGGTTTGCATTTCCTGACGGCAAGGCGAGACTGGTCGCTGTTGAGTGGACAGAGCCCTTTAAACCGGGAGAAGAGTATGACCTGCATTTGAACAACGGCCGTTTGCTGGAGCATTTCCACGAAGGAAACATGACGTATAAATCTGATGGACTGACACACAAAGTTCCACATCCTTGGGTGGAAATTTCTCCTCAGCTTGCTGTTGAGCGAAAGATCGAGGACGGTGCGTTAGTCAGCCTGACTTCTCCGTATGGAAATGTGGAAGTGCGGGCGATTGTGACCGACCGGGTAAAAGGCAATGAGCTTTATTTAACCATGAACACAAGGGAAGACATTGAAGCCGTCAATAAGCTAACGAGCAGCTACCATGACATTGTTACACATACACCGGCCTACAAAGAAATGGATGTGAAGATGGAAGTACTGGAGGCGTCAGGAGAACCGCCGCTTCCGAAAGTGAATCACCGTTTTGGCAACCGCATTCCCCAGATCAGTGTTCGTGTAGAAGGCAAGTGGAAGCGTTCGGATTTTACGCCAATAGAAGATTTAATAAGGGGGGACGAATATGGCGAAAGCAATCAAGCAAATTAAAAAGCAAATTCACACCCGGGAAGAAGTGCAGGAAGAAGCGGTTTCAGGCATTGTCAATGAGCTTGCAAACAACAGCGAGGCCATTCTGACCATGATAGGAATCGTGAAAAACCTCCATGAAATGGGTGCCCTGGATACGCTTTCGGCACTGATTGAAAAACGCAATGATGTGGGAGTGATCGCCGTTCAACAATTGAACAAGCCTGAGATGCACAAGACGATAAAAAACGGAATCAACGCTTTTAACTTCTTAGGCACCTTAAACCCGGATCAACTGAAAACCATGCTGTCGGGACTAAGCAAAGGGCTGGAACGGGCGGCCGAATCCGTTGAAAAACAGGAAAAGCCAAGCCTCTGGGAATTAGGCAAAAGGATGAGAAACCCTGAAACGAGGGCAACGATGTCGATGATGACGGAGTTTTTGCAGGGCATGGGTGAAGGTATTTCGGATGTACCAAGACATAATAAATAAAGGGTGAAGCCAGGATTGGAAACAAAAATTATAAAAATCAAAGATATCGTAAATGAACAGGATGCCGATAAAATTGCCCATGCGCTTCAGCACGTGTGGGGGATTGGACAGCTTGATGTAAATATAAAACGGGGAGAGGCAAGCATAAGTTTCGATGAAAAAATGGCTTCCTATGAGGACTTTGTTCAAGCCATCCATGAAAGCGGCTATTCTGTTGAAGATGGTGAGCTTCAATAATTCTGATAGGCTAAAGGAGAAGGCACATCATGAAGAAATGTGAAATCTGTGGAATGGAAGAACAGAGGGAAAACGACCAAACCAGTATTCCTGCTAAAATCCTGCACATCTGTGAAAACTGCCAAAATGACCGTAAGCTGGATATGTACGATGGAATCGTATAAGAGTGCGATAAACAGGAGATACCCGATTTGGGTATCTCCTGTTTTTTTAGCATGTACCATACGTTTTTTATTCTTCCAAACTTAACGCCGTATTTACATCATCCGTGTATTGATTTGTTCTTTCAAATGATAAGGATGATAGTATCCCTTTGCTGTCATACACGTACTGATCTTATCATGGATTTCTACCGCATCCCTTAGCTGTTCACGCAAAACGGACCTAAGTTAAGGCTTTTTTTATTTTCAACCTAATACTAACCTAATATGATCAACCGTTAAAACCTTTTGGATAAAACTGCATCTCCGGAACATAATAAAAAGCAGAAACTATCCGAGGAATTTGTCAGGTGGGATTTAATGATGTTTTGGAAAAAGAAGAAGGCAGCAACCAGCCAAGAAGAAAAAGAAAAGAAGACGAGTGTTCCACATGAAGCCGTTACACTGGAAGCATTTAAAAAAATTACGGCAAAAATGGATGATGCCGAAATCGTTCAACGGCAAACCAACAGTGGCATTCCCTTTTCTCTTGTCTACATACAAACCTTAATCGATCATGAGAGGTTTAATGAATCAATAGTCAATCCGATCATTCATAGCACGAACAAACAATTTGTCCAATGTATCGCTACGTGCAAAGTAATAAAGGTGAGTTCGATGGAAGAAGCAAAGAATCATTTGCTGATTGGGTGTGTCCTTGTCCAGGATGTGGAGAAGAACGAGTGGTGGGCCATTAAACTGGAGAACCCGTTAAGCAGGGCCATCGAAAATTCGGAAACTGAAACGATCGTGTATGGACCGAAAGACAGTTTTACGGAAAGAGTTGAGCATAATCTATACATGATCCGCAGGCGGCTGCCTCTGACTGAACTGAAGACAGAAAAATTTCAAGTGGGTTCCCTGACAAAAACACAAGTTCAATTGTTGTACATAGAGGGGATTGCCAATCCGGATATTGTAGATATTGCAAGGAAAAATATTTCGGAAGTGAATTTTGATCTTATTCTGGAGTCATCGAACCTTTCAGCTTTTATGGATGATCATACAAATAGCTTGTTTCCTCAGTCTTTGCAGACGGACCGTCCAGATTCATGTGCTTATTCTCTCGGGCTTGGTAAACTCGTCATTTTGCTTGGCAATACACCATTTGCCCTCATTGCTCCCATTACTTTTTTTCATCTTTTCCAATCACCAGAAGATTATGTTCATCGCTGGGTCATTGCTAGTTTTTTAAGAACCCTTCGCTATTTAAGTTTCCTTATCGCCATTTTACTCATTCCGCTTTATGTAGCGTTAGCGACCCATCATTATCAGATGATCCCGCTCCAAATTCTATATGTGATGATGGAATCGCGGAGCAAATTGCCGTTTACTCCGTTTTGGGAAGCGTTGATCATGATGGTTATCATTGAAATCATTAAAGAAGCCAGTTTGCGGATGCCGACCAAAACGAGCCAGACGATCGGGATCATTGGCGGTATTGTTATCGGACAGGCTGCAGTAGAAGCAGGGTTTGCAAGTAAGGTATTGATTGTTCTTGTGGGAATATCTGCGATTGCTTCCTTTTTGGTGCCAAATTATTTAGTAACAAAAGCTACAACGGTCATACAATTCCTATTTCTAATTTTATCGTCGTTTATCGGTATTTTGGGAATTGCGCTCGGGTTAATTCTCCTATTGGCCCATCTGAATGGACTATCTTCCCTTAAACAGCCTTTTTTTGCTCCCGTTGCACCTCTTCATTGGAAGGATTGGAATGACCTTTTTGTTAGAATACCGTTACCCTGGATAAAGCAGCGGCCGCAATATTTACAGCCACTGCAAAAATGGAGGGTGAAAAGAAGGAGGGGATCGAATGAGCAGTAGGTTTGTCCTATTCGATAATACGGCCATCACGGGAACTGGCTATATATTTGCCATGGTGAACCGGATGCAAATGCTGTATTATATTCTCATTTTGCCGAAACACTTAATGCATCCCTATATGATTTTAGGAATTATCGGAGTGGGGATCCTTTCGCAGATTAACCTTTTGATCTTGTCTTACTATTTAAAATCAAATTATTCCTCTCAAGGTTATCTTGGCTTTGTACAGTTATTTGGTGAGAGGCTCGTCCGTTTGTTTGCATTTTTTGGTCTTTTTGTCATTTTAGTAAAAGTAATTGTAACAGCATTGGGCTATGTTGAGATTATTCACCAATTTATGTTTCCCTCCATGAAGACGAGCTGGCTCATTTTCTTCTTGATGGCGTCAAGCTTTTACATTGCCTCTCAAGGAATGGAGAAGACCATCCGGCTTGGCCTTATTGCTTTTTTAGCAACGATCTGGATTATTGTCCTTTATGTCCCTTATTTCCTGCCTCCCATTGCCGAGATACATCATCTGTATCCATTGGTACCTGGAGAGATTTCGATTCATTCCTGGTATGGGTTTCTAATGATTTGGTCAGCTCTTTCCGGACCGGAATATTTAATCTGTTTAGGCCCATGGATTGGACCGAAGGAAAAGATTTTAAAAGGGTTAAGTATTGGGAATGCTCTCTCTGTCATTGAATATCTCATTCTATTTGTCGCTTGTCTTTTATATTTTGGTTCTAATTATCTCGAGAAAATCAGTTTTCCTGTTGTAAACATGCTCCGCTATTTGCAGTCACCGGTGTTTGAGCGCATTGATCTGATAATAATTTCTCTCATCATGATTTACGTTTTATTTTTGATCGCTCTCTTATTATTGTATTTCTATGGTGCAGTAAGAATTGCAGCAGGGAGAATAAAAGTTCCCACGAATCGTAAAGGCTTTTTGGGAAGCGCTGCCGCCATTTTTATTTGCATGCTGATTATTAATGGCTGGTACTGGAGGGAAGGGATAGAGCTGAATATATGGACAACACTGCAGCTCTGGCTGGGTGCGATTACTTATTTTCTCGTGCCTTCATTCCTTCTTATTGCAATGAAATGGAAGAGAGGTAGCTCCTAGTATGAGATATATAAAGAGGGTTATTTTGCCGCTGCTTTGTTGTGTACTGGTTCTTTCGGGCTGCTCCTCACCATTTGTTGAGGATAATACGGTAGAAGAAGTTGCTCCGGTAACCTTTTGGTCGCTGAATAAAGGGGAAAATGGAAAATTGGAAATTACTACACTTGTTCCTCCCATTATGAATGAGAAAAAGCGGCTATTTACACTGGATGTGGATTTATTAAAGCAGGGAAAAAAGGAATTCAACTTAAAGTTTTACCGGGAACTAAAGCTTGGTCAGCTCCGAATGCTGTTAATCAATGAAAATCTGGCGAAGAAAGAAGTCATTTCTTTAATAAACACCATCCTTTCAGATCCGGATGTATCCCCTCGTCTTTATCTTGTGCTGGTCAAAGGGAACTTTGAGGAGTACTTAGAGAAGGAAAAGAACGAAAAGAAGAACTTGGATTATTTTCTATATCGGATGTTCAGGCATTATGAAAGAAGAAATCAGGGAGAAATGACGATTGTCAATATTCATGAGTTTATGGAAAAGGTCTATTCTCCTTATTCGGATCCTGTGCTGCCGATATTTAAAGTGAATGAAAAAAAATTTACGTACGAAGGAACAGCCTTTTTTAAAAAAAATGATTATGTGGGCTCCGTTAAGGATATGGAAGATCAGATGTTCCAGCTGTTAGCCAACGACCATTACTTAAAGAATCTTCCTCTTTCTCCTTTGAAGGTTTCCTTAGGCCAAGTACGTTCCAGGGTTCATATGAAGGTGGACAGGAATTATAAAACGTTATCCATCAAGGTACATGTGAAAGGAAGAATAGATGAATACAGAGGACATCGAAATATACTCAGCAGCAGTGAAATGAGAAAGCTTAACAAAGACATCGAGTCCTATTTGCAAGGACAATCAATGGATTTGGTGAAGAAAACACAAAAATTAAAGGCAGAGCCTCTTGAAGTAGGAGCACATACTCTTTCTCCATTGCTGCAGCCGATGAGCCGAAAAGAATGGCTGAATTATTATGAGAACATGAAAGTCAAAGTGGATTATATTGTGAAAATTGAACCGTTGAGTTTATAAAGCAACAGGAAGAGGCGGGCTTATAAAAAAACCCTTATTATGATGAGAAATTCTTTGATTTTTAAGGATTTCTCTTTTTTGCATACAAAAATCTTAGGAAAATGGTAATTGACAATGATTATCATTAACAATATAATTTGAAAGTGAGTACTGATAATGAATTTCATTAACTAAAGATAGATAAAAGTTAGTTTATTGAGAAGTGAGGGGATTACATTGAAGAATAAGGTTCAAATCATACTTGCCATACTTCTGGTTGGAGTCTTGATTATACCTATACATAGCTTTGCGAAGGGGAATGCAAAGGGCGATATGACAGATGCAAACAAGTTGGTTACAGAAGCTATGAATGCATCTCAGCAAGGGGATATCACCAAGGCATCCAGCAAGTTCAAAAAGTTTTCAAGCACTTGGTTGTCCATTGAGGATGGAGTAAAGGATCAATCGACTACTGCTTATCATGATATTGAGGATGCGATGGGACAAGTTCAGTTCGCTCTCGCTCAACAGCCTGTAAATAAGAAAAATGTTACCGCTGGGCTGGAACAATTAAAGCAAACGAACCAAAAATTCATCGACGGGAAGTTTCCTGCCGCATCCAAGGATAAAAAAAGCGGTTCAAGTAAAGAGGGAGACGTGGCTGGCCTAGTTTCCTTACTGGACCACTCATTGAAGAATATCGATCAAAACAATATTCAAGGGGCTAAAGCCGACATTGAAAAGTTTAGAAAATCCTGGTTAAATGCAGAAGGTACTGTACTTACCCAATCTTCAAAAGTTTATAGCAGCGCTGAACGGGATATGGTTACTTCTTATGCCCAGCTATCATCAAACAATATAGACGGTGCTAAAAAAACCATTCAGGATATGCGGGATTATCTGGCTCCCATCGCCATGAAAACAAGCTATAACATGATGGATGCCACAACGATTCTGCTTCGTGAAGGACTTGAGGCTTTGCTGGTAGTAGTCGCACTGCTTGGTTTCTTGAAAAAAGCCGGGCACGAAGACAAAAAACAATGGATCTGGATGGGTGTAGGTTCAGGAATTGGCGTCAGTATTATCCTGGGTGTCATTGTGAATCTCCTCTTTTCAGCAGGAGCCTTCGGAAGCAATAATTTCTTGATTGCAGGCTGGACAGGAGTTTTTGCGGCTGCGATGCTGCTATACATGAGTTATTGGCTTCACAGTAAATCCAGTCTTGCGGAATGGCAGCGATACATTCGCACAAAAAGTACAAATGCACTGAACACTGGAAGTTTATTTTCACTAGCCGCCCTGTCTTTCCTTGCCGTTTTCCGTGAAGGAACAGAAACGGTATTGTTTTTCATAGGAATGGCGAATTCAATCAAGCTGCCTTCGTTATTAACAGGTATTGGTATAGGAGTTTTGGTTCTTGTTATCCTTTCTTATTTCATTCTTAAGCTAGGGTTAAGAATTCCGATGCGCCCGTTCTTCTTAGTATCCAGTGTTCTCATGTTTTACCTCTGCTTCAAGTTTACAGGTATGGGGATTCACGGATTGCAGCTTGCTGGATTATTGCCTGTAACTCAAGTGAATTCTTTGACGACAATAGATTTTCTTGCGTTTTACCCAACGCTCGAAAGCATGATTCCACAGGCTTTTCTTATTTTGGTCGCCATAGTGGCAGCAATTATGAATAGAAAAAAAGATATCAAATTAAAAATCGAACTCAAACATCAGGGGGAACTTCGAAATGCAAACTAAAAAATACATCGTACCTATCGTACTGGCAGCTTCTCTTACATTATCAGCTTGTGGAACTAAAGATAACGGATCAGAAAAACCGAAAGAACCGACGATCGCTGAAGGATCCAAAGAAATGAAACAAACACTTACCGACCTCAAATCTCAATTAAAAGCGAACGAAGCAGATAAAGTGAAAGAATCTGGAGAACAGTTAGAGGAATCATGGGAAAAATTCGAAGACAGCGTTAAAGAAAAAGACGCCGATCTTTATGAAAAAGTAGAAACGCCGCTGCACACCATTGAAGCGGGTGCAAAATCAAAGCCTCTGGATGCAAAGACTTTAACCAAGGCATCTGATGAATTAAATAGTGTTTTATCAAAGGTTGAAAAACTGAAGTAAAGCAAAAAAGCCCATTGAATGTTTACTCATTCCTGGGCTTTTTTCATGGTTGGTTTTATTGAAGATGAAGAGTTAAAAAGCATTGCCGAAAGTATTGAAGCAGCCCTTATCAACGTTTTGGACAGAAGCAAGTAACGATTTTAAGCCACTTTCTCTAAATGGAAGGTGGCTTAAATACTTATATTATTCTTTTACATGGACACTCTATAGACATAGTAAACTTTCATAGGTTGGAGGCCGCGAGAATGAAGGTTTTATCAATGATCCAGCCTTGGGCAAGTCTATTTGTCCTGGGGGAGGTCAAATATGAAACAAGGTCATGGAGAACGAATTATCGTGGTCCGCTGGCGATCCATACAAGTAAAAAAATGGATAAGACTTTCTGTAGCCATCCGTTAATTGAGTTATTGCTTGGTAAGCATGGTTACTCAAAGGATAATCTTCCAACTGGTATGATCATTGGTGTATGCAACCTTGAAAATTGTTTGAAGGTAAAGGAAAATAACGGGACGCAGGCAATACTGGAAAATGGACAAGTGGTAACAGGCAATACTTATTTTTTAGGAGACTTTCAAGTGGGAGGATACGCTTGGGAAGTGCAGGACATGCAGCAGCTGGATGACGTTATACCAGCGAAAGGAAAGCTTGGATTATGGGAGCATGTTTTAGAATGATGGACAAAGAATAAGAAATGATTCGGGTGCAAAAAAACTGTTTTTTATTGTTTATTTCTACAGAAGGTATTACGAGCCTCTTGATTAAAATATATAACCTAACTTTCAACTAGCTTCCCGCTCTGCCTCTACGATGAGGTGGAGCACCGGATGTTCAAAGGACGCTAGAACCGTTCGTTCAGTTGACATCGTATGTGAAGAAACTGATTTAGTGAGAGGAGAAGTTTATATTCGTCATAGCAACAAATGTCATGCCTCATGGGCGCAGGTTTACTTTGGATTCCCTTTGGAAAAGGGTGAAACTGGAAACGCAGAAATACGTCAATTCGATAGTCACAAAATATTCATGAGATTATATGACTGTGCAAGTCCAGGCGGAAACGGAAAAGTCAGTCCGGGACAACTCAGCTGCTATTCTGCGATGGTCAATAATCCCGCAGGAAACTATGCCAGAGCCCAGGGTGTTTGGTCTAAAAACGGCATCTACTTTTGGGGTTTTGGCAACACAAGTTATTATTAAACGGACAAGGGTTGCCCTTTAACAGGCAACCCTCTATTTCTGATAATACAGCCTCTCCATATGCTTCTCCTTAAACTTCTTAGGCGACTCTCCCGTAAACTTTTTAAACAGCATCGTAAAATAATTCGGGTTGTCATACCCGACCAGCTGGGCGACTTCTCTTATTTTCAGGTTAGTTGAGACGAGCAGCCGTTTGGCCTCACCCATTCTCCTTGTAATGAGGTAGTGAATAGGCGACAGGTTCATGTCTTCTTTAAACACATGCGAGAGGTAGTAAGGGCTGATGAAGAATACTGCGGCCAAGTCATCCAATGAGAGGTTCCTTGTATAGTGTTTATCAATATATTCTTTTATCCGATGAGAGAGGGAGTCTTGCTTTTCTGCAGACGCGTCTTGATGATGCAGATGGATGATGCGATGGATGACCGTAATAAGTGACGTAAGCAGGTTCTGGCAGATCATCTCGTATCCTTTTGCTTGAAGCGCCGCCTCATCAAAGATTTCGGACAGGTATGTTTCTATTTTAGAAGAGTATTTATTGCGGCGAATAACGGGCTCGATGTCAGATGGGATGACATGAAGATCCTTCAAGCCCTGGATGGATAGGTTGGTGATCCCGCAAAAATACGTTTGTAGTGGGTGGTCAGGGTTGGACCATTCCTCATGGAGCACGTCTTTATTGTAGACCAGGATATCTCCTTGTGAAGCTTCATATGTTATTCCATCAATAATGAACGTCCCTTGTCCACCACTGATATAGACGATTTCACTCAGGTTATCATGTTTATGGCTCGAAAATTTCCAATGTGGATTGTCACTGATCTGCCCGGCATATAAAAGCTGCGGGGCTTTTTTTATATTCAGAGTTTCTGGGGAAGCTGCATTCTGATTCATTGAAAACTTCGCACGATGACCTCCCTGGTATGGTTCCTTTAAGTGTAAAGGATTTGATGGTTGATAACCATAGTTCAGAGCAAGATATGATAGTTTTTATGGAAAATAAACAAGATATTAATACTGCATGATTGGAAACGGATACATGACAGTAAGAAGCAACGTTTATTCTGGATGGAACAGCAAGATATCTTAGTTTTATTAAAGAGACAGCAACATCATTTATTGTATTAGAAGCTCGTGGGGCCTAACATGGAAATCAAGAAAAGCTACTATACAAAAGGAGGAAGGAAAATGAACCAGAAGCTGAATAATATTCTTGAGATCGCTGTTCCGTTGAATGAGAGGAAAAATAATGAACCGTTGCGTGTGCTTAGTGAGGAAGATTGGATGTTTTGGAAAGAGAACGGTTATGTGATTGTTCATGACGCCGTTCCACAAGACCATGTCGATCGCTTGGCGAAGCTGATTTGGGACTTTGAAGAAAAAGATCCGAACGATTCCTCTAGATGGTATACAGCGGCACGGCGTGAAATTCAGATGGAAGAATTGAAGAATACAGGGATGGTCGAGCTTTACAACCATCAGTATCTTTGGGATAACCGCATGCATCAGAAGGTGTATGATGCCTTTGTGGATATTTGGGGAACGGAAAAATTGTGGGCCAGCATTGACCGGTGCAACCTCAACCTTCCGATGAAGCCTGGGCATGAATATAACAGCTTTATTCATTGGGATGTGGACACATCGCTTGATTCGATTCCGGTAAACGTTCAGGGCGTTCTCTCGCTTGTTGATACGGACGTGAACATGGGAGGATTTCAGTGTATTCCTGAACTGTACCGTGACTTTGATGAATGGATAAAAGATCAGCCAGCTGACCGTGATCCGCACAAGCCGGATACGACGGGCTACACACCTACAAAAGTGGTAACTAAAGCAGGCGATTTGCTCATCTTTAACAGCATGCAGCCGCACGGCATCCGTCCAAATTATTCGGATAAGCCGCGCCTTGCCCAATACATCTCCATGTTCCCGGCGCAGGAGGGGAATGAGCAGCTGATTGAGACACGGGTGGAGTCATGGAAAGAGAGAATTCCGCCCAGCGGCAAGGCCTTCCCTGGAGATCCGCGCAACCTGGAGCACGAGAGATATGATACGGCACAGTTGACGGAGTTAGGGGAGAAGCTGTTGGGGTTGAAGAAGTGGTAGAGTGATAGGAAGGGCAGTTCCTTTTTGGAAAGGGTGCCAGGCACCGGTTTTACACACTTGTGTAATCTCGGTGCCTGGCACCTATGTTCCTTTTTATTCCTTTTTAGCCTATAATGGTTAAAAATAAGGGGGGCTACAACATGCGAGAATTGCAGACCGAAAGATTATTATTGAGACCTTGGAAGGAATCTGACGTCAAAGACTTGTACGATTACGCGAAAAGCGACTTAGTGGGCCCGAATGCCGGCTGGAAACCGCATAAGGATGAGGAAGAAAGCAAAGAGATCATTCAAATGTTCCTTGAGAGCAATGATGTGTTGTATGCCATTGAACTTCTCTCTGAACATAAGGTGATCGGCAGTATCGGACTGCATGACCGAAAACCGGATGAAACCTTGTCCCATCTAAATCAAAAGGAGATCGGCTATGTCCTGAATCCAGCCTATTGGGGAAAGGGCTATGTTCCTGAAGCGGTAAACCGAGTACTGGAGCACGGGTTTGAAGATCTGTATTTGGATATCGTTTGGTGTGGACACTATGATTTTAACCATAATTCCAAGAGAGTGAATGAGAAGTGCGGATTCAACTACAGATTTAGTGAAAATAAGATATTAGAGCGATTGGATGGGCAGGAAGTTGTCTGTCTGTACTATAGTATTTTGAAGTCGGAGTACCAGAATGGAAAGAATGTAACGGATGCATCCTGATAGAAAATGCCGTTGAGAGACGGCGTTTTTTTGTGGCGTTTTAACTGATTTTATAGGGCGAAGCATGATCTCGAAGTCTATGCTGGCGTGCAGTTTTTATGAAAATGTTTGTTTGGCAAGTAAGTGGTGTCGAACCGCAAGTAAAGTCGGAGTTTTCGCAAGTAATGCATGCAGAATCGCAAGTAAAGAGGGCATTTCCGCAAGTAATTCATGTCGAATCGCAAGTAACAGCCAGCAGGAGGGTCTCACTACCCCAAAAACGGGTTATTGATGAAGGTTTGGACAAGCTGGAGGCCGGCTAAGCCCGAGAAACCAATATAATTAGTTAAATACAAGATCAATCGCGGGCTGGGATACATATTTTCAACTCATTTTTGCACCGTGAGCAGGAAAATCCTTCTCGCAATTCGAATTTCCTTCTTATTAAGAAAGGGAGTTGATAGAATTTGATTGTAAAAGAACGAAAAGTTCCTATTACGGTACGGAAATTGGAGGCTTTGCTGAGAAGGCTGCCTCCGGATCACCGTAAACGGCCCGATATTAGTGACCAATTAGCAAGGCGGATGGCGGGTTACAGAGGGGAGCTTGCCCTAGACTATCATTTGGGTTATCTCCTCAAGAAAGACTACCTTATTTTTAATGATCTCCGGCTTACGGTTGGCGAACGCTTTTTCCAGATAGATACGCTCATCCTTTCCCCTCATTACTTTCTCATTTTAGAGGTGAAAAACATCTCAGGAACACTTGTTTTTGATCACAATTATAAACAGCTCATTCGTGTGTCTGGTGAAAAAGAGGAAGGCTTCGCAGACCCAGTTTTGCAGGCCGAACGTCATCGTGTGCAGCTGCAGGATTGGCTATCCGCACAAAAACTCCCACAGGCTCCCATTGAAATGCTTGTTGTCATGAGCAACCCTAACACGGTAATTAAAAATACCCTCCTGAATCTGGATCCTTCCACATCCAAACGAGTCATTCACGGTGCAAATCTCCCCTTGAAAATAAAAATATATGAAAAGATGCATGCCAAAGAGCTCCTGAATCCCCAGCAAATAAAGAAGCTTTCTCGAAAACTAGTGAACAGCCACACTCCATCCGACCCTCAAATCCTTCAGCAGCTCCAAATCCCTAAAGAAGAAATTTTGACCGGTGTAGAGTGCCCGGAATGTTCCGCTCTCCCGATGGTTCGACTGCATGCGAAGTAGGTTTGCACATGGTGCGGTTCGTTTTCAAAGGACGCTCATCTTGCTGCAATTACCGATTACAAACTCCTTATCGGCCTCTCGATCTCCAACTATGAACTCAAGAATTTTCTGCACCTTCCGTCTGTTTTTGTTTCCTCCCGAATGCTCCATTCGATGAATCTGCATTATTCCGGCTCTTACCGAAACCGGAGTTACATGCTGCCTCCCGAAGATTGAAACATCCAACTTTCTTCGTCTTTTTTTTAAGAGAGCCATCGTGTAAAAAATTGGGTGTACTATCACTCCCGAAGGACTTTTGACTGAAGCTTTTTCGCAATATTGACTCCTGAATTGTGTCCAAGATGTGTCTAAATTACGATTACAATAAAAACCAATGTTGTTATAATTTTCTCCGTACTCTATTAAAAAAACTAAGGGAGATGAGGTATTGAAAAAGTTGACTGCTTTTTTTGCTTTGGTTTGCGGGTTGGTATTCTCTGCTTCACCAGCTAATGCTGCAGCAAATGGACTGGCTAATGCACCTTTGCTTTCCGGATCAGGTTCTTGGGATTACATAGGCTGGGATACGTTTACGAAGGAGAGTGAAATTTTCCGCTCTGGCGGCGGGGATTTCAAGTATTGCAGGGATAAATATGATTCAGGTACGGATGTGATTGAGCTCTGGGAGTATGATCCTGAAAGCTACAATGATTATGTCGGAAGCCGAAGCGTAGCACCTGGAGATTGTGAAGTGTTCAATAGTATCGGCGGTTTTACAGACGGGACTGACGGCCAGGCGGAATTTTTCTTGAAGAAGAGCAGCACTCGATATGCGAATGTTTACTTTTATGATTGATCTTTTTAACGGTCTTCCTAATGGGAGGACCGTTTTTTTTTGCAAGTAAATTTGTTGCAGGTCTCCCAATAAAAACAGGGAATCTATATAAAAAGTCCTTTGAAAGGAGTGCCAGCTGTGAAAATTGTTATTTTGGGATACGGCTTTATCGGAAGCATCCACCTGAACGCGTATCTGCAGATGAAGGATGTAGAAGTAGCAGGGATTTATTCTACGACCCAAACAGGGGATATACAAGGGATTCCCGTTTATAACGATTTGGAGAAGTGCCTGGAGCTCGGGGATGTGGTTGACGTTTGTCTTCCTACATTTATGCACCGGGATGTTTTTGAAAAAGCGGTGGAGAAAGGCAAGCATGTTTTTCTCGAAAAACCGATGGCGCATACCGATGAAGACTGCCGATGCATGCTGGAGCTGGAAAAGCGCTGCAGCTCGAAAGTGATGGTCGGACAGGTGCTTCGCTATTTTCCTGAGTACCGTAAGCTGAAGGAGAGTATTGATCCGGATAAACCGGCTTCCACTTTACTTTCAAGGCGCTCTCAATTACCTGTGAGCGCAAAAAACTGGTCTCTCGACCGCAGCAATAGCGGCGGGGTTATTTTGGACCTCAGCCTGCATGATATCGACTTCGCTCGGTGGGCGTTCGGGCCGGTTACGCGTGTTTTTGCACAGACAGATCCCGATCATTACTATGCCCTCATCACATTGCGGCACGAAAATGGCTCGATCAGCCGTATTGAAGGCAGCTGGAGGTATGACGGCGGATTCGCGCAGGAAGTGGAGATCGCGCAGGAAAATGAACTGTTTACGTTTAACAGTCAGGAGGTTTCTCCGCTCTCGGTTCACCGGAATGTTTCGCTTAAGAAAGATTCCACAGAGGTTCCGCCGGTCTTGCTGCGGGATGACCCTTGGTATCTTGAACTGAGAGATTTTATTGATAGCATTCGAAATGATGAGCCGGCTCCTGTCACACTGCAGGATGCCTATGAGAGTACGAAACTTGCACTGCTGGCATTACAGTCTGCGGAGGAAAAGCGGCCGATTTCCTTAGAAAAGGAGCTGAACACACGATGAGAATCTCCATTTTATCAGCGGCTCATGTTCATTTAGATGCGTTCGCCGCTGCCGTGAAACTGTGTCCAGGCACAGAACTGGCGGGTATCTATGACGATGATGCTCATCGCGGGAAGAAGAAAGCGGCAGAGCATTCCACAATTTTTTATGATGATTTGGGAGCGGCGTTGAACGAATGTGAAGCGGTGATCGTCTGCTCAGAGAATGTCAAACATGATGAGTTGGTACTGGCAGCTTTAGAGGCGAACAAGCATGTCCTTTGTGAAAAACCGCTGGCTGTATCAACAAAAAGTGCCACCATCATGGCGCAAAAGGCTATTGAGCAGGATGCTGTTTTGGCCACTGCTTTTCCGTTGAGGTTCAATACGCCGGCTGTTCAAATGAAACGGGTCATCGATCAAAAACAAATTGGTGATGTTCTGGCTTTTCACGGCAAGAATCCGGGGCAATGCCCGAAAGGATGGTTTATTGATAAGAACCTGTCCGGCGGGGGCGCACTGATGGATCATATCGTTCATCTCGCAGATTTGATGCGATGGCTGACTGGAGCTGAAGTGACGAGGGTGTTTGCAGAAGCTGATTCCTTCTTGGTACCGTGCATCACCATTGATGACGTCGGCCACGTGCAGCTGGAGTTTGAGAATGGAATCATCGCTGACATCGACCCGAGCTGGTCACGGCCGGTGGGCTATCCGACGTGGGGTGGCATTGATCTTCGGGCGACAGGAACGGAAGGGGCCATCGACTTAAAAGCGTATGCCCAGAACATCATCCAGCATAACAGCACGAAAACGGTCCACCATAACTTTGGTGACTTTGAATATCTTCACATGATGAATGCATTTGTTGAGACGATACGGAAAAATCCGACAGAGCTGGCCACTGCTTGGGACGGGGTGGCGGCGACAAAGATTGTTGAAGCAGCCTATCTTTCGGCGAGGGAGCATGTGGTCGTAGAAATTTGAAGGGAATGAGTAAGTCCTTAGAGGGGGCTTGCTTTTTTATTATAAAAAAAAGCTGTTTTCGTAAAGATTGTGGTTATATGTGCAAAAAGAGGAAATTAATATTACGGTCAGTGAGGGTAAAGTGTATGAAGTTAGAAGGACTTGAACAATTAGATTACGACGGAGATAGTTATTTCATTTTCTTGAGTGCACCTTGTTCATTAAAAAAAAGATGCCCAATAGGACATCTTTTTTGTGCGTATTGCGGCGAGAGACAGCACTCCACATAGTGCATTGCCTTAAAGGCGCGTCAATCTCGTCTTATGCAAATTAGCTCATCGCTTAAATAGTATACCACAGTTCGTGTTAAAAGAGTAGTTGAAATCATAAGGGTTCAAAACGAAAAAAATTATTCGAAATCTGGGGGTGATGGAAGAGCAAGATATGATAATTTATTAAATATTCAAAATTATAAAAAGGCTTAAGAGTGATATAATTTTAAGCAAGTGGACAAAGGAGTGAAATAAATGATTAATAAGGTCGGTCAAATTATGCTGTATGTAAATAATCAAGATGAGGCAGTGAATTTTTGGACGGAAAAGGTAGGATTTAGTGTAATTTCTGAAGAAGATAACGGTCAGGGAATGAGATGGATTGAAATTGCTCCAGCAAAGGATGCAGAAACAAGTATCATTCTGCATAATAAGGAATTCGTTGCAAAAATGTCGCCTGAATTAAATCTTGGTACACCTTCTTTAATGTTTTTCTCGGAAAATTTCGATCAATTACGTAGCGACTTATCAAATAAAAATGTCACAGTCGGAGAAATTGTAAATATGCCTTCTGGCAGAGTATTTAACTTTGCAGATAGTGAAGAAAATTACTTTGCAGTAATGGAAAAAAAGTAAACGCCAATCATGCAGTTTAAGCACCATCCGTTGTTGGATGGTGTTTAATATTTTAATTTCCTGGTTAGTTGAAGAAGACAATACTTTATCAAGTTTCCATATGATTCTTTTTATCACATAAAAAAAAAACGGCCCTCTTAAAGAGGGACTGGATCACATCAAAAGTTCTCAAGCAAAGTCATCGATATTTCTCGATTAAACATAACTCACCCTCTTAATCATGAAATGTTTGTCAAATATTAGCTTTTAAAGTCGTTTATGTCCCATTCAAACAGCATCTATGTTAAGGTTGATTCAAGATCTATTTAAGATCTATTATCTAGGGATTTTCGACTTCTCTTAGTCACCCCTTTATAAGGGAAGGAGTCTGAAATGGGTAATATTAGCGTTTTCTTAGATGACTACCGGACTGCACCTGAAGGCTATGTTTTAACGGAGACGATTGACGAGTGTATAGAGCTGCTGCGAAATTACACTATCGAACATCTTTCTTTGGATCACGATTTAGTAAATAAAGACAGGAATGGGTTAATGCTTGTTGAAATGATGGTGGAAGAAAAACGATTTGCTAACCGCATCACCATTCATTCTGCCAATTCAGTTGGCGGCAAAGCGATGTACAACTGTCTAAAACAGGCACAACAGGATTCGATCCTTTCCCCCTCCACCATTGTATCCTTAAGACCCCTGCCCCTGAAATATTTCCCGCCAAGGGTTCTGCAGCATTATTTAGACGTACAGTAGGCCCAACTGAAGAACAAACCTGTTGAGAAATCATTTTGATAGTGAGGTTCAGTGTATTACAAAGGGTGAGGTTCCAGAATATTTAGGGTATAAATCTCAGATTGGGGAGTTGATGGTTATTAATGACTACAACTATGAACTAATGTTTGAGAACCAAAGAATTTTTGAAGGAAATGGACAAGCCCTGTCATTATTTGTTTCCAGCGAAGATATTACAATAGGACAAACCTTATATATAAACAGTTATGTTTATTTTATTAAAAGAGGAGAATTAATAAATAAGAAGAATGAAAAGAATCTTATTAAGTTTTATCTAGAGGCATCTAATTAATTGGGTGCTTCTTTATTTTGGATAATAAAGGAATGTGCGTCCTTTTCCAAATTATGTACAGCTGCCAATTTAGGCGGCTTTTTTATTGAGTTAAAGGGCAGGTTAGTGACAGAAAATGGTGGATCACGAATGAAATGCCTCATCCACCTCATGACATGGCAAAACAGTGGGGATTTGTTAGAGAGGACTATAGGAAAACGTATTTATAAACTGATTTTGGAATTTTTATAAATGGAGTCACTTCATCATATGATCCAATTTCATTTTCTTGGAATACCAGATAAATTCCGTCTTTAGAAAACGAAAATTGAGTGTTTTTGTTAACTGTAACGTCGCTTAAATTAGATACATAACAGGAATACGGTTCATGTGTACTAAGATATTTAAATGCATATTTGTGTACTTTTTTATAATTACTGGATGTTTTAAGAATATCATTAATTTTATAGTGTTTACCTGTTGAAAGGTCAAAATTGTACATTGTTACATGATTTTTTCCATGTGAACCACCAGTGTAAGTGTATTCCAAATAATAGATACTAAGTTTACCATTTGAGTTATATTTTACTTCATATAGTGAGTTAAAAGAATATTTACATCTAGCCGTTTTTTTACATAATTCTTCTTTTGGAACGACTTTTTCTGCTTTCTTTAAATCAAGGTAAGATTTGTATGATTTATCTGCTGCTTTTTTAAGTGTGGAATTAATCTTGCTAGCGGCATTTTTGTTGATTCCATAAACTTGAGGATACCTTAATAAATTAATGCCGTTATATGAATGTTTTGTGAATTTCGCTTTTTGAGAACTTGCATTAGCGTCTATACTTGGTTCGTATGCAGAAAAGGAAAAAACAATTACTAATAGAACTGCTGAGATAATTCTCAAAAAAGATGATCGTTTTCTCATTTAAAATCCCCCTAGGTAAAGATATTCTTTGCTTGGACTTTATTTACGTCGTTATCATATCCTACGCCATTAACCCTTTTTATGTTTAGACGAAATGTATATTAGAAAGTTACAAAATAATGTCTAAGGGCATGTATTTAAAATAAATGTATATTAAGGAATTTGTTATTTAAAGGGGGTATCTAAATGAAAATCCAAATAATCGGTGGCTCGGGCACCGGCAAAAGCACTCTAGCAAAATTCATCAGTGAAAAAGAAAATATCAAGTGGATTGATACAGATCATTATCTTTGGAAAGATGACTCTTTTAAGGAAAATATTCCGATTGAAAAACGTATAGAACTGTATCAAAGAGACATTAATTCTAACAGTAGTTATGTCGCCTCTGGTTCCATTTTTGTATGGTGTACTAAAGGGTTTAGCAACCGTGACCTTTTAGTTTTTCTTTCACTTGATGAAGGCGTTCGAATGGAACGATTAAGAAACAGAGAAATTGAACGTAATAATTTTAGTCAAATGTGGCTTGATGAAAATGGTGAATATACGAATGATTTTTTAGAATGGTGTAAAACATATCTGTCAGAAAGTGATAAGAATATGGCCGGTACTTATGCGGAACAATCCTATCAAATGGAAATATCAAAAAGTCCCGTTTTAAAGCTCGACAGCTCTCGACCTGTCGAAGAAATCTACGCTGAAGTTTTAAACCGGTTAAGTCTGCACTCCAAGTAAAAGAAAGATATGCGGTTTACTTTGAACTTTTGCTTCGACTATCAGACTTTTTGAGCAGTTGTTGAATAAAAATTTTTTAAAAAAATCCAAGGAACAAGTAAAGTTCTCGCATGTTGCAAAGTACAGTAATGTAAAACTACATATTCACAAAAAAAGTAACACTAAAGACTAAGTCCTAAGTGTTACTTTTTGTACTTGATATATCCTAATCTCAAAGCGGAGTCTTTTTGTTTTTTCGTTCGGGTCAGCGGTGGGAAGGCCAGGACCCTTGCATTTTTCTGATTTGAATAATTTGGCCAGTATGGTAAGCGTCATGAAGCATTATGTCCAGTAATTTCCCCTCAAGGGAATTTTGGTCAAGCTCTTCGACGGAAGTTTTACTCAGTATCTGTCTTAAACTGCGTTGTACATTTTCGGCACGTTCAACGACTTTCTTCCATTCCTTATCGTCATTTGATTGTTCGGTGAGATAGAAGGTTTCATTACCGTCGAGATTATGTGTCCATTCACGGCCTTCCATGTTTGCTGCAAGTCTCTCTTTGTAATAAATGAGATGATTAACGTTCTCCCAAATTGTTTTAGTTGCCTCTCCAGTTGGTCGCCAGTTAGCCTGTTCTGCCGTGGTTCCTTCTACTGCATGTTTGAACGGCGCATACCAGCTCTCCTTGTCGAACGTTGTATCTAGCACGTTTAAGAGCAAGTCAATTCGATTCAAAATCATCTCCTCCTCGAATATATAACCTAAATTTATTGTTACATGGGAAGTGTATCATTACATAAAAGAATTTGGCAATATTTTCATGGGGGGAGAGGCGATTATGCTGTGGGAGTCTTTTCTCTTATCGATGTAAATAAGAAGCTAACGGGTGGCATTACTTTAACAGGTTTTACATTCCAATCTGTCTGTTGCTGTCGAATAATAAATGGTATAGTTTTAAAAAAGAAGCTCTGTTAGTCAATGTTGTTGTTTTCTAGTGGGGTGTATAAAAAACTTGAGGGCCTCTTTCAATCATCAGTATGCGATGCCCACTTGGAAAGAAAATCAACAATATGCTTTAGCAAAGCCAAAAAAGAAAGCGGTTTCCGGTAGTATCAAAGCTTGTGAGTGATGACGAAGTCAATAAAGGAGTGTCTAACACTGGCACAACGTGAGGAGGATTTAACAATGTCTCAATCTATTGATCACGCAAAGACGCGGCGCATTACGGGCAACATCTTCAAAGGTTCGGTTGGAAATCTGATTGAATGGTACGACTGGTACGTCTATTCTGCTTTTGCCGTGTATTTCTCTGCAGATTTCTTTCCGAAGGGGGACCCGACCAGCCAACTGCTCAACACGGCGGCGATCTTCGCCGTCGGATTCCTGATGCGGCCGATTGGGAGCCTGCTGATGGGCCGCTACGCCGATCGTCATGGCCGGCGTGCTGCGCTGACGCTTTCCATCACCATCATGGCAGGTGGGTCTCTGATCATTGCCTGTACCCCAGGTTATAGCACCATTGGTATACTAGCACCTATTATTCTGATTCTCGCCCGCCTGCTTCAAGGGTTGTCGTTAGGTGGAGAGTATGGAACCTCGGCAACGTATCTGTCCGAGATGGCAAGCACCGGTCGCCGCGGCTTCTACTCCAGCTTCCAGTACGTGACACTTGTTGCCGGACAGTTAGTGGCTTTGGGTGTTCAGATCATCCTCCAGCAAGTGCTCAGCGAATCCGATATGATGTCCTGGGGCTGGCGTATCCCGTTCGTCATTGGAGCAATGGGAGCATTGGCTGTATTGTGGCTGCGCCGTACGATGGACGAATCGGAGCAATTCGAAAAAATGGGTTCTGAAAACCGGGCGAATGCAGGGACCGTTAAGGCTCTAATGAAACACCCCAAGGCGGTGCTGACAGTGGTCGGACTAACGCTCGGCGGAACCGTTGCTTTCTATACCTACACGACGTATTTACAGAAATTCATGGTGAATACTGTCGGCCTCCAAAAGGAGGTCGTCAGCTGGATCAACTTTATTGCTCTGCTGGTATTCGTCGTGCTTCAACCGCTCGCCGGCATGCTGTCTGACCGTATCGGACGGCGCCCTCTATTGATTAGTTTCGGTATCCTCGGTACATTGCTGACGGTGCCGCTGTTTATGATCATGGAGCAGATGAAGAACCCTATCGTTGCTTTCTTGCTCATGATGGTGGGTCTCATCATTGTCACCGGTTACACTTCCATCAATGCGATCGTGAAAGCCGAGCTCTTCCCAACTGAAATCCGTGCCCTTGGCGTGGGTTTCCCCTACGCACTCACTGTCGCAGTGTTCGGCGGGACTGCGGAGTTCATCGCGTTATGGCTGAAGAGCATTGGAGCCGAGTCGCTCTTCTACTTCTACGTAGCTGCCTGCATTGCCGTAAGCTTCATCACCTACTGGCGTATGGGTGAGTCTTCGAAGGTCTCCCACATCGAAGCCGAGCTGGTCGCTGAAAATGACCAGCTGTCCGTGAAGGGCAGATCACAGCACTCTTAAGTATCATGAGTACAATGGAAAAGCATAATTTAAATGAATTCGTTTAGGTGCAATCCTCTAAGATCCAGCTGCCTTTTCAGGTGGCTTTTTTTATTGGATTTCTATTGGTTGCGCTTTCATAAAGAGAATATTCTAAATTTACAATAAACTTGTTGACGTGGCATTTTGAAGCTGTTAATCTTAGTTTTAAAATCTAACACGAAAGTCGATGATGAGAACAGTAGGATAATATTTTTGTTCCAAAGAGAGTCGGATGTGGTGGGAGCCGATGAACAAACATTATCTGAAAATCATCTCTGAGATACAAAGCTGAAATAAGAGTAAGCTTTGTCGGGTAGTCCGTTAAAGTGTCTTTTGACTGGAGAGCCGGAGTCTGTTTGCTTCGGAACTAGGGTGGTAACGCGAGCTGACTCGTCCCTATTTGGGAGCGAGTTTTTTTGTTGGGAAAAAAATACGAGTTTTTTATTTTAAAAAAACATTGTAGGAAGGAAGAGGAATATGGAACAGGTACAGCAACAGCAAAAAACGGTGCTCGTCGAAGACATCATGATCGCCAATCAACGAATCA
The DNA here is from genome assembly GCF_023149135.1 of Fictibacillus marinisediminis. Classification (NCBI taxonomy): domain Bacteria; kingdom Bacillati; phylum Bacillota; class Bacilli; order Caryophanales; family Fictibacillaceae; genus Fictibacillus; species Fictibacillus marinisediminis. The sequence goes on along the minus strand of NZ_JAIWJX010000002.1, from coordinate 3,903,000 downwards.
AAGATGTGGTCCTTCATACGCCGCTGCAGTTTAATCCGCTTTTGTCCGCGCAGTATGACTGTAAACTCTATTTGAAACGTGAGGACTTGCAGGTCGTCCGTTCCTTTAAGATCCGCGGTGCGTACAATCGGATCAAAAAGCTGAGCCAGCAGGAACTTGAGAACGGCATCACGTGTGCGAGTGCAGGAAACCACGCTCAAGGTGTCGCTTATTCCTGTCATCTGCTGAAAAGCAAAGGGAAGATCTTTATGCCTACGACAACACCAAAGCAAAAAGTGAATCAGGTGAAGTTTTTTGGCGGAGAACATGTGGAGATCGTTTTGGTCGGGGATACATTTGATGATGCGTATGAAGAAGCGATCGTTTGCAGCCAAGCCGAAAATCGGACGTTCATTCATCCATATGATAATGAGGATGTGATAGCGGGCCAAGGCACTGTGGCAGTGGAGATTTTAAACGACTGCGACGAGAACATTGATTATGTGTTTGTTCCGATTGGAGGCGGGGGACTTGCTGCCGGAATCGGAACGTATTTGAAGAGTGTTTCTCCGCAAACGAAGGTGATCGGTGCTGAACCGGCGGGGGCACCGGCGATGAATGAATGCATGCTCCAGGGAAAACATGTATGTCTCGACCGCATCGACCCGTTCGTCGACGGCGCGGCTGTTAAAAATGTCGGGGCGATCACGTACCAGATCTGTCAGGAGATTCTGGATGACATTGTTGTTGTACCAGAAGGAAAAGTATGTTCAACACTGTTGTCGCTGTACAATCAAAACGCGATTGTCGCTGAACCGACCGGCTCTCTTTCTCTCGCTGCTCTTGATGAGTATGCCGATCAAATTAAGGGAAAAACAGTAGTATGTATCGTGAGCGGCGGCAACAATGATATCGGCCGTATGCAGGAGATCAAGGAACGTTCCATGATCTACGAGGGTTTGCAGCATTATTTCATCGTTCATTTTCCTCAGCGTGCCGGTGCGCTTCGTGAGTTTTTGGATGAAGTGCTCGGACCGGAAGATGACATCAACCGATTCGAATATACGAAGAAAAATAACAAAGAAACCGGACCGGTGCTGGTCGGCATCGAGCTGAAGAATAAAGAGGATTATCCGGAGCTGATCCAGCGCATGAACCGAAAGGGCTTTGCGTATCAGGAAGTGAATAAAGACAAGACACTGTTTCACCTGTTGATTTAATGGTTAAGACGATGTGCGAGTGGGCACGTCGTTTTTTTTGTAACAGCAGACGTTTGTTCAAGAAGAAAAGCGATTCTTATTAAAGAATCGCGCCCAATCGTTGAAGAAATTATATTATCACTGTCCAGCTTTCTCCACTTAGCCTAAATTAATTACGAACGAAAAGCAGAATATTTGAACTTTCAAAAACGACCCGAAAGTTATTTCTTAAAAGACAACTTTCAGCATGTACTACATCTTCCCCTATTTTTAGAAACTCCTTACATCGGCCTGCACTGCCGATGATGGCAAAATCAGAAATTCGAAATCGTCTCGTTCTTGGAACGCTTTCAAACACAATAAGGACTACATCATTTGTTCGAGGTGACAATAGCTTACCTCCTTATAGTTGATACATTATAGGATGCGGTGAGCTGCCGAACCGCAATGGACAAACATGGAGTATTATCAATTATATTATAGTGATTAGTCTGATTCGCTTCCTATGGCCAGACTGCTGGTGAGTCACTAGTACAATCTATCAGCTTTAGGACCCAAAGAAATTAAAAAAGGAGAAGGGCATATCCCTTCTCCTGAGAATTTTTTATTTGTACACAGACCTGGGTATGTCTACTGTTGGAGTTCCTGCTGCATAAGGGGCAACAGAATACTCCCCGAATTTTAAGGTAATGCCGTTAAAGTTAAAATAAAACTGGGCATCACGTTTTATGTTCACATCACTTTGGCTGGTTACATAAAAAATATCTTTATGCTTTTTCATATAGTTATACGCATATTTTTGTACGGCTGTGTATTTCGCATCACTTGTAAGAATGTTGTTCAGGTTCAATTCTTTGCCGTCGCTGATCGTAAAGTTATACCCTTCGAGGGATGACATTCCGTGTGCACCGCCGGTATATTCATAGTCTTGAAAAAGGATACTCAGCTGCTTGCCATCATTGTATTTTACGGAATAACTGGATGAGTAATCATAATCACAGGAAAAAGGATATTCCTTGCACATTTTATCTCCCTGAATTTCCTTTTCATCTTTCAGCAATTGTAAATATTCATTATACGATTCTTTCGCATGGCTCAGCAGAGCGGCGTTGATTTTATCCTGAGCTTTTTTGCTTTTTAGTCCCTTCACTTGAGGATAGGACACAGCCTTTGTATTTTTATACTGATGCTTACTGATCGTTACACCCGTGAAAAATTTAAGATACTTGGTAGAGACATAAGCCTTCTTGCTTTTGTAGCGAATTTCAGACCAGCCGGATTTGGTTTTTGAATAAACGGATACGGTGGCGCCGGATTTTAAAGAGCCGATGATTGTGGCTTTCTCACTTGGAGCATTTCTGACATTCAGCGATGTTTTAACATTTACAAAAGCTGTCTGTACGGATGCGGCCTTTGCTTCACTATTCACAAAAAATACGGAAGCAATCAAGGCAATAGCAATGGTAACCATGGTTAGGCGAAAAATTGATTTTTTCATAAAGACTCCTTTTCTTTTTTGATTAATGATAGAATGCGAACTTTAGTCGGTCATTGATATGTTACATTTATGTTACAGTGGTTACATTAAAATTACAACAGGTATTTTAGATTCATTTTCCAGAATGGCATGATCCATTATTACCCGGTCATTTGTCACAATAGAACACCTTAACGAAGGTTTCCTTAAGCAAACGTCAGGGTAGACCTCTTTTAGTGAAGCTTTACGCACAAACCTCCGAATATTCTCACTAACACAAGGGATAATATGGAAGAGTTTATTTGATTGAGGCAATAACTAAAAAGGAGACTACATAATGAAGAAAACCGTTGCTGATCTACTGGTCGATTCGTTGAGACATGCTGGAATTGAGCGGATCTACGGGATTGTGGGCGATTCACTGAACGCGGTGCTGGATTCCATCCGCCGTTCCGGAAAAATTGAATGGATCTCGGTCCGCCATGAAGAGGTAGCGGCCTTTGCTGCAGGTTCGGATGCGATTTTAAGCAATAGTATCGCCGTCTGTGCGGGAAGCAGCGGTCCAGGGAACCTGCATCTGATCAATGGATTGTACGACTGCCATCGCAATCGGATTCCGGTGCTGGCCATTGCGGCGCACATTCCAAGCAATGAGCTCGGCGGAGAGTATTTTCAGCAGACCCGTCCGGAGATGCTGTTCAGGGATTGCAGCCATTATTGCGAGGTACTGACTCGTCCGGAGCAGATGCCGCGCATGGTCCCGATGGCGATGCAGCATGCCATCGGCCGCAAAGGCGTTTCAGTGATTGTATTGCCGGGGGATGTGGCTTCTCTTCATGATGAACAGACTGTGCCGGAACAAGTCATTCACGTGACAGAACCAGTTATCCGTCCATCGGAAAACGAGCTGCAAAAGCTTGCCGATTACTTGAATAAAGGGAAGAAAGTAACGCTGTTGTGCGGAGCGGGGTGTGAAGGAGCGCATACCGAGGTGATGGCGCTTTGTGATGCGCTGAAATCTCCGATGGTCATCGCGCTCAGAGGGAAGGAGCATCTGGAGTACGACAATCCTTACTCTGTCGGACTGACGGGGCTCATCGGCTATTCTTCCGGTTATCATGCCATGATGGACTGCGATGTTCTTCTCATGCTCGGGACCGATTTCCCCTATCGCCAGTTCTTCCCGGAAAAGGCCGTTATTTTACAGGTAGATATCCGGGCGGAGCACCTTGGCCGACGGGCTGCGCTAACCTATGGGCTATGCGGGGATGTGAAGCATACGGTGGAGTCGCTGCTTCCGTTAATAAAAGTAAAGAAAAGCACGAGTCATCTGGACAAGCATGTGAAGGACTATGCGAAAGTGCGCAAAGATCTGGACAAATTGGCCACCGGGAAAAAAGGGAAGACACCCATCCATCCGCAGTATTTAACAAAAGTGGTCAGTGACCTCGCAACTGAGGATGCCATCTTCACCTGTGATGTGGGAAGCCCAACCTTATGGGCTGCGCGTTATTTGGAGATGAACGGCAAACGCCGGCTGTTGGGATCGTTCAATCATGGCACGATGGCCAATGCGATGCCTCAAGCGATAGGGGCCCAGGTTTCAAAAAGAAATAATCAAGTCATTGCTCTTTCGGGGGATGGCGGGCTCTCGATGCTGATGGGTGATCTTTTGACCATCAAGCAGCATCAATTGCCGGTAAAAGTTGTCGTGTTCAACAATGAGGCACTTGCCTTTGTGGAGCTGGAAATGAAAGCGGCGGGATACTTGGAAACCGGTACGGGCCTTGGACAAACCAACTATGCAGCAATCGCCGAAGGCATGGGGATCCAGGGTATACGGGTTGAAGACCCGGGTGACCTGGAGGGTGCCGTTAAACAAGCGTTTAAACATAACGGCCCCGTGCTGCTTGATGTGGTCGTCAACCGTCAGGAATTAGCTCTGCCGCCAAAGATCGAGTTCGAACAGGCGCACGGATTTACGCTCTGGATGCTCAAAACCGTGCTCAACGGCAAGGGAGACGATCTGATCGATCTGGCGAAGACGAATCTATTTCGATAGAAAAACGTAAGGAGCTGTCCAGAAAGTTTTTTTCTGGGAGCTCCGTTTTTTTGGATGTGGGAAGAAGTCTGAAGATTCAGATCGGAACAATTAAGAGAGAGTTAGGCTCAATTAAATGAAATAAGGCACAAATAATTCCTGATTTGGCTCAATAAATTCAAATTCCGCTCAATTATGGTCTCGTTGAATTTTGGAACGTTGACAATAGGATAATCGCTAATGAAAAAAGGCCCCCACAGGAGGCCTTTTCGTGTTTAGAACAGAATGGTTTTTACTTGATTGGGTTTTACGGCAGTTTCAAACGTGCTGTCCTGTACATTTAGAGGTTCAAGCGGCTGCTCGTTCAAATGGGCAAGCTGCGCTTCTTCTACAGAATGCTGTGCTTCAAAAGAAGAAGTTAGTTCTTCGTCTGTTGCATTATAAAACCGCAGCACGTAGCGATCTTCTTTTTCTGCTTTTTTCAGCGTGCTCAGCACGGCACCAGGCTGTACTTCCGTTAAGAAGCTGTAGCTGAGAGGTGTTTTTACTTCTGAATCGTTCAGCTTCATGGCGTTGAACGGAATCTTGTTATAGAAGTGGATCGGTGTGAGATACTCTTTCGCCATTCGTGCCACATTTGCTTTCAATGTGGAGTCTGGATGAATCACAAGAGCGAAATCCAGAGAAATCTTTCCAAGCAATTGAGAGTCAGGTGTCGGGAGTTTAATGCCGGATGGTCGTCCAGGCCTTCTTAGCATGTTTTCCTTTCCAAGCACGCCAACACTTCTGAACAGGGTTACCGCAATGGTGTCATGCTGCTCACCGACAATTTCAAACTCACGTGAGCTGTTGGTCATAACACTTACCCCGTGCTCCTCATCCGATAAACCAGCATAGCTCAACATCGGATAAATGCTGTCAGGGCGCTCATCCCAATCTTCCATTTCCCAAATATTCATCGCTTCATCGACCACACCGCGTTTGATCGATCCAAATTGATTATCGGAAACCGAGATAGAAGAGGCGATGCCCGTAGGAATCAAGGCTCTTAAGCGATGATCCTTCGCATGGTTATCGATCTCAAAAGTCACCTCTATTGTCGGCTTATGCTTAGCAACCTTCATAGTGATCTGAACATCAACCGAGCTGTTCACCAACTGGTTCTTTCGTTGGTTTAAATTTTCCGGGACTGCCAGGCTGTATTGAATGGCAATATCAGCACCAAATTGATTTTGTTTAATATCTACATCCGCTTTCGTTTTGTCACTATAGATCAGTTCTTCGTCTGGAAGAGGGGAGAAGTCGTACTCATCACCGTCATCTCCGCCATCCTCAAGCATCAAGACATTACTGAAACGTTTGTTTAATTTTTTATCGAAAATATTCAGTGTTCCGTTCGGATTGACGGTAATTTGATAAAAGTCGGTATCCACTTGATCGGCCGCAGATTCAGAGTTCTTCACTTCCGTATCACTTTCCGTCACAAAATATGTTTTATATCCCATAGCCGGAATGCGGTCCTTAAATTGAACGGTGTATTTAATAAAAGGATCATAGTTTCCGTAATGAACAATTTGACGGTCAATTAAGCCGGGATCCATAATTTCCTGGATCAGAATCTCATACTCCACCTCTGCATGGTTTTCATCCACCAGCTTAAAGGAGCTCAGTTTTGAAATGACAGTTGTGGTCATCACGTCCTCGCGCTCATAGGGCAGCAGATTGAAAGCGGAAAGACGGTCCTGCTGATTTTCAGCAGCCATCGAATCCACAATCCTTCGTTTATAAAAGTGAATGAGCTGATCCACTTTTTCCTCAGCAAGAAAAAAACGGTTGAAGATTTCCTGATGGACCTTATCGGAACAGCAGCAGCCGATGCTGTCATGAGCATGGTTCTTCATGATTTCTTTCCAGATCGGCTCAATCAGCCCATGATAATACTCAAAGCCAAGGCTGTAAGCCAGGGTGGCGAGCGGCTCCAAAATGTTGGTGATCTTGTTTTCAATTCTGGCATTGGCCGCCTTAATGTCCATGCGTGTAGAATAGATGCTGCGGTGAACACGGGAATATTTTCCATCCAGGAATTCCCCTTTTAAAGTAGGCAGATCCAGATTCTTTTCAAGTTCCGCGAAAATATTTTCATAGCGGCTTAAAAAGAATTCACGGTCTGGATAAAGCTTTCTAAGCTTTTCCATGATCGTAAAAATATTTTTCTGAATCGGCATCTGGTCATGGCCGTTTGGCAGAATGATGTTCTCGGTTGTTGCTCCGCGATCCAGTACCGCAAAATACTTATTGATTCGTTCCTGAAGCTTCTCCTCATCCTCGGGCAAATATTTTCCGATCGCATAGCCCAGTGGAAACAACTGAACAAGTACCTTTGAGCCCTCGTCTGTCTCCCAGTAAAATTCTGTTTTGTCCGTACCATGGCGTTCAGAGGTTCCCCGCCAGAAAATAGAGTATTTAATATCAAAGCCGTTCAAGATCTGCGGCATTTGCGACGATTGTCCGAATGAATCCGGCAGGTAACCGATTTTCATCGGGCTTCCGAATTCTTCACAATCTTTTAATCCATATAATAGATTGCGGACGATGGATTCTCCGCCGACCACCATTTCATCCGTTTGTGTGTACCATGGGCCGATAATCAGCCTGCCTTCCTGAACAAGTGTTTTCACTCGTTCTTTATTCTCAGGTTTGATGGCGAAATAGTCTTCCAGGATGGCGGTCTGCCCGTCCAGTACATAATGGGGATACTCGGGATTGGTTTCGAGCATCTCCAGGATTTCTTCCATATTATTGACTAGCAATATTCGAGATTCTTCCGTTGAAAAATACCACTCTCTATCCCAATGCATATGGGGAACGATATGAACGTTTTTCATGATGTCCTCCAATTTTCTCTTTGATTTCACATTAAGCCGCAGCTTGTGATGCCTGTTTCTCTTTTCGATTTTTTCTTTGCCGGGTTGCGATCAGTAAAACCATCGAGATGGCTCCTCCGATAAGGGCTGCTCCGAACCATATGCAGCCAGCGATAAGAAATGAATGCCCTTTTAATAAAGCAAGAGAGAAGATCCCTGCGCCCGGTACATTTAATCCGATGTGAAAGTAGGAAACGATGGCACCTGTAATGGCAGAGCCTGTAATCAATGATGGAATGACGCGTAAAGGATCATTGATCATAAACGGAATGGCTCCTTCAGTAATCCCCGCTAAGCCTAGCAGCCATGTTTGTTTGCCAATTTCCTGTTCGGCTTTTGTAAAATGTTTTTTTCCAATAATGGTTGCCCCGGTTACTGAAAACGCGGAAACCATTTTGACAGAGGCAAAAGTCGCGTAAGGAACGATGTTGCCGCTCGCCATCGCACCAATACAGAACGTGTAGGCTGCTTTATTCACAGGTCCTCCTAAGTCAAAGGAAACCATGGCACCGATAATGGCACCCATAATCAAGGCGTTTGTCCCGGACATGCCTTTCAGCCAATCGATTAGACCTTCGTTGACAAAAGCCAATGGCTTACCGATAACAAAAAGCATAATGGAGCCAACGACGAGTGTTCCTACGACCGGGTACAGCCAGAAGCTGATAAAACCGGCAAAGGTCCCTTTTGGTTTCACTGTGTTCTTCAGGAATTTAAGGAAATAACCAGCTAAAATCCCGCCAAGCATGCCTCCGAGAAAACCGCTGCCGATCAAGTTTGCAGCAACACCCGCCGCAAATCCCGGTCCTAACGCGGGCTTATCGGCTATGGAATACGCCATGTAGGCAGCGAGAATCGGTACCATCAATGTACCAAGCAGTGTTCCGCCAAGCTGTCTTAACAGCCAAAGCCATGATCCTTCCTGGTTGAAAAGGCCCTGCAGATCAAAGGCCTGTGAAAAGAGAACGGCTGCCGCGAGTGTCATTCCACCGGCAACGATGATCGGAATGATGTAGGAGATACCGGTTAAGATTGAATCCTTGATCTCTGTTTTAAAGCCTTTTCCACTGTCGTTTTCTTCTATTTCCGGAGAGAACTTTTTTCTGTTACCGCTTTCAGATTTAGCCAGCGCTTGATTGACGATATCCTTAGCCTTTTTTAGCGGGGCGGCAACAGAAGTTTTCACCTTTGGAAGGTGGCTGTACCGTTTTTCATCTTTTACTGCTACGTCCGTTGCAAAAATAACAGCATGGGCTTGTTGTAATTGAGCATTGGTGTGCCTGCCGTCAATACCGTTGGCGCCCTGCTTTTCAACGATCACATTTACCCCTAGTTCGTTTCCGGCTTTAATCAGGGCTTCAGCAGCCATGTACGTATGTGCAATGCCTGCCGGACAGGCGGTAATGGCAAGGATGGTTTTGTTGAGGCTCTGTCCTTGCTGATCAGCAGTTCTAGGTACCTCCGTCTCTTTTTGTGGATCGAGGTTTTGAAAGAGCTCCTGATTGGATGTTGAATGAAGCAATTGGTTTTTATAATTCTCATTCGATAAACGGGTTACGAGTTCGGCTAAAAGTGAAAGGTGAGTGGAGCCTGCTTCGTTTTCAGGGATCGCCAGTAAAAAGACCAACTTCACCTCATTGGCTGGATCGATGCTCTCCCATGTGTGTAAGGGCTTATCCAGCGTAACGACAGCGAAGGCTGCTTCTTTTACAGCTGTTGATTTTCCGTGCGGAATGGCTAGTCCACCTTCAAATCCAGTAGGAGATAACGTTTCTCTGTCCATGACAGCCTGGTAAAATTCTTCTTTTGAATGGAGTTTGCCTTGCTCGTCCAATCTGTCAATCAGATATTGTATGATTTCATCTTTCGAATGAAAGGCTTGTTGTGTACTGATTAAGTCTGGAGAAGTAAGCTTTTGCAGCAGCATTTTGGAACCTCCTTTTCTTTGTTCATTGCTAATGTGCATTCATACTAGCATAAAAAAATAAGAAGAAATTTTTCTTCTTATTTTTACACGGTTTTCTATTAAAATAGCGCTTTCATGTGTAATTATACACAGCCGTCTTATCTATATGAACCTAGTATTGATTAGCATTCCAGTAACTTTCTGACAGTGCTCTTAAAACGATCATGATCGGTGTTCGGTCTGTAATATTGTAGCCGTTCAGTTCTTCTCGTGGTGCGTAGCAATACAAATGAAGATGAGCCAACCTTTGTAGAGAATTCCGATTAAAATGGGTGAGAGAAAGGATTTTTACATTTCTTTCTCGGGCAAGTGCCGCCATCTCAAGGATTTGGGGGGTCTCACCGGATAAGCTGATCAAAAACAGAACATCTTCTGTTTCCAGCCGGTTAATTTCATGCATTGTCTCATGACGATGCAGTTCAAAGTCAGCTGATTTCCCAGAGACCTTCAAATTTTTCACCATCATTTCGCAAAAGGGAGCCGTATCCCCGACCCCGAATATGAGGACTCTTTTTGCCTCTTGCAGCCATTTAACGACTTGAACGATCTTGTCTGGATCAATCAGGTCAATGGTCTTTTTTAAATTGACATGCGGCCCGTTTTCTTGTGCTGTTTCGCTTTGCAATTCTTCTTTCAAGTTATTTTTCAGTTGGGAGTAGCCGTCATATCCCAGCTTTTTTGAAAAGCGAGTGATCGTATTGGGGACTGTATAGAGTTCGGCAGCTAATGCCTGTATGGACAAACTCACTACTTTGTTCTTATGCTGTGAGATGTATTCTATGATTTGGTCGTCTGTGTCGCTTAGCTTGTATTCGTATTTATACGCCCGTTCCTCAAAGCGCATGACGGATTCACCTGCCATCCTGACTTTTTATATTCCATTATATCAAACATCTGTTTAAAGAATTTTTGCTGATTAACTCTCAATTCCATTTGGTATAATCAAGAAAATGTCAAAACAATCGAGGTCACCCATGAAAAATAGATTTATGCGGATTTTAATGATGTGTTTGATTCTTTTTCTAGTATTGGCAGGCACCTATAAATTAATGAACGCCCGCAATTTTCAGCTGTTCGGCGGGCTGACAAGCCATGTGGGAACAAATCAAAAAGTGGTCGCGGTCACGTTTGATGACGGTCCGACAAACAAGGTGGATAAGCTGTTGCCGATACTGGAACGATATCACGCCAAAGGGACCTTTTTTCTGATCGGAAATGAACTTCAGAAGAATATGGCGGAAGGGAAGAAGCTTGCACAAGCTGGACATCAGCTTGGCAATCATACGTATTCCCATAAGCGAATGGTGTTTAAGGCGCCTTCCTTTATCAAGCAGGAACTGAAGAAAACGAACGCGCTGATCCGCCAGACGGGTTATGAAGGGACGATCGACTTCCGGCCGCCTAACGGTAAGAAGCTGATCGGACTGCCTTATTACACTAATAAATTGCAAATGGATACGATCACGTGGAGCCTCGAACCAGATACATACTATACGTCTGTTTCGGATAAGGTCCGTTATGTTACGAAAAATGTAAAACCGGGCTCGATCATTCTGTTCCATCCGATGTATGGCAAAACCGGCAATGAGCTGGAGTCGATTGATAAAACACTGTCTGCTCTGAGCAAAAAAGGCTATAAGTTCGTGACGGTAAACGAGCTTCAGAAATATGAGTAAAGAGCAATAAAGGCACAACCCCAGGGTTATGCCTTTTCTATTTATTCAGCATTTTTATGGCAAGGTTTACTGTTTGGATTGGATAAGATGCGCTGTGCCTTTTCGATATTTGACACGTCCATATATAAGATGTTGTCTTCTCCGATATAAACAGCATTAATGGTCATCCTGCACCACAGTAGATTATATACAGCGCTAATCTGGCCGGCTACGCCTGGTGTGAAAATAAACTGAATGACGGTTTTCTGCTTATAGTATACACCAAGCTTTTTCAGTATCTTTTTCAAGGTGCGGAGATCATCGCTGTTTTCACCTTCAGCCTTTCCACTGACCAGCCTCACCGTATTCAGGAATGTCCGGTTTCCTGCTGCACGTGTCTGTTCAAAAGCCGTAATGTTTCCGCCTTTGTCAGCGAGTGCACTAAACATACAAGCAATGGTTTCGTCACTGGCGGCAAAAAGGAACTGTTCCCTCAATCGATAATTAAACATTTTGTTGTCCCCCCTAGGATGCTATAGTATATGCCAGCATTCAGAACTTGTCCTAGGACAGATCAACCAAAGAAAATCGGCCCCCGAGATGGGAGCCGATTTTTCAATTATGCTTGTAATTCAAACTGCTTGGAATACAGGTGCGCATACGCGCCACCGCGGGCAAGCAACGCCTCGTGTGTGCCTTCTTCCTCAATGCCATCCTCTGTTAAGACGATAATCCGCTCTGCATTGCGAATGGTGGAAAGGCGGTGGGCGATGACAATCGTTGTGCGCCCTTTTGCCAAGTATTCCAGTGAATCTTTAATGATGCTCTCACTCTCGTTATCCAGTGCACTCGTTGCCTCATCCAAAATGAGAACGGGCGGGTTCTTTAAGAATACCCGAGCGATGCTTAGCCGCTGCTTTTGGCCGCCGGAAAGCAGAACACCCCGCTGTCCGATCTCGGAGTGGTAGCCGTTGGGCAGACTCATGATAAAGTCATGGGCATTGGCATGTTTGGCTGCCGCCATAATTTCCTCATCACTCGCTTCTGGACTGCCGTAGCGGATATTATCCATCACGGTTCCTGCAAAGAGATATACATCCTGCTGAACGATACCGATCTGACTTCGTAACGACTTCAGGTCAAGTTCCCGGACACTCCATCCGTCGAGCAGCACATCGCCGTCCGTCACATCATAAAAGCGGGGGATGAGCGAGCATAATGTCGTTTTTCCCGCTCCGGAGGGACCAACCAATGCAACATATTCTCCCGGACGTACATGAAGCGACAGATTAACGAAGACAGGGTCCAGATGGTCTTCGTAACGGAAAGAAACGTGCTTGAACTCAATGTCGCCATGTACCTTTGTTAGTGTCACGGCATCCGGCTTGCTTTCAATCGCCGGTTGTAAGTTCATGATTTCCATAAAGCGCTGGAAGCCGGTTATTCCTTCTTGTAACTGGGTACTCATATGGGTCAGCTTTTGAATCGGTTCGACCATATAACTGATATAGAGAAGAAACGTGAGCAAATCCGCCAGATCCAGCGTGTGGTGGACGATACTGGCACTGCCGAAGACGATTACCGTGATCGTAATCAGCTGTATGAGCGTCTCAACGCCATCGTAATAGATGGCCTCAGCTTTGTACGTACTCTTTCGGCTTTCGAAGAACCGCTGATTTTCTTGGTTGAACTTCCTGACTTCTACATGTTCATTGGCAAACGATTTGACGACCCGGATTCCGGAAAGGCTATCCTCAACCTGTGCGTTCACGTCTGCGATCCGCTCTTTGTTTCTTTTAAATAACCGGTTAAGCTTTTTATTGAGAACCAAAGAAAAGATACCGATAATCGGTAAAAAGCAGAAAACGGCGAGCGTTAATGGCGCATTGATCATAAACAGGATCACAAAGGCCCCAAGAAAACGGACGAGATACTTCATGTAGTCCTCGGGACCGTGATGGTACAGCTCGGAAAGCAGCAACAGGTCGTTCGTTATGCGGGACATGAGCTGGCCGGTCTTTTCTTTATCGTAAAAGCTGAAGGAAAGCTTTTGCATATGCGCGAACAGCTCACTGCGCATATCACGTTCCATCCGGCCGCCGACTTCATGGCCCTTGTAGTCCACAAAGTAGTTTCCGATATTCTGAACGGCTGCTAAAAAGAGCATCAGCCCGCCGATCCAGTACACTTTACTCAGCGCAATGGACAAGTCTCCTTCGAGAACATCCTTCGTAATGTACCGAACGAGCAGCGGAAGAATCAGAGTCACAGCGGACGCGATAAAGGCACAAGCCAATACCGAAAGAAACAAACGTAAATACGGTCTGTAATAGGAGAGAAATTTTTTTATTGGAAAATGCATGATTTACCCCTTTGTGTTTTTAGCTAGGCACACATAAGGGGGCGCACCGTTTACATTTAAGAACGTGTTCCACCCTTATATGTTTGGAGTGTTTGAGTTCTCATGTTTTTCATTTGAATTCCTCCTTGTTCATTGTTGCCTTTATTGTAAGCGATTTCCTGAAAAAGTGAAATAGCTTGTCTGCCGGCCTGCAGTCATTTATTCTGAAAATATAGTCAATTTACATAAGGGGTGTATTTGGTATGGAGATGAAAAATTTGAAAGATACGATGCTGGGAGCACTGGGAATTGAAATTGTGGAACTGTCCGACGACCAGGCGGTAGCCACCATGCCGGTGCACTCAGCGACCCATCAGCCGTTTGGTTTGCTGCACGGAGGTGCATCTGTCGCGCTGGCAGAAACGATCGCCAGTATCGGAACCTATCATTTTATCGATGAGGAAACGGAGATGGCGGTCGGTATGGAGATCAACGCCAACCATCTGCGAGGCAAGCGGGACGGGATCGTTACAGCTACAGCCACACCGCTGCATAAAGGCAAAACGTCGATGATCTGGGACATCAAGATTACGGATGAAGAAGGAAAGCTTGTCTGTGTTTCCCGGTGTACGATGGCGATTATGAAGAAGAAATAGATACGATCAAAAAGAGGCTTCCTGGAGGTCTCTTTTTATTGATTTCAAGTTTAAAAAGTTGATAGAAAAATAATGATTGCATTTGTAAGGGTTTTCATTTAGAATTCTACTAAACCGGTTTACCAAACCGATTTAGTCATTTTTTAATACCCTTACAGCAAGCTCTTCTTGCCGTAATTAGAAAAAGAAAGGGGTAAAAATTTGTCATTGAACTATGGAATCCTAACTTTAGGTGACGCAATGATCACCTTAAATCCAGCAAGCACTGGACCATTACGATTTGTTTCGACCTTTGAAAGAAAAGTAGGAGGAGCAGAACTGAACTTTGCCATCGGCTGTGCCAGACTGGATCTTCGTTCAAAATGGATCAGCCGGCTTGGAAAGGATGAGTTCGGAAGAGTTATTTATAACTTTGCCAAAGGTGAAGGGGTGGATGTGGATGATGTTGCCTTTGTGGAAGGGTATCCCACTTCTTTAAATGTAAAGGAAATCCGTGAAGACGGTTCAGGAAAAACCTTTTACTACCGCCATCAATCACCCGTCTTAACTCTTGAACCAGAAGATATAAAAGAGGAAATGTTTGAAGACATTGATGTTGTTCATCTGACAGGTGTCTTTCTGGCGATTCACCGAAAAAATATGGATATTGTCCAAAAGGTGATTGCCATAGCCAAAGAAAAAGAATTACTGATTTCCTTTGATCCGAACATACGGTTAAAGCTGTGGAGCCTAGATGAAGCAAGAGCGGCGTATCAAACGCTATTTCCAGACATCGATATTTTGCTGACAGGCCGTGATGAGATCAAGAGCATTATCGGAAGTGATAAGGAAGAGGAATTAACCTCATTTGCTGAACGTTATTCCATCAGCCAGCTTGTCATTAAGGACGGAGCCCGTGGTTCGGCGCTTTATTCCAATCATCAATGGCTGCATCAGGAGGCATTCCCGGTAAATCCTGTCGATACCGTTGGGGCTGGGGACGGATTTGATGCCGGATACTTATACGCTCTTCTTCATGGATTTGAACCGGAAAGACGACTGGAATTTGCCAATGCTGTGGGAGCTCTTGTCACCACGGTTTCCGGAGATAATGAAGGCTTGCCGCTATTGGAAGAAGTTTTTTCTTTTATCAACAAGGAAGCAGTGGTTGAACGCTAAAGGACGAAAGGAGGAGAAAAGATGCTGCCAAAATACTCAGTTTTACAGAAGCTGATGGAATCACAGCTCGTTGCAGTCATCCGCGGCAAAGATAGCCATGAAGCTGTTCAAGTGTCTAAAGCGGCTATTGAGGGAGGGTTACGGCCATCGAGCTTACCTATACGACTCCTCAAGCAGAAGAGGTATTTAAGGAACTAAGACAAATGAATGTTCTCTTGGGAGCAGGCTCTGTCATGGATTCAGAAACAGCTCGCCATGCCATTCTCTCGGGAGCTCAGTTTATTGTCAGCTCCCATTTCGTGAAAGATATTGCAGCACTTTGTAACCGGTACAGTGTTCCATATCTGCCGGGCTGCATGAACATTGGAGATATGGCAAAAGCGCTTGAAGCTGGGTGTGACGTGCTGAAGCTGTTTCCGGCCAATGCTTTTGATCCTTCTTTTATCCGCTCGGTTAATGGTCCTCTGCCGAATGTGCGCATCATGCCTACCGGTGGAATCTCGCTGAACAATATGAATGAATGGCTCAATGCAGGAGCAGTTGCTGTCGGTGTTGGCAGCGACCTGACCAAAGCCTACCAAAAGGGCGGTTATGAAGAAGCTGTATCGTTAAGCAGGAAGTATATCCATACATTGAATCAATCCCCGGAGGTGGCGGCTGATCGCTGAGGTCCCTCTAAATCCCCGATTGTAAAGCACTTTCAAGTGTCTTATAATGTTTGGATTGAATGAATAAGACGGGGATGATGACATGAAAAACATTACGATAGCAGATGTAGCCAAACATGCAGGAGTATCAAAAAGCACGGTCTCTCAATTCTTAAACAGCCGTTTTGATTATATGAGCGAGAAAACAAAGAAAAAAATTGAAGTGACCATTGAGGAATTAAACTATCAGCCTAATATTGTAGCACGGAGTTTAAAGCAAAAAGCAACGTTTACGGTTGGGGTAGTGGTCGCCAATATTCTTCATACCTTTTCCACTCAGATCATAAGAGCTATGGAAGATGCTTTTCACGAACAAGGCTATCAGATCATCGTCTGCAATGCGGACGACGAGCCGGAAAAAGAAAAGAAGTATATTGAGATGCTTCTGGCAAAACAAGTGGATGGAATCATGATTTTCCCGACAGGCAGTAACCTCGATCTGTATGAACGAATGAAACAAATGCAATTTCCGGTTGTGTTTGTTGACCGGACGATTAACAATTTGAATATTGCCACGGTTATGCTTGATAACCATATGGCAGCAAAACTGGCTGTTGATCAATTAGTGAAAAAGGGCCGCAAGCGAATCGCGCTGGTTACCACATCGATTATTCGCAACATCAGTCCGCGAGTTGAACGGCTTGAAGGTTATAAGAACGCACTTATAGCCCACGGACTCCCAGTAAAAGAGGAGTATATCAAAAGCGCATCGGCTGATAAAATTTCTTCAGTGCTGGAGAAAATGTTTAGACTTGCTTCTCCTCCAGAAGGCATAGTGGCCGGAAATGATATTGTTCTGAATGAGGTATTGAAATTCATGAAAGAACGGAACTTAAACATTCCGAACGATGCAGCAGTGATAGGGATTGATGAAGTACCCTTTGCCAGCTTTTTTACACCTCCCATTACAACAGTAGCGCAGCCAGCTGCGGAAATGGCAAAGAAATCGGTAGAGCTGCTGCTGAATCAAATTAAAAACAAAGATGAAAATGAGTTTGTTGACATCTACCGTTTTAAGCCAAGCCTTATTGAAAGAGATTCAGACTGATGCTGCGCTAAGGGGCAGTCTATGAAAAAAATATTTATTACGTTAAATTCCTTTCTGGCTGAAGAAGTCTTAGAGAAGGGTCAGGAGCATTTTCTTCCGCAGATAACTCATGCAGGGGCACAAGGTGCGGAGATCAGAAGAGAACTTTTTACTGGCGATTCGTTCTCTTTGCAAGAACTTCGCACCCAATTGGAGGAGTATCATTTAACCTCCGTTTATTCGGCACCCGTTGAAATATTTAATGAGTCAGGATCGTTAAATAAAGAGGCGGCTGCATTGACTATTATGGAAGCGATTACAATCGGTGCCTCCATTGTGAAATTCTCACTCGGCCATTACAACATGCAAACATCAAGCGTCATGGAGTTAAAAGTATGGCTTGCTTCATTAAAAATAGAGAATCTCGATTTGCAAATTACGATTGAAAATGATCAGACGGAACATGGCGGTTCCCTTAAAAAAATCCACCACTTCCTTAAGGAATCAAAGACACAGCAGGTTCCTGTAAAAATGACATTTGATATTGGGAATTGGGCGTTTACAGGGGAAGATGTTTTGTCTGCCGCAAAAGTACTATCTGAATATGTAGTCTATCTGCATTTTAAATACGTAGACCAACGGAATGATAGACTTGTAACCTTGCCATTGCCCAAGGATGATGCTTCCGAATGGAGGAACCTCATTCGGTATTTTTCAACTGATATTCCGAGAGCCATTGAGTTTCCTTTAACGGATGGTGATGAAGCGTTAAATTATACTTCTCTTCTTGCTGAAGCGTGAGGAACTCAACAAAAAATGACGATAAGGGAGTGTTTCCAATGATGAAGAATAGTGATCCATTAGCAAGTAGAAAGCGCTGGATGATCTTAATTCCAATCGCTTTTATTACCTATAGCTTAGCGTATCTTGATCGTGCGAACTATGGTTTTGGTGTTGCAGGTGGAATGGGTGAAGATTTGAATATTACGACCTCTGTTTCATCCCTCCTGGCTTCCTTATTCTTTTTAGGTTATTTCTTTTTTCAGATTCCCGGAGCGATCTATGCTGAAAAGAAAAGTGCAAAGAAGCTCGTCTTCTGGTCATTAATTCTTTGGGGGGGTCTTGCAACAGCTACCGGTTTTGCAACCCATGTCACCTGGCTTTATCCTATCCGTTTCTTTCTGGGCGTTGTTGAAAGCGCTGTTATGCCGGCGATGCTCGTCTTTTTAAGCGGCTGGTTCTTAAAGGCTGAGCGTTCTCGTGCCAACACATTTCTAATTTTAGGAAACCCGGTTACGGTTTTATGGATGTCTATTTTATCCGGTTATTTGTTAAAAGCGTTCGATTGGCGTACGATGTTTATTTTTGAAGGGGCTCCTGCCATTCTATGGGCGTTTATCTGGTGGAAACTTGTGAATGACCGTCCTAAGGAAGCGAAATGGCTGACGGCTGAGCAGAAAAAGAACTTGGAAACTGAGCTTCAAAAAGAACAAACAGGGATGAAACCTGTGAAAAATTACCGTGAAGCCTTTAAATCAAAGAAAGTTATTTATCTTTCTTTGCAATATTTCTTCTGGAGCATTGGTGTTTATGGTTTTGTGATGTGGCTGCCTTCCATTATTTCGAAAGCATCCAAAATGGACATCGTGGCCACAGGCTGGCTTTCAGCTGCCCCTTATGTTCTTGCGGTAATTGGAATGCTGCTCGTTTCCTATTACTCTGATAAAACCCTCAATCGTAAAAGCTTTGTATGGGTTTCACTGCTGATCGGTGCCCTCGCATTTTATGGTTCCTATGCAGTAGGCACGTCAAACTTCTGGCTATCGTTTGGTCTCTTAGTGATCGCTGGCGGGGCAATGTATGCACCATATGGGCCGTTCTTTGCCATCATTCCAGAGATTCTGCCGCGAAACGTTGCGGGAGGAGCCATGGCCTTGATCAATAGCATGGGTGCTTTAGGATCATTTGTAGGCAGTTATTTTGTAGGCTACCTGAACGGAGCGACGGGCGGACCAAGCGCATCCTATATCTTTATGGCAGGCTCCCTTGTGCTATCGGTCATCTTTACGTTGCTTGTGAAAATCAACAATGAGCATAGTATTCAAAAAATGGAGGCTCAGTCCCTGTGAATATTCAACTTGCTCTGGATCGGTTATCGATTGAAGAAGCTTTGTCCATTACAAAAAAGGTGGAGCCATATATCGACTGGATTGAGGTAGGCACTTCGTTGATTAAAGAATTCGGTATGGAAAGTGTACGGAGTTTAAAGGAAGCTTTTCCTCATAAAACGATCGTGGCAGACAGTAAGACGTTTGATAATGCCGTTTATGAATTTGAGCTTTGTTTTGCAGCAGGTGCCGATGTGGCAACGGTGCTCGGAACAGCCCCTCTTGTTTCTATTGAAGCCTGTATGGAGACCGCTAAGAGACATGGCAAACAAGTCATGATTGATCTGCTGAACACATCAGAAGAACAAGTAAAGATGTGCAGTCAATTGGAGGATGCCATTCTTTGTTCACACGTAAGTAAAGATCAGCAGGAAAGCGGAGAAGATCAAGGACGTTTGCATGTCCCGTCTTTTTCTGACCAGCAAGTAAAGATAGCTGTTGCCGGCGGGATTTCGATTGATTCCTTTTCCGAGATTGCAACATACAGCCCGCATGTTGTGATTATCGGGTCTGGCATCACGAAGGCTGAGGATCCAGCGCTTGCTGCTAAAACCTTTTATGAGATGGCAAAACAGCAGAAGGAGAATGCTCATGAATGATTTGAACAGCATATTGCTTGAGATACAAGGTGTGTTGAACCAGGTTGAGCCCAATCTCGTAGAGTCTGTTTCGGAGCAGATAGGCTCTGGAAAACGGGTCTTTGTTGTAGGCGAGGGCAGGTCAGGATTTATGGCAAAATCGTTCGCCATGAGATTAATGCATTTAGGCGCGTCCGTTTTCGTGGTGGGGGAGACGATTACTCCGGCTTTGAAATCGGGTGATGTGGTTGTAGCAGTGTCCGGATCAGGAACAACCAAAAGTGTTGTGAATACGGCGGAAAAAGCAAGAGAGCTTGGATGTTCAGTTATCGCGATTACGACAAGAACGGATTCAGAATTAGCTATGAACGCAACCCTTGTAGCGCACCTTCATGCAGCTACAAAGTACAGAGGAGAGAATGAGGCAGCAAGCATTCAGCCGTTGGGTTCTCTTTTCGATCAATGTGTACATGTTTTTTGCGACGCAGTTTGCTTGAGCTATGGAGCAAGGCAAACAGAAGATAACGAATCTGCTTTTATGCGTCATAGTAATTTGGAATAGTGCTGATTAAAACTAAAACGATTTAGTGAGTGTTTTGAACCTCGAAGTCTTGGTGACTTCGGGGTTTTTTTGGGGGGGATGTATTGGGTATTGGAGTGAAGAAGTCTGAATTTTTAGATCGGATCAATTAAATGCCAGTTTGGCTCAATTAATTTGAATTAGGCTCAATTCATCCTCCGTTAGGCTCAATTATTTGGATTTCGGCTCAATTCCGTCCTCAAAGCGCATAAAAAAGTATTCGGAAATCGGTATAGGACAAATTTGGTGCGGGGGAGACTGAAAATTAAGGAGGCGATGTTCAATGAACACATTCGAAGTCATCTCGTTAATGCTTAGTTTTGGAATGTTTGTTATCGCTGTTCTCGATTTTCATAACCATGATAAGAAATCCTAGGAAGATACGGTCCGTTACAACAGGAATAATAGGATGAAACCATACAGCGCAGGAGGAACTATGAAATTCGTATTACTATTTGGACCTCAGGCGGTCGGGAAAATGACCGTTGGACACGAGTTAACTAAACTAACAGATTTAAAGCTGTTTCACAATCATATGACGATTGAATTGGTTCATCACTTTTTCGATTACGGATCGAAAGCTGGGAGCCGGCTCGTTCACTCTTTCCGGGAGCAGATCTTTGAAGAGGTAGCCAAAAGTGATCTGTACGGGTTGATTTTCACCTATGTGTGGGCGTTTAACGAACAGAGTGACTGGGACTATGTAGAGAAGGTTTGCAGGATATTCGAGTCCAGGGGCGCAGAGGTTTATTTTGTCGAGCTGGAGGCCGATGTGGAAGAACGATTGGAGCGGAACAAGAGCGAATTCCGGCTTGAGCAGAAGCCGACGAAACGCAATCTGGGGTGGTCGGAAAATGACCTTGTAACCTCTATGGATAAATACAGGCTCAATTCCCTAAAAGGTGAGATTAAGAGAGAGAACTATTTGAGGATCAATAATACACATTTGAGTGCTGGTGAAACAGCGAGGATGATTAAAGAGAAGTTTCAGCTGTAAAAGTGAAGTATTTTAGTAATATTGTCTCGAAGTCGCATGAAATGGAGCAAAACTAGTTACGAAACCCACCCGGCTAAGGCCGCGTGGGTTGTTTTTGTGGTGTGGGAATGAGAATACAAGCCGAAACGTGAGATTTACTGTCCAGAATGAGAGAAATACTGTCCAAAATCAAAATTTACTGTCCAAAAACAGAGATTTACTGTCCAAACCGGGATTATGGTAAACTGCCATTCTAAACCTCACTCACAAATATTCCAATTCATTATTGCAATAATTTGTCATTAAATATATCATTATGTTTAATATATTGTAAGAAAATTCAATTTATTGAAAAGAGGTGTAACTATTTGTGCCAGAAGGAACCAACTCAAATCCAACTGCATTTTTAACTGATCAGCAGGATCCTCTCATCTCTTTATCCCGCGTATCCCCAAGAATTGAAGTGTTTCCTTACTATTACCGCATGAATCTGCCAGGATCAGAAAACGATTGTTTTTTGCGAAAAGGCACGGTGGAAAAACTCATCAAAGCAGCAGAAAAGCTCCCGAATGGCCTGAAGCTGGTCATTCTCGACGGCTGGCGTTCCTATGAGACCCAGCTTGCTCTCTATCAAGCCATTAAGGCAGACCTTGAAGCCCAAAACCTTACCCAAGAAAAAATTCAGGAAGAAATCTCAAAATATGTGGCGGTGCCCACTCGTGATCTTACAAAGCCTTCTCCGCATCTGACCGGTGGAGCAGTGGACCTGACGATTGCGGACGAGAAGAGCTGGCTCGACATGGGGACAGACTTTGACGATTTTACCGAAAAGGCAGAGCTTGAATGGTATGAAAAAAAGCATCAGCTGACTCAGCAGGAAGAAACCATCAGGGATAACCGCCGGCTTTTGCGAAGAGTGATGGAGGAGGGGGGCTTTGTTTCCAACGCAGAAGAATGGTGGCACTATGATTATGGAAATCGGAGGTGGGCCAGCACCACAGGCAACAGCATTCTCTATTTTGGTATTTCGAAATAGGCTCCTAGAATCGGCATAACTTTTTCACAAAACTATTAAGGGTTATGGAGGAGAACGATGAAAAAGAAACTTAGTTTGTTACTCATTGCTGTGATGATTCTTGCTTTGCTATCGGCCTGTGTGAAGAATTCAAACTCCACGCCATCCAATGGTGAGGATTCAAAGGATTCGAAAGCCGCAAGCGGAAAGGATGTCCTGACAATCGCGACGACCGCAGACCAAGGGACCATTGATCCGGCGGTAACGATGGATAATTCCGCATGGAAACTTACATATCCGGCATATGAACGCCTTGTGGAGTATGACGGAGGAAGTACGAAAGTAAAACCTGGACTCGCGAAGGAATGGAAAGTAAGCAAAGACGGCAAGACTTGGACGTTCACCCTGAACGAAGGACACAAGTTTGCCGACGGAACCCCTGTGGACGCACAAGCCGTCCAAAAAAGCTTTGAACGCCTCAAGAAAATTGCAAAAGGCCCCTCAGAAGTTTATAGCCTCGTATCAGAAATTAAGGCTGAAAACTCTACAACCATCACGTTTAAACTGAAAGAAAATTTTCCTCCTTTTTTATCAACACTGGCAGCCAACTACGGAAGTATCGTAAATCCCAAAGTCATGGATCATGAACAAAACGGTGACGCAGGTCAAAACTATCTCGCTACTGCAACAATGGGAAGCGGCCCCTATAAACTCGCAAAATGGAAAAAAGGCGAGTATGTAAGACTGGATCAAAACAAATATGCAGCAAAAAAACCGGTATTCAAGAAGGTTTATTTTAAAATTGTTGCCGACCCTTCTGCACAGCGTCTACAGCTGGAAAAAGGCGAGATTGATGTCGCGGAGGGCATTCCTGTAGATCAGGTCAACAGCGTGAAAAAGATGAAAAACGCCAAGCTGCTTCAGGAACCAAGTCTGCTCGTGGAATATGTGTACGTCAACTCCAGCAAAGGCAATAAAGCCCTTCAGAACAAGAAAGTACGTCAGGCTTTGAACTATGCTATCGACTACAATAAATTGATCGACGCGGTACAGCAAGGGTACGGAACGCAGATGCGCGGACCGATTCCTAAGGGTTTATGGGGCCATGATGAACAAGCGCAGCAGTACAAGTATGACAAAGCAAAAGCAAAATCGCTTTTGAAAGAAGCAGGCGTATCCAATTTGAGCCTGGACCTTCTGTATTCGGACAACAAAACCTGGTGGGAAACGGAGGCGTTAACCATTCAGTCGAACCTGAAGGACATTGGTGTAAAAGTAAACCTGAAAAAAGTAGCATACGCGACTTCAAGGGAAATGATCGACAAAGGCGATTTTGATCTGGCGCTTGGAATGTGGAGCCCGGACTTCGGTGATCCGTATGCGTTCATGAACTACTGGTTTGATTCCAAGAACTTCGGACTTGCCGGTAACCGTGCGTTTTACAAAAGCGATGCTGTCGATCAGAAGCTGAGAAAAGCGGCCACGTTAAACGATGAAAAGAAGCGTGAGGCCCTGTATCAGGAGGCTCAGAACATGGTCATTGATGATGCACCTTACATTCTTCTGTATCAGAAGGACTTCCTGCTTCCGATGAACAAAAACGTAAAAGGTTTCGTGTACAATCCGATGCTCGAGAGCATGTACAACCTTGCAGATATGTCCAAATAACAGACAAGTGGAGTGTTGAAACATGAAGAAGATGATTCTAAACCGAATGGGCCTCCTTCTCTTCGTCGTGTTTGGCGTCACTTTGGTCTCCTTTCTGCTGTCACACGTCATTCCGGGTGATCCTGCCCGGATGATGGTCGGGCAGCGGGCCAATCAGGAAACCTTGCAGCAGGTACGCCAGCAGCTCGGGTTGGACCAGCCCCTTTGGATTCAATATGAAACGTACATGAAAGGTATAGTTAGTGGTGATCTTGGAACGTCTATCCGTACGCAAAAGCCGGTCCTGGATGATCTCGAAGCTTTTTTTCCTGCCACGATGGAACTGGCGGTGATTGCTTTTATCTTTGCCTTAGGCATCGGCATTCCTCTCGGCGTGCTGGCGGCAGTGAAAAAGAACAGCATCTGGGATCATGCAAGCCGGATCTTTTCCATCAGCGGAGTCTCTACGCCTGTATTTTGGAGCGGGCTTGTTATAATCTTAATTTTTTACGGCTATCTGGGATGGTTTCCCGCCAATGGCCGCTTGGACATCAACATCCATCCGCCAACGCACATCACAGGCTTTTATATTTTGGACAGTCTGCTGAGCGGAGATATGGTTGCACTGAAAAGCAGTCTTCATCATATTCTGCTGCCGGCCATCGTGCTGTCCTACGCGCAATTAGCGGTCATTACGCGGCAGGTGCGGGCAAGCATGCTTGAAATCATGGAGCAGGAATATATTCGTACAGCGATTGCCAACGGGATTCATGGGCCTTTCTTGTTCTTCCGTTATGCACTAAGAAATGCGTTGATTCCCACCATTACCGTTGTCGGCATTTCCTTTGGCTCACTCTTAGGGGGAGCCGTGGTGACTGAAACGATTTTTGGCTGGCCGGGTATGGGAAAATACGTGGTCGACTCGATTGCTTATCTTGATTTTCCGGCCATGATGGGCTTTACCCTGCTGATCGCGATCGGATACGTCATCATCAATCTTATTGTGGATCTGACGTATTACGTTTTGGATCCGCAAATTAAAGGATAGGAGGGAGGACATGGAGACACCTCTGCACAGGGAAACCAATCCGCCCCAGCCGATAAAGGCGGTTCACCCTTTCTGGTACAAGCTGAAACAAAATCAGATGACGTGGGTGGGCATAGGCATTCTGGCGTTCATCGTCCTCTGTTCGCTGCTCGCGCCGGTCTTGACTTCCTATGACCCAACGCAAATTGATATCTCCCAAAAGTTTCAGGCACCGTCGCTTCATCACTGGTTTGGGACGGATGAAGTAGGAAGAGATATTCTAACGAGGATCTTGTACGGAGCAAGGATCTCGCTTGGTGTCGGGATTACCGTTATCATCATTGCGAGTATCATCGGAATCCTAATAGGAACGGTTTCAGGTTATTTTGGCAGCGTGCTGGACTTGATCATCATGCGGATCATGGATATGGTGATGGCCTTTCCGACGCTGATCCTGGCGATGGCTCTTGCTGCTGCTCTTGGACCGAGCCTGCAAAACGCGATGCTCGCCATTGCGATCGTGAAGATACCAGTCTATGTCCGGCTTGCTCGGGGGGAGTCGCTCGTTATTAAAGAAAAATTGTTCGTGAAATCTGCAGAATCGTTCGGGATTAACCCATGGCGGATCATTGTGAAACACATCGTTCCAAACTCCGTGTCACCGGTCATCATTCAAGCGACTCTTGATGTCGGCGATGCCATCCTTATGATCGCTACGCTCGGTTTTCTCGGCTTGGGAGCTCAGCCGCCCACACCGGAATGGGGCGCGATGATCAGCGTCGGCTGGAAATACTTATTGGATTATTGGTGGTACCCGGCATTTCCTGGACTGTTCCTCTTCCTGTCTGCAGGTTCGTTAAATTTAATCGGTGACGGGATCCGTGACATTCTGGATCCCAAGGCCGGACGTTAGGAGGGGTGCATCATGGTATTGGAGATGAAAGATTTATGTGTGGATTTTACAGGCATGAGAGGTAAGGTTCAGGCCCTTCGCAATGTCAGCCTTTCGATTGATAAAGGAGAAATTTTAGGGGTTGTGGGGGAGTCGGGTTCAGGTAAATCGGTGACTGCTCTATCCATTTTAGGGCTGCTCGGCTCCAACGCTCACATCTCAAACGGCGAGATCTCCTACCTGGGACAGAACCTTATGAGGCTTGGAAAAAAAGAGATGCAGAGCCTTCGAGGCAAGAAGATCGGCATGGTGTTTCAGGAGCCGATGACCGCTCTGCATCCAACGATGAAAGTTGGGAATCAGCTCGCGGAAGTGATGAAGCGCCATCGCGGCGTCTCGAAAAAAGAAGCGTACCGGCTGGCCGTTCAAGCCTTGCGCGATGTGCATATCCATGATCCGGAGTTTGTGGCTAAAAAGTATCCGTTTGAACTGAGCGGAGGCATGCGCCAGCGGATTGTGATTGCACTTGCGATGTCTGCACCACCCGATCTGCTGATCGCCGATGAGCCGACAACTGCTCTTGATGTTACCATTCAGCAGGAAATTTTACAGTTGATCAAGGAACTGAATGCCAAAAGAGGGACGTCCGTCCTTTTGATCACGCATGATTTAGGTGTTGTGTCCAAGGTGTGCGACCGAGTGATGGTCATGTATGCCGGAGAGGTGGTGGAGGAAGGGAAGACAGAAGAGGTCTTGAACGCGCCTTCCCATCCGTATACGGAAGCACTGCTTCACGCCCTTCCTGATCTGGCGAATCCCGGCCAGCCGTTAAAGGCGATTCCAGGTGAAGTTCCAGATCTTCAGAACCGGCCGGCCGGCTGTGCCTTTGCTTCAAGGTGCAGCAAAGCTATTGATATTTGCGGTGTTTCTGCGCCTGCTCTTGAACCGGTATCAGATAACCGTTCAGCAGCCTGCTGGTTGAGGGGGACAAGCCATTGAGCACACTCATTCAATTTGAAAAAGTGGAGAAGTCGTTTTCTAAAGGGAAGCATGTGATTCAGGCGGTCAGTGACGCTAATCTTCGTGTTGAGAAAGGAAGTGTTCTCGGACTTGTCGGTGAATCAGGCTCCGGGAAGAGCACGCTCGGAAAGATGCTGATCGGCCTGGAAGTGCCATCAGATGGAATAATCCATTACCAAGGGAATCCTTTATGGAAAAAGAACAAATTTAGGCGTCCCCGACCGGGCGAAATCCAAACCGTGTTTCAGGATCCGCAGTCTTCGCTCGATCCGCGGATGCGGGTGAAGGATATTATTCTCGAGCCGCTGCTGGCACTGGACAGCAAGCAGCGAAAAGAAAAAGGAGAGCGCTTGCGCCTTATTTCTCTGATGAAACGGGTCGGATTAAAAGCGGAGCAACTTGACCGCTATCCGCATGAATTCAGCGGCGGGCAACGTCAGCGGATTGCGATTGCCCGTGCACTCATCACTGATCCTTCGTTTATCGTGCTGGATGAACCAACCTCCGCACTGGATGTCTCGGTTCAGGCCCAGGTGCTGAACTTGCTGAAGGAGCTGAAGAGAGAACGTCATTTAACGTATCTGTTCATTTCCCACAACATGTCTGTGATTCGATACATGTGTGATCAGATAGCGGTCATGTACAAAGGGCGAATTGTGGAGCTGGGCCCTTCAGCTGAGCTCTTTGAACGGCCGCGCCATCCGTATACAAAAATATTGCTTTCGTCTTTGCCGAGTATTTTTGAGTCAGAGGATGCGGAAAAGTTAAGTTTTGCACAGCCTGCTGAAGTGAAAGCGGGGAATGAGGCGTGTGTGTTTTATGATCGCTGTCCTTTCCGGATGGAGGTTTGCCTGAAGGCTCCCCCGTTTGAAAATAAGACAGAGGAGCATGGCTTTGCCTGTCATCTCCAAGAATAAGGAGGAGTAGCTTTGATTCAGGGAGAGCGGCTTCGAGAACTGCGGAAGCAGCGCAACTTCACGCTGCAGGAATTCGCATTGCAAACCGGATTAAGCCCCAGCCTGCTGTCTCAGATTGAGCGAGGACTGGTCGATCCCACGGTCAGCACGTTTTGGAAAATCTGCAGCAGCCTGAGTGTTCCTCTGCATTACTTTTTTGAAGGTGTGGAAGAAGATGAGCTTGTCGTACGGAAACAGCAGCGCCGGTTGATCCAGCTTTCTGATGAAAAGGTAAAGTACCATGAGCTGACGCCAAACCGCAGTGGGAAACTCGATTTTCTGATGGTCGAGATCGAGCCGGGGGTAATGAGTGAAGCAGAGCTTGTTTCTCATACAGGAGAAGAGTGCGGGATTGTGCTGCAGGGGGAATTGATTGTTATTCTGGGAGAAAAAGAGATTCATCTTCATGAAGGGGACAGCATACATTTCTCGAGCACGACTCCTCACCGGTATATTAATTCTGGAAAGAGTGTGTCGGTGTCGATTTGGGCGATGACGTCGATGTAAGTAAGGGGAAACTAGTTAGGCAACCCACCCGGCATAGGCCGTGTGGGTTGTTTTGTGATGTGTGAGGGAAAATACTATCCGAAATGCAGGATTTACTGTCCGGAATGATAGAAATACTGTCCAAAGTGAAGGAAATACTGTCCAAAATCAGACATTTACTGTCCAAACTGCAATTATGGTAAACTACCAGCCGTCTTACTTCTTCAATATCCCTAAATATTCAACCCAGGGGCCAACGTCCGCCCTGTATCTCTCAGCCATCACACGCACGATTTGAGCGATGTGCGTTAAATCATGAACAACCCACGTCGAAATGAGTTCCCGCGCCTTTACGGGGCCAAATGCGGGGTGTATACCTTTCGATTCAAGAAGAGATTCGTCTTGAATTAGTTTCCTCAGTTGGGTGATATTTTGTTCTCTAATCGTTTTAAATTCAGCCAGCTTTTGTTCAATCGGCGTCTCAGTTTCATCATTTAAATGAGCATAGCGATCAAACGGGGGGAAGGGTTTACTTTCACCGTCCCCAAGAATCATCTCCAGCCTCGGAATCCAGTTCACTTTCTCTCCCTCAATGAGATGATCGATGACTTCATCTGCATTCCACGTTCCTTCACCTTCATGGCATTGCAGCCAGCCAGGGGATAAATCAGACAAAAAATACGCTAATGATTGCGGGGTGCGTTCCAGAATTTCTATCGCTTCTGTCATACTAAAATTCATCATGCCACTCCTTTCTGTAAATGAAATTCAACTAAACGATCAGAAATTCCTCCAGCCATAAAACCGCAAAAACCCCACCCTCCAGCCAGCAAACTAGCAAAAGGGCGGGGCTTCCTTATTTAATCAATCATCGGGCTCGCCGTTTTTTCTTCATAACGGCTTCTCGCGGCTTCATTTCTCTTTTTCAATAAGAAATAGGAAGCGATGACTACTGCTGTTACGAGCAGGGTAAGGAGCAGCTGTGAGCGCATGGAGCTGATAAATGCCATCGACACGAGAATGATGACGATGCTTGCAATCACGAAGTACGATAAGCCCGGAAAGAGCCACATTTTCAATTCAAGGGCTTCGCCTTTAGCCTCTGCTCGGCGCCGGATCACGATGTGCGAGATGGCAATCGCCAGGTATACAATCAAGGCGATGGCACCGGATGCGTTGACGAGGAACTGAAACAGCTTGTCCGGTGATACAAAGTTAAAGATGGCAGCGATAAAGGCAACGATGGTTCCTGCCCAAACCGCTCGGACCGGAACGCCTTGCTTGCTCAGCTTAAGGAATCCTTTGGGTGCATCTCCACGCTGAGCGAGAGAATAAATCATGCGTGAGTTCGTATAGAGTGCTGAGTTCAAACACGAGAGCACAGACGTCAGGACAACAATGTTCATGATCAGGCCTGCACCTGGAATGTTGACCATCTTCAGCAACGTTACATATGGGCTTTCCAGCGCAGTTGTTGAGTTCCACGGCAGCAAGGTAACGAGAATGGCGACGGAACCGATGTAGAAAATGAGAATACGCCAGACAACACTTTTGATGGCGATCCGGATCGTCTTTTTCGGATCTTCTGATTCGCCTGCCGCAATGGCCGCAATCTCAGCCCCAAAGTAGGCGAAGATGACGGTTGCTACTCCAAGGAAAATAGAGCTTAATCCGTTCGGAGCAAAACCGCCTCTTCCGACCAAGTTGGATGTGTCAGGAGATTTAATACCCGGGAACAGATGGAAGATGATCGCTAATCCGATTCCCATAAAGAGCGTGATAGCGACAATTTTGATCAATGCGAACCAGTATTCGAACTCTCCGAATGATTTGACGGAGAAGATGTTGGTCATGGTAAGCAAGACGGTTAAGATGAGGCTCCAAGTCCAGATCGGAATGGAAGGAATCCATCCGTGAACGATCGCTCCGCCGGCTACAGCCTCGATGGCGATGACGATAACCCAGAAGAACCAGTAGAGCCAGCCGATGGTGTATCCTGCCCAAGGCCCGATGGCTTCACGGGCGTAGGTGGCAAATGAGCCGCTGTCCGGATTGCGGGCGGCCATCTCGCCAAGCATCCGCATAAGGAACACGACGAGTATGCCTGCAAATGCATACGACATGACGGCAGCCGGCCCAGTAGAGTTGATGACGGAGCCTGCGCCGACAAACAGCCCTGCTCCGATAATGCCTCCCAAGGAGATCATCGTGATGTGCCTTGTTTTCAGTTGTTTCTGCAGTCCTTCTTTATTCTTCAATCGTTTTCGCCTCCCTGACTTTTATAGTGAAAGTATGGTTCAAAGTGTTATAAGCCGATGGAAACGTATTTCACTTCCAAATACTCCTCGATTCCAAAATGGCCGCCTTCACGGCCCAATCCGCTTTGCTTCGTTCCGCCAAATGGTGCCTGAGCGACGGATGGCAAGGCATCGTTCAATCCGACAATGCCATACTCGAGCTCTTCGGAAAGGGTGAGTGCCTGGCTTAGGTTTTCGGTATAAACATAAGCTGCAAGGCCATAAGGTGTGTTGTTGGCCCGCTCGATGACTTCCTCTGCTGTTTTGAACGTGGCGATCGGTGCCAGCGGTCCAAACGTTTCTTCGTTCATGCAGAGCATGTCGTCGGCTGCGCTTGTGATGACGGTCGGCTCCATGAACAGGGAGCCCTCTTGAGATGATCCGCCGCAAGCGAGCATTCCGCCTTTCTCAAGGGCGTCCTGCACATGCTGCTGTACTTTTTCAACAGCGTTTAGATCAATTAACGGCCCGATGTCCGTTCCGTCTTCCAGGCCGTTTCCTACTTTTAGCGCTGAAACAGCTTTTACAAAAGCGGTGCTGAACTCCTCAGCGATCGAATCCTGAACATACACGCGGTTTGTACATACGCACGTTTGCCCGGCGTTTCGGTACTTGGAAGCGAGCAATCCCTGTACGGCTTTTTCAATATTGGCATCCTCCATCACGATAAAAGGAGCGTGTCCGCCAAGTTCCAGGGAAATCTTTTTCACGGTATCTGCAGCTTTCCGCATGAGCAGCTTGCCGACTTCAGTAGAACCTGTAAACGAGATCTTTCGCACGCGTGTGTCTTCCATCCAGGCGTCCGAAATCTCAGCTGCTTCACCGGTTACGACCTGCAGCACGCCTTTTGGTATGCCTGCTTCCACAGCAAGTTCAGCCAGCCGGATGGCCGTTAAAGGTGTTTGTTCCGCTGGCTTGACGACAGCCGTACATCCTGCAGCAAGTGCGGGAGCCACTTTTCTCGTAATCATGGCGGCCGGGAAGTTCCATGGTGTAATCGCAGCGATCACACCGACGGGCTGCTTCTGCACGAGGATTCGCTTGTCTGGATGCGTTGCGGGAATGGTTTGCCCATACACCCGTCTTCCTTCCTCCGCATACCAGGAAATGAAGCTGTTGGCGTAGGTGATCTCGCCGATCGCTTCTTTTAACGGTTTTCCTTGTTCTTTTGTCATGAGTTCGGCCAGTTCCAGCTTGGATTCTTCGATGAGGTGATACCATTTCATGAGCAGGGCAGCACGGTCTTCAGCGGTCCGCTTCGACCAGCTTTTGAACGCGTCATAAGCAGCATCCGCTGCCGCACGGGCTTCTTCTCGTCCTCCATTCGGTACCGTATCGACTACGGCGTTAGTTGCCGGATTGGTTACTTCGATCAGTGATTGCATGAAATCCCTCCTGTCGTGTCTAGTTGAATTCTGAAACGGCTTTGCTTTCTACCGCTTCGATCGCTTCGTTTAAAATCTGGATGAGTTCGCTGATGTCCTGTTTATTGATGATCAGCGGCGGTGCGAATACAATCGTATCCTGGTTATCGAACGTAACAGAACGCATGATGAGCCCGCGTTTTGCCGCTTCTGCCAATACTTTTGGAGCGAGTGGCTCCGGGAATCGTTCGTTGGTGTCTTTGTTCTTCACGAGTTCAACCGCTCCGATGAGGCCGAGTGCTCTGACATCGCCAACAATCGAGCGTTCTGACTGGATCTGTTTAAAGCCTTTCAGCAATTCTTCACCCATCACACGGGCATTATCGATTAAGTTCTCTCTTTCAAGGATTTCCAGGTTCTTCAGTGCAACGGCACAGGCCATCGGATGTCCGCTGTACGTGTAGCCGTGAAGAAGCGTTCCTTCTGACAGTTCGATAAAATCGTTGTGCATCGTTTCTGAGATCATGACACCGCCGAGCTGGGCATAGCCGCTTGTGATTCCTTTTGCGAAGCACATCATGTCAGGCGCAACATCATAATGGTCGATTCCGAAATACGTACCGGTACGGCCGAATGCAGTAATCACTTCGTCCGTGATAAAAAGGATGCCAAACTCGTCGCAGATGCTTCTGATTTCTCTAAAATAGCCATCCGGTGCGATATGAACACCGCCAGCTCCTTGAACCGGCTCCGCGATATAAGCGGCAACCGTTTCTGGGCCTTCTTCCTGAATTTTATCCCTGAGTGCCTGCGGTGAAAAATGATCGACATAATGAAAGTCAGGAGCCAATGAGTTCGTGAAATCACGGAACGGCTTGAGGCCAGTCGCGCTTGTCGCTCCCATCGCTACGCCATGATAAGACTGTGATCGAGAGATGATTTTCTTGCGCTCCGGCTGTCCTTTTAAAATCCAGTAGTGGCGGGCAAGCTTGTAGGCCGTGTCGTTGGATTCAGATCCGCCTGATGTAAAGAAGGTCGCGGTCAGATTGCCCGGTGCGATTTCAGCCAGTTTTGCGGCCAGTTTGATCGCGGGCTCGTTGCTGAAGGTCGCAAAGCAAGAGCTGTAGCCGAGTGTTTTCATCTGCTCGTAAGCCACTTGAGCGATTTCCTCGCGTCCATGCCCGATGTTCACGTTCCAAAGAGAGGAGAGGCCGTCGATGGCGCTTCTTCCTTTTAGATCATAAAGGCGGATGCCTTCGCCCTTCGTTAAAATAAAATCAGGCCCAGTTGCCTGCTGCTGCTTGATTGCTGTTGTTGGATGCAAAAAATGCTTTTTATCAAGTTCTGCCAATTGTTCATAGGATTTTTGAGTTTCCATCATAACCACCCTTTGCCAGTATGTTTGCACTTTTCAGATTTATAAGCGCTTTCAAAAGATAGTTGCAAGTTCCGTGCCAAACAGTGATATAAGGTTCTGAACAAGTGTTTAATTCACTTGTGAATTAAACATTACGAATCTCGATTCGTTTTAGAATCGATGATTCGTTTTTGAATCAATATTGTACTTTTTAAGACGGCGAACGACAGTCGGCTGGCTCAGCCCCAGATAGTCTGCCATTTCATAGGTAGATTTGCAGTCTCGGCAGGCACGAAGCAGCCAGTTTCTTTCCACATGTTCCAACGCCTCCTGCAGGGAAGAGCTCTGTGCATCGTATTCTGGAACGCCATCTTCCTCCACTTTTTGCGTAAACGGCAGATGGTCAGGCAGGATTGTCTTGTTTTCGAGCGTGACGACGAGCCGTTCCATTAAGTTCTCCAGCTCTCTCACATTGCCCGGCCAATCATACTGCCAGAAGGCTTTAAGCGCAGATGGGTGCATCGTTTTATCGGTATCATACTTTTCGTTGAATTTGTCCAGGAAGGTTTCAGTCAGCTGATGGATTTCTTCTTTTCGATCCCGGAGCGGTGGAATGCTGATCGGAACCACATTCAATCGGTAAAAAAGGTCATCTCGGAAGGTACCGGTCTTCACCATCGCTTGGAGATCGCGGTTTGTTGCCGCTACGAGCCGGAAGTTTACGGTGCGGCTCTTCGTGCTTCCCATTCTGGTTACCTTCTTTTCCTGCAGCACTTTGAGCAGTTTGACCTGAATGGCAAGCGGCAGTTCTCCGACTTCATCTAAAAAGAGTGTTCCTTGATCGGCGAGTTCGATGAGCCCCATTTTTCCTTTGCTGGCCGCCCCGGTAAAGGCGCCCGCTTCATATCCAAACATCTCGGATTCAAAGAGGCTCTCAGGGATCGCCCCGCAGTTTACCTCGATCATCGGCTTGTCTTTCCGGTCACTTCCGTTATGAAGCGCTTTAGCGAATACCGTTTTTCCGACACCGGATTCTCCTTGAAGAACGACAGTGGCGTCACTTTTTGCGACCTTATGGACAAGTCCCCACACGGTTTGCATCGTTTTGCTGTTGATGACCACATCGGATGGCACAATTTCACGGCCGCGAAGCTGTTCAATTTCGTTTTCATAACGCATCATCTTCAGCTGCAGTTTCTCGTATTCGCTTTTCAATTCTTCAATTTCCGTCATATCATGTGAAAAACTGATGATCCTCTTAATCTCGTTTTCTTCATTAAAGATGGGTACACCGCGGGTCATGATGATCTTACCGGTGCCCGTTTTCTGCATGAAGGTGACCGGCTTTTTCTGCTGGATTACCCTTAGCGTCACGGACGGATTAAAGATTTTCTTCTGCTCCAGCTCTCTGACGGACGTTCCGACAAGCTCCTCGGACGAGATGCCGTACATCTCCTCGCTGTTTTTGACCGCACGCAAAATAAATCCCTCGCTGTCGGTAACGATGATATTCTCGCCAGATTCGTTGATGATTCCTTCGATTTCAAGCTCAAGCAGTTCTCTTTGATCTGTCATACCCACATCTCCCTAACTATCGCAACATAATTCTGATAATTAGGATAACACAGATCGGAAGAAATGAGCGAAGAGTGGCTTTAATTACCAGGCTTTTACACCTGTAATTTCGTAAAAGTAACGATATATGTGACTTGGCTCACTGCTTCTTTTGAGCACATGAATTAACTTAGAGACAGGACAAAAATAAAATTGGAGTGATAATTATGGAAATGACTAAAAATGAAAAAGCAGAAAGACTGCAGCACGTACTTGATGAAGCATTGCTCCCTTTAAAACAGAGATTGGACGAAATGGAAAAAGAGATGATTTCTGTTCGTGAAAATCAAGAGGAGCTTATAAGATTATTGAGCAAAAAAGGAGCCGAATAAGGCTCCTTTTTTTATCTGTTCCTGGAGCAGAAGCTGTTTAAACAAGTGTTTAACCAGAATGGTTTCTCCCATTCATTCATAGGTATAAGGAGCAGGGGTCTGGCTGAAAAGCCCTAACGTAAGAAATATTGTTCATTTTATGCTAATCTGTGGGTAGCGAAACGAAGAAAGGGATGTTATGAGTGGGAGTGGAACAAAAGGAAATTAAGCTTATTGCCCTGGATATGGACGGAACATTATTGAATGAACAGCTGGAGATCTCTGAAGGGAATCGGCAGGCGATTCGAGAGGCTCAGGCAAAGGGCGTGCATGTTGTCCTCAGCACAGGCCGTTCGCTTTTGACGTGCTGGGACTATGCCAAATCGTTAGAACTTAATTCTTATCTTGTAACGGTAAACGGCAGTGAGGTATGGGACAGCAAAGGCAGCCTTGTCGAGCGGACTCTGCTTCATAACGATCATATCGAGGCAATGATGGAGTTAACGAAAAAACATGGTGCACAGTTTTGGGCCGTGTCGACGGATAAGGTATGGCGCGAAAATTTTCCGGAAAACTGCGCAGAGATGGAGTGGCTGAAATTCGGCTTCAACATTGCTGATGACGAGGTTCGAAAGCTTGTGCTCGAGGAACTTTCAAAAAACAAGGAGCTCGAGATCAGTAACTCAAGTCTCACAAACATTGAAGTCAACGCAGTTGGGATCAACAAAGCACGGGCGTTGAACCGTGTCTGCCAGGAGCTAGGCATCACGATGGATCATGTGATCGCGATGGGCGACAGCCTGAACGATATCGCCATGATTACGGAAGCCGGGGTTGGCGTGGCGATGGGCAATGCTCAGGACGTTGTAAAACAAGCCGCCGACTGGGTGACTGGCACCAACGTGAAGGATGGTGTCGCTCAGGCGATCAGGCATTGGGTATTATAGAGCTTGTAAGCAGAGACTGACTTGAAGGGGATGCTGCTGCATGACGGTAAAAAAGGCGGCGCCCGTAAAAGGACTGAACGCGACCGTAAATTTGGCGAACGCGCCAGTAAATATTCACTATGCGCCCGTAAATTCGGCGAACGCGCCCGAAAAAACGTAGAACGCGCCCGTATTCAAAACCATCCGGCAAGCCGCCCGGATGGTTTTTTTACGTAGCTCTTTTCTAAAAGCTTGTTGCTAGGCAACATTTTGTAAAAAACCTTCATTGATTGTTGATTGGAGTGCAAGATGCGAGACTCCTCGAAAATGAACTTCACATTTTCTTCGTGCGATATAACGCTGCTGAAGCCTTCCTTGTCCTGCGGGGGAAGCGTGGCAGGTGAGACCTGCAGGCGTTATGCGCCGAGAAAGTAGGCGCTGGCGCCGGTAAGGCTCACCGCACGCTCCGCGGAAAGCGAGCAGCCTGAAACGGAAATCAACCACTCCCAAGAGCAGCAAAGATTACGAAAACAGCCTTTTACATAAGAAAGGTAAAATACGCCTCAAGTCGTATGTGGAAATACAGCCGGAGGACATTATGGAAAAATCGGCCAGCAAGTAAACTAATGGTATGAAATCTTAAAGATATATTTACTTTTTTTGGTTTATATATCCTTAAAATGTAAGTATACTGTATATGGGCATTTTAGTCTGCTTGAAGAGTGTGAACAAATGAGGCAGACAGTCCGTCATACATAGGGGAGGATGAACAAACAAAGGGGTAGTTTGTTCTAACAGCTCTATAACAAATTAAATGGGGAATGGTGGGAAACGTATGCAGTTTATAACAAAATGGGCTTTTCGGAATAAAGCGCCAGTGACACTGCTTGTCATTATTGCGCTCATTATCGGGACGGTGAGCTATTTCCGTCTGCCGATGGAATTTCTGCCGGAAGCGGATAATCCGCAGGTGAGCGTTGTGACGCTCGGGCAGGGATATGATGCAGGATCCATGACAGATAAAGTAACCGAGCCAGTGGAACAGGCCGTTTCAGGGGTAAAAGGAAAGTCGTCAGTTCTTTCG
The DNA here is from genome assembly GCF_023149135.1 of Fictibacillus marinisediminis. NCBI lineage: Bacteria > Bacillati > Bacillota > Bacilli > Caryophanales > Fictibacillaceae > Fictibacillus > Fictibacillus marinisediminis. The sequence goes on along the minus strand of NZ_JAIWJX010000002.1, from coordinate 3,865,572 downwards.
ACGACAGGAGACGGCTATTCCCAGATTACGATTAACTTTGATTCGAAAACAAATATGAAAGACGCAAAAAGAGAGGTTCAGGAGGCGGTCAGCGGACTGCAGTTTCCTGAAACCGTAGGCAAACCACTAGTATCACAGCTCAACACTTCCATGATACCGGTCGGGCAGATCTCCTTTACGTTTGCTGATGGACTGACCAAGGCAAATATGGAAAAGGCAAAAAAGACGCTGCTTCCTCTTTTTGAAAATAAGAAAAGCATTTCCCAAGCCAGTATTTTCGGGGAAAACAATTCCCGTGTAGAAGTGAAGCTGGATACGAAAAAAATGAAAGAGAAAAACATACCCGTCAATAGCGTGATGAGTGTGCTTCAAGGACAAAACGCCTCGGTAACTGCAGGCGGTGCAACGATTGACGGCAAGAAAAGTACGATCAATGTGACGGACAATCTAACATCTGTCAGTGCGTTGGAAAAACTGGTTGTTCCGGTTCAAGTGATGAATCCAAAAGCACCAGTCATCCATTTAAAAGATATCGCATCTATTAATCTGAAAAAAACCGAGAACACGGTGATGCGCATTAACGGAAAAGAAAGCCTGGCCATCACTGTTTTCAAAGACAACAGTGCAAGTGCTGTGACAGCCAGTAAAGATGTGAAGGCAACCGTGAAAAAAATCAATAAAGACTTTCCGGGTGTAAAAGCCAGTACGGTATTTACGACTGGAGACATGGTGGAAAACTCCGTAAACAGTATGATGAAGGAAGTACTGCTCGGAGCATTGTTTGCCACTCTAGTCATTCTTGTTTTCTTGAGAAGAGTGAAGCCGACCCTCGTGACGATCGTATCCATCCCGCTTTCGCTGGGGATCACACTTCTTCTGCTCTGGCTGTCAGGGGTTACACTGAACATCCTGACTCTCGGAGGAGTGGCGGTGGCTGTGGGACGGCTTGTTGATGACAGCATTGTGGTCGTTGAAAATATTTTCAGACGAAGCCAAAGCAAAGCATTTACGAAAGAAAATGTCATGGCAGCAACGGCTGAAGTATCACGGGCCATTACTTCATCAACCTTGATTACAGTCGCCGTATTCCTGCCAATGGGCCTCGTCAACGGCTCCTTAAAAGAATTTTTATTGCCGTTCGGCCTTACGGTGACGTATTCCCTGCTTGCTTCACTTTTAGTAGCATTGGCCGTCGTACCGTTATTGAGCCAGGGCATGCTGAAGAAGATGAAGCTTCCTGCCCACTCCGAGCCAAAGCGTTATTTAAATGTATTAAAATGGTCGCTTAACCATAAATATGTTCCGATCATTGTCGCAGTTGTTGTACTTGTCGGCTCGCTTGGATTGTATGTTTCCTTGCCGAAGGGCGCTGTCAGTGCAGAGGATGCCAGCATGGTTGCCGTCAATATGGAGTTCCCGAGCAACACGCCGGCGGACGACATTAAAGATCGCATGGTTGCCTTTGAAGAGAAGCTGGCTGATATTAAAGGCTATGATTATTTGATTACACAGTACGGTGCCAGTGAGGACGAAGCGAAATACGGACAGGTCAGCACCCCGGATACGGTCAAATTTACCGTCATCATGAAAGAAAAGGGAGGCGCCGATGATTACATCAAAAAGGTAAAAGAACTGAAGAAAGACGAAAACGGAGTAACCATTACCGCTTCTGCCGGATCAATGTTCGGCAGCGGTTCCGGAGGCTCCGAGATTACGTATGATATCAGCGGGAATGACCCGGATGAAATCATGAGTTCCTCTAAAGAACTAATGAGTGTGATAAAAGACGTAGACGGAGTGAAGAAGGTCTCAAGCAACCAGGAAAAGACTGCTCCTGTCTATACCGTCAAAGTAGATACTGAAAAAATGAACACCCAGCAGGCTGCACAACAGGTGGCTTCCCTTATTCAGCCAATGCCGATCGGATCCATTACGCTGGATGGGAAATCAACACCGGTGCTGCTGAACGCAGGAATCAACCCTTCAAAGGCATCTGGCCTGAAGGACCTTTCCATCCAGACAGCCCAGGGTATTCTGCCTCTTTCCAACGTTGCTCAGATTACAGAGGAAGATAAACCAAGCACCGAGCTTCATAAAGACGGCAAACCGTTCATCCGCATTTCTGCGGAAGTGAAACCTGAAAAGCTGTCAGTTGTATCAGCAGCCATTGATAAGAAAGTGAAAAAAGTCGACCTGCCAAAAGGCGTCAGCCTGGAGCAGGGCGGAGCGGCACAGCAGCAGTCCAGCGATTTTGCTGATCTTGGTCTGACGATGCTCGCTTCCATTTTAATCGTGTACCTCATTATGGTCATTACGTTTAAAACGTTCCGTGCGCCGCTCGCGATTTTAATGACGCTTCCGTTAGCTTCCATCGGAGCGGTTCTCGGCCTCCTGATTTCAGGCGTGCCAGCCGATCCGACTGCATTAATCGGCGGACTCATGCTGATCGGTATCGTCATCACGAACGCGATCGTACTTATCGACCGCGTGAAGCAGAACGAAGAAACCATGATCATTCGCGATGCAATTATCGAAGCGTGCGGTACACGCCTTCGTCCGGTCATCATGACAGCGGTCGCTACCATTTTTGCGATGCTCCCGCTATTGTTCTCTCAATCAGAAGACGGCAGCCTTGTTTCAAAATCACTTGCTGTCGTTGTTATCGGAGGACTGACTGGCGCAACCATTTTAACGCTTGTCATCGTCCCGGTCTTCTACGAGCTTCTTCATTTTAAAAAATCAAAACGCCAGCGGGTTCAAGCATCACAAGATACCTTGCCGTTGAGAGAGAGTATGTAATGATGTGAAAAAGCCAGTGCCGAATGCGGCGCTGGCTTTTTGCTTACTTGTAAATATTCGCGATGACCACACCAAGCACAGCAAGAATGAGAAAAACAAAAGCCATCCCGGCAGCCTTGGCTCTGTAATATAGAAAACCGGCATAAAGCAAGACGAGTGATACCCCTAGAATGAGAATGGGGAAATGAGGCAGCACGTACCGGTCAAAGGAATCAAAGGAAGATACCAAGAATATCGCCTCTTTTCTGCAGGGGTTGTCCTATAAGCATACACTACCACTAAATGTCTTAGCTAATGACACAAAGAAACCTGCCGCAGCAGGTTTTTTTAGTTCTTAATTTTGGACAGCAGGCGGAGCATTTCAAGATAAAGCCAGACGAGTGTAAGCATTAACCCAAATCCCGCATACCATTCCATATATTTTGGCGCTCTTTGTTCAACGCCTCTTTCAATAAAATCAAAATCAAGCACAAGATTGAGAGCAGCTACTCCGACAATAACCAGACTGATGATAATGCCGACTACACCAGTTTCATGAATAAAAGGAACATGAAGCCCGAAAAAGCGAAGAACAAAATCAATCAGGTAAACGATGGCAATCCCCAGAGTGGCTGACATGACGCCAAGCCTGAAATTTTTCGTGACTTTGATCAAGCCCAATTTGTATACGATCAAAAGCGCAAAGAGCACGCTGAATGTGAGTAAAACTGCTTGCGTGGTAATGCCTGAAAACTTTGCCTCATACATGGCACTTATGCCGCCAAGAGCCAGACCTTCCAGCATCGCATACAGAGGTGCTAAAAAGGGTGATGCCTTTGGAACAAAAATGGTGATCAGCGAAACAATGAAAGCTCCGATGACTCCTGCGAGCAGAAGCGGAGCCACCTGCTTTCCATCAAAATATTGATTCCACGTGTAAAAGGCAGTTGCACATAATAAGACGAGCAGGATGAACGTTTTATTAACCGTCCCCTGAAGTGTCATCGGATGCTCGATTCCTTGGCCTTTTAGCTTGGAAAACGTTGATTCTTTTAAACTAGGATTAGAACTCCTCATCACGTAACCTCCTTATTACTAAATTATACTATAGTTAAACCCTTCTTATGAAAAGAAAGGTTGTTTGGGGGCTGTGTTATGGCTTTTTTGAGGTTAATTGTTCAAAAATGCCGATTTATGTTCAAAAAATTGATTTTACGTTCAAAATCCCCTCATTTATGTTCAAAACGTTTATACGCGACGATATGCGACAGGATTCGACGCATTTAGTTCTAAGTGGAGGGGGAGTATTTACAATATTGGTTTATGACCAAAAGTTGTCGAACGATTCCGCCCAAAACCGCCAACGTCCTGTGCTAAAATTTACCCAACACCTCTATTTTCTACATTAAAAACTTCAATTCCACCCATCCTACGATTCAAATTTAGCGAAAAATATCTTAGACTTTCATAATATGAAATTACCTCATTGAGTTTAGAAAGCGCTTTCATCTATAGTGTGGACAGGCTATAGAAAATGAAGGAGGAAGTGCTATGGGAATCCGAACGGGAGCTCAGTATATGGACGGGTTAAAGTCCCGTCAGCCTGAAATTTGGCTGGAGGGCAGGAAAGTGACGGATATTGTCAACGAGCCTGTTTTGCGCCAGCCAATTCTGGAGATCGCGAAGCTGTATGATATGCAGCATGATCCTGATCATCAGGAAAAGATCACGCATGTTTGTGAAGAGACGGGCGAGCGTGTATCCAACGCGTTTCTCGTGCCGCGCAAGCTTGAGGACGTTATGGCAAGGCGCAGCTTGTTTGAAGCATACGCTAACGCAACGTACGGTCTGATGGGAAGAACTCCGGACTTCCTGAACGTCGTGGTCACCGGGATGGCGAGCAACTCCTGGTTCCTCGATAAGTACAATCCGGAATGGTCCGTTAACATTCAAAATTACTACCGATACATCCGGGATAACGACTTGTTCCTGACGCATGCGATCATCAACCCGCAAAATGACCGAAGCAAAACATCGCATGAACAAAAAGATACATTCACTCACCTTGGAGCAGTGGAGGAGACGCCGGACGGCCTGCTTGTTCGCGGAGCGAAAATGCTTGCGACACTTGCACCGATTACAGATGAAGTCATCGTGTATTCGTTCCCAGGCTTCAAACCGGGAGATGAGCGGTATGCACTGGCATTTGCGCTTCCGATTGATACACCGGGACTCCGCATCATCTGCCGTGAGCCGATGCAGGACGGCAAACGTTCACTGTTCGACCATCCGCTGGCCTCCCGTTTTGAGGAAATGGATGCACTCCTTGTGTTCAATGATGTGCTTGTTCCTTGGGACCGTGTGTTTATCCACAATAACGTGGAAGCGGCGAACTTGCTTTATCCGAAAACAGGGATCGCCCAGCAGCCGGCGCATCAGTCAGGCGTGCGCGGGCTCTCCAAGCTGTCGTTCGCTGTGGATGTCGCCTGCCGTTTAGCGGATTCCATCGGGGTTGATGTGTATTTGAACGTACAGAACGATCTTGGGGAACTCATTCAAAGTGTGGAAACAATTCGTGCCTTGCTGCGTGTTTCCGAATATGAATGTGAGGTTACGCCTTCTGGCGAGTATATGCCGGCGGCCGCTCCGCTGGAGACCATTCGCGGCTTGCTGCCAACCTTTTATCCGCGTGCCATCGAAGTCATCCAGATCATTGGTGCCGGGGGACTGCTCATGTCACCGTCAGGCTATGATTTTGAAAATCCGGAGTTAAGAGAGGATATGGATCGTTACTATGTTGGACGTGAAGGCGTTTCGTCCATTGACCGTGTGCGCATCTTTAAACTCGCATGGGATCTGTCAGGAGAAGCGTTTGGACAGCGTGCACTGCAGTATGAACGTTATTACACGGGAGACCCGATCCGAAAGCGGGCCATCTTTTACAACAACCATAAACGCAAGAACGCATTCCCATTGGTGGACCAGGCTTTACATGAGGCAGACCGGGCCAGGGAAGCGGCAAAGGCTATCCATTCCGAAAAAGAGGAGGGGATCGCTGACGCTGATACCGTGATGCAATAAGTAATGGCCGGCAGCCCAGAGCTTACCGTTTTAAAGAAGCGAAGGGGGAAGAGATGTGATTGGATCTGTTCAGAAGATTGCTAGAATCTTGAACTGTTTTACGGATGAAGAACCGGTGCTGGGGAACCTCGACATTGCTACAAAGCTTGATTTAAACCCGAGTTCTGTCCACCATCTGCTGCATACCCTGTGCCAGGAAGGTATGCTCATCAAAGACAGCCAGAAAAAATACAGGCTAGGATGGAAGCTGCTCGAATGGGGCAACCGGGTCATGTATCAGAAGGAAATGCTGAGCGGAGCTTTCCCAATTGTGGAAGGGCTCATCCGCCGTTTTAAAGGGGCGGTTCATATCGGCATGTTTGATCAAGGCGAGGTCGTGTTCGTCCTGAAAGCCAGCCCTAAAGAAAGCCAGGAAATTCCGACGTATGTCGGTTCAAGAAAGCCTGCCTACTGCACGAGCTCAGGAAAGATTCTATTATCCTCAAACCCTCCCATGGTGAAGGTCACCGTGGAGAAGGGGCTTGTGCAGCGGGCTCCGAACACCATCACATGTGCGGCTCAGCTGCAAACCGAGCTTCAGGAAGTGAAAAAGCGCGGCTATTCCGTGAGCGATAACGAAAATGAACTTGGTTTGTACGGCGTGGCTGCCCCCATCCGCTCCTACTCCGGCCATACCATTGCGTCGCTGAACATTGTCGGTGAGCCGTTTTATATGCAGGGCCGCGACAGCAAAGGAATTCTGGAGCATCTCCTGCTCACGGCTAATACTCTATCAAAAGAGCTTGGATATATCGACGTCTAGTATTTCTATAAAAAATTCGGGAGGAATACCAAATGACAAAGACGGCTGAACGACTGTTTTCTTTTAATCTGCTGAAATGGATCGAGGAAAATAAGGATGCGTTAAAACCGCCTGTGAACAACAAAGTGCTCTGGCAGGATTCAGAGTTCATCTGCATGATCATCGGCGGGCCGAACCGCCGGCGCGATTTTCACGTCGACCCTTCAGACGAGTTCTTTTACCAGATCAAAGGCGACTGTTATGTCGAGTGCATTACGGAAGATGGGGCAAGAAAGGTCGTTACAGTAAAAGAAGGTGAAGTGTTCATGCTGCCTGCGATGGTTCCACATTCTCCTCACCGTGTGGCAGATACGTACGGACTTGTCATCGAGCGCAAGCGTGCGGAAGGAGAACTAGAGGATTTCGTCTGGTTCTGTGATGAGTGCAACCATGAGATGCACCGGGTGACCGTACAGCTGAACGACATTGAAAAACAAGTAAAAGAAGCAATCCACAGCTTTAACTCTGACGCGGAAGTACGCTTGTGCAAGAATTGCGGCCACCACATGCCGGAAAACGTGGAGGAATGGAAGTGCGAATAGATTTTCACACCCATATCATTCCGGAGAGCTTTCCGGATTTTACGGAAAAATACGGCGGAGAGCGCTGGCCGGTGCTGAACCGGACGTGTGCCTGCGGTGCATCCATTTTGGTAGGAGGCAAGAACTTCCGGGATGTGACGGACCAGGTATGGTCGCCGGAAAAACGAATTCAGGACATGGACCGGGAAGGCGTGGATATCCAGGTGCTGTCCCCGATTCCGGTCACGTTCTCGTACTGGGCGAATCCGGAAGCCGCAACCGAGATGGCAAAGATTCAGAACGACTTTATTGCAGAAACGGTCGCAAAGCACCCTGACCGTTTTGTCGGCTTAGGGACGGTTCCAATGCAGGACAGCGTAACCGCCGTCCGGGAGATGGAACGCTGCATCAATGAACTTGGGCTGCATGGCATCGAGATCGGTACGAACGTCAACGGCAAAAACTTGGATGATCCGTCATTTCTGCTATTTTTTGAGATGGCGGAAAAATGGGAAGTGCCAATCTTCATCCACCCGTGGGAGACGCTCGGGCGGGATCGGATGCCGAACCATAACTTCATGTATACGGTAGGGATGCCGAGTGAGACGGCGCTTGCAGCGGCCTCGCTCATCTGGAGCGGCATCATGGAGAAGTATCCGCGTCTGAAGATCTGTTTTGCGCATGGAGGCGGTTCGTTTCCTTACCTCATCCCAAGACTGGATCAAGGCTGGAACGTCTGGCCGCATCTCCGGCTGACGACTCATCCGCCGAGCCATTATGCCAAACAGTTTTATTTTGATTCGTTAAACTACGATCCGCTGAACATCAAATATATGATGGAGCGGTTTGGATACGAGAAAATCTTCATGGGTTCTGATTATCCGTTTTTGCTGCGTGAAATCAATCCTGGCAAGGTAATCGATGAAACGCTCGAGTTAACAGCTGAGCAGAAACGCGGCATGCTTGGTGAGAATGCAGCACGGTTTTTAAATTTGGAACTCGGGAAACGGGGTGCAGTCCTTGCAAACAGTGCAACATCCGGAGAGTAAGCTGGAAGGGCTCGGGCTGATCCTCGCTCCTGTCCGGCCGGCAGTCGGAAACTATGTGAGCTGTGTAAGAACCGGAAGCCTTCTTTTTACATCCGGTCAGGGTGTTGATCAGTATCATGGCAAACTGGGCCGGGAACTAACGGTTGAAGAAGGATATTTGGCCGCCCAGCAGTCGATGCTGAATCTTCTCAGTGTCGTGAAGCAGGAGCTTGGTGAGTTGAGCAGGGTGAAGCGTGTCGTGAAGATACTTGGCATGGTGAACTGTACAGAGGATTTTACCGCGACTCCCCAAGTGATGAACGGGGCGTCGGATCTGCTCGTTCAAGTGTTCGGCGAAAAAGGAAAACACGCGCGTTCAGCCGTCGGGATGGCACAGCTTCCGAACAATACGGCGATTGAGATCGAGATGATTCTGGAGATCGAAGAGTAAGGAGGTTCACACATGACGAAAGAAATGACGGCTGATAAAAAAACACTGAAAGATGCGCTTCTTTTTATTGACGGCGAGTACGTGGAGGCCCGTTCCGGCAGCACGTTCGACTCCATCAATCCGGCGAGCAATGAAAAGCTCGCAGCTGTTGCGAACGGAAGTCCGGAAGATGCGGAGCGTGCGATCGAATCGGCCAAGAAAGCTTTTGACAGCGGCATTTGGAGCAAGATGCCGGTAGAGGAACGCTCTGATATTCTCTGCCGGATGTCCGGCCTGATCATGGAGAACGTGGACGAGTTGGCGATGGTCGAAACTTTAGATGTCGGTAAGCCGATCAAAGAAAGCCGTGGATTTGATATTCCACGGGCTGCTTCCAACTTCCGCTTTTTTGCCGAGATGTCTAAATACATGGTTCATGAACATTACGATAAACACAACATCATGTCCTACGCTAAATATGCACCAGCCGGGGTTACGAGCCTCATCATCCCGTGGAACCTTCCGTTCATGCAGATGACGTGGAAAGCGTCGGCTGCTCTTGCCGCAGGCAATACGGTCGTTGTAAAGCCGGCCTCCTATACACCGCTGAGTGCAGTCATGCTTGGTGAGATTGCGAACGAAGCCGGATTGCCGCCAGGAGTATTGAACATTATTACCGGTCCGGGCAGCACGATGGGCACAGCGATGACGACCAATCCGTCTGTCCGCAGGATTTCATTTGTCGGTGAATCGAATACAGGCAAAACGATCATGCGCAATGCCGCAGAAAACCTGATCCCTGTTTCATTGGAGCTTGGCGGAAAATCAGCGAATATCGTGTTTGAAGATGCCGACCTGGATGAAGCAGTACAAGGATCACTTGATGCGATCTACCGAAACCAGGGTGAGATCTGTTTAGCGGGTTCGCGCCTGTTATTGCAGGAAAGCATATATGATCAGTTTTTGGAGAAGTTTACGTCGGCTGTTCAGAAAATTAAAGTCGGTGATCCGACCGATGAAACGACAGATATGGGGGCAGTTGTCTCTAAGAGCCATCTCGAGACGGTGCATAACTACGTGGAGATCGGGCTAACCGAGGGGGCGAAGCTGGCATGCGGCGGCAAGCGGGTGAAAGGGATGGAGCATGGTAACTTTTACGAGCCGACCGTCCTTTATGATGTGGACAACAGCATGCGCGTAGCACAAGAGGAGATTTTCGGTCCGGTCCTGGTCGTCATTCCTTTTAAATCCGAAGAAGATGCCATTCGGATCGCCAATGATTCGATGTATGGCCTTGCAGGAGTCGTCTGGACGAACGATATACGCCGGGCACAGCGGGTGACGGCAGGCGTGGATTCAGGATTGCTCTGGATCAATTGCTGGTATATTCGTGACCTAAGAACGCCTTTTGGCGGCTCGAAAGCAAGCGGGATCGGCCGTGAAGGCGGCCGGCACAGCTTCGAATTTTATACCGAGGCAAAAACGATCACGATGAAATTATAAGGCTGTTTCAGCAGCTTCTGTTGCTCTTGGAAGTGGTTGATCTCCGTTCCAGGATGCTCGCTTTCCGCGGGGCGTGCGGTGAGCCTGTAGTCTCACCTGTCACGCTACTCCCGCAGGACAAGGAAGGCTACGGCAGCGATACATCGCACGAAGAAAATGTGATGTTCATTTTCGAGGATCTCGCACCTTCCACTCCAATCAACTTGGCAATGAAGCTAATTAAACAAAAGCCTTCATAATTTTTTAGAAAAAAGCTAAGAGACGAAAGGTGCTAAATGCCTTTCGTTCCTTATTTTAAAGAGAAGGGATGAAACATACATGCAAAAGGTCATTGATCGGCTTGCAGGGGAACTGCTCGAGGCGGAGCGTACCAACGTACCGGTTGCCCCGCTGACCGAGCGTTTTGAGAATCTGACGGTGGAGGATGCTTATCAGATTCAGCTCGCCATTGCGAAGAGCAAGACAGACGAAGGGCGGAACGTGATTGGCAAGAAGGTTGGTCTGACGAGCAAAGCGATGCAGAACATGCTTGGGGTGGATGAGCCGGATTACGGCCATCTCTTTGATGATATGACGGTGAAAAATGGTGAGACGGTACGCATTGATTCAATGATCAAGCCGAGAGTGGAGGCGGAAATCGGCTTTGTGCTGCGAGATGAGCTGTTTCAGCCGAACGTGACATTCCTGGATGTACTCATGGCAACCGATTATGTGGTTCCAGCACTTGAGATCATCGACAGCCGCATCGCCGACTGGAAGATCAAGCTCGTGGATACGGTAGCGGATAACGGATCATCGGCAAAGGTCGTCCTCAGTGACAAGAAGAAAACCATTGATGAGGTTGATTTTAGAAGCGCCAGCATGGTTTTATTCAAAAATGAAGAGCTGATTGCAACCGGAGCAGGAGCGGCAGCGCTTGGGCACCCGGCTCACGCGGTCGCCTGGCTGGCCAACAAGCTTTACGAGTTCGGCATTCCGCTAAAAGCAAACGAGCTCATTCTGCCAGGTGCTCTGTCGGCAGCCATTGATGTTTTGCCAGGAGATACGGTGACGGCAGAATTTGGTGCGCTCGGCTGGGTATCCGTCCATTTTGCATAAGAAAGGAGAAAGGCTATGGAGAAGGTAAAAGCAGCAATCATCGGTTCGGGGAACATCGGAACGGACCTCATGTACAAGCTTGCACGAAGTGAATGGCTTGAACTGACGGCTGTCATTGGCATTGATGCAGAATCAGATGGGTTGAAGCGGGCTAAAGATGCGGGGTACACCACGTTTGATAACGGAATTCAGGGGTTGTTGGAAAACCCTGAGCTTGCGGACATCGTGTTTGATGCCACATCCGCCAAGGCTCATGTGCGCCATGCAAAAGTGCTGAAGGCTCTGGGAAAGTTTGCAGTCGATCTCACTCCGGCAGCACGTGGACCGTTCGTATGCCCTGCGGTAAACCACCTTGGCAGTTATCTTGATGAATCAAATGTAAATATGATCACGTGCGGGGGACAGGCGACGATTCCTATCATTCACGCGATCAACCGGGTGGCAGATGTGGAGTACGGGGAAATTGTAGCGACGATCGCCAGCAAGAGCGCCGGACCTGGAACTCGGGCCAACATTGATGAATTTACGATCACGACCCGCAGAGGGATTGAAGAGGCAGGCGGGGCGGACCGTGGAAAAGCTTTGATTATCATGAACCCAGCCGATCCCCCGATTCTGATGAGAGACACGGTGTATTGTGAAGTTAAAAATATGGACGAAGAAGCGATTCGCCAGTCCATTGATGAGATGGTAACGGAAGTTCAATCCTATGTTCCCGGCTATCTTCTAAAACAGGAGCCGTTGTTTGAAGATAACCGGGTCACCGTTTTTCTTGAGGTGGAAGGGGCGGGAGATTACTTTCCACCGTATGCCGGCAATCTTGATATCATGACGGCCGCTGCTGTTCGGGTGGCGGAGCAATATGCCAAACACCGGTTGGATCTAAGGAAGGCGCCGGAAAGGATGGGTTCTTATGAAACGAAATAGCGATAAGCCCATTAAATTGACCGAAGTTTGCCTTCGTGACGGCAGCCATGTCATGAAGCATCAGTTCACGGCAGAACAGGTGTGGAAGGTGGCAAAAGCGCTGGATGAGGCCGGCATGCATTACATTGAGGTAAGCCATGGGGATGGACTCGGCGGTTCGACCCTTCAATACGGGCGTTCTCTAGTGGATGAAATGAAACTGATCGAAACAGCGGTCGAGGCGTGTAAGTTGTCAACAGTTGCGGTTCTCTTAATTCCTGGAATCGGTACAGTTCATGAATTGAAAAAAGCTCGTGACCTAGGGGCAGGCCTCGTTCGTGTGGCGACTCATGTGACAGAAGCGGATATTTCTGCTCAGCATATTCACCTGGCACGAGAGCTTGGGATGGAAGCCTTCGGATTTTTGATGATGGCTCACTCTGCTCCCGTCGACAAGCTTGTCGAACAGGCCAGGCTGATGGAAAGCTATGGCGCGCAGGCCGTGTATGTGACGGATTCCGCGGGTGCCCTGCTGCCTCACGAAGTGCGTGAACGAATCAGCGCGCTTCGCCAGTCTTTGGATATCGAGATCGGGTTTCATGCCCATAACAATCTCTCGGTTGCCGTGGCCAATACGCTGGTGGCTATTGAAGAAGGAGCGACCCGGATTGATGGCAGTGTCCGCTGTCTGGGGGCAGGAGCGGGGAATACGCAGACAGAGGTATTGCTGGCTGTACTTGACCGCCTTGGACTTGATGTGGGGATCGATCTCTATAAAATGCAGGACCTCGCGGAGGAGATCGTAGCACCGATGCTGCCGCGTCCGCAGGAGATCAGTAAAGGCAGTCTTGTGATGGGGCATGCCGGTGTCTACTCGAGCTTCCTTCTGCACGCCGAACGGGCAGCTGCTCGTTTCGGACTGGATTCACGGAATATTTTAGTAGAGATTGGCAAGCGAAAGGCAGTCGGGGGACAGGAAGATATGATACTAGATGTAGCGGCCGAGCTGGCCAAGACCAAACAGGAGGTGTGATTCGTGACGGTAACAAAAAGAGGACAGGATGAAATGGTAGACTATCTTTTGGGCGCAGAACGCGATATCCGTGAAGTCATCAAGCTGACGGACCAGAATCCGGACCTTGCCATAGATGAAGCATATGATATCCAGCAGCGTTTGATTGAAAAAAGGATGGAACAGGGAGCACGAAGAGCAGGGATCAAGCTTGGCTTAACGAGCAAAGCGAAGCATGAGATGATGGGTGTTCACGAGGCAATCTATGGTTATCTGCTCACGGATATGCTCGCGTACGAATGGGAGCCTGTTCGGTTCAACCAGCTTATTCATCCAAAGGCCGAACCTGAAATTGCCTTTTTAATGGGTGAGGATCTGCAGGGAACGAACGTTACGGCTGAGGATGTACTGAAGGCGACCAAGTACATAGCACCTGCTATCGAGATCATCGACAGCCGATACAAGGACTTTAAATTCACGCTCGTTGATGTGGTAGCGGATAACTGCTCATCTGCGAAGTTCATAGCCGGAAGCAAGTGGATCTCGCCAGACAAGTTGGATCTTGCCCATATCGGCATGGTCATGTCCAAAAACGGCGAAGTGGCCACAACAGGAGCTGGGGCTGCCGTGCTCCGGCATCCGGCGGCAGCGGTTGCCTGGTGCGTGAATAAGATGGGAGAGAGAAACGAAGGCCTTAAAAAAGGTGACATCGTCCTGAGCGGCGCTCTATCAGAAGCCATTGCCTTTGAGCCGGGTGATACCATCATTGCCACGTTCGACGAGCTCGGCAGCGTATCGTTCTCCTGTAAATAGAGATGCCGATCATTCAGGTGCAAATCATTAAAGGCCGGTCCGACGAGCAGATTCAGAACATGATTGCGAGTGTGACCGAAGCGGCAGCCAGCACGTTAGACGTGAAGCAAGAGCAGGTCAGAGTGCTTGTTACTGAGGTTGAAGGGAAGCACTGGGCAGTTGGCGGAAAAGCGAAAGAGTAATAGATTAGCAGGGGCCATTCAGCGGTGCTGGGTGGTTTTTTTTTTGTGGTGGGTTGGATCAGGTGGGCGTATTTATGAAAATGATGAGCGGTTGTCAGCCGCACGAGCAAAGCAATTTCCTGTTCAATGATCCGAAGTGAGTGATCCCCCATACCGGTCCCCCCTTTTTTTTCCAATTATACAGCTATTATATAGGAAATCTCATCCCAAGAAAAACAGCACGTGAAGAATATCCCTTTCATGGTGTCATCCTCTTTCTCCTTATATTATTAATTGAGACCGAATACCTTGATAGTTTCTGCATTTATTATGTTCATGTGAATAGATTTTAACCAAAGAAAAAAGCAAGCGATCCGCCCATGTTCTTTGTCATGCACAAGAAAAATTGCTGGCCATATATAGGTAATATCGGTTCAAATCGGATGAGGGAGATGATGAAATTTATGCTGCCTATGGAAAAATATTTCGGTAAGTTTGAACTCGTTCATTCATTTTATGGGGCTATGCCTACAGGCGTTACAGTGTCAGAAACCGGGCGTATTTTCGTTTGCTTTCCGAAATGGGGAGATGACGTAATATTTACGGTGGCGGAAATTGTGGGGGACCAATTGCAGCCCTATCCAAATTTAGAAACAAATTTGGCCAACCCGGCAAACGTTGCGATGTCATTTATCAGTGTCCAAAGTGTAGTGGCTGATGGAAGGGGAACACTTTGGGTATTGGATACAGCAGCACCCAATTTTTCTGAACCGATTAAAGGGGGAGCAAAACTGGTCGCTGTTGATTTAAAAACAAATACAATCAGAAATGTATATACCTTTACAGAAGAAGTAATCCTGCCAACCACATATTTGAATGATGTCCGCTTTGATTTTCGCGTAGGAAAAGCCGGTTATGCCTATATCACAGATTCATCCTCCAAAGGTCCAGGAGCGATCATTGTTGTGGATTTAGAAACAGGAAACGCATTCAGACGGTTAAGTGGCACCCCACCTACATCACCCGATCCCTATTTCTTGCCAAAAGTAGAAGGTAAAATACTGATGAACCGCAATAAAGACGGCTCCATTTCTCCCTTTCGACTGGCGTCTGATGGTATCGCGATTTCTGTGGATGGAAAGACCTTATTTTTTTGTCCATTAACCAGCCGGCATCTGTTCTCCATTTCAACAGAAGCCCTGAGAGACAGAACGATACCGGAGAAGGACTTACTTTCCCGAGTGGAGTATTGGGGAGAAAAAGGGGCATCTGACGGAATGATTACCGGGGCAAAAGGAAACGTCTATGCAGGGGATTATGAAAACAACAGCATACGAAAGATCATGCCGAACGGAAACATGGAAACCATTGCACATGACCCGAGGCTTTTATGGCCGGATACGTTGTCAATTGGCCCGGATCAATACTTATATATCATTGTGAACCAATTACACCGGCAGGCCAGGTTTCATTATGGAAAGGACCTGCGAGAAAAGCCGTATAGTTTGCTTCGCATGAACATAGATGAATTGCCTGCACCTGCATTCTGACAATAAATAGGGGCTGTCCTGAAAGTCAAAAATTGACCTTCAGGCAGCTCCTTTTTCGCGCAAAAAATCTTCAATGAAAAGTTGATTATAGTGGAAGGTGCGAGATCCTCGAAAATGAAAATCACATTTTCTTCGTGCGATGCACCGCTGCCGCAGCGTTCCTTGTCCTGCGGGACTAGCGTGACAGGTGAGACTCCCGCAGGCGCTTGCGCCAAGAGGCTCACCGCACGCTCCGCGGAAAGCGAGCGGCCTGAAACGGAAATCAACGGCTTCCAGACTTCTTGGACAGCCCCTTTGAAGATCTATAGTGTTGGCAAATCCAAAGCGGTCTTCATATTTGTCAAGTTCAAAAGGATTTGCTCGTTCGTATCCCAAGCGTGATACCATCCTTTTTCCACGATATAACCGGAAACTTGTTCATGCATCTCTATGGCTTCCTCCAAATGCCGAGTTAACATTTCTTTGATTTCAGGTGTTCCGGCTTCCGTAACAGCCATGGCGTAATTTCTAATTCCACTTTTTGCCGCAATCAATAAATCCATCGCAACAATCTGGTCGGAAAGGGCATCCATTCCTGTTACGTTTTCAATGATTGAATTCAATTTTACTCAGCTCCTAACGATTGCTTTGCATTAGATAAAACAGAGGTATATTCGTTTAACTGTCTGGTGGAAAGATCAATGTCTTGCTGCATGATTTCTTTTAGCCTTGGGTCACTAACCAGGGCTCTCATTGTTTTAGACTTGGTTAAACAATTTGTTTTAAAAGCGGCCATTTCTTGAACCTCAAGAACTTCGTGTAGGGCATAGTTCATTTTTCAATCCTCCTTCCTCAAGGCTTCAATACGACTTTTATACAATCATCCGTTTTGGTGTCAAAAATCTCATAGCCACGCTTCGCTTCACTGAGCGGAAGCACATGGCTGACCACATCTCCCGGATCAATCTTCCCGGTAGAAACCAGTTCAAACATATAAGGCATATAGTGAATAACAGGTGCTTGTCCGGAGCGGATATTGACATTGCGGTTCATAATATCTCCAAATGGAAAACCGTTATATTTTCCTGCATAAACGCCGGTCACCTGGATATTGCCGCCTTTTCGGACGGCCTGGGTCGCCATGATAAATGCACCAAATGCACCACTCTGAAGTTTTAATCCGCTGGCAAGAAACTCCATATCGGTCATTTTTCCGTCCATACCAACAGCATCAATGACTACATCGGCACCGCCCTTGGTGATTTCCTTCAGGTATTCTCCACAATTTTTATGATCCTCAAAGTTCACAATTTCAACTTTGTTTGTCCGTTTCGCATGCTGCAAGCGATAATTCACATAATCGACTGCAATCACCCGCTTCGCCCCTTTTAGCCAGCAAAACTTTTGTGCAAAAAGTCCCACGGGACCACATCCCAAAACGATAACGGTGTCCCCGTCCTTTACGCCCGCATTATCAACACTCCAAAAACCAGTGGTCATCGCATCCCCAATAACCGTTAACTTTTCATCAGGTTCCTCGCAGGTCTCCGGGATTTTAAAATGAGTAAAGTTGGCAAAAGGGACTCTCAAATATTCCGCTTGCCCGCCTGGATAACCGCCAGTTGTTCCGGAATATCCGAAATAGGCTCCCATATCTCCATTATCATTTGAATTGTCGCATTGACTTTCCAAATGGTCTTTACAGTAACGGCATTCGCCGCATGCGATGTTAAATGGAATGATTACGCGGTCTCCCTTTTTCAGTTTTGTCACTTCCGGACCAACCTCTTCAACGATTCCCATCGGTTCATGTCCAATGACAAAGTTCTCTTGCAGGTTAGGGATCATGCCATGAATTAAATGCAAATCAGAACCACATATCGCTGTACTGGTCACTTTGATAATCATGTCATCTGGTTTTTCAATCTTAGGGTCTGGCACTTCTTTCACAACAACATTTTTTATCCCTTGATACGTTACCGCCTTCATGCTATATAACCTCCAGTGTTAATGTTCATCAGGTGTCCGATCGAACATGCCCTTTCGATTGGTCTCAATGGGAAACAGGTTCATTTTGCCAATCTTAATCGTATTGTTGGCCGAAAGCTGATCCAATTGATACTGTTCAGTTAGTTCGTAAGGATGGAACCATTTTTTCTTGATCATCAACTCAGATATTTCCTGATGCATCGCAATGCCCTGCATCAATTGTTTTCTTAATATGGCACGGACATCAGGTGATGCAGTTTCGGTTAACGCCACAGCTACGTTGCGAACACCTTCTTTGGCACGAAGAAGAAAGTCCATGGCAAAGGTGGTATCTGCGAGTTCAGGCATATGCAGCGAGTTAATCGGATCCAAATAATCATTATTCAATGAATGGTTCCTTCCTTTCCATTAATGATGGGGGTTGGGCGATTTTGAGGAACAGGAGCTTGAAAAGGTGCTCGTTCATAGAGGGACTGCAATTCAGTCAGATCTTGTATCGATTGTTCAACATCTTTTTTCATTAAATTCCTAAGATCATCATCAAAAACCAATCCTTGCATTAATTTAGACTTGGCGATACAAAGCGTTTTAAAGTTAATGGCCTCATGTAAGTCCATAGACTCGTGGGCAGCTAATAATTTCTGTTGATCCATTTTGATTCCCCTCCTTTTTATCCTAAATACAATGGTATTGTTCCAAACATAGGATGAAGTATGCTTTACAATATTTCTTACAAAGACCAATTACTTACAAGGATAGACCTGTTCTCCTTCCCGGCTGCTGAATGGACCGAGCCGTTTAAGCCGGGTGAAGAATTCGACCTACATTTAAATAACGGCCGTTTGCTTGAGCACTTCCATGAAGGAAACATGACGTATCGATCAGAGGGGCTGAAACACAAAGTTCCTCATCCTTGGGTGGAAGTCTCGCCTGAGTTTGCCCGTGAACGGGAGCTTGAGGATGGTGCGCTCGTTGGCCTCACCTCTCCGTATGGACATGTGGAGGTCCGGGTGATCGTCACCGATCGCGTTAAAAGCAACGAGTAGTATCTGAGTCCGAAGCTAGGCGACCTGGACCTTTCGGAATGTGTTTTGCAAGTAAACCTTGACGAACCACAAGTAACAGGAGCATTTTCGCAAGTAAACTCTGTCGAATCGCAAGTAACAGCCCCGTTACCGCAAGTAAAGCGTGTCGAATCGCAAGTAACGGTCTGCCTGGAGAGCTTCCATATCACAGAAGAGGGTTATTGATGAAGGTTTTGACAAGTTAAGCTCTTTTACAACGCTTCGGCAGGCAAATTAATATGTCAAATTCATTTTTTATCGCTGGTTACGGAGTCAAATCCCATAAGTACCGCTTGCAGGGGAGAGCTGAGTTCTATTAAGCAATACCTAGTATTACTTAATATTTTATGAAAAGAAAAAGGAATATCGTATTCTAAGAGATATCTTAACCCTTCTTGTTATATAACAGACTATGATATAATAGACTAAAATTTCTAATTATTTAAGTTGAGGAGGGATCACTCGTTGAATGTACCAATGCTGCTGCCTCAATTTCTTGATCGTGCGGTAAAGTTGTATGGAAAGAAAGCTGCGATAATCGGTGAAAAGCAAACCTATACATACAGTGAAGTGAATAACCGGGTCAACCAGCTTTCACGTGGGCTAATTGAAACTGGAGTTGGAAAAGGAGATCGTGTCGCTTATCTAGCTCCCAACACGTCCGAGATGTATGAAGGATTTTACGGCGTGCTGCAGCTCGGGGCTGTTATGGTACCACTCAACACAAGGCTAAAACCGGAAGATTATGTATACATACTGAATCACAGCGGATCAAAAGTTCTCTTTGTTGACCATGAACTGATGAACCAAATCGAGCCAATTCGAGAACAGTTAACGATGGTTGAAGCCATTATAGTGCATGATCTTGAACAGGCAGGGGACGGTTTAATTCCCTATGAAAACTGGCTGGAGCAGTTCAACACTGCACCTGTTGACCGTCCGGAGATGGATGAGAATGACTTGGCGACCCTTTTGTATACGAGCGGGACGACCGGCAAGCCGAAAGGGGTTATGCTCTCACATCGGAGCAATTTTTTGCATGCGCTTACATCCATGCATCATCTGCGGGTTTCCGATCGTGATGTCCTGCTTCATGTCCTTCCGATGTTCCATGTGAACGGCTGGGGATCGCCTTTTTACTATACGGCAAACGGAGCGGCACAGGTCTTCCTCAAAAAGGTAGTGCCTGAAGAGATTTTTAGAAAAGTGAACGAGTATGGAGTTTCGGTCATGCATATGGCTCCGACCGTCCTGAACGGACTTCTGCAGTATGCGGACAAGCAAGAGACCGTTAAAGCGGCTAGCAACCTCCGTATTGTCATTGCCGGTTCGGCACCGCCGCCAGCCTTCGTGAAGCGGGTGGAGGAAAAGCTGCATTGGGAGTTTATCCAGGTGTATGGCATGACGGAAGCCTCGCCGCTCATTACGACGTCCATCATCCGGGACACACAGGATCATTTGACGAATGATGAGAAATACCGTTTGAAATCGAAAGCGGGATACGAATTTATTGGTAGTGAAGTGAAGGTCGTCAATGAGGACGGAGACGAAGTAGCCCATGACAGCCATGAGATCGGCGAGATTGTTGTGCGCAGCAACACTGTTATGGAAGGGTACTGGAACAACCCGGAGGAAACGAACCATATCATCCGAAACGGCTGGTACCATACAGGCGATATGGCGGTTGTAGACGAGCAAGGTAATATTGAGATTGCCGACCGGAAAAAAGACATCATCATTTCAGGCGGTGAAAACATCTCCTCCATCGAAGTCGAGGGTGTGCTGTATGATCACCCCGCTGTTCTGGAAGCAGCTGTTATCGCAGTCCCTCATGATAAATGGGGAGAAACACCGCAAGCCATCGTCGTGCTCCGGGAAGGGCACGAGGCTAGTGAGGACGAGCTGATCACGTTTGCCCGCAGCCGGCTTGCACACTTTAAGGCGCCGACCATTATCGTTTTCGTGGAAGAATTGCCTAAAACCGGCTCCGGAAAGATACAAAAGGTGCATTTGAGGAAAGATTACTGGAAGGATAAGGGACGGCTCGTTAACTAGCAGGCTCTGATCGCGGCTGGTTATAAATACAAATGGTGTATTTCTCTGAAAATATGTATAATGGCACTTTAAACGTTTAAAGCGTTTCATGGTAAACAATGCTAGATGGAAGGCAGGGGCAGCATGGAAAAAGATCATCAGAATTTAAAAAAGGGGTTATTGCCTCGTCATGTTCAATTCATCGCCTTGGCAGGGATGATTGGAACAGGGATTTTTAAAGGAAGCTCAGACACGCTCAGTTTAGCAGGGCCAAGTGTCGCATTGGCTTATTTATTAGGCGGGGCATTATTATTCATTGTTATGACGGCATTGGCGGAGATGGCCATTGTCTATCCAAATTTAAATGTTCAGAATCTCGTTCACAAAGCATTTGGCCATCGGATTTCATTTATCGTTGGCTGGCTTTATTGGGTGCAGTGGGGGATCGTCACGATTGTTGAAATATTGGCTGCGGGAAGCTTTTTGAAATACTGGTTTTCCTCCACGCCGTTATGGCTGCTAGCTCTTTTCTGTGCCATCTTCATTATTGGAATCAATCTGTTTCAAGTAAAGTACTATGGTGAGATCGAGTTTTGGTTTGCGGGAATTAAAATCGTTGCGCTGACGGCCTTTATCATTTTAGGAGCCTGTATTTTGTTCGGTGTGATTCCGAGCTCGATTGATCAGCCATTAAATAATTACACTGCTCATGGCGGTTTCTTTCCTAACGGGATCGGCGGTATGCTCAGCGCGTTCTTAATTGTTATGTTCTCCTATGGCGGAGCCGAGCTGATCGGAGTTGCGGTAACCGAAACGAAGGATGCACAAAAGGTACTGCCGAAAGTGATCAAAGGGACGGTAGGGAGAGTTGTTATTTTTTATATTCTTCCGATTTTGATCATCTGTGGTCTGATGCCTTGGAATAAAGTATCTCTGGTTGAAAGTCCTTTCGTACAGGTTTTCGATATTACGGGAATCCCTGGAGCCGGGCACATCATGAACTTTGTTCTTTTAACAGCTGTGCTGTCAGCGGCAAACTCAGGGATCTATGCGACGTCAAGGACCCTGTTCTCAATGGCACAAAGCGGAGAAGCGCCTAAAAAATTTCTTAAAGTGTCCAAAAACGGTATTCCGATTAACGGTATCATCATTACGTCCATCTGTATTTTATTCGGTGTATATCTTGCATATAGGACACCGGAAAAGATTATTGGGTATATGATGTCGATTCCTGGATTCACGATCCTTCTCATCTGGATCGCCATTTGTCTCGCCCAGTTAAAGCTGCGCCGCCATTATGAGGAAAAGCCATTTTTCCAAATGAGGGGTTTTCCTTTTACGACGATTCTCGGTGCGGTGCTATTATCCATCATTTTTATTTTCTTCATCTTCAATAAAGATAACATTATCGGCACAACGGTCTGTCTCGTGATCGTGGCCGTGATCACTTTGCTGGCTTTCTTGAGTAAAGTTCCCAAAAGAGATTCGATGGAATAGCGTTTTAGTAAGCTTTTGAAGTGGTTGATTTCCGTTTCAGGTGCTCGCTTTCCGCGGGGCGTGCGCTGAGCTTCCTCGGCGCAAGCGCCTGCGGATCTCACCTGCCCCGCATGTCCCGCAGGAGTCTCGCACCTTGCACTCCAATCAACTTGATGAAGGCTCGAAACAGAAACATTTCCACAAACGTTAAGAGCATGTAGAAAAGAATTAAAAAAAGAAGCAGCTGGCCTTTTTGCTAGCTGCTTTTTCGTTTATGCTGCTTCTTTTTGGCTCAAAAAGTAAAACAATCCCTGTGAAAAGAACAATAATCGCCAATGTTTTAATGTCGCCGCCGGCATCGGAAAATAAGATGCCCGCTCCTAAAACGATCGCAAATAATGCGAATCCCATGAAAAACTCACCACCACCAGAAATACTCTTTCATACATTCAATAACAGAAGGGGCTTTTCCTTCCGTTATATCTTTGCAGCAGCGGATTGTCAGCGAATGGAGATACGAAGAGATTTATTTATCACGATATTTTTCCAATATTTGTTTATAATGAGGAGGGTAAGGGGGTTATCCCATGAAAAGAAAGCATTACTTATGGGGATTGATGATTGCCGTTCTTTTATTTGTTCTTCCACCGATTCTGGCTCCTTCCATCCATGATGGTTCTTCTCAAAAATCGGCGATACGAGAATACTTGGTCAATGAGGGCCATCCCTATCAAAGCTTCCTCGCCCGTATTACAAGCAATGGACAGGATAAAAAATACAGGGAAAGATATGAGGTTGCCTGGAACGATTTCAACAGCGAGACCGGAATGACCCCAACCATTTTTTATGTGAAGAAGAATGATAAGGGATATTATGTGAAGTCAGCAGGGACGAGTCCTTGAATTGAATATGCCATTTCACAAAAAAGCAGCTGACACTCGTCAGCTGCTTGTCTCATACATTAACTTTTGCTTGGCTGTATACGCCATGTGGAAGTATTTGCTCGCTTTTTGGTCGTTCTCGGTGTTGTAAAACTCGGAGGCGAGTTTTTCCGCGTAGTCCTGGACAAAACCCCAGAGCTGGACGGATTGAAAGTATGGAATCGCGGCGGCTGCTGTTTGTTCCAATTGTTCAACTGAGGAGGACTGGTTGTACTCGCTCAAGATGGAGAAATGGTGAATGTACTCCTCGTTTTGGGCATCTCTTGCTATTTTCAGTCCCTGAATGATCCAGTCGTCGGCGACGTCATGATTCCTGAGCTTGACGTGTTCCCGGGCAATCAGGAAGGTCGTTTTGTAGTCGGTTGCTTTGTCTTCAAACACCTCGGTGAGCTGGGCAATCGCTTTTTCCGATAGATTTTGTTCGGCATATAAAAGGCCCAGATTGTAGCGGATCTTAAGTTCGAACGGTTCTTTTTTCAAATTGTATACACGAAGGATGTCCAGGGCGGTTAGAAAATGATGCTCGGCTTCCCGGAACTGTTTTAAAGATGTTGAGGCCAGACCGATGATATTTTCGCAGCCGGCAAGTTTCACTTCATAGCCGGATTTGTCTTCAAAGTATTCTTTTGCCTTTATGGCGTGGCGGACGGCAAGCAGGGGCTGACGGGTATGATAATAAAAGGTAGCGACTTTGTAGTTGAATTCTGCTTTTTCGATATCATCAGGAAACTGGTTTAACATCTTTTCGGCCAGCTGATAGTGCAGCTTGGCTTCGAGATAGTTTCCAGTATCCGTAGCATAGATGGCTTTGAAGAAGTGAAAGTAATAGGATAAGAAATCGTCTGTTTCTCTTTTTTTCTCCACATCCAGTTTGTTCAGGGTGTACCGCGCTTCCCAAAGGTCATTGACAAGGAGCTGGTACCTGAAGCTTAACAAAGAGTAGTAGATAAAGAGAGTCTGTGTAGGGTCCATTTCCATGGTTTCAATCTTTTCATCGATTTCCAGCTTTAATCTGCGGGATTCTACGAGGTTTTGGGAGAGAATTTCACGATACCAGCCGTTTAATAGTTGAATCATCTGTTCCGTGCTCGTCAGCTCTACTTCCATAACGTACGCCCACCTTTTAGCATAAATTTACAATTTAACACAATATTAGCATATCCGGTCCACTTAACGATTGAGTAAATTGTCGTAATTACCTGAAAACTTAAGGGGAACTTTTCTACTAATTTTTTACTATACAAGAGAAAATAGTTGGCAACCCATAAAAAAAGAGGAAAGGAGATTGCTCTCTTTCCCTCTTTGCTGTTTATGTGAATGTCTGGGTGTACAAATCTGCAACTTAAATGTTACCCATTTGTCGTAGAAAATGTCTTTCCGTGTTCCGCATTCGTTACCGCTGAATGATCCGCGATATAGCCACCAATCAACAAAGCACCAGCCAACGCAATACCTACAAGAGCACTTGCCATTTTCTTCATATTGACACCCCTCAATATTTATTTTTTTCTATGTCTTTGTTTCTGCTGAAGTTTCTCGGGTGCAGGACTTCGAATAATAAAAGCTCCCGGCCTCCTTTTCCTTCAACAATATCTTACAATTTACAACAATAATAGCAAATATTAATAGTTTTGCATTGGGTAGAATGTCGCAATTTACAAGATTTTCTTACGTAACTTTTTTACTAATTTTTCCTTTCTTAATTTTATCCGTATTGATAGTTGAAAAAATGCTCTGAAAGATAGGCTCATAGTGGTATAGACAACCTGTCGGCAGAATAATACCCTTTAATTGACATCTAAGGGAAGGAAAGGAATGTGAAATGAGAGGAGGAAGAAAAATGAAAAAGCTAGTAGCCTGTATGCTGCTGGTTATACTCTTCGCCTGGCTCTCTGCCCCTTTAGCCGCCAGTGCGGCTGATCAGGGAAATGGGCACAGAGTCAATATCCGCGTGATGAGCTATAACCTGCACTACGGAAACAGCATGGGGAACGTGTATGATCTGAATGCTCAGGCTGAAGTGATCCGCCAGTCGGGCGCCGAGATCATCGGGCTGCAGGAAGTGGATGTTCATTGGAGCAGCCGGAGTTTGTTTGAAGACGATATTAAACTCCTTGCTGAAAAGCTTCAAATGAATTATTTTTTCGCACCAATCTATGATCTGCCGCCGCTGAATGCAGGAGAACCGAACCGCCAGTTTGGGGTCGCTGTTTTAAGCAAGTATCCCATTCTGAAGGGAGAGAACCGTGAGATCACAAGACTGTCTACGCAAGTTCCCAACCCGGTTCCAGCTCCTGCACCAGGTTTTGCTCAGACCTTGATCAATGTTAAAGGGATCAAGCTTCATGTCTATTCCACACACCTCGATTACCGAGCGGATCCAGCCGTCCGGTCCATGCAAGTGAACGATATGCTCTCTATCTTTTCCGAGAGCTCCCGCCAAAAGATTTTATTCGGAGACATGAACGCCCAGCCGAATGCACCGGAACTAAAGCCGCTTTTCAGCACTCTTCATGATACATGGAGAAGCGGGGAACCAGGGAGCACGTTTCCAGCGAACAAACCTTCATCCAAGATCGACTTCATTTTAACCTCACCGCAGATCGAATCAAGATCTTCGTTTATTACCAACACACTTGCTTCCGATCACCGTCCGATTATTGCGGACCTGACCATTCCACGCAGATAAAATATGAAGGAGGGAGTAAGATGACGAGCAAGTTTATTCGAGCGTTGTTCATCATTATGGCCGTTATGCTGGTCTTTCCTCAATCGTCACTCGCCGCTTCAAACCCGGTGAAAAAGGAGAAGGATGATGCCTGGCTGAAGCGTATTGTGAAACACATGACGGTTGAAGAAAAGGCAGGCCAAGTGTTTATCATTCATGTGTATGGAAAAACAGCTGAGGATTCTGCGTATGAACAAATCAATATCAAGCAAAAACGCGGAGCGAAAAACTTCGCAGAAGCGATTGAGAAGTACCACTTGGGAGGCGTCATTTATTTTAACTGGACCGATAATATCGGGATGCCGGTGGATAAAGCTCAAGTAAACGCCCTGTCTAACGGCATTCAAAAAGCGGCGATGAAACAAAGGATTCCGATTCCGCTGTTCGTTTCCACTGACCAGGAAGGGGGAGTTGTGGCACGGGTGACGGAGCCAGGCACCGTTTTCCCTGGGAACATGGCGCTGGCTGCTGCTCAATCCACGGACTATGCCAGACAGTCGGCCAGCATCATGGGACTTGAGCTGAAAAGCCTCGGAATCAATCTGAACTTTGCTCCTGATCTGGATGTGAACGTAAATCCTAACAATCCGGTCATCGGTGTTCGGTCATTTTCTGAAAATCCGGATGTCGTCGCGCGTATGGGAGTCGCCCAAGTGAAGGGCTATCAGGAACAGAACATGATGGCGACCGCCAAGCATTTTCCGGGCCACGGTGACACAGATGTGGATTCACATTCTGGTCTTCCCATCATCAACCATGATCTGAAGACATTGAATGAAGTTGACCTCAAGCCGTTTAAGGCTGCCATTAAATCAGGCATCGATGCGATCATGTCCGGCCATCTTGTCGTTCCTGCGCTTGATGATTCCGGTATGCCGGCTACGTTGTCGAAGCCAATCCTGACTGGCCTGCTTCGTGAAAAAATGAAATTCAAAGGGCTGATCATCACGGACAGCCTGGGTATGTCGGGTGCCAATATTGTAACGCCTGACCGCGTGCCGGTAGAAGCATTTAAAGCTGGGGCAGACATCCTCTTAAATCCGCCGGATGTTGATGTTGCGTATAATGGGCTGCTGAATGCGGTGAAGAGCGGAGAAATCTCTGAAAAACGTCTGGATCAGTCAGTGATTCGAATTCTAAAAGCCAAAATTAAACGCGGCTTGTTCCACCAGCCGTTAGTAGATCCAAGTGCGATCAACCAGATCGGACAGCCTGAGAATCTTCAGAAAGCGGAAAATATGACGGATCGCTCGATTACGCTGATCAAAAATGACAACCGTACGCTGCCTTTAAAAGAGGGAAGCAAGCTGCTCGTGACCGGGCCGTCTCTCGGTAAGCCGGCAGAGCTGGCCGCAGCCTTGAACGAAAAAGGAATAGCGGCGAGCGGGTATGTGACCTCAGCCAGTCCGACTGCAGCCGAGCTGGAGAGTGCTGTGAACCAAGCGGCCAGCACGGATCTCGTGGTGGTTACCGCTTATACGGCTAACACGAACAGTGCTCAGCAGAAATTCGTAAAGGCCCTGCAAGCGGCGGGTAAACCAGTGGTGCTTGCCTCCATGCGCAATCCGTACGACATTATGATGCTGCCGGACGTCACGGCCAATATCTTAACCTATGGAAATCAAAATGTATCTGTTAGGTCACTTGCCAAAGCGCTTGTCGGCGAGATCCACCCGAGCGGAAAGCTGCCGGTTACGATTCCTGGGAAGTACGAGTTTGGGTTTGGGTTGAGTTACTAATTTGATCGAGCGTAGAACCGGCTATAGGTTCTATGCTCGATCTTTATCAGGAAATTTATGTTAAAGTAGAAGGTGGATTCACTTTAATACTACAGATGCTGGAGATGAAGATATGGGGTTGGAATTTAAAAGGGCTTCAGATATGGAAATGGAAGAAATCTACGAGTTAGCGGGCGAAAACCGCAGGGAAGCAACTGGCAGCCAATCAGAGGACAATCGTCAAAAGATGATTGAAGCCTATGAGCATTCTGCGAAATTTGATGCTTACTTTGTCTGTTTGATGGATAACAGCACATTGCTCGGGTGGGTGATGATCGATAAATCGATTGATTACTTAACCGGTGACGAAATTGGCTGGATCAATGATTTATTTGTGAAAGTACCATACAGAGGGAAGGGCTACTCTACTTTATTAATGGAAGAAGCACTCAATGAATTTAGAAAAAACGGCTATCATGATGTAAGGCTGAATGTCTATACACATAATGAAAAAGCAATGAAACTATATGAAAAAATTGGCTTTAAAGATGTAAGCAAGTTTATGAAAATTACGCTATAAAAAGAGCTTGGGATCGATAGATTCCCAAGCTCTTTATATTTTTAAACGATGGTTTAATTTTTAGCAATATGTTCTTCTACTTTATTGACTCCGCCGCCGAACCAGCGTTTTCCTGTTCCGGTATAGGTATAGCCGAAGCTGTCTTTTTGTTTGTAATGATTTACGGCTTTATCAAGGTCATGAAAGATCCGGTGAAGATAGATGAGTGCAGTTTTGTCTTTTGTCGAGGTTACCTCTTGTGCCAGGTCTTTGGCATTCTGCAGATCCTTTTCCACTTTCTCATTTTTTACTTGAAGGGTTGAGATTCGGGTGACAAGCTGGCGTGCATGTTCCTGCTGATCATTCCAATTGATGTGGTTATCGGCATCAAAGCAAAGGGTCTTGTTGTAATATTGATGGTAAGAAGCAATGATCGTTGAGTAGGATTCAGCAGAGGCTTGTCCTGTCCCGGAGGCTTCCACCTGTTCGGTTACGGAAGTGGTTGAGATATAGTACCAGGCCGATCCAGCAATGGTAAACAATAGAAGGGCAAGGACAGTGAGTGTTTTCTTTTGCCTAACGAATATGCTCATGAAATCACTTCCTTTTATTTTCTAATTATTCCAAATATTATACCATAATTTGGGTGATAAAAGTATTTTTTCTTTGTAACTTCTGAAGCGCGGTGACGACTAATGAATTGTAAATCACAAATGATTTATAAAAAAATGAGAGTCTAAAGGAGAGGGCCTTGTTATGAAACCATGGAAAAAAGTTACGGCTTCAGTGTTGACAGCATCAGCCTTGCTTATGGGAGCACCTTCAATTGCGGGAGCACAAGAAAAGCCCGATTATTCTATTTTTCAGCTGCCAAAATCAGGTGTGCTGAAAGCGGGAGACAGAGGAGAAAACGTTAAAGTTTTGCAATGGGCGTTAAATAAAGTAGTGGATGCCGGTTTGAAAACAGACGGAATCTACGGTTCAAAAACAAAGAATGCCGTTATTAAATTTCAAAAGAGTACTAAAAATTTAGCTGCCGATGGCATTTATGGGAAGAAAACACATGCTGCCCTTTCGGAAAAAGTCAATTCCTTTGGTTTTCCGGAAATGGTTTTGAAGGAAGGCAGCAAGGGGGAAGCGGTCCGCATTCTCCAGAAAGCGCTAAATGAAATTGGGTCTGCTCTTACAGTTGATGGAATCTATGGCCCTAAAACAAAAGCAGCTGTTCTTACGTTTCAAAAGAAATACCCTGAGGTAAAGGATACGGGTGTATTTGATGCAGACACAAGAATCCTTCTTGATAAAGTTCTGCATGACTGATTCCTGTTCAGAAAAAGCTTGCCAGTCTCATTAGAGGCCGGCAAGCTTTTTGCTTGTTGTCCTATTTCGTCACTAATACCGGACAGTTCGCTTCGGAAAGCACTCTTTGGCTGACACTTCCGAGCACCAAACGCTTAAATCCGCTTAGGCCGCGGCTTCCCATGATGATCAGGTCGATGTTATTTGTGCTGGCATAGGCACAGATGGAGCGAGCTGCTTCTCCTTCGAGCAGTTCTGTTTTTACGTTGATGAAATCCTTCGGAACAGCGTCGCTCGCTTGAGCTAAAAGCTCTTCCCCATGACTTTTTTCCAGGGTGGCTGCCTGTCTGACTTCCTGTTCGATCGAATCTTGATAAGCTGCCATCGAATACCCTTCTCCATAAAGCGGATAGGCAGGCTCATTCAAGACATGAGCCAGCGTTAATTCGCTGCCCATGCTATTTGCCAGCTCAATTCCGTATTCCAGCGCCTGTTTGCTTCCTTCCGATCCATCCATGGCCACGAGAATTTTTTCATACTTCATGATCATTCTCCTCCTTTTTTCAAGTGAAAATAGCAGCGAGAAGCACTAGTGTATGTTCTGCTCAATGGCTTAGTGTTAAAAGTAGTGTTTATACTTTTCAATAACCTAAAGCTAGAGGTTTTAAACCCTTTTGCCGGCGTTCCGGGCAAGTGCAAAAATTAATCTGCTCCCTTTTCCTTTTTCTCCAAAATCCATATTGCCATTTGCAGGGTAAGAGCATCCTTGAAATTCCTGGGGTCATACCCTGTTTCTTCCTTTATCTTATTGAGCCTGTAGATCAGCGTATTACGGTGAATGTGAAGGTGATCTGCCGTTTTCTGCATGTTGAGATGATGTTCAAAAAATACCTGCAGGGTTTCAATCAATGGACGCAATGATCGATGGAGCACGCGCTTAATGAGTCTTGTGCCGGCCGCTGTTTCCGTTTGATAGATGAGCGCTTTTGCTTCAAGCTCGGCAAACGAGACCACTTCCTGATGAACATCACTGATTTCAAGTGCAAGAGAGCAATCTTCATATGATTGATTAAACATTTTAAGGTCCATAAAAAGCGTGCTGTAAGCCAACCGGAAAGTCAGTCTTAGAAATTTTAGCACCTGATCGATCGCTTCTACTTTCTTTTGGATCATTTCGTCTTCCATGCCGGAAAGGACAATGCATAAGCGGTTGGTGTTCACAAAGCCAATCAGGCAGCTGGATGCACCAGCTGCTTTTTCAAGCTGCTGAAGAATCATCGTATCGGAAAGAGAACGGTCTTCCAGCTGGATCACAACGGTATAAAAGGGAGGAGCAAGGCAGATGTGAAGGAGACTTAGCCGGCGCTCGATATGTTCCATGGCAGGCACCTCTTTAAGCAGGTTTTCAATGATCATCTCCTTCGTTCGCTGCTGCCACTCCGCCTGTGTGGCCATGTAAGCCTGCTTGATCAGCAGTTCGGTTGTCATTTTTACCAGTCCCCCAAAGTCCCTCATTTCCTCTGGATCTCCAGTAATTCCGATCACACCGACAATTTTATGATCAAAAACAATCGGCAGGTTAATGCCGGATTGAGCTCCTTTCCATTTTCCTTTGTGATTAATCGGAATGGTAAAAGGCTGTTCGGTTCGCAATACCTCTAATGCACCTTCATGCATGTGATACAGGCGGGAAGAGTCACAGGAAGCGATAATGATTCCTTTATTGCTCATGATATTGACGTTTCGGTTTAGGCGGGCAGATGTTTCTTTTACAATCATCTCAGCAATCTCTGTTGTAAGCATTACGGCCTCCTTTGTTAGAATCCTACAAAAATACAAAGTTTTTTACCTGATATTATAGTTGTTTCGACCATAGATTTCTAATTTTCAGACAAGTATAATATAAAAAACTGGAAACTGAAACGTTTTCTCAGGAAGGGGTTCTAATGATGAAAATTGTGATCGCTCCCGATTCCTATAAAGGAAGCTTGACAGCGGTAGAGGCAGCGGAAGCCATAGAACGGGGAGTGAAGAAAGCCGATTCCACGATCCAGACCATTCTTGTGCCGGCAGCTGACGGGGGTGAAGGGACGATGGATACCTTGGTTGCTGCAACGGGTGGAAGGAAAAAATCGGTTCGGGTAACCGGTCCTCTTCACAGTGAGATTAGTGCTGAATATGGCATATTGGGAGATCAAAAGACTTGTGTGATTGAGATGGCATCTGCCTCAGGCCTGTGCCTTGTTTCTCCTGAAGAGCTTAATCCTCTGACAGCAACTACATATGGCACGGGACAATTGATCAAACAGGGGCTCGATGATGGTTTTCGTTCTTTTGTATTGGCGATCGGAGGATCCGCTACGAATGACGGCGGAGCGGGAATGCTCCAAGCCCTAGGTTTAGAGCTGCTGGATGATAGCGGACAAGTTGTTCCGTTCGGAGGCGGTGAGCTTCATAACATAAAAGAAATAGACTTGTCCGGGTTCGACCCGAGAGTGAAAGAATGCTCCTTTCTGATTGCCTCAGACGTACAAAATCCGCTGGTCGGCAAGGAAGGCGCATCTGCTGTTTTCGGCCCGCAAAAGGGGGCGACAGAAGAGATGATGAAACTACTCGATAACAACATGGTCCACTGGGGAAATAAGGTGGAGCAAGCGACAGGAATCAGGCTTCATGAAATGCCCGGTGCCGGAGCAGCAGGCGGGATCGGCGGCGCGTTCCAAGCTTTCTTTCCGGCAAAGATGAAAAGGGGAGTGGACGTCGTCACAGAGTATGCCGGTTTGCCGCAGGCACTGGATGGATCAGACCTCGTCATTACAGGTGAAGGAAGAGTTGATTTTCAGACCGCTTCAGGAAAAACGCCGATGGGTGTGGCACAGCGGGCCAAAGAAAGCGGAGTTCCAACGATGATTCTTGCCGGTTCTGTCGGAGAAGGGATTGAAATTCTCTATCAATACGGAGTGATCAGTATTACAAGTATGATCCAGCAGCCATTAACACTCGAGGAGGCGATGCAGCGTGCGCCTCAATTACTGGAGTATAGTGCAGAACAGCTCGTAAGAACGTTTATACAGTGCAATAAAAAAACGGAAAGCGGGGTTTTACACTATGAAACTCAAACAAACGATTGAAAGAGTGCCAGGCGGATTAATGGTCGTGCCTTTATTGTTCGGTGCGTTGCTTAATACGGTGGATCAGCTTCATCTTCAACCTGTGATGAAATTTTTAAAATCACTTGGTGTGGCAAAGACGCCCGAAGGCTATTACGAGTTTTTGAGGATTGGAGGATTCTCTCAGGAACTGTTTAAAGACAGTGCCCTTGTCTTGATAGCCCTCTTTCTCTTTTGCGCGGGCAGCCAAATGAATTTGCGTGTAGGAGGCGCAGCCCTAAAAAAAGGTGTGCTGCTCACTACTTCCAAGTATCTGACCGGGCTTGCTGTGGGCTTGCTGTTTGGCTACTTCTTTGATCCAATGGATGGTTTGTTCGGCTTATCGACTCTGGCGATTATCGCGGCGATGACGAATGGAAACGGCGGAATGTATGCCGCGCTCACGGGCCAGTACGGCAACCGTTCTGACGTTGGGGCAGTAGCAGTGCTCTCCTTGAACGACGGACCTTTTTTCACGTTAATGTCATTGGGCCTTTTGGGATCCAGTTTTCCAGTCATTGCTTTCATTGCGGTTCTCTTGCCGATCGCGATCGGGATGATTCTCGGAAATTTGGACGAAGATATTCGCGATTTTCTCAAGGCGGGAGAAATTCTGCCTGTTCCGTTCTTTGCCTTCGCACTCGGAGCCGGTATGAACCTGGCGAGTTTCTTTAACCCTTCAGTCGTTACTGCAGGTCTTACAATAGGAATTCTAACGACAGTTCTTACAGGATTCACTGGCATTCTCGTGTTTAAATTATTCAGGGAAAAAAGCTATATCGCACCGGTATCCGAAGCTTCCACAGCCGGGAACGCAGCCGGTACGCCTGCAGCCATAGCTGCTGCGGCGTCCGTTGCCGCAGGGTCGGGAATGATGAGTGCCACTGAAGCACAGTCCTACCAGGATATTGTGAACATCGCCACCGCACAGATCTCGATTGCCACCCTAACAACGGCTCTATTATGCCCGATCGCAGTCATTTTGGTGGACAAGTATCAAAGAAGAAAAGGAATCAATGGCCGGCTAGAGAAGTTTGAATTGGAGAGCGGCTCGAGCCAGGAAGAACGTGTTCCTTCAACTACTGTCTGATACAGAACATTCCTATACAAAAGGAGAGAGCGTAAATGGAATCGACCTTGTTATATGGAAAAGAAGGGCTGACGCTTCATTTGCCTGATTCCGCTTTTATCGTGGAACCCAACAATTTGCCGGGACTTGAAAATGATGAGCAGGCTTTAATGGAGGCACTGCGGCATCCGATCGGTACACCTCCATTAAAGGAGATGGTAAAAGCATCAGATAAAGTGGCGATTGTCATCAGTGACATTACGAGACCAACTCCGAATGACAAGCTTGTTCCTTTACTGATCAGGGAACTGGAGCATGTGCCGCTTGAGAACTTTGTCATCATTAACGGAACAGGGACGCACAGGGACCAGACGAGGGAAGAATTTGTTCAGATGCTTGGAGAATGGGTCGTGGATAATGTCAGAATCATCAACAACCAATGCCATGATAAAGACTCTCTTGTAAATTTGGGGAGAAGTCAGTTCGGTTGTGATGTGTATTTGAACAAGGAATATGCAGAAGCTGATTTCCGCATCGTTACAGGCTTTATTGAACCACACTTTTTTGCCGGTTTTTCAGGCGGTCCTAAAGGGATCATGCCTGGCATTGCCGGGATCGAGACCATCATGACGTTCCATAATGCAAGGATGATCGGAGACCCGCGTTCCACATGGGGAAACATGGAGGACAATCCTGTTCAGGAGATGACACGGGAAATCAACCGCATGTGCAAACCTCATTTCATGCTGAACGTGACGTTAAACAGGGAGAAGGAAATCACGAATGTGTTCGCCGGTGAGCTGTATGAAGCGCATGACCAAGGGTGTGCGTTTGCAAAAGAGCATGCCATGATCCAATGCGAAGAACGGTTTGATGTCGTCATTACCTCCAATTCGGGCTATCCGCTTGATCAAAATCTGTATCAGGCTGTGAAGGGGATGAGTGCTGCCCATAAGATTGTAAAAGAAGGCGGCACGATCATTATTGCTTCAGAATGTTCAGACGGATTGCCGGATCATGGAAACTATTCGAAGATCTTTCAGTTTGCCCAAACGCCTCAAGCACTGCTGGATCTGATCAATGATCCGGAGTTTAAGATGTTTGATCAATGGCAGGTGCAAAAACAGGCGGTGACCCAGGTATGGGCAGATGTGTATGTCTATTCAAAACTCTCAGATGAACAGGTTAAAGGGGCAATTCTTAAGCCTACCCATGATATCGAAGAGACGCTTGAAGAGCTGAAGGAGAAGTACGGGCAGGATATGACTGTTGCGGTATTGCCGCTCGGTCCGCTTACCATTCCCTATGTAGAAGAACGGAGGGATCCAATTGCTGCAGGCTAAGTATGAGAAACTGCAAGAGATTCTAACCGGGATGAAGACAGTTGTTGTTGCTTTTTCAGGAGGGGTCGACAGTACCTTCCTGCTGAAAGTGGCTCTTGATACACTTGGCACTGAAAACGTGCTTGCGGTGACCGCCGACAGTGAAACCTATCCGTTTGAGGAGCTGGAGGAGGCCAAACGTTTTGCCGCCATTCTCGGTGCCAGGCACCAGATCATTGAAACGTCAGAACTGAGCATTCCAGGCTACTCTGAGAATACCTCCAACCGCTGTTATTTTTGTAAAAAGAGCCTGTTTGAGCATTTGATACCGATCATGCATGAGCACGGCTATGAGAATATTGCGTTCGGTCTTATTGCCGATGATATGGGTGAACACCGGCCGGGCACTAGAGCAGCAAGAGAATATAACATACGGGGTCCGATTCAGGAAGCGGACCTGTATAAGAGCGAAATCCGTGAGCTTTCTCAAGAGATGGGTCTGCCCACCTGGGATAAGCCTTCTTTCGCCTGCCTTTCATCACGGATTGCATATGGCGAAGAGATTACGATGGAAAAACTCCGGAAGATCGACCGTTCAGAGCAGGCCATCCGTGCGCTCGGCATCCGCCAGGTGAGAGTGCGTACTCACGGCGACATGGCACGGATCGAAGTGGAGCCTCATGAGATGCAGCGGCTTCTTCAGCATCATGAGGAGATTACCTCCAAGCTGCAGGAGTTCGGCTATTCCTATGTGACGATGGATCTTACCGGCTATAAGAGCGGGAGCATGAACAAAGTCCTTGCCGAAACAAAAACGACGTGAGGGGAGGCGAATGGGATGAAAAAGTTTGAAGACTTAGGCTTCAGTAAAGTGGATCTTGATCGTGAGACGCGGACGGGCTATCCTGAAGTGATTTATGGAGAAGGGAAGACGGCGGAACAAATCCGGCAGATCATGAAAACCCTCATTGAGACCCATGGCAAGGTGATGGTGACGAGGCTTTCAGAAGAAAAAGCAGAGATCTTGACAGAGGCGTACCCTGACGCACGTTATCACGCCGTCTCACGTATTTTGCTCTATGGTTCACCGAGGGAAAAATACGGCGGTGATGTGATGGTTCTATGCGCCGGAACATCGGATCTTCCTGTTGCTGAAGAAGCAGCAGTCACGGCGGACTGGATGGGCTGCAAGGTGAACCGCCTGTATGATGTCGGAGTCGCAGGTATCGACCGTCTGCTTGCTTATCGCGAGGAAATTAAAAAGGCCAGTGTGCTGATTGTCGTGGCGGGTATGGAAGGAGCGTTGCCCAGTGTTGTAGGAGGTATGGTTCAGCGGCCAGTCATTGCTGTTCCGACCTCTGTCGGCTATGGCGCTCATCTGCAAGGACTGACACCGCTTCTCGCCATGCTGACTTCCTGTGCCTCAGGGATGAGTGTCGTCAATATAGATAACGGATTTGGGGCTGCCTACCAAGCTGCGCTGATTCTTAAACTTGCCACAGAGGGGGTTCATCATGAAACAGCTCTATCTTGATTGCCAGTATGGTATTTCGGGTGACATGACCTTGTCTGCGCTCATTGACCTGGGGGCAGATCTTGCTTATATTACCGGGCATCTAAAGAGCTTGCCGATCGATCCGTTTTCTATGGCAGTAAAGCGGGTCAATAAGAGGGGGATTTCCTCCAACCTGCTGGACCTTCAGTTTACGGAAGCTGAATTGGCGGCTGTAGGGGCACAAGCTGACTCAGACCATCACCATGAACACGATCATGGACATGAAGAAGAGGGCCATTCCCACCATCATGCCCACTCTCATCAGGGGCATTCGCACAGCCGCGGGCATTCGCTCAGCCACGGCCATTCCCATCATCACGTACATACTCACCATCATCATGACCATGAACATCGAAAAGCATCCACCATTTTAGAGATGATTGAAACGAGTGATCTGCCTTTACGGGTAAAAGACAGGAGCAGAAGGGTCTTTGAAGTGATCGCCGAGGCAGAAGGAAAGATTCATGGGATGGATCCGAGAGAGGTTCATTTTCATGAAGTCGGTGCGATGGACTCTATTATTGATATTATTGGCGTGTGCCTTGCCCTTGAAAGTCTTGAGGTTGATAGAATAACAGCTTCTCCGGTACCAACAGGACACGGGAAAGTGAAGATGGCTCACGGGCTCTATCCGATTCCTGCTCCTGCTACTGCAGAAATCCTGAGAGGGGTTCCTCTTGAAGATTTTCATGTAAGAGGTGAATTAACGACACCTACTGGGGCTGGCTTTCTAAAGGCATTGGCAGATGATTATGGCTATATGCCTGCCCTTGCGATCGATAGGATCGGTTATGGTGCCGGCCGGAAAGACTTCGAACATCCGAACGTGCTGCGTGCTATTTTATTTGAGTTGTAGTTTGCTTGATTGCGGCTGAGACTTACTTTTAAGCTAAAAGCTCTGTTGGTTAATGTTGGTGTTTTCCAGTGGGGTGTGATAGCCGGCTCTTATCATCGCCAGCTATCACACTCCTTACTGTATAAAAAAACTTGAGGGTCTCTTTCAAGCATCAGTATGCGATGCCCAATAGGAAAGAATATAAACAATATGCTTTAACAAAGCCAGACTAAAAATAGTACATTATCATTAGTTTTCAGAAAAATTAAAAAACGAATTGACATGCTTTGACACCATGTACTATGATTATCACAGAAATGAAAATACAGAACAGAGTTTTATATTATAAAACAACTAAGGCATTGCACCCAGAGAAGAACGTCTATCGCACATTCATTAAGGGAGCAATGCCTTTTTTCGGTTAATAACAAGAACAGGGTTTTATAATATAAAACAAATTCAGTTTCTCCAGCGTACATACAAAATTTTTTGAACCGAAATGTTACCGCTTTCAAAACTAAACGAAAAGAAAGGATGAGCTCGATGAAATTGAAAAAAAGTTTAGGGATTTTAATGGGCACAGCTTTATTATCGTCCGTATTATTAACAGGCTGCGGCAGCCAGTCTTCGTCTTCCTCCTCAGGAGAAAAGACAAAGACAATCAAAATAGCCAACTATTTTGCAAAAGACCATCCTCAGAACGTAGCGCTGAGAGAAAAGTTCAAGCCGATGGTAGAAAAGGAATCGGGAGGTACGCTGAAGGTTCAGATCTATGACAACAGCACGCTTGGTGCTGAAAAGGAATTTTATGACGGTGTACGAAACGGAACGATTGAAATGGGGATACCCGGTCTGATCATGCAGTCCGACATTGAGAAGATGGCAGTGCCTGAGTGGCCGTTTCTGTTTAAGGATTATGAGCATGTCAAGAAGGTGCTGAACGGGCCAATTGGCAAGGAGCTTACGGAAGACCTGGAAAAGAAGCATGGAGTGAAGCCGCTGGCATGGAGCGCGAATGGGTTCAGGATGTTCTCCAGTAACAGGACGCTTCAAAGCATGGATGATCTTAAGGGATTGAGGATGAGAATGCCAAACATCCCTAACTATATCAAGCTTGGGAAGCTGCTGGGAATGAATGTAACACCAATGCCGATTTCTGAAGTGTTTTCTGCTCTCGAACAAAAAGTGGTGGATGGCCAGGATAACCCGGTAGCTACTTTGCGGGCGTCCGGCTGGTATGAGGTTCAGAGTAATGTACTGGAATCCAAGCACATGTTCAGTCCGAATATTTACATCATCAACAGCAAATTTTTCAATGGACTGTCCAAGAAACAGCAAAAAATCATTGAAAAAGCATCCAAAACCGCTGCTGATTATGAATTTGATCTGATGGAAAAAAGCTATGATGCTGATAAAAAGTTCCTGTCAGGGAAAAAGGTGAAATTTACAACACCTGATGCAGCATTTGAGAAGAAAATGGAAGATTCAGCAAAGCCAATGTACGACGAATTCTACAAGCAGTATGACTGGGCCGAGGATCTCGTTAAAAGGATAAAAGCTGAACAATAATACAGGCGGTAAATCGGGATGAAAGGTGGGAGAAGAAGATGGAGAAGGTCTCAAGGTTCTTGGAAAAAATGCTGAATATTTTTATGGCCGCAGCACTGGGGTTAATGGTCATTCTTGTATTTGGAAACGTGATATTGCGCTACCTTTTCAACTCAGGAATTACATGGTCAGAGGAGATGTCGCGTTACTTATTTGTCTGGCTGACATTTCTTGGAGCCATTGGTGCTTTTAAAAGCAAGGAACACCTTGGAGTGGACATGCTGGTCAGGCGGCTGCCCAGGGGAGCAAAGAAAGCTGTCCTTGTGGTCAGTGATCTGCTTATGCTGTTTGTTCTCTTTCTGGTGATGGAAGGAAGCTGGAAGATGACCGTTATCAATATGGACAGTAAAGCACCTGCTACAGGCCTGCCGCTTTCGTTCGTTTATGGAACGGGGATTTTAGTCAGTTTAGCCATGGGGTTAATACTTATCAACAATCTGTATAAAGTTCTGTTCAACAAGCTAAAGGATGAAGATCTGATCTTAATCAGTGATTCAGAAGAATTGGTAGATTATCAGGAAGGCAATTTAGGAAAGGAGGAAAAACAAGCATGATTGGAGTGTTTATAGGGTCTCTCCTTGGAACGATGGCACTTGGTATGCCTATAGCGTTTGCTCTGCTGTTAAGCGGGGTTGCTCTTATGTTCTTTCTCGGTATCTTCGACAGTCAGATCATCGCGCAAAATTTAATCAACGGAGCAGACAATTTTCCATTGATGGCCATCCCATTTTTTATGCTGGCTGGTGAAGCCATGAATGCCGGCGGTCTCTCTCAGCGTATCGTCCAGATGGCCATGTCCATGGTCGGACATATCAGAGGCGGCCTTGGTTATGTAGCCATCATTGCTAGTGTCTTGTTTGCAAGTCTTTCTGGCTCCGCTGTAGCAGATACAGCTGCACTGGGAGCCATCTTGATCCCGATGATGGTGAAGAGCGGCTACGATATTAACCGTTCGAGCGGTCTTATTGCTTCTGGGGGGATCATTGCTCCGATTATCCCGCCGAGTATTGGCTTTATCATATTCGGGGTCACGAGCGGTGTCTCCATCACTAAACTTTTCATGGCTGGGATTGTACCTGGCGTGATGCTGGCAGTGGGGCTTTGTGTGTCATGGGCCATTGTTGCCCACAAGGATAAGGTGCAGGTTCAGCCTCGTAATTCCATGAAAGAGATTTTGATTTCTGTCAGAAAAGGGTTCTGGGCTCTTTTATTGCCGGTCATTATTATCGGCGGCCTGCGCGGAGGAATCTTCACACCGACTGAAGCGGCGGTAGTTGCGGCAGTTTATGCGCTGTTCGTCGGATTGGTGATCTACCGCGAACTGAAGGTGTCTGAGCTCTTTACCATCTTGGTAAGGGCGGCCAAGATGACGAGTGTTGTCATGTTTCTTGTGGCGGCAGCACTTGTATCCTCATGGCTGATTACGGTAGCCAATCTGCCTGCTCAAGTCATTGGACTGCTCGAGCCGCTTATGGGTCATCCCCTGCTCATACTGCTCATGATCAACCTGTTAGTCATTCTGATCGGAACGGCTATGGATATGACACCAACGATTCTTATCCTTACCCCTGTTTTAATGCCTGTTATTCAGCAAGCGGGAATTGACCCGGTTTATTTCGGAGTTCTGTTTATTATCAATAATGCCATCGGTCTCCTGACTCCTCCGGTAGGTACAGTATTGAACGTAGTATGCGGAATCAGCAAGATCAGTATGGAAGACATTATGAAAGGAATATGGCCGTTTCTCCTGGTGGAAGTGGTCGTGCTGATCCTGCTGATATTATTCCCGTCCCTTGTCATGGTTCCGCTTGGATGGTTTACCTGATAAATAAGGAGTGAAAGAGATGAGCAAGTTTAAAGTTGTGGTAACAGACTGGGAATATGATGATCTGCGGTTTGAAGAAGCCGTTTTTCATCAATATCCCGAAATAGAACTGATTGCGGCTCAGTGCCGTACAGAGGAAGAGGTCATTGAGGCCTGTTGGGATGCGGACGCATTAATTAATCAGTACGCGCCTCTCAGCAAATCCGTTATTGAGAAGCTCGGAAAATGCAAAGTCATCACCCGTTATGGAGTGGGTGTCAACACGATTGACCTGGAAGCGGCAACAGCGAAGGGAATCTGTGTCGCCAATGTGCCGGATTATTGCATGGATGAAGTGGCTGACCACGCGCTTGCCCTTCTGCTTTCTGCGAAACGTAAAGTCGTGGCCGCCAACCAAAACGTGAAGAAGGGGCTGTGGGATTTTAAAGTCACCCAGCCGATCCACCGGCTGCGCGGACAGGTGCTCGGAC
The DNA here is from genome assembly GCF_023149135.1 of Fictibacillus marinisediminis. Classification (NCBI taxonomy): domain Bacteria; kingdom Bacillati; phylum Bacillota; class Bacilli; order Caryophanales; family Fictibacillaceae; genus Fictibacillus; species Fictibacillus marinisediminis. The sequence continues at coordinate 3,824,230 of NZ_JAIWJX010000002.1, read as the reverse complement.
TTGTGGGCTTCGGAAAAATCCCACAAAGCCTCGCGGAAAAGGTCAAGCCTCTAGGGTTTAAGGTGGTGGCTTATGATCCGTATTATCCTGTGGGAGAAGCTGAGAAAAAAGGTGTCCAGCTCGCAAGCCTTGAGGAACTATGCCGGATATCAGACGTCATCTCTGTGCACGCTCCATTGACCGAGGGAACAAGAGGAATGATCAATGACTCACTGTTCTCTGTGATGAAAAGCACCGCTCTTCTGATCAACACTTCAAGGGGCCCGGTTGTGGATGAACAAGACTTAATTGATGCATTGGAATCAGGGGAAATCGGCGGGGCGGCTCTGGACGTGATTGAGGATGAACCGATTTCCGTCAGCCACCCGTTCCTCTCCATGGAGAATGTGATTATTACACCGCATGTCGCCTGGTATTCCGAGGAAGCGGCGAAGGAGATGAGAACGAAAGCTGCGCTCGGAGCAGTGGATGTGCTGATCTGCAAGGAATTTCCGAAGTATCTCGTCAATGTTCAAGTCAAAGAGCAATCGCAGCTTAAGTCCAGTCAGCCTGAAAACCGTTATGTGATGAGTTAGGCAAATTAATTCAAGGGGAAAGAAAATGAAAAAATGGGTGAAAAAGCTGGCGATAGGGATTGTCATTCCGGGGATATTGGTTCTAGGGGGCTGCGGTGCTTCCAAATCGGGGGGAACAGCTTCGGGTTCGGGGAAGAGCGGGATTCATCAGCGGACGATCAAAGCAGGAATCGGTTTGAATGAAGATCATCCTGAAGGACAAGGAATGATTAAGTTCAAAGAGCTTGTGGAGAAGAAGAGCGGCGGGAAAATGAAAGTCCAAAACTTCTTCAGTGCCACGCTTGGCGATGATCAGAAGATGACAGAAGCCTTGCAGGGCGGTCTTCAGGAGGTTACGGTTCCTTCTACGTCTCCGCTTGTTGGAATGATCAAGGAATACGGCATTTTTGATTTCCCTTTCGTATTTAATACAGAGGAAGAGGCTTATGCTGTCCTTGATGGAAAAGTGGGACAGGAGCTTTTGAAAAAACTGCCTGAGCACGGTCTGGTTGGACTCGGATACTGGGAGAACGGCTTCCGTAACCTGACGAACAGTAAACATCCGGTGAAAACCGCGGCAGACTTTAAAGGGCTGAAAATCAGAACGATGCAAAACGAGGTTCACCTGGATGCCTTTAAACAGCTGGGTGCCAATCCTTCACCAATGGCTTTTTCAGAAGTGTTTACCGCCTTGGAAGGTAAAACGGTAGATGGCCAGGAAAACCCTCTCGCAACCATTAAATCAAGCAAATACGATGAAGTTCAGTCTTACTTAAGCATGACAAAGCACGTCTACACACCGTTTGTTTTTCTCGTCAGCAAAAAATTCTGGGACGGGCTGTCTAAAGAAGAACAGAAGATCATGAAGGATTCTGCGGTGGAAGCCGGTAAATACCAGCGCGACTTAAACCGTAAAGAAAATGAAAAAGCGCTGAAAGATCTTGAAAAAGCAGGCATGAAGGTCAATGAAGTATCTGATGCTGAAAAAGAAAAGATGAAAGAAATCATCAAGCCGGTGACCGATAAATACGCCAAGAAGTTTGGAGAAGACCTGGTCAAACAAATGATGGGCGAAGTAGACAAAGTAAGAAACCAATAAAGAGAAGCACCATTTGAGGAGGAAGATGGATGGAAATCATATCACAGCTTCTTCATGAAATACCCTTGCCAAAGATGATGAGAGTAAAGCAGGTCTTCCATGCCCCTGTGCTGGAAGACACAGCGGAGGAGGTTCGGAAAACCCTTAAGGATACAGGCCTTTTATCGAGAATATCTCCGGGAGACCGGGTAGCCATTGCGGTAGGAAGCCGGGGAGTTGCCGACCTTCCCATCCTTGTCAGGGAGACAGCAGCAGCGGTTGAATCCGTTGGAGGCTCTCCATTCATTGTTCCTGCCATGGGAAGCCATGGCGGAGCGACCGCTGAAGGGCAGCAGGAGGTTCTCGAACAGCTTGGTGTAACGGAAGCGTCAACAGGTGCACCGATCCTGTCGAGCATGGAAGTCGTGCAGACCGGCACTCTGCCAAACGGACTTCCGGTGTATACCGATAAACATGCCTATGAAGCAGATAAGGTTATCGTCATTAACCGGATCAAGCCTCATACTGCGTTTCGCGGTCCTGTCGAGAGCGGACTGATGAAGATGATCACGATCGGCCTTGGAAAGCAAAAAGGAGCAGAAGCCGCCCATGCCTACAGTTTTAAGCACATGGCCGAGCATGTTCCTGAGATGGCCAAGATCGTCCTCTCCAAGGTTCCTGTCATTTTTGGGCTTGGAACGATTGAAAATGCCTATGACCGTCCCGCCAAAATCGTGGCGGTTCCAGCCGAAGAACTCGAACAGACGGAGCCCGGCCTCTTGCTCGAAGCCAAGCAGCTTATGCCAAAGATCATGTTTGATCCGATCGATGTGCTGATCGTCGACGAGATCGGAAAAGACATTTCGGGTGACGGAATGGATCCAAACATTACAGGAAGATATGCTACCCCGTATGCTTTTGGCGGACCTAAAGTGTCCAGGATTGCCGTACTCGGCCTGACAGAGAAGACGCATGGAAACGCAAACGGAATAGGCATGGCGGACATGACGACAAGAGCATTGGTTGACAGTATCCATTGGGAAAAAGGGTATGCCAATGCCTTAACGAGTACGGTAATCAACGTCATCAAAGTGCCGATGGTTCTCGAAAGTGAGGAAATGGCGATCCAAGCGGCCATTAAAACCTGCAATGCGTATGATCTTACAAAAGCCAGGGTCGTCCGCATTAAAAATACGCTTGAATTAGAGCATATCTGGATCTCGGAAAGCCTGATGGAGGAAGCGGCGGGACAAAAGGAAATAGAAGTGCTGACTGAACCGGCGGCAATGAATATAGCTGGCGAAAAAGGGTGATATTACTCGCTGTTTACAGCATGATGGTTCTTTCCTATACGGTGAATCTGTTTTTAGACAGCGTCATGCTTGATGAAGTAACGGGTATTCTTGCCCTGCTTTCTCTCATTCTTTCCTTTCCCAAGGCGTCAGGCTTATACAAAACCACTGGAACGGTTTTCATGGTGATCGGCTTCTCTCTGTATCTCTATTTGCAGAGGCCGCTCCTTGAGCTTCCGCATTACATGAATTCAACGGTTGTCCTGCTCGTTATCTTTTATGTTCTTCCTTTTATCAACAGTATTATCATCGTCGGGCGGTACGATAAGAGTGTCAATAAACTGCTCAAGCGGCGCGTCGGCCATCTTGGGCAGCTCTATTACAGAAGCTCTCTTGCCAGTTTTCTGCTCGGCTCTTTTTTAAATATAGCGACCATCCCGCTCGTAGAATCGGTGCTGCGGCGCAATCTTCAGAAGGTAGAAGACCGTGTACGAGATCTTTTCATCAGCCGGGCGATGCTCAGGGGATATGCCCTTTGCCTGGCATGGAGCCCGATGGAAATCCTGGTGGCGATCAGTGTGGATATCACACACTCTGACTATGTTCACTTGCTGCCGTGGCTTTTCTTGTTTTCTACGATTCTCTTATTCGTGGACTGGCTGATCGGCTTGAGATACCGGAAGTTCCGGGTGGAGCAGTCTGCAGCGGCTGAGGATATGCCGCTGGATGCCAGGACCGTCAAAAAGGTAGCTGTCCTTCTTCTGTATCTGAGCATATTTATTGCCGCAGTCATTTTGGCCAAGAGATGGCTGGGCGTGAATTTTCTCATGTCCGTCGCTCTCGTGATCCTTCCTTATTCCATCATCTGGGCGCTGCTGATTAAGAGGGCTAAATCATATACATCTTATAGTTTGAGAGAATGGCGGCGCAGGGCCGGGTCGCAGCAAAATTACATCGTTCTGTTTTTGGCGGCAGGTTTTTTAATCAGCACCTTGAAAGAAACACCTTTTCTGGACTATCTTCAGCAGCCTTTTGCTTCCGTTCAGCATATGCCCTTTTATATGTTCGTTATGATTCAGATCATTTTTCTGGGACTCGCCATGATTGGATTTCATCCGCTCGTGACCATCAGTATTCTGGGTGAAGTCATTCAGCCTCTGTTAGGACAGGTTAACCCTTTGAGCTTTGCGATCGTTCTTATTACATCGGGGCTGTCTACCGTTATGGCGGGGCCATATAACATTACCGTTTCCTTAACCGGAAGTTTGTTAAATCAGAATCCCTATCGCATTACATTCTGGAACATTGGCTTTGCCTTTCTATACAGCAGTGTAGGCACAATAATAGCCTTGCTGCTGCTGTGAAAATAGAGCAGTGCCAAAGAAGGAGGTCATATGACAAGGATTACAGGATTTCAGCTGTATAAAGTTGCACCCCGCTGGCTGTTTTTAAAAATTGAAACAGACGAAGGTATTTCGGGCTGGGGAGAACCAATCGTTGAGGGAAAAGCAAATACAGTGGAAGCATGTGTTAATGAACTCAAGTTTTATTTTTTGGGTAAGGATCCTCGCCGTATAGAGGATCATTGGCAGGTCATGTACCGTGGGGGCTTCTACCGGGGCGGACCGGTCTTTATGAGTGCGATCTCGGGGATTGAACAGGCCTTATGGGACATCAAGGGGAAATTATATAACCTTCCTGTTTACGAAATGCTTGGCGGCAAAGCCCGTGAAAAGATTAGAGTGTATTCATGGATCGGCGGAGACAGGCCAAGTGATGTAGCGGCTGAAGCAAAAATAAAATCAGAGCAGGGCTTTACCGCTGTAAAAATGAATGCAACAGAAGAAATGGATTATATTGATTCTTTTTCAAAGGTTGAAGAAGCCATAAACCGGATAGGGGCCGTTCGTGATGCGGTAGGAAAGGATTTTGGCATCGGAATCGATTTTCATGGAAGAGTCCACAAGTCTATGGCTAAGATTCTTGCCAAAGAACTGGAACCCTACCGCCCGATGTTTATTGAAGAGCCTGTGCTGCCTGAAAACAATGAAGCGTTAAGAGAAATTGCCAGATATACCACCGTTCCTATCGCAACAGGAGAGAGGCAGTATACAAGATGGGGGTTCAAGCAGCTGCTGGCAGACGGGTATGTCGACATTATTCAGCCTGACCTTTCACATGCCGGCGGTATATTGGAATGTAAAAAAATAGCTGCCATGGCTGAAGCTTATGACGTTTCTGTTGCCCCGCATTGTCCGCTTGGGCCTATTGCATTGGCTTCTTCATTACAGCTGGATGCCTGTACTCCTAACGCGATCATTCAGGAACAGAGCCTGGGCATTCATTACAACGCGGGCAGTGATTTATTGGATTATCTTGTTGATCCCTCTGTATTTAAGTACGACGATGGCTTTGTCGAGATCCCTGAGGGTCCTGGTCTTGGAATTGAAGTATGTGAGGAGAGTGTGAAAGAGGCTGCTGAACGGGGACATGAATGGAGAAACCCGGTTTGGAGAAATGCAGACGGCAGTGTGGCTGAGTGGTAAAAGAAAAAAGAGGCGGTGAAATAAAATGAAATATCCTTACATTCACAATACATATAACCCTTATCGAGACAATGTTCAGGGAAAGGCCAATGAGCCGATCTGTGTTGCAGGCCTCCTGGACCGGTCAAAGCAGATCATCGGACACTCTTATGAAGGAGAAGCGCCGGACTGGACCCTGGAGGAGATCTACAATCGTCTTCATGAGAATGCGCCGAGGATCGCTATTATTGGAGGTTCTTCAGACCATCCGGCACATATCATGGACTTTCAGACGTCTTCCAGAGCAGCTTTGCGGATATGGCAGAATGGCGGTGTTCCCTTCTATTTCTCAACCCCTGTCATGTGTGATGGAACGGCTCAAAGCAACCAGGGAATGAGCTATTCTCTTCAAAGCAGAAATGCGGTGGCGGAAATGGTAGTGAATCAGATTGAGGCACATAGCTATCATGGCGCCTTTGTTATTCAGGGCTGTGATAAACAGCCGCTTGGGGTTGTAAGCGCCCTGGCTCATCTGGACCGCATCCGTAATTACAGGGGAGAGGCGCCTTTTTTTGCGACATTCGCACCGGCTCATGTCTTGCAGGGAGGAACAATTCCTGCAGATTTATTTGAGGAGCTTGAATCAGTGGCAAAAACTGCAGAGGAAAGGGGAGCTGAGGATATTGCCTTTGATCTTCGGGATGCCATGGCCTACATCCTTCAATGCTCATCCAACACTGCCTTTCAAGGAGTGCTTCAGCGGGCGAAAGAAAGAGGGTTCATAACCCAGGCGGCCCACGATGATTACGAAAAGCGCCTTGCGGTCAATACGTGTGACGGGCTCGGCGGCGTATGCGCCTTTAATGGAACAGGAAATAGCTCCCGTCATTTAGTAGCCGGGATGGGTCTGGTCCATCCAGAACTGGAGCTTCTGACCGATCCGCCTTCGCAGGAGCAGATTAATACGGCATTGGACGCACTGTCTGTCATGATCAATCAGCCGGCCTTTGGAGTTTCAAATATCTTGGCGGCAAATATCAAAAACGCGGTTCGTATTCACAGTGCTTCAGGAGGATCCACCAACCTGATGATGCATATTGTAGCGGGCATGCTGTATGGCGGCTACACGTTCAGTCTTCATGAACTGGACAGGATCCATCATGAAGTGCCGGTACCCGATTTGTTTGATTACAGCCTTACTCAGGGCAGGGATATTTTTGCCCTGGCGATGCAATGCTGCTCAGGCAACAGCCGGGGCATGGAGTCGCTGTTTTATGAATTGCTCCAGAACGGAGTTCCGATGGATGTGGATGCGCCGACTGTAACGGGAACAAGCTGGCGCGGCCGGCTGGAGAAGGAAGGGAAGAGCCCGATCGAAAGGATTGCGCAGAACCCTGTCATCCTTTCGAAGCCGCGACGTCCATACAGCGGAGTGGATGTACTGACCGGGAATTTTTTCGAAAGTGCCGTCGTGAAAATCAGTGGGATGACCACCAGGCAGCTCGATGAGTTTGATAAAAAGGCAGCTTTTGTACTTTATTATGAAAATGAAGAGGATGCGAATCAAGGTCTGCTTGATGCTGAATTGATTGAAAAGCTTCGAAAGGACCGGCTGTTTTCCCATGAAAACTTGATTGCGGTTCTGAAGCAGAACGCTCCAGAACGTTATTCAGCTTATGCAGACCTTTCCTATGACCCATTGTTTGATGCCCTGGTGGAAGAAAGTATTTTAAAACTCGCTGTTGTCGTATCGGGTCAAGGCCCTGTGGCTTTCGGCATGCCGGAGATGTTTACTCCGATGCAGCATATTAACGCCAGCAGGAAGCTGAAAAAGCTGGCGACGCTCATCAGTGATGGACGCTACTCAGGCGTAACATATGGAGCTGCTGTCGGCCACATGACGCCTGAAGCGAAGGAAGACGGCGGGATTCTTTACCTCCAGACAGGAGATGTTCTGTTCCTCGATTTTCGAGAACGAAACATTCAGTTCATGGAGGAAGCTTCTTTTCAAAAAGGTGAGCTGGCCTTTGAGTTTGATCACATCCGGCAGCATCGGAAAGCCTTGGCTGAAAGCAGGATGGCAGCAATCCGCAAGCGCCAGCGGATGGTTGCGGCAAGCAATCGCCTGACTAGCCATACGGATGCAGCGCACGGAGTTGTCCCGCTGCAAGTGTTTGAAGAAGCTGACCTTGATTACACCAAGGATGCAGTCTCCCTGAAACTGGCTAAACGTTAAGTTCTTTTACTAAAAACGGAAAGGTGGAATGCAGGTTGGAACAGACAAGAAATGCGATTGAGAAACTGGGGTTTCCAGGACGAGACTGTCATGAACTGCCAGATTCAACAAAAACTTTCCCTGACGGCGCACAGTATCGGGTGGAGATTCCAAGTGTGGAAGGGCCGGCTTCTTTTGAAGCAGTCGTTGAAGCTTGTGAGCAATATGAGGTGGACATTCACCGGATTTCACAGGGAAGCGGCATCATGCTGCTGACGGATGAAGAACTTGAACAGATGTCAGCCATCGGCAAGCGGGAAAACCTTGAGGTCAGTTTGTTTGTAGGGCCGAGGGGAACGTGGGATGTATCAGCCATGCAATGGGCAAGCGCCGGAAAAATAGCCGGCCTGCGTGTTCAGGGAATGGACCAGCTCGTTTATTCCATTGAGGATATAAAAAGAGCATGCAACGCCGGAATCAGGAGCATCCTGGTGGCGGATGAAGGATTGCTATGGCTGGTGAACGAGTTTAAGAAAATGGGTGAACTGCCGGGAGACCTTATCGTGAAGGTTTCGGTGCAGGTCGCCCAGGCTAACCCCGTTTCCATCCGGCTGATGGAACAGATCGGGGCCGGAACCTACAATGTTCCTACCGATCTCACACTGTCCAGGTTAGCTGCGATCAGGCAGGCTGTTGATCTTCCGATTGATATTTATGTAGAGGTACCGGACGATGTAGGCGGGTTTATCCGGCACTATGAAATACCAGAAATCATCCGTGTAGCAGCTCCCGTTTATATCAAATTCGGCTTGCGGAACGCACCGAACATTTATCCTTCAGGTTCCCACCTTGAATCGACCTCAATCGCTCTATCAAAAGAGCGAGTAAGAAGAGCCAAGCTCGGACTTGAAATGATTAAGCGGTATGCTCCTCATTTAAAGGTTTCCAAAAGGGGAGCAGAAGGCATTGCCACCCCAGTGCACGGTGAAAAAGTATGGACGTCGTAACGTTTGGCGAAACGATGGTGCTCTTCCATCCATCATCAGCGGTCCCTCTCCGCTTTGCGGGACAATTTGAAAAAACGATCGGAGGAGCAGAATCCAATGTTGCCATCGCTCTCTCGAGGCTGGGACATCAAGCAGGATGGATAAGCAGACTGGGGAATGATGACTTTGGAATATATGTCCGGAATTTTATCAGAGGGGAAGGAGTGGACACTTCCAGAGTAGTGTTTGACCAAACAAGATCTACAGCCATTTTTTTTAAAGGAAAACGTACAGAACAAGAACCAAAGGTCTACTATTACCGTTCAGGTTCCGCTGCCAGCAGGATGTCTCCGGAAGACTTGGACGAAGACTATCTATCCAAGGCAAAGTATCTGCATCTAACGGGTATTACTCCGGCGTTAAGCGACAGCTGCCGAGATCTTGTTTTCCATGCCATTGCGATGGCAAAACGGCACGGAGTTATGGTTGTTTTTGACCCTAATATCCGGTTGAAGCTTTGGAGTAAGGAACAGGCAAAAGAAACCTTAATTGAAATCGCTTCTCGATGTGATATTGTCCTTCCTGGAATAGAAGAAGGGATTTTAATGACCGGCAAATCTCAGCCTGAAGAAGTTGCCCGGATGCTTTTGAAGAATGGGAGCAAAGCCGTTGTTGTGAAATTAGGAGCTGAAGGAGCCTATTATGATAATGGCAGTGAAAGGGGATATATAGAAGGTTTCCCTGTTTCACGCATGGTGGATCCCATTGGGGCGGGAGACGGTTTTGCTGCAGGTTTTCTTTCGGGTCTGTTAAGAGGATGGACGTATCAGGAGGCTGTGAGGCTGGGGAATCGTGTAGGCGCCTATGCTGTAACCGTTTCTGGAGATGTGGAAGGCTACCCGTATTTTGAACAAATCATACGGGATAATGAGGAAATCCCTAGATGAGGAAAAAGGAGGCATCGCATGCTGCCAAAAGTGAAATTGCTTGAAGAATTAACGGAAAGCGGCATTATAGCAGTGATACGCCGAATGCCGAGAGAACAAATCATTCCTATCGCTGAAAGCCTAGTAGACGGAGGAGTCAGTGCCATTGAAGTTACGGTCGATTCTCCAGACGCCTTCCTTGTGATAGAGGAGTTGTCTGATCAGCTGAAAGGCCGTGCGATCGTCGGGGCGGGTACGGTGATTGACAGTGAATCTGCGAGGCTCGCCATCCAAAGCGGTGCAGAGTTCTTATTTAGTCCATCCTTGCATGAGGAGGTTATCCGAATGGCGCTCCGCTATGGAAAAGTGGTGATGCCGGGAGTTATGACCCCTTCAGAAATGATTCAAGCCATTGAATGGGGAGCTGATATGGTCAAGCTCTTCCCTGCCTCTGTTTTAGGTGCTCAATTTGTAAAAGACGTCAAAGCTCCTTTTCCGCACGTACCAGTCGTTCCAACAGGGGGAATCCACCTTGATAATGCAGCCTCCTATATTGAGGCGGGTGCTGCTGCAGTTGGGGTAGGAGGCAGCCTCGTCCATGCTGAAGCTGTTCAAACAAAAGATTATACCCGTATTCAGCGAACCGCTGAGCAATTTGTTTCCATCGTTAATGGTGCACGCCAATCACTCTCCCTATCTGACAATATGCGTTAATTAGAGTCTTTCCAATATGAGGTATGTTACTATTAGGAAAAAGACAAACCTACTAAACTTCTGTTAAAGGGTGATTGAAAAATGCCAATTATTCAGTCTGTAGACCGTGCACTTCGAATCCTGGATCTTTTTGATGAATATGAGACCGAATTGAAGATTACGGATATCAGTTCAAGAATGAATCTTCATAAAAGCACCGTTCATTCGCTATTAAAAACATTGCAGCACTATCGATATATTGAACAAAACTTGGAAAATGGAAAATACAAGCTTGGGATGAAGCTGTTCGAACGCGGGAACTTTGTCATTCATAATCTGGACATCCGTTCTGTCGCTAAAAAGCATTTAATGGAACTTTCAATGCAAACGGGGAACACGATCCATCTCGTTATTTTAGACGGAAAAGAAGGCGTTTACATCGATAAGGTAGAAGGTTCTGCGGCTACTATTCTATACTCCAGAATCGGGCGCAGGATTCCTGTTCACTGCAGTGCTGTCGGAAAAGCGCTCGTCGCTTTTAAAGGCCAGGACGAGCTGGCATCTATCCTAAAAGATTATGAGTACATCAGCCAGACTCCTAAAACGATTACGAATGAAAAAGATTTTTTGGCTGAACTTGATAAAGTTAAAGAAGAAGGCTATGCCGTTGATAATCAGGAAAATGAACCGGGAGTATCCTGTATTGCTGTACCGGTCAGGGATCACTCAGGGAACGTCATCGCCGCCATCAGCATGTCGCAGCCTGTTCACCGAATCAATAAAAAAGCGGTAAACGAGGTTTTCAGTATGCTGAAGGATACGGCAGATAAAATTTCACATGAGCTCGGGTTCGGTGTAAAAGCCTCTTCCAGCTGATCCTGTCGGCACTCCGTATTGCAGGAGTGTGCCTAATAACGAAAACACGGTTTTATAATATAAAACAAAAGGAGAGCGACCAATGCGAATTTTACGTTATGAAAGAGAAAAAGGGACTTACACTCTGGCGGCGCTGGCAAATGATGAAAGAATCTATGACCTCCCTTATCCTGACTTTATGGATATGATCTATGCCTCTGAACAATCAGGGAAAACCCCGCTTCACTATGTTCAAGATCTGATCGCAGGGCAGGGGCCGATCGAAGAAACGCTGGAGCAGCTCCAGCTGGCCGTTCCGATAACGGCACCGGAAGTATGGGCATCGGGTGTGACGTATGAGAAGAGCAAGGACGCCAGAAATTATGAAGCCACCGCAGGAAAATTGGATGCAGACACGTTTTACGACAAAGTATACGAAGCAGAACGCCCGGAAATCTTCTTTAAGTCAACGGCAGCAAGAACGGTTGGCCCTGGACAGCCCGTCTATTTGCGCAGTGATTCCGACTGGCAGATTCCTGAACCGGAGCTTGGGCTGGTGCTGAGCAAGAGCGGAAAGGTGCTCGGGTATACGGCGGGGAACGATATGAGCTGCCGGGACATTGAAGGTGAAAATCCTCTGTATTTACCCCAGGCCAAGGTTTGGAAGCATTCGTGTGCCATCGGTCCGGTCATCTTACTGGCTGATGCGGTAGACGATCCGTATTCCTTTGATCTCGCGTGCCGAATCTACAGGGCGGAGGAAAAGATAGTGGATGGATCGGCGAATACGAAGCAGCTGAAGAGACGATTTGACGAGCTGGTAGAGTTTCTTGCCCGTGACAACGACTTGTTTGACGGAACGGTTTTACTGACAGGTACATGCATTGTGCCTCCTAACGACTTTACCTTAAAGGACGGCGACCGGATTGAGATTGAGATTTCTTCGATCGGTGTTTTGAACAACCCTGTGAAAAAGCAGGAAAGCAAGATTGCAGCAGCTCGCTAGACCTTAAAAAGACTGAATTTTCAGGGAGGTCCGGTTTGGTAAGTGGCGTGTAAAGAGCTCCAGCGCTTGCCGGACCTTAGCAAGGCGCTTGCGCTTTTCTTAAAAGGAGGTATGTGGGTATGAACTATAAAACAATGATGATGAAGCCGCTTGATCATGTAGCGATCGCCTTAATGGATCTTCCGCAAGGGGCACTGCTCCTTGTCCGATGTGAAGACAAAGAACAAGAGGTGGAACTGAAGCACGACATTCGTTTTGGCCACAAATTCGCGGTAAAGGCGATTGGACAAGGCGAGGAGATCTTGAAATACGGCGAAGTCATCGGCCGGGCGGTTGCTGATATTGGAATAGGAGAGCATGTTCACGTTCATAATCTGGAAGGCATAAGAGGAAGGGGAGATAAAGTTGAATCCGGAGCTTAACAACGAACTGCTTGGATACAGGCGGCCGGACGGGAAAGTAGGCGTGCGCAATCATGTGCTGATCTTGCCTACGATTACGTGCGCCACCCAGGCGGCAAAACAAATTACGGAACTGGTGCAGGGAACAGTCAGCTTTATCCATCAGCACGGCTGTGCACAGGTGGGAGAGGATTATGATCAGACATTTCGCACGTATGTAGGGATGGGGCTGAACCCGAACGTTTATGGTGTGGTGGTTCTTGGACTTGGCTGTGAGACTCATCAGGCAAGAAGTGTTGCCGGCGAAATTGCCAAGAGCGGCAAACCGGTGGAGGTTGTTTCCATTCAGGATCATGGCGGAACTTTGATGACGATCGCTGAGGGAGCAAGGGTAGCGGCAAAAATGGTTCAGGACGCCTCCGCACAGCGCAGGGAACCCTTTGATTTCAGTGAATTGATCATCGGGACCGAGTGCGGAGGATCAGACGCCTGCTCTGGCCTTTCAGCAAACCCTGCAGTGGGGGTGGTTAGTGACCTCGTCGTGGATGCTGGCGGAACGGCGATTCTGGCAGAGACGACCGAACTGATCGGGGCCGAACATTTATTGGCGAAAAGAGCCGTAAATGAAAAGGTAGCCAAGCGGGTGTATGAAGTGATTGAAAAGATGGAAAGCAGAGCCATCCTGATGGGGGTTGATATCCGAACCGGTAATCCAAGTCCCGGAAACATTGAAGGCGGCCTCAGTTCACTTGAAGAAAAGTCGCTTGGCGCGTCCAATAAATCCGGCAGCAGGCCACTTCAGGAACTCATTGATTATGCGGAGTATCCGACGAAAAAGGGTCTTGTTTGGATGGATACCCCCGGACATGACATTGAGCAGCTGACAGGTATGGTCGCTGGAGGAGCACAGGTCGTTCTTTTTACGAGCGGACGTGGCACACCGACAGGATCACCGATTGCTCCAGTTATTAAGATTTCAACGAACACTGCCATGTTTGAAAAAATGAGGGACAACATGGACCTTAATGCAGGAACCATCATTGAAGGAGAAGAAACGATTCAGGCGGCCGGCAGACGGATTTTTGACGAGATCAAAGAGGTGTCTTCAGGAAAACTGACAAAATCGGAAGTGCTGAAACAGCATGACTTTGGTATTTGGAGAATCGGGCCGACGTTTTAATAGGGCTGCTAGCCAATGGTGTTGTTTTTAGGCGGGGTGTGATTGAGCCGCCTTCAACTAATGCTTAACAAAGCTTAAATAATAAAAGGGAGAGATGAACAATGACGGTACAAACACAAGTGAAAACCTTTCTGAACTATGTGAACGGTGAATGGGTGGAAGCGTCCACGAATGAAACGATCCCTTGCATCAACCCCGCCAATAAAAATGAAACAGTAGGCCGCGTTCAGCGTTCGGGGCAGGAAGATGTCGATCAAGCCGTAGCTGCTGCTAAACGCGCACAAGCGGCGTGGAAGAAGCTTTCCGGAGCGGCACGCGGAGAATTCCTGTATAAAGCCGCAAACATCATGGAAAGCCGGGCGGATGAAATTGCAGAGACGATGACGAATGAGATGGGGAAAACCTTCGCTGAAGCAAAAGGAGAAACGTTAAGAGGCGTTGCCATCCTTCGCTATTATGCGGGTGAAGGGATGCGCAAGACCGGTGATGTGATTCCTTCAAGCGACAGTGAAGCTCTGATGTTCACAACAAGAGTCCCTCTTGGGGTAGTTGGCGTCATCTCGCCATGGAACTTCCCGGTCGCGATTCCCATCTGGAAAATGGCGCCTGGCCTCATCTACGGAAACGCGATTGTGATTAAACCGGCACAAGAAGCAGCGGTAACCGCCGTTAAGGTCATCGAATGCCTCGCTGAAGCGGGTATTCCTGCCGGAGTTGTAAACATGGTGACAGGCACCGGCTCTGTGGTCGGACAGGCGATCGTGGATCACCCGGATGTGAATGGAATTACTTTTACCGGTTCAAATGCTACAGGAAAAGCGATCGGACAGGCCGCGCTCTCACGCGGAGCCAAATATCAGCTTGAAATGGGCGGAAAGAACCCGGTTATTATTGCAGCAGATGCAGACCTTGATCTTGCCGTAGACGGTACGATCAGCGGCGGACTTCGCTCAACGGGGCAAAAATGCACAGCGACGAGCAGGGTCATCATCCACGAGGATGTCTATGAATCTTTTAAAGAAAAATTGCTGGCTAAAGTTAGAGAGCTCAAGGTGGGTCCTGGACTTGACGGAGAAACATGGATGGGCCCTTGTGCGAGCGAAAAACAGCTTGAAACCGTATTGTCATATATTGAAAAAGGCCAGGCAGAAGGGGCTTCGCTTGTTTATGGAGGACGTCAGCTTACCGAAGCTGATACAAAAGACGGCTTTTATGTGGAACCGGCTATCTTTGAAAATGTAGAGACGGGCATGGCCATCTCTCAGGAAGAAATCTTTGGACCTGTACTTGCATTAATTAAAGTAAGTACGCTGGAAGAAGCGATCGAGCTTGCGAACGATGTGGAATATGGCTTAAGTGCTTCCATCTACACGACCAACATCAGCCACATGCTCTCTTTCATCAATGATATGGATGCGGGGCTTGTACGGATTAACGCAGAAACGGCTGGTGTGGAACTTCAGGCTCCATTCGGTGGCATGAAGCAGTCAAGCTCTCATTCCAGAGAACAGGGACAGGCAGCCATTGAATTCTACACATCAATTAAAACCGTGTTTGTCAAAGGATAATAAAGATGAGGGTTACAGTTATGTAACCCTCCTATTTCATTTAAAAAGGAGCATTGCACATGAAAACAATAACGTTTAAAAAAGATGGGGAATGGGCGCTTGGGGTTAAAACCGAGCGGGGCATTTTGGATGTAAAGGAAGCTGTCCGTCTATTGATGGCGGATACTGAAGGCATTCCAGTTACCGTTGATGAGCTGATTTTACAGGGAGAAAAGGGGAAAGAGGCTCTTCAAAGACTGGCAGAAACGGAGCTTGCGTTTCGTGAAGGCACGTTTTATCCCGAGGATTCCCTTACGCTCGGTCCTTGTGTCGTTTCTCCGCAGAAGATCATTTGTGTCGGTCTGAATTATAAAAAGCACGCCGAAGAGTCCAACATGGCACTGCCTGAAACACCTATCCTTTTCAGCAAATTCAGCAACGCCCTGGCGGGACATCTTCAGGAAGTGAAAATACCGGAGCGTTCTCTCCAGGTGGATTACGAAGTCGAACTGGGCGTGGTGATTGGGAGAACAGCCCGCAATGTGGAAGTGGATGAAGCGAGAAATTATGTTTATGGCTATTGCACGGCCAACGACCTGTCGGCAAGGGATCTTCAGTTTAAAACAGGACAATGGCTGCTCGGTAAAACGTGTGATGGCTTCAGTCCAGCTGGGCCTTATCTTGTGAGCAGTGATGAGATAGAAGATCCTAATCAATTAGGGTTGAAGACTGTCTTAAATGGAACGGTACGCCAAGATTCCAATACGGCTGATATGGTTTTTTCCTGTGAAGAGATCATCAGCTATGTTTCACAGCATATGACCCTCTGTCCCGGCGATCTTATTTTAACGGGTACACCTGAAGGCGTGATTATGGGTGAACCGGAGGGCGAAAGATTCTGGCTCAAGGACGGAGATGAGGTTACCGTAGAGGTAGAAGGGCTTGGTAAATTGACGACAATTATGAGAAAATAAGCAAAAAAGAGAATAGGAGATTACATATGGAGTTTACAACCATTTTAGTCATGGCGCTGCTGCTCGGATTAAAGCATGCCCTTGATCCGGACCACATTGTGGCGGTGACGACGATCGTCAGTGAAAAGAAGAAAGCCCGGTTTTCCGCACTTGTTGGTGCCTGGTGGGGTCTCGGGCATATGACGACCATCCTTGTGATCGGCAGCGCTATTATTTATTTCGACCTCCTAATCTCTCATTCTGTTGAAAAGCTCCTTGAGAGCATTGTAGGCGTCATGATCATTTACCTCGGAGTAAAGGCGTTCTACTCTTTGAGTATGGGCAAGACACATGAACATGCTGCATCCCGTGAGAAAAACAGATGGATGCTGAGACCGCTTATTGTTGGTTTACTGCATGGCCTTGCAGGGAGTACCGGTGTCGCTTATTTATTCCTGAGCACGATTGAGGACAAGTATATGGGCTTTTTGTATCTACTTGTCTTTGGTGCCGGAACACTCTTAAGTATGGTGCTCGCTACACTGCTGATCGGCATGCCTTATTCCTGGGCTTCAGACCATAAGAAGCTTAATCTGTTATTAACGCAAAGCACCGGTATACTGAGCGTCATCTTTGGAATCTATTATCTCTGTGAGATCCTGTTTCTTTCTTAAAAGGGCGGGATTTTTTTATTTGTTTTGGCTGATCGCGATGGATTTCGCCTCGTCATAAATCAGCTGCAGAGGGAGGTTGTGCTTTTCAGCAAGAGCCCTGCACTCCTCAAATTCGGGTGAAAACTTAATACGCTCTCCCTGATAGATTCCGATCTTGACAGTAACCTCTCCCCATTGTGTTTTTGCTTTGTAGAATTCCCTTCCGAGACGGTGACAGGATACAGGAAAAAATCGAAGGCCAAAGCTGGTCGTTTCTTTAAAAATAATCTCTTCGAGTTCTTGCTGTTTGGTTGGGGAGGTAAGCACAGACAGTTTATACGCCGGGCGGTTTTTTTTCATATAGATGGACGTATAATACACATCATTGGCACCGGCAGCGAGCAGCTGGTCCATCGTATAAGCGAGAACTTCACTGCTGCAGTCATCTAGATTCACTTCGATCATGACCATTTCGTGATCGAGCTGTTCATGAGCGTGCTGGGACAAAAAATTATTCATATGGCCTGGCTCCTTTTCTCTATGTACTGTTGTTTTTATTATAGCAATTAAACGACTGTTTAATAAAAGCATGTGGTCATGTTCTGGCAGGATAAGGTATGATGAGTAGGGATGAATGAAAGCGTTAACATGACAAAGGGGGATTTTGCATGCTGAACAAAAATGATCAGCCAGATGTGAATGCAACAAGCTCGGAGACGAACATCCATACGGATTTTAAAAATAATATGACGTACGGCGAATATTTGCAGCTTGATAAAATCTTATCGGCACAGCGCCGGCTGTCCGGCCACCATGACGAGGTGCTGTTCATCGTTATTCATCAGGTGAGCGAGCTGTGGATGAAGCTCATCCTGCACGAAATGCACTCAGCGATTGAGTCGATCACGAACGATGACTTGTCCAGTGCGTTCAAAAAGCTGGCGAGGGTATCAAAAACGCAGTCACAGATCATTCAGGCGTGGGACGTGCTTTCCACGATGACACCTTCCGAATACATGGAGTTCCGTGATTCGCTGGGACAGGCGTCCGGGTTCCAGTCGTATCAATATCGGATGATCGAGTTCGCACTCGGTTATAAGACGCCGCATGTGCTGAAGATCTATGAAAAGGATCCTGAGCTGTTAGTTGAGTTGAAGAAGGCTTATGAAGCTCCGGGATTGTACGATGTGGCGATTCGGGCGTTGCACAAAGCGGGCTTGGCGATTGATGAGGAAGTGCTGAATCGTGACGTGACGCGCACGTATCAAGAGAATGAAACGATTCGCCAGGCGTGGACCACCGTCTACCGTAATCCAAAACAATATTGGGATCTGTACGAGCTCGCCGAGAAACTCGTAGATATTGAAGACTGGCTTCAGCAATGGCGATTCCGCCACATGAAGACGGTTGAGAGAATCATAGGGTTTAAGATGGGTACGGGCGGTTCCTCTGGTGTCGGCTATTTGAAGAAGGTGCTCGACCAGCGGTTCTTCCCGGAACTGTGGGATATTCGGACGATATTGTAGAAGTTTGGGGAGAATTGAAGGAGAAATGAGGCGCCTCAGAGAGGTCGGAATTCAGTGCCGCCAGTAAATATCGCTTTTGCGCCAGCAATTTTGGTGAACGCGCCAGTAAATATCGCATATACGCCAGTATTTTACTTGACTGCGCCAGTAAAAAGTCCAAACGCGCCAGTAAGCCTAAAAAATAAATTGGCCACTCTTCACAGAAGAGAGGCCTTCTCTAAAATTATGTAAAAGGATGTGATTGGTTTGATTGTAAAGGAGCTAAAAGTACCGCTGATTATAAGAAAGTTAGAGGCTTTACTTCGAAGATTGCCATCCAATCATCCTCAACGAAGTGAGATCGAACGGCAGCTGGCCAGGAGAAAGGCTGGATACCGGGGAGAGCAGTCTGTAGAATATTCATTAAGTTATCTGCCCCCAAATAAGTATATTATTTTGTTTGATCTTAGACTTTATGATGGCTCTCATTTTTTTCAAATAGACACCCTTCTGATCTCCCCGCATTTCCTTCTTATTTTAGAAGTAAAGAACTTCTCTGGTACTCTCCAGTTTGATCAGGAATTTAAACAGCTTATACGAACCTCAATGGATAAAGAGGAAGCATTTCCTGACCCGATCCTTCAGGTTGCACGTCATAAAACCCAGCTTCAAACATGGCTTTCCTCCATGGGATTTCGCCATCAAATCCCAATTGAAACCATCGTTGTAGTAAGCAGCCCGCATACCCTCATCAGATCTTCCTCAACTGGAGTCTCACGAAAAGTTACTCACCTTTCTAACCTAATTGAACTCATTAAAGATCTTGAACAACGATACAAAAAGGATGCTGTCACGGAAACAGAAATTCAGTATTTAACAAATCTGCTTATCAAAAATGAATATCCGCATGACGCCGATATCCTTAACCGCTTTCAAATTTCCTATCAGGAGATTCTCAAAGGTATACTATGCCCTGTCTGCTTGAGCTTTTCCATGTCCAGGTCCAGACAAGGATGGAAATGTATGAATTGTGATCATTATGACAAATTAGTGCATTATACCGCGCTTGAAGATTATATCCTTTTATTAGGATCTGAGATTACGAATAGAAAACTAAAAGAGTTTCTTCAATTATCATCTACAAGCGCTGCAAAACGGTTACTTTTGTCCCTTAACGTTCCGCATTCAGGAAGCTTTAAGGATAGGAAATATTATTTGTCACTCCCTTTATGAAAGGGCATTCCCTGTCTAAAAACCTCCGGATCCACATTAAAATGCCTGGAAACGACCTTTTGGAAGAACGCGGACTCACGCCTGATGGAGGGAAGGGTGGGTACAGGTTTTGGAACGCCGAAAATGGGGCCGCTGACGTTGATGGTAAAGCGAGCGGAACCGATGAAGCTTCCTGTCACACGGATTTGATCGGCAATCAGCAGGATGGCGAGGCCGATGTCAATTACATCAATAAGAGTGGTGGCAGCCTGGTTGCCATTAATGCCCTCCAGGCGTGTGTCTCCGGTTAATGGTCCCGCTAAAGATGGGCGAAATCCCCCTGGGGTCACAAATACCCCGATGATCGTAATTTGTCCAGTCAGCAGCAAGGCAGCAGTTGCCAGATTCAACCCTCGCTGAAGTGCGGCTATTATCTGTAATTCGCTGTCAATTCTGTCAGCTGTTTTCCCCATTTTTTTTCACACCCTCACCCGTTATCCTATTCGTAAAGGTAGGCGATGGGAATCCAAGACAACCTTAAATTCTTTGAAAAAAGTACAGAGAGCCTGTCAGTAAAATATAGTGGTATAGAATCTCCCAAAAAGGAGTGATAAGGTGGCTCTTTCATTAACGGATATTCCAACGGTTAAACCCTCTGCGACGGGTGTTTTCCTGCTGGCCCTGCCCTTAATTATCTTTATCTTTTTCTTCACACAGCCTAAAGCGAGTGATGAGCTGCAGTAGTCAGGAGAACGGGGGCAGCGCAGCAATGTGCTGCCCGTAACTGATAGATCAAAAATAAAAAACTTAATGATTCAGCAGCCGTTTATTGTAGTTATGGGCTGCGACGGCTCCCCAGATCATGCAGATGGGATGGGTGATCAACAAGCCGAATCCCAGTGTGAGGACACCGACAACGCCTTCAATAATCAGCATGATAATGGCACCTGCGATTGTAGAATAAAACATGCCGAGAGAGCCAAATAGAAAGGTTAGTACCAAGGACAAGCCGACACTTTTCGTACTGGCAACGACCACGGTATTTTGTTGTACGACGGTTTTAGATTCTGACATCCCAACACCCCTTTAGGTCTTTTCAATCAAGTCTTACCTCTAAAATGTATACAATTTATGGTAAAATATACTTGTTTTTAAACGAGTGTTTAAGGAGTAAAGCATTTGTAAAAATAGGCTAAACTGACATCGGGATCAGATTAGAAAGGGATGTGTTGTGGTGTACAGGGTAGTGAATTTGGCCTGGATCGGGTCTGTGTTTTTGCTTTTATTTGTTGTGGTGGACATGTTTCTTCATAAGAAGGAGAGGCTGTTGCATCGGATTATTTTTTATTCCTTCCTTTTTTACATCATAAATGTACTTCAGCTGGTTACTGGAGGCATTGTTGTTCCCCGGTCGGACCAGCCTTTTCAGCTTCTTTTGCAGTCAGTGCCTTTTCATTTTTTGTCAGATTGGTACCAGAATTATAAGAATAATGGATTTGACTGGTTCTTTTGGAACTCGGTCAAGCTGTCATTTTTCAATGTGCTGCTGCTGTTTCCGATGGGCATCTACCTGCCTGTAATATTCAAGATGGGTTCCTGGAAAAGAGTCATCACCGGAGTATTTTTAACGAGTTTTTTCATCGAGTTGCTTCAGCTGACTTTAGGCTTTTTCAAGCTCCTTGAAATGAGCAGGAGCATTGATGTGGATGACTTAATCTTAAATACGATCGGCGGGATGCTCGGATTTGTGTGTTACAGGATTGGCAGGATGATGGTCCCGTTGAAGAATAGGAAGGAGAAGCGTCTTAGCAGCTAGCTGCTTTTCCCGCCTAAATATTTAAACAATCGTTTAAACCTGCGCCCGCCTTTCATTTTGCACTATGTCCATTTTCCTGTTGCAACCAGAGAAAATGGATATTTTTGTGTGCAGTAACTGAAGGCTGTATCGATACATAAGATAAAAATGGTTAAGTATCGGGGGGCTAGGAGGCGGACCATGAATGTCTTGTTTTTTACCGATTTAGGGATAGATGATGCGTTTGCTCTTATTTATGCGTTGAAGCATCCCCAGATCAAGGTGATCGGTATTGTTGCGGACTATGGGAATGTTTCAAGGGACCGGGCGATCCGGAACGCCCAGTACATTTTAACGATGACGAACTCAGATCATATCCCGATTATTTCAGGAGCAAGCCGGCCTGTGCTGGGGACGGAGCCTGAATTTTTTCCTTATGTTCATGGAGCGGAAGGCCTGGGCACGGTTATACCTGAGGAGATGCCTAAAGCCTTATATAATTTCAGCAATATTTTTACCGTTATTAAAGAGTCGACGGAGCCTGTCTCGATCGTCAATATTGGCCGGCTTACTTCGCTGGCGATGGCCTTTATTTTACATCCGGAGTTATTGAATCTGGTTCAAAACATCTATGTGATGGGCGGTGCCTTTCTTGTACGGGGCAATGTCACACCGTATGCCGAAGCCAATATTTTTGGCGACCCTACCTCAGCGAGTATCGTGATCAATCATACGAGTCCCTTAGCCGTAAGTTTATTCCCGCTTAACGTGACGGAAAAAGCAATTGCTACTCCTCAATTTGTTCAATCTTTGATAAAAGACTCTGAAGACACTTCGGGACATTTTCTTCGCCGGATTTATGAGTTTTATTATACCTTTTATAAAAAGGAGCGCCCCGGCCTGAGGGGAGCTCCTATTCATGACCTGGTTCCTGTCAGTGCTCTTGTCAATCCGTCGATTTTTAAGTACGTAGAACGGAATGTCCAGATTGTTGAAAACTCGTCCATTTTCGGAAAAGGTATCACCGTTGCTGACTTTAGGGAGCATCCGGTCATTAATCCGGGTGACAATGATTTTTCCATTATTGCTTATGATATGGATTACGATGCGTTTTTAAAGGATGTTTATACCGTTATGCGGTCTTGAATGAACATAAAAATAGCTCCTGAACACTGGATGCCAAGAGCTTACAGGGGTTGAGGTTTTCTGTTTGGACTACAAGCTGGTAATATTTTTAATGCTTTCCAGTATATACGTTGGTTTGTAGGGGGAGGTGGCTGCCATCTCTCTGTTGGAAATGCCGGTTAAGACGAGGACGCTGTTCATTCCGCTTTCATTGGCCATCTTAATGTCCGTTTCCAGCCTGTCACCGATCATATAACAATCCTCGTATTCAAGTAATAGTATCTTTTTCACGGCCACCTCCGCCAGATAGCTGGACGGCTTGCCGACGACCAGATCAATAGGTTTTCCTGTGGCCCCTTCCAATGCGCCGATCATGGCACCGCAGTCAGGCAGCTGCTGGTTATTTTCCATGGGACATGTCCGGTCAGGATTGGTCGCGATCACCTTTGCCTGATGAAGACAGGCCTGAAATGCAAGATTCAATTTTTCATAGTTAAATTCCCGGTCCCAGCCCAGTACTACATAAGCTGCCTCTGCAGGATTTTCGGTTAAAGGGATGACGAACTCCTGAAGTTCTGACAGGAGGGGAGCTTCCCCAAGAGCAAGGACCTTCTCTCCGGGAACAAGTACTTCACGAAGATATAACGCCGTAATGTAATTGGAATTGATGACCTCCTGCAACGAAACATCGATGCCGAATTTCCGCAGCTTCCTCACATAATCCTGACGTGTCGCGATCGATTTATTGGTGACGAACAACACTTTGTCACCCCGTGTTTTCAGGTGATGAATGGCTTCTGCCGCACCGGGAATAAGGCGGTCACCGAGATACACCGTTCCATCCAAGTCGAAAATATAACCCCTCACCATGGCACTCACCTTCCTGCCGCAAAATTTTCCCCCATCAGAGGAAGACTGAATAGTATATGCACAGAACGGATTGATCGTTTTTGCCTTGCTTCATAAAACCTTTACCGACGCTTAAGATGGATACAATTTTCTGTTACTATTTTCCTGACTTGATGTAATGGAGAAAATTTTTTTATTCCTTGAGGGGGTTGGTTTTATTCAGACCCTAAATCAAAATTATGTTCAAAAAGTAGTAAGTAGTAAACAGGGGGCTTCAGCTTCAACCGTACACAGTGAACGAAACCGCTGATATGCAGCGTCTGATCAACTAGGGTGTAACGGGAATGTTTTTTACGAACTTTCCGGATCGACTTCACCGTCTTCTGAAACAGCTTCCTTAATAAAAAAGAGCCGCTCATGGGGGATGAGCGGCTTTTGTTATGTATGTTTAGGCAGCCTTCCAGTTTTTTGCCTGTTTCGCTTTGGTTTTGACAAAGAGCATCATGATGGCACCGATTAAAGGACCGGCAGCGAGCACAAGGAATCCATAGAAGTAGCTGAAAGTCGCATCCACCACCATGCCGACGACAAGCGGCGAGATGAGCGAGCCGAGCTGCCAGATCGCGTTGACGAGGCCCATCGCTGTCCCGACGAGCCGTTCTTCTACCAGCTCGCCAATAATCGCGGTCATGACCGGACTGTAGATGAACGCGGTGACACCGAGAATCGCAGTGATTGTGAAGAGAATCCCTGTATGTGTGTTTACACCAAACCAAACCAGCACGGGGGCAAATAAAAATAATGCCCAAAACGCGATCGTCTTTTTGTTCATGTAGTCGGATACGAAGCCGATCAGCGGCTTGCATAAAAGACCGGCCATGCCATAAACCGCCATCATTTTGCCTGCTGAAACGAGCGAAAGGTGAAGCGAATGGTTCAAGTATGCATTCGCCCAGGTTGCCGTTCCCCATGTGGCCCAAAGGCCTCCAAAACCTGCAATTCCTGCAAGGATGAGGTTTTTATTTTTCAGTACTGTGAGGATCTCACTCATGGAGGATACGGATTTCTTTGTTCTTCCATAGCTCCTGGTTTCTTTTAGGAAAAAGAAGCTGAGCACGATGCCCGCGATAGGCAGCAGCCCCGCGGCGATAAAGGCAGAACGCCAGCCATGAGCGGCAGCGACTGTCGGAACAAACAAGTTAACGACAGTGACGCCAAGCGACGTTGCCGTCATAAAAAAGCCAATCGCCACACCTCTTCTTTTAGGTGAGATGTGATCGAATATAGCAGCCAGTGATGCGGAAAAGATGGCGCCTGAGCCGAGCCCTGCCAGCAGGCGGAAGACAAATCCCTGCTCAAAGGATTGTACCGTCGACATGGTGAGAGTAAAGATGCCCATCATAAAATAGGAACTGAGCAGTACTTTTCGATAGCCGAACCGGTCGGTCAGCACGCCGCCCGGGAACTGGGTGATCACATATCCTATGTAAAAAGCGGTCATGTAGCTTCCTGCATGCGCGGCCGTCAGTCCCATCTCTTTTGCAGCGAGCGGAAGGACAGGCGGCCACGACAGCCTGTCCACAAACGAAAACATATACGTCATCCAGACAAGCACAACGACGGTCACTTGCCGGATCCAGGGTTTTTTCATAGATATAACTCCTTGTATCGGTTTGTGATCAACGGCGATCTTCTTCGTCAGTACACTCCTCCTCTTCCTCATGTACGTCTAGGTACACTCCGGAGAGTCGTCGTTTGCTTCCTTGAATATCTTGTCGCTGACAAACCTTTTCAGTTTGAATTATTACACATTGTTAAATATAACAGACAAGGCTTTTTCATGCATAAAAAAACCTTCTTGAAAGGAGATTCCAAGAAGGTTTATAAAGTGAAGAAGGTAAGCACGGATAAAAGAATTGAGGTCAATGCCATGGCAATCAGCGGACGCAGCGCACGGTTTTTAAGTGTACTGAAGCTGACGTTCAAGCCCAGGCCGACCATCGCCATCGTAAGAAAATAGGTGCTGACATTTGAGATGTCGTCCAGCACTTGTGAAGGGATGGGAATGATGTCTCCCAGCACATAGCTGCCGATCAGACTCGTGATGATGAATCCGATGAGAAACCACGGAAACTCTACCTTTGCGGAGTTTTTCTGTTTTTCCGGTGAGCGCTTTTTCATCCCATACATAAAGATGAAGCAGAGCGGGACGAGCAGGAAGACGCGCCCCAGTTTGGCAAGCAAGGCCACTTCGAGAGCATCCTGGCCGGCAGGTGCTCCGGCCAATGCCACATGGGCAATCTCATGCAAAGAGATGCCCGCCCACATCCCATAATTGGTGTCCGACAAGGGAAGCAAGGGCCGGAGTACGGTATAGAGAATGGAAAATAGTGTTCCCATCAAGGCAATGATGCCGACGCTGATCGCCGTGTCTTCTTCCTTTGATTTTACGATTGGTGAGATGGCCGCAATGGCCGCTGCTCCGCATACTCCTGTACCGATGCCGAGCAGCAGGGAGATGGACGCGTCTGCTTTTAGCCATTTGGACAGTGCGTACATTACAACAATGGAGAAGGCAACGGTTCCGATGCCCCGGACCAAAAGCGGCAGTCCTTGGTGAAAAATAACGTCGATGTTCAGTTTTAATCCATATAAAATAATCGCAAAACGCAGCAGCTTTTTCGCTGAGAACTCAATGCCTGATCGGAGTTTTTCAGGATAGCCGGAAACTTGCCGGTAACCAACGGCAATCAGGATGGCACTGGCAAGCGGTCCGATGTGATCGAATCCGGGCAGTTTGGATAAGCCTAATCCCAGCAATGCGATAAAAAAGGTAAAAGCGATGCCGGCAAGCCATTGAAGGCGCGGGCTTTTTACGATGTGAGCTGAAGTTTCAGAGTATTCCATAAGTCTTTCCTCCTGTGTACTTCCATGTTACTCTTGGGGGTAGTATAAGTAAAATCACTTTTTTGGATAGTGATGATAACTAATTTGTTATAAATGTACCAAACTAGGATTTAAACAGATGTTTAAAAACCGGAGGGAAAGACAGTGGATCAGGAACTGCATGTATTTGTGACGGTCGTGGAAAAAGCCAATTTTTCGCATGCGGCGGAAGTTTTGCATATCACCCAGCCGGCGGTGAGCCGTTATATCAAAAACTTAGAGAGTAAAATGAATGCGAAACTGCTTGAACGGAATAACAAGATGGTGCAGATGACGAAGGCTGGAGAAATTGTCTACCATCATGCCAAGGAAATCCTGTCGCTCTATGAAAAGATGAATGTGCTTGTCGCTGACTTAATGAGCCAGCCAAGCGGAAAGCTGAGCATCGGGGCCAGTTACACATTTGGTGAGTATATTCTGCCTCACATCATTGCTACGATCCGTGCGGAGTTCCCGCAGATCAACCCGTCCATCATGATCGGCAACACCCGCGAAATTGTTCACCAAGTGGCATCCCGGCATATCGATGTGGGAATCATTGAAGGAAAGATGACAGATGAGCACGTGGCGATGGAGCGTTTTTCTGTGGATAGTCTCGTGGTCGTTGTTTCAGCTGGACATCCGCTGGCTCAGAAGGAAGTGGTTTCGTTTTCTGATCTTGAGGATGAAACGTGGATCGTACGGGAGCAGGGGTCCGGAACGCGTGAAGCAACCGAGCAGATGTTTGCTGACCATCGATTTACTCCAGGTTCAGTGATGGAGTTCGGGAGCACGCAGATCATTAAAGAGTCGGTCGAGGCAGGGCTCGGTGTTTCGTTTCTCTCCACATGGACGATACGGAAGGAGCTTGCTTTAGGAACGCTTAAGGTCCTTGATCTGCCGGGCTTTCCGGTCCAGCGGCAGTTCACGCTCGTGACACAGGATACGGAATTTCAGACGAAGGCAATGGAAGTGTTTTTGAGGGTTTTGAAGCAGGGGTGAGATTAATTTTTTGTGCGTTTCCCGAAAAAGTGTAGTACTATTCTAAAAAAGAGCGATAGACCAAAGGAGGCTGCTGTTTTGCAGAAAAAATATGTTATCGGAATTGATTATGGAACGGAATCCGGGCGGGTTTTGCTTGTGGAAGCTGCTTCCGGTGAAGAGATTGCCACAAATGTTACCGCTTACAGACATGGTGTGATGGATGAGGAACTTCCTGGAGGTACAGCGCTTGAAGCAGACTGGGCCTTGCAGCATCCCGGGGATTATTTTGATGTTCTGCGTGAATCGGTGCCTGCTGTCCTTCAACAGGCTAAGGTAAGCGCAGAAGATGTTATCGGCCTCGGGATCGATTTTACTTCGTCTACGATTATGCCGCTAACTGAAGAGGGTGAACCGCTCTGCCTGCAGCCAGACTGGGAAGGTAATCCGCACAGCTGGGTCAAGCTATGGAAGCATCATGCCGCACAGTCAGAAGCGGACGAACTCACGAAACTTGCAGAAGAGAGGAACGAAGGTTTTCTGAAACGATATGGAGGAAAGGCTTCGTCAGAATGGATGTTTCCAAAAATATTGCAGATCTTGAGGGAGGCGCCTGACGTTTTTGAAGAAACGGATCTGTTTATGGAAGCGGGTGACTGGGTTACCTCACAGCTTGCCGGAAACATGGTCCGCAGCAGCAACACATGCGGTTATAAAGCCTTTTGGAATAAAGAAGAGGGTTATCCTTCCGCTGAATTTTTCAGCACGCTCGACATGCGCCTTGAAAACATTTTAGATACGAAAATGCGAGGGCCTGTTTTATCCATTGGAGAAAAAGCGGGAGAACTTACAGAAGAAATGGCAAGGCTTATAGGATTAGAACCCGGGATTGCTGTAGCGGTAGGGATTATTGACGCTCATGCAGGAGTTCCGGCAGTTGGCGCTGTAAACCCTGGCCAGCTTGTAATGGCAATGGGGACCTCAACTTGCCATATGCTGATTTCTGATGTGGAAGAACCGATTAAAGGTGTGTGCGGGATTGTAGAAGACGGCATTATTCCAGGCTGCATCAGCTACGAAACCGGGCAGGTTGCTGTCGGTGATTCCTTTGCCTGGTATGTTGACCAGGCTGTTCCCGATTATGTGAAAAAAGAAGCGGCCGATGCCGGAATGAACGTCCATCAATTACTGGAGAAGAAGGCAGCAGCCTGCAGGCCGGGTCAGTCCGGGCTTGTTGCACTGGACTGGTGGAATGGCAATCGCTCTGTTCTCGTCGATGCTCATTTGTCCGGGGCGATTGTTGGTCTGACACTGGCAACAAAACCGGAAGAAATCTACCGGGCTTTGTTGGAATCAACGGCTTTTGGCACAAAAAAGATCATTGAAAGTTTCGTTGATGCCGGCGTGGCTGTTGATGAAATCTTTGCCGTGGGCGGACTGCCTGAACGGAATCACCTGTTGATGCAGATCTATGCGGATGTGACGAACCGCGAGATTAAAATCGCCAACTCACGCCAGACGACCGCACTTGGCGCTGCGATGTATGCGGCAGTAGCGGCAGGGCGTGAGGCAGGAGGCTATGATTCTATTTTTGAAGCAGCTGACAAGATGGCAAGAGTGAAGGAAGAAACATTCAAGCCAATTCCTGAAAACGTGAGGCTGTATGAAGAGCTGTACCGCTATTATTTGGAGCTGCATGATTTTTTCGGACAGGAGAAGCGTGCGTTGATGCATGGGCTGAAGCGGCTGAAGAGCGGAGAGGCAGAAGAAGTGCTGCAAAATGGCGTCCCGCTTTGATGAGCGGGGCTTTTTTTGCGGGTGGATGTGGATGCGTTGTTTGGCATGTAACGTGCTGTGTTTGGCATGTAAGCTGCGAAAAGTCGCACGTAAACAAGGAAAAGTGGACAGTAAGTTCCTTTAAGTGGACAGAAAACCGACAAAACCCGCACGTAACCAAAATAACGCACCCCAATTATTTCACTCACCGTAGCAGGAATCGCTCTCAATCAACGGGAATAACTACCGAAAAGAAAGGAGAGTGATAATTTGATCATAAAAGAACGAGCATACCCGCAATATATAACCGCTTTGGAGGCATTATTGCGGCGAATTCCCCAAAATCATCCTAAACGGCGGGAAATTGAGCTGGATTATGCCAAAAGGCTGGCTGGTTATCGGGGCGAACAGGCGTTGGACTACCCGCTGGGCTTTTTGCAGGAAAAGGAGTTCAGCATTTTCCATGATCTTAGGCTTCCTGACCGAAAACGGCACTTTCAACTCGATACTCTCATACTTTCTCAACGTTTTGCTCTAATTTTGGAGGTGAAGAACATTGCAGGTACCCTCATTTTTGATGAAGACTTCAGACAATTGATCAGAATTTCCAATGAAAAAGAGGAGGCGTTCGCGGATCCAATACTTCAAGCTGAACTGCAAAAAGTACAGCTGCTCTCTTGGTTCTCACAACAAAAGCTGACTGCATTCCCCGTTGAAACCCTGGTTGTCATTAGCCATCCCAAAACAGTAATTAAAAACTCTCTTATGAAGCTATCCCCAGAATCCTCAAAAAAAGTAACCCAGAACAAAGACATTCCCTTCAGAATTGCAGCCTTCCAACGCCAATATACAAAAGAAATTCCCCAAAAAGAGATGAATAGAATTTCCCGTCAGCTACTCAAAGCCCACAGTCCTTTTACCCCTGACATTCTCTCGCTCTATGAAATTTCGCCCAATGAAATTCTAAACGGTGTGCACTGTCCAAACTGCAATCACTTACCGATGACAAGGTTTTACGGAAAGTGGTTTTGCACAAGCTGCTCCCATTCTTCTAAAGCGGCTTACCTTCCAGCACTAAACGATTATTTTGCCCTTTGCGGAAGCCGCATAACAAACCGCGAGTTGCGCAACTTTCTTAACATAGCCTCGCCTTCTATTGCAGCGAAAATCCTCCATTCTATGAATCTCCCATCTTCAGGAGGTTATCGAAACCGTTCCTACCATCTAACTTCAGAAAACGAAATAAAACAAAAATAAAATTGACAAAACAAAAGTAAATGATAGAATTCTACATAACTTTTAGTTTAGGGAGGATATGTATGGACTATCAGCAGCTTTTTAGTTTAAAAGGGAAGACAGCTCTTGTTACAGGCGGAGGAAGAGGATTGGGGAAAGCGATGGCTGAAGCGCTCGCGCAGGCAGGCGCGAACGTAGTGATCGCCGATATGGACGAGGGCACGGCAAAGCAGAGTGCTGAAGAACTCAAAGCTCATCAGGTAAAAACGCTGGGTCTTAAACTGGATGTGACCCTAGAGGATGAAGTGAAAAGCTGTATCAACGAAATTGTAAGCGATTTCGGTGCCATCGATATTCTTGTTAACAACGCGGGAATCTGCCAGAAGATCACGGTGGAAGAACAGAGTTTAGAAGATTGGAAGAAAACAATGGACGTGAACGTGAATGGTGTCTTTCTGCTTTCTAAATATGCGGGAAAGGTTATGAAAGAAAATGGAGGAGGCTCGGTTATTAATGTTGCTTCCATGTCGAGTTTTATCGCCAACACAGAAGCGCAGTGCGCGTACAATGCTTCAAAAGCGGCAGTAGCCATGATGACAAAGTGTCTTGCCTCTGAGTGGGCGCCTTATAATATCCGGGTGAACGCCATCGCGCCAGGCTATATGAAAACGGAGATGACGAAGCCAATCTTTGCGCCGGGAGGGGAACTCGCGCATGTGCTTGATCTTGTACCGATGAAGAGGCTGGGAGAACCGCATGAACTTGGCGGGTTAGCGATCTATTTGGCATCGGACGCTTCCACCTTTGCAACCGGATCGACCTTTATTGTCGATGGAGGTTATACCATTTGGTAATAAAATAAGCAGCCGACAAAATGTTGTCAGGCTGCTTTTCTTTATTCCGTTTCCACCGTTATCAATTCAACACCATGCTGCTCGAGAGCGGATTTATCGCTTTCGGCATCACTGCTGTCTGTAATGATGATGTCAAGGTCATCGAGAGCGGCGAAGGATGCGATGGAGTTCTTGTGTAATTTGGAGTGATCGAGCAAGGCTACTACTTTCTTGCTTGCCTTTACCATCGCTTTCTTCAGCTCGACTTCATAGACGCTGAAATCGGTAAGTCCCGATTCAATGGAGAACCCGTTGGCTGAGGTAAACAGCAGATCAATATTAATCTGGCTTAGAATGTTGACCCCGAGTGTTCCTTCGAGGGAGTGCGATCCTCGTTTTACGATGCCGCCCAATAAGATGACGGTAATGTCCGGATGTTCATTCAGCTCGAGAGCGGTGTTGATTCCGCTGGTCACAACAGTGAGCCTGATTTGCTTTTCCTTCAAGACACGGGCAAGTTCGAGGGCGGTGGAGCTGGCATCGAGCATGATGCACTGTCCGTTTTCGATCAATGCGGCGGCCTCTTTGGCGATCACTGACTTTTCGGTTTTGTTTTTCTTTTCACGGATGGAAAAGCTTGTCTCATTGTCATTTGACTCTGCCAAGACAGCACCGCCATGGGTCCGTTTCAGCAGTCCCTCTTCTTCCATGCGTGTTAGATCTGTGCGGAGGGTGGCTTCAGATACTTGAATCTCTTGGGCAAGTTCTTTGATGGAGACTCTCTGGCTTTCATTCAATCTATCAAGTATGGCTTTGCGTCGTTCTGGCACAAACATTTTTCCCAATAAAATCACCTACAAATCGATTAGTTATGTTTATCGTTTTGGTTGTTTTACTTTTATTATTCTATTACACCATCTTTCATAAACATTGTAAATCAATAATAAAACAAAATAAAACGAAAACAAAATACAAAAAATCCAAAAATTAATTGACTATTCAAACATAATGGTACTATAATAAACCCAATACCTCGCAATTACGAAAATAAACAATAAAAAAAGAAAGAATATAAAAATAAAAAGGAGGAAAGTGAGTTATTTTTTGAGAAAATGAAAGCGTTCTCTATAACTATCATACAAAGGGAGAGATATTGATGAGCATGAAGACGGTTGCTGAACAAGAGACGAAGAATGTGAGTATTCCGAAGACCATGAAGGCGGTTGTAGCATATGCGCCAGGAGATTACCGGTTTGAAACGGTTCCTGTTCCTGAGATCGGAGAAGGTGAGATTCTTGTAAAAGTGGAAGCGTGCGGAATTTGTGCCGGAGATTTAAAAGCGTTTGACGGTGCACCAAGCTTCTGGGGAGATGAAAAGCAGCCTGCCTATATTAAAGCTCCAATGATTCCTGGCCATGAATTTATCGGTCATGTAGTTGGTCTGGGTGAAGGGGTAACCGGGTTTGAGCTGGGCGAACGTGTGATTTCGGAACAGATCGTTCCTTGCTGGGATTGCCGCTTCTGTAATCGCGGACAATACTGGATGTGTGAAAAGCATGATCTCTACGGGTTTCAGAATAATGTAAACGGTGCCATGGCAGAATACATGAAATTTACGAAGGAAGCCATCAATTATAAAGTGCCTGAGGACCTCCCGATTGAAAAAGCTATCTTGATCGAACCGTATGCATGTTCTTTCCATGCTGTACAGCGTGCACAGATTCAGCTTGGTGATGTGGTAGTTCTTGCAGGGGCGGGAACACTTGGTCTTGGGATGATTGGTGCCATAAAGAAATCAGGCCCTGGGAAACTAATCGTGCTTGACCTTTTCGAAGAGCGTTTAGAGCTTGCCAAAAAGTTCGGAGCAGACATGGTGCTCAACCCGGCAAAGGATGACGTGGATGCCATTGTCAAAGAATTAACGGACGGTTATGGCTGTGACATTTATATTGAAGCAACAGGTGCACAGAAGTCGGTGGAGCAAGGACTGACCATGATCCGCAAGCTTGGACGTTTCGTAGAGTTTAGCGTATTTAAAGAGCCGGTAACAGTAGACTGGAGCATCATCAGTGATCGCAAAGAACTGGATGTGCTTGGTTCCCACCTCGGTCCATACTGCTACGAGCATGTGATTAAAGGAATATCCAACGGCGACCTTCCGACAGACGGTGTCGTGACGCATACACTGCCGCTGGAAGAATTCGAAAAGGGCTTCCAGCTTGTGAAAAACGGGGCAGAGTCCTTGAAGGTTGTGCTTGATCCGAATCTATAAAAACAATGGCTGCTGGTTGGAAGCTTGCAGCCTTCTTATTAAAAACCATCAGGCAAAGGAGGAATACAAGTGGATCGTCTTTTGGACAGAATCGGGATGGATCGGAAAATGGCTCTCGGTTATTTCGGAGTTTTGATTTTTATGATGGGTGACGGCCTTGAGTTAGGCTGGCTTTCTTCTTATTTAACAGACCATGGCTTGACGATGCAGGAATCCGCTCTTATTTTTAGTGTCTATGGCTTTGCCGTTGCGATAGCAGCGTGGCTGTCAGGCGTCCTGGCCGAAGTGCTCGGGCCGAGAAAGGCGATGATGCTGGGGCTGACGCTGTTTATAGCTGGTTCGGTAGTTTTCCTGACGTTCGGAATTACGAGCATGAATCTTGCTATTATGCTCCCAACCTATGCTTTACGGGGACTGGGATATCCGCTTTTCGCCTATTCTTTCCTCGTATGGGTGACTTATTATGCCCCGGCTGACAAGCTTGGAACAGCAGTAGGCTGGTTCTGGTTTGCTTTCAGCGGCGGATTAAACGTACTTGGCGCGTATTATTCAAGCTTTGCACTGCCGGTGCTGGGTGAAATGAAAACGTTATGGAGCGCACTTGTTTTCGTACTATTGGGAGCGACAGTAGCGATTTTTCTGAACAAAGACAAAGAACACAAAAAGAAATTTGAAAATAAAGGCGACGCTTTGAGATATCTATTAAAAGGCGTGACCATCGCATTTGAAAATCCGAAAATCGGTATGGGTGGAATCGTACGGACGATTAACACATCCGCTGCCTACGGTTTTGTCGTCTTCATGCCGGCGTTCATGATGGATCTTGGGTTTACTCGATCGGAGTGGCTGCAAATCTACGGCTCTCTCTGGACGAGCAACATCATCTTTAACCTTATTTTCGGCATTGTTGGTGACAAGCTGGGGTGGCGGAACACGGTCATGTGGTTTGGCGGCGTAGGCTGCGCAATTTTTACAGCAGCCTTCTATTATGTACCGCTCGCGGCCGGTCCTAATTACTTTGTGGCAACAGCAGTAGCTGCCTGCTATGGCGCATGTCTTGCAGGATTCGTACCCTTATCAGCACTAATTCCTTCGCTAGCTCCAGAAAACAGGGGTGCAGCGATGTCTATTCTTAACCTTGGAGCAGGACTGAGTACATTCGTCGGCCCGGCAATCGTAGGGGCTTTCATTGGAATGGTGGATACGGTAGGCATTATTTGGATCTACACAGGCTTGTATCTTGTGAGTGCTGTTCTAATGAAATTTGTCACTCTTTCCAAAGAGGAAGCGGAAGAAGCAGAACGGATCTCAATAGAGGAATTTAAAACAGCGCAAAAGGCATAAGAGAGTTTGGAATTTAAAAAGATGAAAAGAACGTCTTTTGCGAGGCGTTCTTCTTTTTACCCCAAAACACAAAACGAAAATAAATGAAAATAAATAACAATAAACAATTGACATAAAACGAAATAAATGAAAAAATAAACGAAAGAAAACAATAATTAGAAAATTTCGTTATAAAACTAAAATAGAGAGAAAGGGAGTTGTATAATGAGGATAGGATTGGGTTCTGACCATAATGCCTTTGATATGAAAGAAAGTCTTAAAAACTATATACAAGAGCTGGGCCACGAGGTAGTAGATTACGGCTGCCATTCGTGTTCTGAGGTCGATTATCCGGAAGTGGCGTTTGAGGTAGGAGAAGGAATCATTCAAAACAAACTGGACAGAGGAATCCTGTGCTGCGGAACAGGAATCGGAGTGGCGATCGCAGCAGGAAAAGTGCCAGGCATCCGGGCAGCCCTCTGCCATGATACGTATTCTGCAGAACGTGCCCAGAAAAGCAACAATGCTCAGGTGCTGACGATGGGATCGAAGGTTATCGGGATTGAGCTCGCCAAACAGGTGGTTAAAACCTATCTCGAATCTCATTTCTCAGGAGGAAATTCCGGAAGAAAAGTACAGCAGATCACAGATAAAGAACAAGAATTTCTGAAAGGGGATGCCGTTCATCATGAAAAAACTTATAAATAATCCGAATCATGTTGTAGAAGAAATGATTGATGGTTACGCAAAAGCCCATCCGCAGCATGTCAGAGTGCTGTCAGAAAACAGCCGCTCGATCGTAACGGCCCGGGAAACAGCAGATGGCAAAGTCGGCGTATTAATCGGCGGAGGATCTGGGCATGAACCTGCTTTTATGGGTTATGTCGGACCAGGAATGGCAGACGGGGTAGCGGTAGGAAACATTTTTGCTTCACCACCACCGGATCCGATTCTGGAAGCGACGAAGGCTATTGATAAAGGGGCAGGAGTCATTTATGTATACGGCAACTATGCCGGAGATCTGATGAACTTTGGGATGGCGGCTGAGCTGGCAGAATTGGAAGCTGACATTCAGGTCGGCAAAGTCATCGTCACCGATGACGTCGCATCCGCTCCGAAAGAGGAAAAGGAAAAACGAAGAGGTATTGCTGGAGAATTTTTCGTAACAAAGGTGGCCGGTGCGGCTTCTGAAAAAGGCTACAGCTTAGAGGATGTCGTCAGAGTCGCCAATAAAGCAAACGATCAAACCCGTACGATGGGAGTCGGACTTTCTCCTTGTTCTCTTCCTCAGACTGGAAAGCCTAGTTTTGAGCTTGAAGAAAATGAGATGGAAATCGGCCTCGGACACCATGGTGAGCCTGGAATAGAAAAAGGCGATCTGCAGCCGGCTGATCAAGTAGCAGACCGATTGGTTCACGATATTCTAGCCGATATGCCATTAGGTGAAGGGGAAAAAGTAGCTGTTCTTGTAAACGGCTTAGGTTCAACCACCAAGATGGAACTCTATATCGTTTTCCGCAGAGTGGAACAGATTTTAAATGAAAAAGGGATTCAGATCCACCGTTCTTTTGTAGGCGATTACAGTACGTCACTAGAGATGGGCGGCTGTTCGGTCACACTGATCAAGCTTGATGATGAACTTACAGAATTTGTGGATGCACCGGCAGATTGCCCGATGTATGTTCAACGATAAGGAGGAGACCACATGTCATTTACAGCGAAAGAATTGAAAGCCTTTTTACAGAGTGTTGTGGATACAGTCGAGGAAAATAAAGATTACTTATCCGAGCTTGACCGCAAATTGGGCGACGGAGACCATGGTGTCACGATGTCGATCGGCTGGCAGGCTGTTCAGGAAAAGCTCCAGGGTGAACTGCATGACGAAGAAAATTGCGGAAAGATCAGCATCACAGCAGGCCGTACGTTTTTAAGCGCGGTCGGTTCAACGGTCGGCCCTCTTTATGCGACAGGATTTTTGAGAGGCGGTAAGGAAGTTCAAGGCAAGACCGAACTTTCAGGGGAGGACCTATACAACTTCTGGAATGCTTTTATTGAAGGAATTAAAGAAAGAGGACAGGCGGAAGTCGGCGATAAAACAATGGTCGATACTCTTCAGCCGGCTCTGGGTACGCTGAAGCTGGAGTACGAAAAATCCGGGGACTTTACTGGCGCATTTACGAAAGCGGTTGCTTCGGCAAAAGAAGGCATGGAATCGACGAAAGATCTTCTTTCTAAAAAAGGGCGGTCCAGCCGGCTGGGAGAGCGGTCACTCGGCAACCAGGATCCGGGCGCCACTTCTTCCTACCTAATCTTATCCGCCTTTGAAAGCGTCATCACATCTGTACAAACCGTGTAATAACTATATGCCGGAGGGCCGCTGAACTGAAAACAACCAGGAAGGCGGCCCTCTTTTTCTATGTCCAAAATCTGAAGGGGAGGGATCATGCATGACTATGAGCTTGGATAAAAAAGAAGACATTCAGACGCTGGCGCTGGATTTTCTAGCAGTTGCCCAGCAGGCGGCCATTGCTTCTTACCCGTGGGTCGGCAAGGGGAAGAAAAACGAAGCTGACGGGGCAGGTACAGAAGCGATGCGCATCCGAATGAACACGATCGGGATGGATGGAACAATCGTTATCGGTGAGGGAGAACTGGATGAGGCACCGATGCTGTATATCGGAGAAAAGGTAGGTACAGGAGTTGGTCCTGCTGTGGACATTGCGGTCGATCCGGTGGAAGGCACGACCCTTATGTCTAAGGGCCAGGACAATTCCTTAACGGTCATTGCTGTTGCTGAACGCGGCCATTTGCTGCATGCGCCGGATATGTATATGAAGAAAATTGCGGTGGGACCAAAAGCAAAGGGGCGAATCAGCATTGAGGCTCCTTTGACGGAGAATATTTTGGCTGTTGCTGATGCATTGGGTAAAGATGTGAGTGAGGTTACGGTCATGATCCAAGACCGAACCCGCCATCATGATCTCATTCAGCAAGTGTTTGAAGTGGGAGCAAAAGTGAAGCTGTTTTCCGATGGAGATGTGACAGGAGCTATAGCTACAGGAATCGATGAGATTGACGTCGATCTGCTCGTGGGAACAGGCGGAGCGCCAGAGGGAGTAATAGCGGCTGCGGCTTTGCGAAGCCTGGGCGGTGATTTTCAGGCACAGCTGGTCTGCCAAAATGATGAAGAGTTTAATCGCTGTGTGACGATGGGATTGAGCGATCCGGGTAAAATCCTAAGAATGGATGATCTTGTGAAAAGTGATAGCTGTTTCTTTGTCGCGGCGGGCATCACGGACGGCATCCTCCTGAACGGTGTCCGCAAGAAGGAAGGCGGGGCTATGCTTACCCACTCGTTCATCACCATCGGAGGGAAAGGAAACTATTTTCAATTTATCGAGACTCGCCACTGAGATGGCGGGTTTTTTAATATAAGATCTGTTGGTCCATGTTGTTGATTTTTGGTAGGGGGGATTGAAGCGCCATCTGAAAAGCAGAAGGGTATAAGCTTTTTCCCATCTGCTTTTCTGGCGCTTCATTTGTTTCACAAATTAGGATTCGGGCTTAATGGGAAAGGTAAGTAAGAATACGGTTCCTTTCCCTACCTTGCTCTGGACCTTGATGGTTCCCCGCAGCGCGCGAACAATGCTGTAGACGACCATCATTCCGAGACCTGTGCCTCTTGATCCTTTTGTAGAATAATAAGGTTCGCCAAGGCGGTCAATCTGCTGTTTTGTCATGCCTACTCCTGAATCTTCAATTTTGACGATGGCATTTATGGGAGAAGCCGTGGATTCTATGGTCAGTACGCCACCGTTTGGCATCGACTCAATGGCATTTTTTACGATATTTAAAAAGCACTGCCGAATCTTTTGGCGGTCTCCATGAATGGAGGATACGGGTTCTAGTTTTTCTGTGATTTCTACTGAATATTGGTTAGCGAGCGGCTGAAGAATTTTAAGGACGTGATGAATTTCGTCGTGAAGGTAGATATCACTTAAGGCTACTAGAGATGGTTTGGAAAACGTCAGATAATCCTGTATAACTCGTTCAGCAGATTCCAGCTCACTTTTAATGAGGGTTAAATATTCCGTTTGTTTTTCCTGAGGGGCATCATTTTCCTGCAGCAATTGAACAAAGCCTATGGCAGTGGTCAGCGGGTTGCGGATTTCATGAGAAATGGCAGCCCCCATCTGTTCTACGGCTTCCAGTCTTTTGGTTCTAACGATATGTTCCTGCAGCACCAGATTTTTATCAATGAGCTCCATAAAATAAACAATCATTCCGGCACCTAATGGCGGAATAACCATATAGGCAAACCAGACATCAAGCAGCTCCTTGGAAGAGAACATCATCTGGGTAAATATCATGGTTAAAAAGCTGATGAGCAGCGTAAAGAGACTGGCCAAACCGACTCTGCGGTTAGAAGAAAGCTTAAGGAACCACGGTGAGAGGCGCCATAGGGATATTCCGAGCACTGCATAGAGCACAATATTTAAGAAAAAACCGCTGTCGAATCCGTAAAAGGCTCTTAAAAGAACAGCGATTAAACAAAAGAGTGGAGCATACCCTGTATAAAATCCAGCGATGATGACTGGTATATTGCGCAGATCCAGATACATACTGCTGCTGAGTTTATATGAAAACAGATAACAAATCACCAAGGACACAATGAAATAAGCATAGAACATCATTCGGTACCGCTGCTGTGCATGAAATCTTCCAGTCCCCAGCAGGCAAAAAAAGAGCAAAACAATGAGCAGTGAGAGGTTAAACCAGAAGTGCACAGTGATCTCCATCTGCATTTCACATCCTGTTAATTTTAGGTATATTTTACCTTTTAAAGATTTGTTAGTAAATAAAAATGAAGACTTTTTGCAATCAGGAAAGTGAGGTAAAATATACCAATCGAGTAAAATAGTTTGCCGGATTGACATTTTCTTTATCTATCTGATATATTAGCATGGTAAAGTAATAAACTATAAAACGGGTTTCAATATGAAACGCGGTGGTGAACAGCCATGCGTTTTTTTTATATTTAGAGGGGAAATGTTTATATGAATACAACGAATACAACGAAAAAATGGGGGTTCTGGCTTTTAGCAGCCTTCGTTATCGGAAATATGGTAGGTTCCGGCATTTTTATGCTGCCGAGTTCACTTGCTCAGACCGCGAGCCCGCTCGGGGTTACCATTGCTTGGCTAGTCACAGGCTTTGGTGTCATGATGATTGCGCTGATCTTCAGTAAGCTGTCGATCCGCCGTCCGGACTTAACCGCTGGACCGCAAAGCTATGCACGCGCGATGTTTAAATCAAAAAGCGCAGGGAATGTAGCAAGCTTTAGCATGGTATGGGGATACTGGATAGCCAACTGGATCAGCAATGTGGCGATGGTCACAAGCTTTGCTGGTTATCTTTCTGCGTTCTTACCCATTATGAAAGCACAGCATGTTGTTTTTTCTATAGGATCACAGGATATTCAACTCGGTAAAATCATTACGTTTGGAGTTTGTACGGTCTTGCTGTGGGGAATTCACTTTATTTTGGTGAGCAGCATGAACAGAGCTGGAAAATTGAATTTTATTGCAACAGCATCAAAGGTGGCCGGTTTTGCACTCTTTATTGTCGCAGCACTTTTTGCATTCCAGTCATCCAATTTCGGTGAATTCTATACACCTGTCGCTGATGAAGGCGGGACGCCACATGGACTGTTCAGCCAGGTGCAAATGGCGGCGATCTCTACGCTATGGGCGTTCATCGGTATTGAATCGGCCGTTATCTTATCAGGACGTGCGAAATCACAGCGGGATGTGAGCCGCGCTACGATCTTCGGACTCATTGTTGCTCTTGTGATTTACATGGCGATTACGCTTCTGACGATGGGAATCTTGCCTCAGGAAGTCTTAAAAGCTTCTGACAAGCCTTTCGTTGATGCCCTTTCTGCCATAATCGGCAGTGCAGGTGCAAATGTCATGGCTATTCTCGCACTCGTTTCCTTATTTGGGGCAACGATCGGCTGGATCCTTTTAAGCGCAGAGGTTCCTTATCAAGCAGCAAAATCGGGAACTTTTCCTGCGTATTTTGCAAAAGTGAACAAAAAAGGAAGCCCAACAAGATCTCTTACTGTTACAAATGTGATGTCACAGATTTTAATTTTCTCTACGATTTCAGGAACCATCAGTCAGGCGTATACGTTCCTGACGACAGCAGCTACGCTTGCTTATCTGATTCCTTATCTTGTTTCAGCAGCCTTTTTCCTGAAGCTCACCTTAAAAGGGGAAGCCATGGAAGGATCAAAAGGCTCGCGAGTCAAGGATGTCATCATTGCGGTATTAGCACTTATTTACTCCATATGGGTGATCAAAACGGGGACAGCTGATCTTAAGACGTTTGGCCTCGGAATCGGCTTGTTCCTTGCCGGCTTTATCATCTATCCGTTGATAAATAAGCAGCGTCGAAAAAGCGATGTATCCTCGGTTTCGGTGGAGAATTAAAATATATAAAAAAAAAATTAGACCAATCTGCTTAGCAGGTTGGTCTTTTTGATTTGGAAAATAATTCTATAAAAGACGGAAAAAGTTTGCTACATTAAAAGGAAAGGAGGGTTCGTTTTGTTAGCTGATATACATAACAAATTATCGACGACCGGAAGCAATTTATCTGACCGTTTGGAAGATTTATTGACAGGTAATTTCTTTGGCACCATCCGCTATTTGCCGTTTGAAGCCGCTCTGGGTCATATCCTGAAAAAGGCAAGATTTGAACAGGACGATGAACATGTGCAGTGGAGCAACCTTATTGAAAAAGAGAGAGGTTTTGACGCGGTGTTTGAGTTCTGGCCAAAACATCACGAGGGAGAAATTGATCTTCGGCTCCGGCTGGGCGGGACCTTTGCAGGGATTGAAGTAAAATACTTGAGCGGGTTGTCGTCTGAGGACGATGGAGATGCCGTGGATTTGCAGATTGATTACAAAGAAAGCAGAAACCAGCTTGCCCGTTATGCGAGAATGCTGGCTGAAATAAGCGAAGGAAAAACGGCTTACCTTATTTTTCTGGCACCGTTCGTCACGATGAAGAATGTACAAGAAGCCATTCGGAGCCGCTCTATTATTGAACCGGGTGTTCACCTTGGTTTTTTATCGTGGGAAGATGTGCTGGAGACGCTTAATGAGTTGTCACCTGGTGATCTTGATTTGGGGAGGAAGCAAATCGTTCAAGACATGCAGGAGCTTTTGCGGAGGAAAGGATTTGAACGCTTTACGGGGTTCACCCAAAATTTATTGGCGCAAGAAGTGTCAGATGAACATTATCAGTTTTCGCCGGAATCACTTAATAGCACGGTGAGCTGGAGTTGGAACACACAAACCCTAAAGGAGGAAGAGCACTATGTCTTCAACGCTTAAAACAAAAGGGGAAAATATAACGAATGCCGTTCAGGTTCTGCAGGAAACTTATAAAAGTTTGGACCTATTGTTTGCTGAACTGGACAGGGTAGGGAAGGAAGAAGGGTTTGTCAGTTTAACGCCGAGGTTTTTGCGCTGGAAGTCGGATGCTTATCCAGAGGGCTGGCTTACTACCAATTTTATTAAGCTTTATCAAAAAGAAACAGACTCTCCTTTGCCGCAATTGGATGAAGTGCGAGAAGGGACCTTATATGGCATTGAAGTTGAGCTTCAGCCTGAAATTGGATATCCTATCATATCACTTAATGAGTACAGTTATGATTTTACTTACTGGAACCGTCTTCCTTCCATTTCGGATCACTGGCTATATCATAATCCTTTTTATTTGGAAAACGAGTTCAATATAAACGAAGAAAACGGAAAATGGACGAGTGCACCATTAGACAAATA
This sequence comes from Fictibacillus marinisediminis, assembly GCF_023149135.1. Classification (NCBI taxonomy): domain Bacteria; kingdom Bacillati; phylum Bacillota; class Bacilli; order Caryophanales; family Fictibacillaceae; genus Fictibacillus; species Fictibacillus marinisediminis. Next base: position 3,781,681 of record NZ_JAIWJX010000002.1, on the reverse strand, counting down.
CAAAAAAAGATACTGGGGACTGCTGAGTGCAACCGGCCAGGATTTCCCGCTTGCCGAAATTTCTTCACCTGAAGACATCCGCATCAAATTGTTCAGAAAGATTTAGCCATAACAGAAGTAATTTTACTCTTTCCACCTTCTCCTTCATTACTGGTAGAAGTTACAGACAGTGATGGGTATTGGCTAAAATAAAGAAAAAATAAATGAGAAATAGAAAAACCACGGAATCCGTGGTTTTTTGCTATTTAGTGCTCCCGACCTCAGGCTTCACCCACAGCTTCCGAAAATCCGCCCATCCAAAGTCATTCAGCCGAACACCCTTCAGCAATACAGGATAGTTCCACTCTTTGGCAATATGGTACATGTGGAGAAGGATCTTTTCGTCCTCCACATATTTTTCGATTTCCTCTAATATCAGATCCCGTTTCTCATAGCTTTCTTCCCCCGTGAACCGGGCTAAGTATTCATCCAGTATCTTAATTTGTTCTTCAGACAGCAGGGTGCGCATGCTTCTTTCACTTTTTATAAAGGAAAGGAAGCCGTATTGGGTATCCCTCTCAAGCACTTCGCCTTTGGAGAGGATCTCTGCGTCAAGGGGCTGCGGATCCAGCAGAGAATAAGGCGACAGCTCCACAGAAATACCTGCTTCCGAGAATCTTTTCTGCAGCCATTCCGCTTCCCTCAATCCCTCGCTCGTATAATCCAAATACTTAAAGGTAAGGGCCTCTCCCTGATAGGAGCTTTTGCTTAACAATGCAATGGCGCGATCCAATGATGTTGATGGATACGGTGAGAGCTGGCTGCGCTTGGGCCAAAGGCTGCTGGCCGGGCTGTTCCGCCGTCCGCCAAGCTCGGCAATCATTCGGTTCCGGTCGATGAGCTCATCGACCGCTAGACGGAAGTAGAGATCATGGTGAGGGCCTTCCTTTTGAAAATTAAAGACTAAATAGTGAGAGCCGTTGTTGTTCACCTTCATGTGGCGGTTTTCTGTCGCCTCACTGCCAGGCAGCTCATAGTGGACAATCCGGTCAGCGTTCAGTTCCACGAACCACAGCTCCACTCGGTCGAGCAGTGCCCGTCCGTTGAAGTGCTCATCAAATGCTTCCAGAATAAACACCTTATCGCTATACTGTATCACTTTGAACGGCCCGGTCCCGATGAGTTCTTTGCCCGTAATGATCGGAACATCATGCGGCACAATCGGCGCGTGGTAGGAGCTGAGGTAATGCAAAAAGAACACATTCGGCCGTTTTAAAATAATCCTCACTGCGTAATCATTGAATGTTTGGATGGATTGGATCTCGGAAAACAGGTGGCGGTAAGGTGATTGCACCGAGGGATCCTGCAGCCGGTCCAGCGTATATTTTACATCTTGGGCAGTAAGGATCCTGCCGTGATGAAACCGCACGCTTTTCCGTAAATAAAAGGTCCATTCCGTTTTATCAGGATTGACGTCCCAATGGTGGGCAAGGTGCGGCTCGAACTTCCCGGTCACTGAGTTGTAGTTCACGAGCGTATCAAAGATCTGCCGTACAAAATGTGCTTCTGCTGCTGTATAGGAATGAGCGGGATCAAGGGCGGCAAGCGGGCGCCTCATCGGAATCTTCAGCAGGTCGACTGAGCTTGAGATGGTCTGTTTAACCTGAAGGCCGAAGTTGTCCTGAATTCGGGCTTGAAGCTTTTTCGCCAAGTGTTCAGGCAGAAGCGGCCGGTTCAGAAATTCTGCGGCTTCTGTAATTTGGTTCTTCGCCAGCAGTTTTGCAAAGTGAGCCTCAACCGCTTCTTCCAGGCTGTAATGAAAAAGGACCTTTGAACGGTTGCCGCGGCCTTTTCCAGGAATCCACGTGAGCCATTTTTCCTCGCCCATCCGTTTTAAGAGAAGGTTGACGTTTCGTTTTGTACAGTAGAATAAGGTTTCCAGCTGGCTGACGGTGACTTCTGCCGGGGTTTCGTCGATCTTTTCGGGATGCTGCAGATGCAGGGTGATGTAGTAATCAAGGATTTCCATTCCGGTTTCCTCCATAAAAGGTGAAATTCTTTTCTGGATTTTACACTTTTTCTTCCCCTTTTACTAGAGGAAAATAAACAGCAGATAGAAGAAATGGTAAAAGGAGGGAGAATCTATGTTTCGGGATTTGCATCCTAATATAAAGATAAGGATTATTACATCATTTATGACACGTGTGGTCGGAACGATGATTTTTCCGTTTATGGCGATCTACTTGTCTGCCAAGCTCGGGCAGGCGCTTGCGGGAATCATCCTGCTGATCAACGTGTTCGTATCCATCCTGGTCGGATTTTACGGAGGCTATGTGTCGGACCGGGTCGGGCGGAAAAAGGTGATGGTCGTTGGCCAGCTGATTACGGTCGTGGCGTTCGTGTTCATGACAGCAGCCAATTCCCCGTGGTACGATTCAGCTTGTCTCACTTCGTTCATGATGCTCATACAAAGCATCAGCTCGGGGCTGATGAATCCGGCAGCTGAGGCGATGCTGATCGACGTCAGTACGAAGGAAAACCGGAAGTTCATGTACAGCATCAACTATTGGGCCGTGAACCTGTCGATTGCGCTCGGTTCCATTGTCGGAGGATTCCTGTTTAAGTCTCACCGGTTTGAGCTGTTCATTGCCATAACTCTTGTCAGCATCTTCACGCTTTATCTGGTGGCGTATGTGATGAAAGAATCCTACACCCAGACGGCTGTTCCGCAAAAAGTGAATGTGTTCAAGGATATGGCAGGCAACTACTAAACGGTCATGAAAGATAAAATGTTTTTATGGTTCTGTTTAGCATCCACACTGATCGTGAGTATTGAATTTCAAACAGGGAATTATATTTCCGTACGTCTTGAGGAAGAATTCACGTCCCGGCTTGTAACATTCGGCGATCTGTTTTCCTACCATCTTGACGGTCTGCGGATGATCAGCTGGATCCGGACGTTCAATACGGTGCTTGTGGTTGCAGGAACGGTTCTTGTCACACGCTGGATGAGCCGGTATTCGGACCAGAAAGTCATCTATACTGGCTTCTGGATGTATGCTGCAGGCTATGCGGTACTGGGCTACAGCAATTCAGCGGGATTGCTGCTCGTTTCCATCTTTATCGCAACAATGGGAGAGCTCATGTACGTTCCGGTCAAACAGTCCATGATGGCTGATATCGTAAATGACGATGCACGGAGTTCCTATATGGCTGTGCATGGCTTAACCTTTCAGATGGCAAAAATCCTGGGAGCTGCGGGAATCACGATCGGTTCCTTCGTTCCTTCCTGGGGCATGGCATTATCCTATCTCTTGTCCGGAATGCTCGGAATCTACTGTTTTACAAAAGTAACGGGGCCGCTGAACAAGGCGGTTAAAAAGGAAACGAAAAAAGTGGCAGCAATATAAAAGAAGGAGGCGTTTAATGTGCGCCTCCTTCTTGATAAAATATGTATCGTATTGTACGATATAAAAAGAGGTGAAGAGGATGAATGTTCAATTCATAAATGAGATATGGACCGATCTGTACTATTTATTGCATTACAAACACGAAGAACGGTTGACCCACCAAAATGTGAGATGCATGCAGGCGGTGAAAAAGAATAAGGATGCCACGGTTGCCTTTTTGGCAGATGTCCTGCAGATTACGCATCATTCCGCATCCGAACATGTGAAGCGGCTGATCGATAAAGGCTATGCTCAAAAAGAACGATCAGCGACGGATAAGAGAGCGGTATATGTGAAGCTGACCGGGTTAGGAGAGGAAGTACTCAAACGGAACACCGAACTGGACGAAGAAAAACTGCAGAACGTTCTGGGCCGTTTGAGCAAAAAAGAGCAACAAGAGATTTTGGACGCGTTTGAGAAGCTAAGAACGGAGGCAAAGCATGTATACAGTCGTTAAAATTACAATTTCGGCGCTGGTGATCGGTATGATTACCGCCCTTGCCAAACATTCCCCCCGTTATGGAGGAATTATCGCGGCTCTTCCGCTGGTCAGCTTGTTAAGTCTGTTTTGGCTCTATACACAAGGAGAGCGGACCGATCACCTGAGCCAGTTTTTATATGGTGTTCTGTACGGGCTGCCGAGCACCATCGTCTTGATTTTTGTTGTCGCTTTTTCACTTAAGCATTCCATGCCTTTTTTTCTGTCGATTGTACTCGGAATCGGCGGATGGGGGTTGTGTTTGGTCCTTCAAAAATTCCTTCTTTCAGGGGCCCTATTGAATCTGCGGTAGTTTACGTCTCCGAACGATATGTTTTTCCAAGCTCTTCCCCAAGACTGAAGTAGTGGCGGAAATTATAGATTAAAGGATTCCATTTAGCAGGATCGATGTGATTTTCCCCCTTGATGATGCCGGTGTGGGCATGAACGCTGACAGCCTGGGTCTCCACAATCGCAAAGAACGGTGAGTACTCGGGAATCCGGATCTGCTTTACTTCGGCTTCAATCTGCAGAGGGCATTCTGCGATTCTATCTGGCTGGACTGAAGTGGATGAAGTGGAAGTGAAACCTGCTGCTTCAAACTTATCTTTTTTGTAGGTGAAGCCAAGCTCTTGTTTGTATGGTGGAACCGGATCTTTTCCTGTATAAGGAGCAAGTCTTTCAACTTGTTCCCAAAGCGAGGCGTCCGGTATATTCAGCACACATTCCGGTGTTCTCTCCAGATTTTCTATGGCTTTTCCGCCGAGTCCGATGCCTAATAGGATACAGTTGCCGAGTGCCCAGGAGGACGATATGGGGCTGATGTTGACCGTGCGATCCTCATTTAATGTGGTCAGCAGAACGACAGGTGTACCGTAGTATAAAATTTTCGGTGTGATGCTTGAGGTGTTTGGCAGAGTCTTCATTTGTATTCTCCTTTTGTTGGATTCGGATCCAGTATAAAGGAGGAATTCTTCGATGTTCATCGAAGTATGGATGTAAAAGGAGGCGATGAGATTGATGGTACAATCGAATGTGGCTGAAATTGCTTCTATCGTAAGCGAATCTTCACGCGCGGCCATATTAACGGTCTTGATGGACGGCCGATTTCATACGGCGAGCGAACTGGCCTGCATGGCCGGCATCAAACCGCAGACAGCAAGCTTTCACCTGTCAAAAATGCAGGAGGCCGGTGTGATCGCACAGGAAAAACAAGGAAGGCACCGCTATTATGGCATTCATAACCAAGAGGTCGCGAAAGTAATGGAGTCTTTTCTTTTGATTGCCCCTCCTGTCAAAATCAAATCACTGAAACAGTCCTTACAGGACAAGGCGATGAGGTTTGCGAGAACGTGCTATGACCATCTGGCGGGCAGCGTCGGAGTTCAGCTGACCGATGCATTGCTGGATGCCGGTGTTCTGCGTGAGGATCACGAGAACTTCAGTGTTACTGAAAAGGGAGAGGGATTTTTCAGTGAGTTGGGCATTTCCCTTGAAAGGGTTAGCAAAAAACGCCGCTCCTTCTCTCATCGGTGTTTGGACTGGAGCGAACGGCGCCATCATCTGGCTGGTGCGCTTGGCCAAGCGCTGCTGGAACGGCTGCTTGAGCTGGGCTGGATACAGCGCGTACCACAAATCCGTGCGGTAAAGATTACGGAAGAGGGGAAAAAAGGACTGAAGGAAACGTTCGGAATGGACCTTTTAAAGGAGGGTACGTGAGTGGCAAGCCATAAAGAAATCGTTTCAGAGACAGGCAAGCAGATGCTTCAGCAGGTCCGGGGAATTTGTATAGGTTTTCCGGAAGTCACGGAGCATGTCGACGGTTTTGGCCATACGTCGTTCCGTGTGAAGGACAAGCCCTTCGTCATCATGGGAGAGAATGAACAGGGCACTTCATTGGCGATAAAAACACTGCCGGAAACACAGGAAATACTTCTTCAAGAGGAGCGGTTTTTCAGACCCGCATACATCGGCCAGCACGGCTGGACCTCGATCTACCATTCAGGCGGAATGAACTGGAAAGAGATTCATAGCCTGATTCTTGAAGCCTATCAGCGGACGGCGCCTAAGCGGTTGGTAAAATTGCTGGAAAAAAACCAATAATTCGAAGAGGGAAGGAAGTACATACCATGAACGAAAAAATAGAAGTGTACCTTGCAAGCAACAGGGATACCCATTTGAGCCAGCTGAAAGATTTTCTTGCCATTCCGAGCATCTCGACGCAGACAGAGCACAAGGGAGATATGGAAAAAGCAGCGGAATGGACCGCAGAATCCTTGCGCCAGCTGGGCATGGATAATGTAAAGGTATATGAGACAAAAGGACACCCGGTCGTGTATGGGGAATGGCTTAAGGCAGAAGGAAAGCCGACTGCCCTCATCTATGGCCATTATGATGTCCAGCCTGTCGACCCGGTCGAGCTATGGAACAGCCCGCCGTTCTCAGCGGAGATTCGTGAGGAAAAGCTCTATGCCCGTGGGGCGAGTGATGATAAAGGCCAGACCTTTATGCACTTGAAAGCGCTGGAAGCTTTTTTAGAAACAACAGGTACCTTGCCGTTGAACTTCAAGTTCTGTATTGAAGGCGAGGAAGAGATGGGAAGCCCCAACCTGCCTGCTTTTGCGGAGGAACACAAGGAATTGTTTGCTGCTGACCTGATCGTGGTTTCGGATACAGGCATGATCGAAAAAGGAAAGCCGGCCATCACTTACGGACTTAGAGGATTGTGCGGCCTACAGATTGACTTGAAGGGACCGAGCGGGGACGTTCACTCCGGACTTTATGGCGGGGCGATTCAGAATCCGATTCATGCACTCGTTAAAATCGTTGACTCCTTCCATAGTAAGGACGGACATATTTTGGTGGATGGTTTCTATGATGATGTTTTGACTGTGACTCAGCAGGAGAAGGAAGAGTTTGCTTCCCTTCAGTTTAATGAGGAGGAAGTGAAGAAGGAATTAGGTGTGAATGAGTTATACGGTGAAGAAGGCTACTCTTACCTTGAGCGCACATGGACCCGTCCGACTCTTGAGGTGAACGGGATCTATGGCGGCTATCAGGGCGGAGGTTTGAAAACCGTACTGCCGTCAGAAGCCCATGCGAAAATTTCGTGCCGCCTTGTACCGAATCAGGATCCTGATAAGATTGTTGAACAGCTCAAACAGCATATCACGAAGCACCTCCCAGCTGGAGTTGAAGTAGAAATGTCTCGTTTTGATCAAGGCCATCCTTACTTGACGCCGATCGATCATCCTTATGTTCAGGCAGCAGGTGAGGCTTATGAAAAAGTGTATGATGTGAAGACTTCCTATATAAGAAGCGGCGGTTCCATTCCGATCATCGCAACCTTTAAACAGTTGTTTAACCTGCCGATCGTATTGATGGGATTCGGCCTGCCGAATGAAAACTTCCACGCACCAAATGAGCACTTCCACCTTGAGAATTTTGATAAAGGGATGCGCGTTCTGTGCCATTACTGGGAAGATGTCGCGAAAATAGAGCTGTAAGAGAGAGTATAGTACCTAGGCTGGTGTTGAGCCTGGTTTTTTTCGTAGGTTTGGAGCAGGCGGAATCGGGCAGCAGGCAAAAACAATCGTCCTCCAATAAAGAAACGGACTCCCTGTAAAAGGAGTCCGTTTCTTTAAATCTATCAACTTGCGGTGACTTCTTCTTTCGCTTCCGTTTTCTGTGCGCGGTTGCCCATCACATACCGGTCGCCGCCGACGAACAGGGCGACGATGAACCCAATGGCACAAGCGGTTAATGCGAGATAAAATCCGTGATGCAGAGCTTTTTCAACAGCATCTCTCAAAAAGGTGACGACTTGAGGAGGCAGCTGAATGTTTTTTTGCATCAAAATTTCCGGTTTAGCCATTTGCTCCGCTTTATCTGCTGGGAGGTGAGAGGACGCTGCAAATTCCTTCATTTTGTCTTTTAAATCGTTATTAACGATCGTAGCGGTAATGGCTGCTCCCATAACACCTCCGATGCTTCGCCAGAAGCCGACGACCGAAGAGGCGATCCCAATGTATTTACTATCTACAGACTGAGCAACCGCATTTTGTGAAGTACTCATAAGAGGCCCAAGAACGAGAAGGCCGAGTGCGATCATCACACCTGTTACGACCCAGTTGGCCGTATCATGGGTAATGGTGCCGAGCAAGTATGCTTCGATCACTCCGACACCCATCGAAAAAGCCATGATCGTGCGGAATCGTAATTTGGTACAAAGGAAACCGGCTGTAATAGCCCCAACCATGATCGGAAACATCATCGGCGTCAGTACGCTGTTCGAGTTTTCGTTCCCGATGACCGCCACAGAAAGAATAGGCAAGTAGGTGATGGCCGAGAACATGATCGCACCTTGGCAAAACACGACGATGCTTGTTCCGAGGACCATTTTATTTTTAAAGATGGAAAGCGGAAGGATCGGTTCCTGCGCTTTTCGTTCTACCAATAGGAATAGCGCAATGGATACTGCGGCTCCGGAAAACAGTCCGATGATCTGTGCTGAATCCCATGCATAATCTTTTCCTCCCCACTCCAGTCCAAGCAGAAGCAGGACGGTAGAGGAAACGAGCAGCAATGTTCCTAAGTAATCAACCTTAGGTTTAAAGTCAGATTTGGATTCTTTTAGAGCGATGGCCAGCGTAACAATCGATAGCAAACCAAAAGGAACGTTCACGTAAAAGCACCATCTCCAGCCTAATAAGGAAGACTCGGAAATCCATGTGCCGATCTGCGGCCCGAGAACAGAGGAGATTCCAAAGATTCCTGCGAAAATTCCCGACATCTTAGCTGCTTGCTTCGGATCGGTTGAGACGGAGTAGATAATAGTAAAGGAAATAGGAAATATCGCTCCTGATCCGACACCCTGGATGACACGGTAAAAAATCAGCTGGTCAATGTTCTGAGCCGTTCCGCAGAGCGCGGATCCAATCAGAAACAGGCTGATCCCAATCAAATAAAACAACTTGCGTCCAAACAAATCACTCATTTTTCCGAAAACGAGCATTGTACTGGTCGCTGCCAGCATATAAGCTGTGAAAATCCAGCTCATTTTGTCAAAGCCGCCAATGTCTTTGATAACTTGACTAATGCTGGCTGAAACAATGGTGTTATCCAACGAAGACATGAATAGCCCCAATGCCATCGCCAAAACAACAAATCCCATTCTTTTGTCTTGAGCCATATCCTCACCACTTCCCCTTTATATTCAATAAATACCATTAATTAGAATACCATCATCATGGAGGGCTGAACAGTTAAATTTTTATAAAGCTCTATTCTAACAAATTGTTGCATGGAGAAGATTTTTTATAAAAAGTCTTCATTGACAAGTTGATTGGAGTGCAAGGTGCGAGACTCCAGCGGGACAGGTGAGACACGTAGGCGCTTGCGCCGAGGGGCTCAGCGCACGCCCCGCGGAAAGCGAGCCTCCTGAAGCGGAAATCAACCACTCAAGAGCAACAAAGGTTACGACAACAGCCTTTTATAAAGAAAAATAAGCCTCAAGTACAGGCATTCCTTTGAAATCATCATAGTTTACATGGGGGTGATAAATTTGTTGCGAATTAGATGCAGCGATGCGCGAAAACAGCAGGAATTGCGTAAACCGATAACCGTTATTACGTTTGGTGGTAAAGGTTGCTCAGGCTGTTCACGTTAAGAAGAAAGATTGATGGTGTCGATTATTTTCCGGGAAATATGAGGTGATCTGTCGTTTAGATTCAACGTTTGGCGGATAAACATAAATGTAGGCGATGGAAAAATAAATGTAGACATAGATTGCAACCATCTGCGACATGTTTTTTAACAAAAATAGACTAATCTAAACCTAAAAGGAACCCATGAAAAATTCCCTGTTAGAAAATATTACGAATTTCTATTTTCTATAGCCATTTTTCCGTATAGTTGCATAAAGATATGTACTACAAGCCTGTTGTAAATAAAAAGGAGAGGCGTGTAAACCAATGGCTACCTATCACAATCAAGTATTTGTGTCTGTGCCGGAACAAGATGTTCAACATGAACGTTCACCTATTTACTTTACCTGCATTCAGGAAGGTTTGATCGTTCGTGCCACTTATACCGGAGATGGCATTCAATGCGGGAGATTGGTCGGCATGGTTGATAATGAAGGAGAGCTTCATTTTAAATACCATCATGTGAACAAGCACAACGAACTGCGGGGAGGTGTAGGAAGGCTGGTGCCGGAATGGCTTCCGGATGGCCGCATAACACTGACTGGATCATGGCAGGGATTAGATGGGTTAGAACAAAAGAAAATGAAGTGCCATTCTTTTAAGGGTGCCAGGCACCTCAATTACACAAGTGTGTAATCGCGGTGCCTGGCACCAAATTAAGAATCCCCCTCCTATAAAAGGAGAGGGATTCTTAATTTAAATCTATTACTTGAAAATATCATACGAGACCGTTCCGCTTTTGATGGTGAGTGATTTTAATTTTTGGTTTATCTCTGGGTTGGCTTTGAGTTCTCCCATGAATTTATCATAGGCTTCCTGGACAGAGGAGACCGTGTAAACCGCCCGCTGCCGTTTTTGGTCTGTTGAAGCTTCTACTAAAAAGAGATCAAACGTGTCTTTGTTCAAGAATCGCACCCCCATAGCTTTATGGTTATTATTTTCTGCAATAGTATTGAGAGTCCTGCCTGTGGAGGGGCTGTTACAAAAAAGTAAAATTAATAGAGGAGTTGTAAAATAGCTTCTATTAAATGGATAGTTAAAAAAAAACAGGCAGCAGTGAACGCTGTCTGTTTTTGTCCGGTTCGGAGGATAATGTCGCGATTTTGTCGCATAATTTATCATCCAAGATGTTCCAATATAGAGTAGAATAAGAGTGGGTGATCAAATTATGCTGAAAAAATTAATAAAGAATATGGATTATAGTTTAGTAGTGGCCACTGCCGGCTTATGTATATTTGGTTTAGTCATGATCTATAGCAGCAGCTATTGGGTCGCATTTAATTATGGTAGAGAAGCTGATTTCTTCTTTAATCGGCAGCTCATTTTTGTACTCGGAGGTTTTGTGGTTTTTTGTCTCTCCTCTATCTTTCCATACAAAGCGTATATGAAACTAACAAAACTATTAATTACGGTGACGGTCTTTCTATTAATTCTTGTTTTTGTTTTGGGAAAGGTCGTTAATAATGCGCAATCGTGGATCAGTCTGGGAGGGTTTAATCTCCAGCCGGCTGAAGCGGCAAAAATCGCGATCATCATCTACTTGGCATCGATTTTATCGAAGAAACAATCCTACATTTCCGACTTTAACAAGGCCATTGCACCACCGTTAGTTGTCGTTGGGCTTATTGCCTTCCTTATTCTCATGCAGCCTGACTTCGGTTCGATGCTCATCCTGGTTTCCATTGCGGCATGTATCCTGGTTTGTGCGAAGATACGCTTTCGCCATGTTGCGATTCTTTCGGTATCGTCGGCAGTACTGATGATTGTTTTCTTCATGTTTGTGGCGAGTGATGAACAGCTTTCCCGTTTTAAGGGAGCCTACTCACCATTTGAACACCAGAAAGAGGGCTATCAGCTTATCAATTCCTATGTCGCCATTTCTGCTGGAGGAATGGAAGGGGTAGGGCTCGGGAACGGGCGTACAAAGTATGGATACCTGCCAGAGGGACAGACAGATTTCATCATCGCCAACGTCTCGGAGGAGTTTGGATTTGCTGGTGCTCTGGCCTCAATTACAGGATTATTTTACATCGTGATCAGAGGATTTATCATTGGCCTGCGCTGTAAAGATACATTCGGCCGGCTGCTGGCGTTCGGAGTGGCCAGTATGATCGGGATCCAATCGTTCATTAATCTTGGCGCTGCCACAGGGCTCCTGCCAGTTACCGGTGTTCCACTGCCTTTTCTAAGCTATGGCGGGTCATCACTTCTGGTCATCATGTTCTCAATGGGGATTCTGACGAACGTTTCCGCGTTTGTGAACATGAAGCGAAACCCGGTTCATGAAGATGCTTTGGATAAAGATAAGCCTTTAACACCTCTTCACAAAAACACAGTTGCTGCGTTTCCTTATCAAAACAAAAAGAAACCAGCCCACTAAAAAAGGTTTGCAATTTCCGCTCTCATTCCGTCATGATGTAAGAAAACCGATAGAATGGGAGAGTGGAAAATGATCGATACGTTCGAAGTTGTCATCACGCCATTTCAGAGGAAACGGAAGGTAAGGGTCTGCCTGCCGAATGGTTATGAAACTAGCGGAAAAACATATCCAGTCCTGTATATGCATGACGGACAGAACCTGTACCGTGATGAGGATGCGAGCTTCGGCACATCCTGGGGTGTAAAGGATTATATAGAAGAAAGCGGTCTTGAGCTGATTGTCGTCGGTATTGATTGTGCGGATGGAACTGACCGTCTGGATGAGTACGGTCCATGGGAGAATGCCGGCATTGCAGACAAGCTGAACCTGGATAAAAATGCTTACGGCGGCGGGGGTGAAAAATACATCGATTATATCGTACATGAACTCAAGCCCCTGATCGATCAAAAATACCGTACCCAGCGCAATGACACGCTGATGGCGGGAAGCTCGATGGGCGGTCTGATCTCGACATACGCAGCCTGCGCCTATCCGCTCATTTTCACTCGGGTAGCTTCTGTTTCGTCTGCCTATTGGTTCAACCAGCAGGAGATTGAAGAGCTGATCCGGGACAGCGACCTTTCCAGCGTGAAAAAATTCTACATGGACGTTGGTACAAAGGAAGACTCCGGAAATGTAAATAACCAGATGTATATCGATTCAAGCGACCGGGTGTACGAGATCATGAAGGATAAGGTGAGTGACTGCCGCTATGACGTAGTCGAAGGCGGCATACATAACGAAGCCGATTGGAGAAAACGCCTGCCGGAGATTTTGGGGTATATGTTTTTATAAATGGTGCCAGGCACCGCAAATTGCGGGTGCCTGGCACCACTTTTTTTTCTCTTTTATTCCACGATTCAACACGAAATAAAAAAGTTTTAGTTAAAAAGATACAGGCAGTTAGAACCGGTTTATGTAAAATTTGTAAAGTATACATTAAGAGGGTTTACTTCAAAATGCAGGGAATGGTTGTTGTTTCCTTAAACAAAGCTGTGCGTTTTGCTCCTATGACCCTCCTCTTGAAATCCCTTTTTCCCTTACTGCATTTAATCAAAGACAACCTCAAATCTATCCAAACCTCCTCACATAAAAACATCCTATATACACTGAACTGAAATGGAAGTTAACGGAATAAAAGTGCATAAAATGTCATGTTATTAAATAATTGTAAATGTTCGCCAGAGTTCAACTATAGTCCCGTTTTATCGACATCTTTTCCTGCTATACTCAATTTGAAATTTTCAACGATTGAAAAATAGGAGGTCTAGATGGAAGAGACAATCAGTTTACGAGATATCATGCTTATCTTGAAAAGAAGGTATATGCTTATTATTTTGTCTGCACTGGTTCTTGCCGGAATTGCAGGGGCTGTTTCATATTATGTGATGGATCCAACCTATCAGTCATCTGCACAAATTTTAGTGAATGAAGAGAAGCAGGATGCCAAGCCGTTTGATGTTAACGCCGTACGCACCAATGTTGAAATGATCAATACGTACAGCGTCATTATTAAAAGTCCGGCGATCCTTGAAAAAGCAGCGGATGAGCTGAACATTGACGGAGGCATCAATGAGCTGAACAACAAAGTCAGTGTGAACAGCCAGGAAAATTCTCAAGTGTTTTCAATTACAGTTAAAGACAGTGATCCTGCAGAGGCAGCTAAAATTTCCAATACGATCGCCGGTATCTTCCAAAAAGAAATACCGCATATCATGAATGTTGATAATGTCAGTATCTTATCCAAAGCTGATGAAAATCCAGTGCCTGTCGCTCCCCGTCCAATTTTGAACATTGCGATTGGCTTAGTCATCGGGTTAATGATCGGAGCAGGCTTGGCATTCCTTCTTGAATATCTGGACAACACCATCAAAACGGAAGAGGATGTTCAAATCGTAACGGGACTGCCGGTGCTTGGAGCCATACCGAAGATGGATACCGTCAAAGAAACGAAGGCTTCAGCACCAGTCACGCCAAACGGAGTAAGGAGTGAGACGGTTGAGTCGTAAACTGAAGAGCAGCCTAAAGAACCTGTCACGCAGCCTGATCACGCAGCAAAACCCGAAATCCCCTGTTTCTGAACAATATCGGACAATCCGAAGCAACATTCAGTTTTCGTCTATCGATCAGAAGTGCCAGACGATCATGCTTACTTCTCCTGGAAAGGAAGAAGGGAAGTCGACAACTGCAGCTAATTTAGCAGTGGTGCTTGCACAGCAAGGAAAAAAAGTATTGCTTGTTGACACTGATCTCAGAAAGCCAACAGTCCATTATACCTTTCAGCTTTCTAACCTCCATGGACTAACCACCGTCCTAACGAAGGAAATAGCCTTAGAACGCGCATTTCAGGAATCGGCCATTCCCGGACTTTCAGTGCTGACATGCGGACCGATTCCGCCCAATCCGTCTGAATTGCTGGCATCTCTCGCGATGGAGTCTTTGATTGCCGACGTAAAAGAAAGCTTTGACTACATTATTTTCGACACACCCCCTGTTCTCTTAGTGACAGATGCACAGATTCTTGCGAGTAAATGTGATGGCTGCCTTCTGGTGGTGGCCAGCGGTATCACTGAAAAAGAGGCAGCCGCAAAAGCCAACGAGCAGCTGAAAAAAGCCAAATCCAGAATGCTTGGCGCCGTGCTCAATGGTCAGCAAAGAAAAGAACAGCTGTATTATTACGGAGGATAAACTGCAGCTAGAGGAGGGCACCATGATTGATATCCATTCACACATACTGCCGGGAATTGATGACGGAGCACCTGATATTGAAGCAAGTCTCGATATGGCCCGAGACGCTTTGGACCAGGGCATCACACATGTGATCGCCACACCTCATCACCGAAACGGGACCTTTGAAAACGAAAAATCTTCCATATTGGAACAGGTGTACCGCTTAAACACTCGTTTAACAGAGGAAGGACTCCCATTAACTGTCCTGCCGGGCCAGGAGATCAGAATCTATCGCAGCATGGTACAGGATTTGGAGCAGCTTCTGTCTTTAAATCAAACAGGGCGATATCTGTTCATCGAGTTTTCTTTCACAAGGGTGCCTAACTATACGCACGAGCTGTTCCATGAAATGCTGGTCAAAGGTTATGTACCTGTCATCGTTCATCCAGAGCGGAACACAGAACTGCTGGAAAATCCCGAATTGCTTTATGAGTTTGTGGAACAAGGGGCATTGACTCAGGTTACTGCCGGAAGTTTGTTGGGAGATTTCGGTAAAAAGACCAAATCGTACACGCAGGAACTGATCAGTCACGACCTTACACATTTCATTGCCTCTGATGCCCATAACATTTCTTCGAGAAGGTTTTGCCTAAGAGAGGCGTACGATGAAATATCCAGGCAGTTTGGCAGCAGCAAAGCCCTGTATTTCCAGGAGAATGCCTATTCATTAACGGAAGGCAGTGCGATCTATTCCGAGTTGCCTGTTCCGATCAGGAAGAGAAGGCTTATGGGTATTTTTTAAACAATATAAATTTTAAGGAAGAAAAAATTTAATAACAGGGGAAATTGAAATGAGTTATAAAAGCCGATTCACTTTCTTGATTACTATTGACTCGCTTATCGTTCTCCTTTCCATTTATTTATCTCACTTTTTCCTCAATCCCTATGCCGCAAAGGTCAATTTAATCATTGCTGTAAGTTCTTTAGTTCTGTTGGGAAGCCATCATTTATTTTCGTACGTTTTCAGAATCTATCGGAGTGCCTGGAGATATACCAGTATGGAAGAATTAGCAGGTATCTTTACTATCGTCACGTCTTCCGTCCTGCTGACTGTCATGACCCAGCTTGTATTTTTTCACACGGTCTACGAGCGCGCCTTAATCATTGCGTGGATGCTGCATATTCTTTTTCTTGGCGGTGTCAGGTTCGCCTGCCGTTTTACCTTAGGCCTGAAAAGGATGAACAACAAACTGCGGACTCCCGGAAAAAGGACACTGATCATAGGCGCTGGGGATTCTGGACGAATACTGGCACGGCAATTAAAAGCGACAGAGCAGACAGATCTGATCCCTGTAGCGTTTGCTGACGATAACCTTCAGCTAAAAAACCTTGCGATCTCGGGAATCGATGTGAAAGGAACAGTCGATGATCTATCCTCGATCGTGAAGGAAAACAAAATCGAACATATCATTATCGCCATGCCATCTGCTTGTCCCAAAAGGACCAAGGAAGTGATTACACAGGCAAAGCTTGTATGTGAAAACGTACAGATTCTTCCTAAAATTGAAGACCTGGTGCTCGGGAAACTATCCATCAGCTCCATAAAAGATGTCTCCGTCGAGGACCTGCTCGGCAGGGAAGAGGTCGAGCTTGATGTGAATGCCATCGCTGACAAAATCAATGGGAGAACAGTGCTCGTGACAGGTGCGGGCGGATCCATAGGCTCTGAGATTTGCCGCCAGGCTGCACAGTTCAATCCATCACAGATTGTATTGCTCGGTCATGGAGAGTACAGCATCTATAAGATCGAGCGGGAACTTAAACAGCGGTTTAAACATATCGATTTTCCAACCGTGATTGCAGACATTCAGGACTATGGAAAAATGGTGGAGGTCATGGAACAATTTCAGCCGGAAGTCGTCTACCATGCTGCGGCCCATAAGCATGTCCCTCTCATGGAGCGGAATCCTGAAGCGGCTGTGAAGAATAACATTATCGGGACAAAAAACGTGGCCGAAGCTGCCTCGGCCGCCCATGTGAAAACGTTTGTCATGATTTCCACGGACAAAGCCGTTAATCCTACAAGTGTGATGGGAGCGACCAAACGAATCGCTGAGCAGATCGTCCAGCATATGGATACCATCAGCTCCACCCGGTTTGTCGCGGTGAGATTTGGAAACGTATTAGGCAGCAGGGGAAGCGTGATCCCTCTGTTTAAAGAACAGATTAAGAACGGCGGCCCAGTTACCGTAACTCACCCTGAGATGGTGCGATATTTTATGACGATCCCGGAAGCTTCCCGTCTTGTGATCCAAGCAAGTGCACTGGCAAATGGAGGTGAAATCTTTGTACTGGATATGGGGGAACCGGTAAAGATTGTGGATCTGGCAAAAAATCTAATCCGCTATTCCGGTTTTGAAAATGAAGAGATCGGCATTGAATATTCCGGTATCCGTCCAGGAGAAAAGCTGTACGAGGAATTGCTCAATGAGAATGAAGTACATCCGGAACAGATCTATCCGAAAATTTACGTCGGGAAATCGGTGAAGGCCGAACTGGCGCAGATCAAAAGGCTGATCAACCGGTCCATGGACATCAGCGATGCAGAGCTGAAGAAAATGCTTCTGTTCATGACGAACGAACAAAGCTATGAATCCAAAGAAGTAGAATACGTCTAAAAGGGGGCCTGCTTTGATCGCGAAGGTAGTACAACCATTAAAAAAACTTGGAAACACAAATGTAAAAAGCCGGTTCTTAAAAAACATTCTTGTTTTGGCGGGAGGGACCGCCTTTGCTCAAGGGCTGCTTGCTCTTTGTTCCCCGGTCCTGACAAGACTGTATACACCAGCGGATTTTGGACTGCTTCAAACCTACGTTTCTGTACTTTCCATAGCCGCTGTTATTGCTTCTTGGAGATATGAGATGACGATCCCTTTGCCCAAAAGCGACCGTACCGCAGCCAGTCTGCTCGTTTTATCGATGATGATCACCTTCTTTATGGGAGGTGTCATGGCAGTCATCTTCTTTCTATTTCAACATGAGCTTGAGAAATTTCAAACATTCCAAAGTCTTATCGATTATTTGTGGCTTCTGCTGCTCAGCTTTTTGGGAGTCGGCATCTACCAGTCGCTGAATTATTGGGCGGTGCGTAAAGGCGCCTTTAAAGATATTGCGAGAACAAAAGTGACGCAAAGCTTCGGACAGATTGCTATACAGGTTGTTTTCGGTCTTCTCATGTTTCGGCCGTCCGGTCTTCTGCTTGGGGATGCGGCCGGAAGAGTGATGGGCAGCGGCAGGCTGAGTCTGTCTTTATTGAAGGAAGATTCAAAGGTTCTAAAGGAGATTACGGTTAAAAGCATCATAGAGTCAGCCAAACGATACAGATCGTTTCCTCTCATTTCAAGCTGGTCGGCTTTATTGAACGGGATCGGACAGCAGTTGGCGCCGCTTTTGATCATTTCCTTTTTTGGAGCGGCGGCGGGAGGCTGGTTTGCGCTTGGCCAGAGAGTGATCGGAATGCCAATGCTGCTGATCGGAAAATCGGTTTCACAGGTGTATTTTGGTGAAGCCTCCGACCGTCTGAAGAAGAATGAGGGGATAATGGACCTGTACCAAAAAACAGCGGTTAAGTTATTTCTTATCGGAGTGCTGCCAATCGCTGTTCTGTTTGTCGGTTCGCCCTATTTGTTCAGCCTGTTTTTTGGCACTGAGTGGAGAGAAGCGGGGCTCTATGTTCAATCGCTGTCTCTCATGTTTCTGGGGCACTTTGTCGTCGTTCCCTTGTCCCAGACACTGTATATCATCGAGAAACAAAGCTGGCAGTTTTATTGGGACCTGGGGAGAGTCGTCATTATTCTGGCTATTTTTATGGTCGTCAAAGATATGGGGATGTCAGCAGGGACGGCAGTCATGATCTATGGAATGTTCATGTTTGCGATGTATGCGGCGCATTATCTGCTAACGGTCGCCGCGATTAAGCAAATGGATAGAGCAGGGAGCTGATCAATATGATGAAAAAGCTGAATATCCTCACGCTGACACTGCTTTACGGTGTGGTGCTACAGTTAATCTACAGCCATGTCATCTCGGTCAATTTTTCGTACATGGGCTATGTGTATCTGCCGGTCAGCATGACGCAGCTGCTATTTGCCTACACGTTTGCGGTCGTCCCAGCACTTTGGATGCCTGTCAAAATCACGAGGCCATCGCAGGTCGTTTACTGGCTGCTGTTTGTGATGGTATATGTACCTGCCATTCTCGTAACGGTTCATACCCTGCCTTTGCCTCTTGAGCAAATTTTATGGTTTCACGCCAGCCTTTTCCTATCGTTCGGCATGCTTGGCCTCATTTATAAGGTGCCTTTGCTGTCCATTTCATCTGTAAAAATGCCGGCAGCCTGCTTCTGGGGATTCATTTTCTCGCTGAGTCTCATCTCCTATGTATTCATTTTTAAAGCGTTTGGCATGTCCTTGAGCTTTGTTTCACTCTTGAACGTTTATGATGTGCGTTCGGATTACAAGGAAGCAGCTCAGCAAAGCTCGGGGCTGGCCGCCTATCTGATCTCCTGGCAGGCCAACGTGCTCAATCCGTTAATTCTCGGGTATGGACTGAAAAAGAAGAAGCTGTGGATGACCGCTGCCGCACTATTGGGACAGGGAGCCATCTTTTCCATCACTGGCTATAAAAGTGTGTTCTTTTCGGGCGCCCTCATCATTGCCATCCTGATGGCCATGTACAAGCATGGCAAGCGGTTTGGGTACTTTACGATGGCAGGGGCAATGGGGCTGATCATCATCGGCTGGATCGCGAAAGCCGGTTTCGGCTCTCTCATTTTTTCTTCACTTTTTGTCCGTCGAATTTTGATCACTCCTGGATTTCTGACCGGTCTGTATTATGATTTCTTTTCTTCCCATGAGCAGGTGCATCTGGCGCACAGCATCTTTAAATCGTTTATCGATTATCCATACAGCCTGAACCCGCCATATCTGATCGGCTCTTACTATTTTCACAGCCAGGAGATGTCGGCGAACGCTAACATCTGGGCAGACGGCTTCGCGAACTTCGGGTTTTGGGGACTGTTCATTTTCCCCTTATTGCTTGGGTTCATCCTGCTGCTGTATGACAGTGTTTCCGAGCATAAGGATCTGCGGGTGGCATGCCTGCTGATTGGGATCCCGGCTTTTTCATTGACCAATACGGCGCTGCTGACCGGTTTATTAACGCACGGATTGGGCTTGGCTTTGGTGATCGCCTACCTTATTCCTGGAAAAAGAGAAACAGAGACCATTTTGTCTGCCGGCCCCCTGGAGAACAGGCAATGGGATAAATCTGCGTAAGAACATGAATTATGAAACGGAGGGTGATCAACATGATGAAAGTGACCCATTTTACCTCGGTTCATCCTGAGAATGACACAAGAATTTTTATAAAGGAATGCAGCTCGCTCGCGGAGCATTATGAGGTTTCCTATGTGGTTCCTTCTGCAGAAAGCTATCAAAAAAATGGGGTAAACGTCATCGGTATCAATGCAAAAGCAAAGAACCGGCTGCTCCGCATGCTGTCCACGACGTATCAGGTTTACAAGAAATGCAAGGCGCTCGATTCGGATGTCTACCACTTTCATGATCCGGAGCTTCTGCTGTCCGGCCTTCTCCTGAAAGGGGCCGGCAAAGCGGTGATCTATGATGTACATGAGGATGTACCAGAGCAGATCTTATCGAAGCATTGGATCCCGAAGCCCATAAAAAGGCCGCTTCATTTTATGGTGAAAGCTGTGGAAAAGTTTTGTTCCAAGCGGTTTGATGCCGTGATCACAGCCACGCCTGCGATTACGGATCGATTCAAAACCTATAACGAGAATACGGTCACTGTTCAAAACTTTCCGATCATGAACGAACTGGCTGAACGAGGAGAGCGAAAAACAGATTCTGATCATTCGATCGTCTATGTCGGTTCGATTACAGCTGCCAGGGGGATTAAAGAAATGATCGAGGCCATAAATGAGGTTAACAAGGAACAGCGGGTAACGCTGGAGCTTGGCGGCAAATTTTTTCCGGAAACCCTGCTGCACGAGATGAGGAAACTGCCGGGCTGGAAGCATACGAATTATATGGGCGTGCTGCAGCGGGAACAGGTGAAGGATACCCTTGCAAAATCCAGTCTTGGCATGGTCCTGATCCATCCCGAACCGCGGTATAAAGTGGCCTATCCTGTGAAGCTTTTTGAATACATGTCAGCCGGCCTGCCGGTCATCGTCTCGGATTTTGAACTATGGGAAGACATCGTCTACACGAGCAGATGCGGCCTGTGCGTGAATCCGCTGGATGTGAATGATGTCAAGAACGCCATTGCCTGGATGCTTTCTAATCCTGATGAAGCGCTAGCGATGGGCCGAAACGGAAGGAAGGCTGTTGAACAGCAGTTTAACTGGGAAAAGGAAAGCCGAAAGCTGATCGCTTTGTATGAGCAGTTGGGGAGCAGGGCCGTACCAGTGCTAGAAGAAGAGGTGGTCTGATTGAAGATCACCTATATCCATCAATATTTTTCTGTCCATTCCGGAGGCACCAGGTCGTATGAATTTGCGAAACACCTGTCAGAAAAGGGGCATGAGGTGACGATCGTGACGGGAACCGATGCCGAGGCAGACCATGGCTGCGGCTTTACCGTCAAGTCGACAAAAACAAAGTATAAGAACAGCTTCAGTTTCGTACAGCGCATCATGGCTTTTTTGCATTTCATGCTGAAAAGCATCTGGATCGGTTTGCGGGAGAAGGACTCCGATATTGTTTTTGCCACATCCACCCCGCTGACGGTGGGGGTCACCGGACTTTTTATTGCGAAGGTCAAACGGCAAAAATTTGTTTTTGAAGTCAGGGACGTTTGGCCTGATATCCCGATCCAGCTCGGATTTATTAAATCCAAACCTGTGATCCTGCTGTTAAAGCGGCTTGAACATGTCATCTACAAGCACGCGGATTTTATTATTGTCCTCTCAACGGGAATGAAAGAGAACCTGCTGGGAAAAGGAGTACCCGAAGAAAAGCTGAAAGTGATTACCAATCTCGCAAACAATCAGCTGACAGACAGGATCGTGGCGGACCGTAAAGAGATGGAAGCAAAGTATCCCGAATTAACAGGGAAGTTTCTCTGCATCCACCCTGGCACGATGGGATTCGTAAACGGCCTCGACTTCATTCTGGAACTGGCTCTTCGATTTCCCGATCCCGACATCCTGTATGTACTGATCGGGGAAGGCAAAGAGAAAGAGAAGCTGAAGTCGGTAAAAGAAACGCTTCACTTGGACAATGTGCTTATCTGGGATAACATGCCGAAAGAAGATGTGCTAAAGCTCGTGAAGTACAGCGGTTTGGGCATTATGACCGTGACGGGCTTTAAAATACTGGAAGACAACAGCGCCAATAAGTTTTTTGATTTTCTGGCTGCAGGAAAACCGATCCTGCTCAACTATGAAGGCTGGCAGAAAAGGCTTCTGGAGCAGCATGGAGCAGGAAAGGGATTTCCGTACGGAAGCTATGAAGAGAGCTTTCAGTTTATTAAAGTGATGCAAAGCAATGAAACGATGCAAAAAAAATATGGCGAACGGGCGAAGCAGCTCGCTGTTCATTCCTTTGATTCTAAAAAACTCGCAAACGAGCTGCTCGGCGTTTTTGAAGATGTGGTAAAGGAGGGTTTGGTAAATGAAGAGGCTGTTTGATGTGGCTGTATCCTTCGTTGCTCTTCTTGTTCTTCTTCCTTTTATCGGAATCTTTTATGTATGGATTCGGAAAATGCTTGGCTCTCCCGTGTTTTTTAAACAAGAAAGGCCAGGACTGCACGGAAAGCCTTTTACTCTGTATAAATTCCGAACCATGTCCGATGATCGGGACGAATACGGTGAATTGCTGCCGGACGCTGTCCGCCTGACCTCTTTTGGAAAAAGACTGAGAGCACTGAGCATCGACGAGATTCCTCAGCTGTTTAACGTGTTAAAAGGGGATATCAGTCTGGTGGGGCCGAGGCCGTTATTAATGGAATATTTGCCGTTGTATACAGCTGAACAGGCAAGAAGGCAGAACGTAAAGCCGGGAATTACGGGCTGGGCGCAAGTGAACGGAAGGAATGCCATTTCGTGGGAGGAGAAATTTATCTTGGACGTCTGGTATGTTGATCATCGCTCGTTCTGGCTTGATTTGAAGATCATCTTTCTTACCTTTGCAAAGGTTGTGAAGTCTGAGGGAATCAGCCAGCAAGGCCAGGCTACCGTTCAGAAGTTCAGGGGATCGCTATGAAAAAGCTCGTTGTAATCGGAGACGGCGGCCACAGCAAGGTAGTCAGGGATATTGTCCTTGCAGGCAATGAGTATGAATGGATTGGGACACTGGATGATAAGTACGCTTCTTTCATAGAGAAGGATGAGAGATTTTCAGGACCTATCCACACGGTCGACAGAATCTTGGAGCGTTTCGGCAGCCAGGTCTATTTTGTGATTGCGATTGGTTCCAACCGGATAAGGAAGGCGGTCGCTGAACAGCTGGGGATCTATGATGTGAAGTATGCTGTTCTCGTTCATCCCTCTGCAATTATTGGCTCAAATGTAAATCTTTTGCCCGGAACGGTTGTCATGCCTGGGGCGATTGTAAATTCGTCTGCCTCCATACACACGCACTGCATCATTAACACGAATGCTGTGGTGGAACATGATTGTATCCTTTACTCTTATGTGCATCTTTCCCCTGGAGCCATCCTTGCGGGAAATGTCACGGTGTTAGAAGGAGCCAGTATTGGCATTGGGGCAAAGATGATCCCGTCTGTATCGGCAGGAGAGTGGTCAACGGTAGGAGCAGGAGCCGTCGTAATCAGGGATATTCCTCCCTGCTGTACAGCCATAGGTGTTCCGGCATCACCCATGAAACACATCAAATCCCTTTAGAAAGCTGGTGACTCTTATGAAACAACGTATATTCCTTTCACCTCCGCATATGAGCGGCAATGAACAGACGTATATTAATGAGGCCTTTGAGACGAATTGGATCGCTCCGCTAGGACCGAATGTCGATGCTTTTGAAAAAGAAATGTGCGGAGTAACTGGTGCCGGGGCTGCACTGGCGACCAGCTCAGGAACAGCAGCCATTCACCTTGCCCTTAAACTGTTAAACATCCAGCAGGGGGACACGGTTTTTTGCTCCTCCTTGACGTTCATTGCCAGTGCTAATCCGGTACTTTATGAAAAAGCAGAGCCTGTTTTTATTGATTCTGAACCTGATTCATGGAACATGTCTCCGCTGGCGCTTCAACGTGCGTTTCAAGATGCCATTCGCGAAAGGAAGCTGCCTAAAGCCGTCATCGTCGTCAATCTCTACGGACAGAGTGCGGACTATGATCCCATCCTTGAAATCTGCAGCCATTATAACGTCCCTGTTATTGAGGATGCTGCTGAGTCTCTTGGTGCGCATTATAAACATAAAAAGAGCGGGACATTGGGGACGTTTGGTATCTTCTCGTTTAACGGCAATAAAATCATCACCTCATCCGGCGGGGGTATGCTTGTTTCCAACGATCCTGAGAGGATTGAGCGTGCGAAGTTTCTTGCGACGCAGGCGAGAGATCAGGCTGTTCATTATGAGCACAGTGTTTTGGGTTTCAACTACCGGTTAAGCAATATTCTGGCAGGGGTCGGCCGCGCCCAGCTTGAACTGCTATCCGACAGAGTCAATGCCAGGCGGGAAAGGTTTCAATGTTATTACGAGGCCTTGCACCGTTTCGATGGGATAGATTTCATGCCGGAAGCAGATTATGGATTACATACGAGGTGGCTGACGACCTTAACCCTCAACCCCGATCAGACGGGTGTTTCATCAGCAGAAGTGATCAGTGCACTGGCAAATGAAAACATTGAAAGCCGTCCGGTATGGAAACCGCTTCACCTTCAGCCGCTGTTCAAAAGAAACAAATATTATCCTCACGAAGAACAGGTAAGCGTATCGGATGAGCTGTTCTTAAACGGGCTTTGTTTGCCGTCCGGTTCGAATTTAACATTAGAGCAGCAGGAAATAATATTGAATACCTTCAGTAAACTGGTGAAGCAGCCGGTATAAAATGCAGTATGCAAAAAGCAGGAGGAGACGATGCCGTTTCCGACTGCTTTTTTAGTATAAAAATTTTTCTCCTTTTGATTTGTGAAATTTGACCGATATAACAGTCATCAACTTCACAGAAACAAAAGGGGATTTTTTGGGATGGTAAGAAAACAGGCAATAGGAATGGTGTGTTTATGTATATTTTTTCTCTTGTTTCCTGATAGAGTGAAAGCTTTTCGAGGAGAATGGTATGAAAAATATACGGCTTTTGAGAATGAAAAAGGGAATGCTTATTTTCGTTCTCCTGATAGTTCAACTCTTGGATGGGGGGAGAGCTATCTGCTGCGAAGTTATATTGAAGTGTATAAGAAATCGGGTGAAACAAAGTGGCTGGATAAGTTTACAAACCATCTCGATACTATGCTGTCCAACAGTAGAGATGATGATCAGGACGGTTATCTGGGGTGGACGACTCATGTGTACTCGCCAAACATTATCGGCAACGGCGGGTTTGAAATGGATCTCGAACAGAAGCAGGCGGACTCCAATAATTGGAGAAGGTACCAGTCCAACAGCATGACTGCGTTTAAAAATAAAAGCCCTGCTATATACAATGGAAAGGTTTATGGCCGATACGGTGTGGTGCTGAAGTCCAACGGCAAGTCATGGCAAAAGCTATATCAGAAAATCGGAAATTACGCGCCTAACACAAAATACTTTTTCAATTTCTTCGGCAAGACGAACGGGGCAGTGAACGGGGAAGCGTATATCTATGATAAAACGGATAGAAGAATTCTTTCAAAAATCACCATCAACAATAAGGAATGGACCTATTACCGGCAATTTGTAACGATGCCGGATGCCGGACATGACCTCGAAATCTGGCTTGGCCATGAAAAGTACAACATCAATAAAGCGCTTCTTTATGTGGATGAGATAAGGCTAAACGCAAGTCTGCCGTATTTGGCACATGATGCGATGGTTGGTATCCCGATGGCCGAGTTTGTCAGATTAGTAGGTGAGAGGCCGGAGCTGCAAACTGCGTACAAGCAAAAAGCGGATAAGTATCTTGCGTTTTTGACAGGTGACATGATTCCTAAATGGGAGAAAAGTTATTTTATTGGCAACACATGGGATCCTGTCTTAGGTCTGTATCGGGATTCTCCCAACTTCCCATCCTATGAAAAGCTGTCGAGCAAGCCGGGAGCCGTGCTGCCCTACAACATGTCGCTTGCTTATGCCCAGCTGCTTGCCGATGTCTACAGCATCACAAAGGATCAGCAATATTTAAACCGGGCTATGAGCATTCACCTCCAATTTAAAACCAAACTGGAGTATGTGCCGAAAAGCAATGCGTATATTTGGAGGTACAGACCAGATAACAACGGACTGGAAGACACGAGCCACGGACAGATCGATATCGCCTCCGTTCTGGAGATGCACAGGCAAGGATTGCTTTATACGAAAGAGGACATGCGGCGGTTTGCCAATACCTTTTCAAAGCTCATGGTCGATCCTTCAGTAAAACCATATCAAGTGGCTAATTATGTAAGCGGCAGAAACACACCGGTTGGCTTTATCTATACGAAGACTCTGTTAAACTGGATAGAACTGGCTGAGTTCGATCCCAGCATCTCAGGAGTCACCGCCGGCCAATTCCGCAACTATACACCGACAACCGCAAACGACTTCCTCACACTCGCCCAGCTGATGAAGTGGGAATAAAATGATCGGTGCCAGGCACCGCGATTACACACTTGTGTAATGCGGGTGCCTGGCACTTGTTTTTGAAAAAAATGAGAAATATAGTAAATAAAAGGTAGTCTTTTAGTCATATATCGGTATAATAAAAAAGTAGTAAAAAAGGAAGGCTTTGGGCCGATACATAAGGGAACATCGTCCTTAGGACGCTATTCTATATATTTTAAAGGTGAAAAAGGGGAGAAAAATTTTATGTCAGATTTGCAGGCTAAGTTAGGGGATGGACTTACCAAAATTCAGGGCAGCCTCCAGCAGGGGAAGCAGAAGCTGCATACTGCCCAAGAAGTGGGACAGCTCAGGAAAACGGGAGCAGAAGCATCGGCTAAACGGCTCGAGCTTATCGTGGGATTAGGGGAAGAAGTCTATTCTTTGATCCGCAAAGGGGAGTTTGTTCCTGCTCATTTATCACGTATGGCTGAAGAGATTCAAGTACAGGATACAGCGATTTTCCAGGTGAACAGAACCATTGAAGAGCTGAACCGTAAAAATACGGACGGCGGATATTCATGCTCATGCGGAGCACCTGTCAGTTCCGCTGACAAATTTTGCGGCAGCTGCGGAAAACCAGTTGTGATTCCAAAGCAGAATAACGAGCAATATACGCTTCAATGCCGTACATGCAGTGAAATGATTCCAAGCGGATCCGAGTATTGCGGATGCTGCGGAAATAAAACGGCTTAAGGGGGGACTTACGTGTATTGCAGCAGTTGTGGACATTTAAATGATCCGAACATGAATTATTGCGCCAAAGACGGTGCGGCACTTAACCTTCCCAAAAAACCGAACGGCCTTTTCACAAGCCGGGACTCCAGGTTCTGCTCATCCTGCGGAACAGAAAATGACAGGCAGCAAAACTATTGCCGGTCATGTTCAGCGAGCTTGTTTGCATTAACCAAAGGTAAAGAGGATTTAACAGCCATTACAGGGGCAGCGCGTGATACGCTGAAAAACACGGTGAACAGCCAAACCCTGCAAAACGTGAAACAAACCGTTTTGAATTCAAAAAAAGTAAAATTCGCCCTTGGCGGAGCATTGATTTCTTTTTTAGTTGTACTTATTCTTTCATTTGCAATTAACGGGATTTTGAACAAAAAGGTAGAAACGCTTTTAGAAAATGATGAAATTAGTGAATTTAATGTAGCTTCCATTCTGTCAGAGATGGGCTCCCTTGGAGACGGTGTCGATGCCCCCGAGCCTGATTCGCTGGTAGGTGTGACAGACTGGATTCTTGCTTCGCATATGGTGGATTCGACCATTCACGCAGGGATCAAGGGAAGTGCAGGAGAAGAAACGCATTCAAGCAGCGCTGATTTTGAAACAAAGTCCGGTGTGCTTATTCTGCTTCTCATTCCGTTCATCGGCCTTGTGGCTGGGGGATATTTTTATGCTGCGAAAAACAAAAGTGAAGCATTGGCAAACCGCTTTAGCGCCGCTTTAATTATTGGTGCTGTATATGCACTGGTCCTTGCCATCCTGTCCTTTTTTGCAGGATTCTCCTATGACCTTTCTGTTAATGAAGAATTTATGAAAATGCATCTTTCCATCGATACGGATTATTCATTCTGGGGCTCATTGTTCAATGGCTTTGTCATCGGAACATTGTTCAGCTTCCTTGGGACTTTGCTCCAGCTCGGTGCTTTCAAAACGACAGGGCATCTATCTTCACGCCTTTCCTATGGAGAGCCGATCCATCAGGCGGCAAGCACACTTGTACGCGGTGTGATTTTAACAACCTTGGTGCTCTTTATCGTCAGTATAATCAAGATTAACGATCAGGCAGCTTCTTCTGAAGATGTACCTTGGACGGCCGTTTTCGTATTCGTAACGCAGCTGGGTTTGTATGTTTGGAACATTCTTAACTTCTCGACCTTCAAGTTCCAGGGTACAGCTGACGGTGATTCCGGGTCCTTGCATTTGTCTCTGTTCTCAGGAGCGGGCGGTACAGCTACAGATAACTCTATTGTATCCGGTTTTCGCTATGCGATCGAAGAAACACTGAACCTTGATGCTTACATGTACCTTGGGCTGCTCATTCCGGTCGTACTGTTTCTCTATGCCGGCTACCGCATTTATTTAAGATCGCAGAATTTCAACAAAGATTTATTCATTTTCAGTGCGGTATACAGTGTGCTGCTCACGTTTATTATTACGGCAACACGTTTAGCGATTACGGTATCAGGTGACTTGATGAACCAAATGAATATGGACGATATGGGAGGCATTCATTTTTCTCTCGGGTTCTCCTTCTTCGGCACGTTGTTTGCCAGTCTGATCTTCTCCGCTCTGCTCGCCTATGCGGGAAGCTATATTGCACGTTTAAGACAACATTAAAAAGAGTTCGATAGAAAAGAAAGAGGGGAAACCATGAATTTTTGCAAGGAATGCGGAAACCAGCTGCCTGCGGGCAGCGGCTTCTGCAAAAACTGCGGAACTCCGTACAAAGGACAGGAACCAGCTCCAGCTGAGCCGGCAGGGACCCGTTCTTCAGAAAAAAGCAAGCGCCCCAACAAGCCGTTGATTATTCTAGTGGCTGCCTTGGTGCTTCTTCTCATTGCCGGATTTACAGCATATAAGGTGATAGAGGGCAAAACCGGACCAACTGCCACCGTGAAGAATTTTAAACAAGCCATTGAAAACAAAGACACTGAAGCGGTAAAAGGCTTTATTAACGAAGGGCAGTCTGAAATTGAAGCTGATGACAAGACTGCGAAACACTTTATTGAATACGCTAGTAAAAACAACGCGTTTTCATCGGCAATCGATTCTCTTGAAAAACAGGCGAACGGGATGGACGGCGGGGAACTGGCCCGTCCGATTACCGACGATCATGACAATGAATGGCTTCAATTGAAAAGAGACGGCAAACAATGGCTGTTCTTTGATCACTATGTGGTAGAGGTCAAACCGGTAACTGTTAAAGTGACTTCTAACTTTGAAGATTCATCCGTTTACCTGGACGGCAAGAAAAAAGGGATTCTGGATAAAGAGGACGGCATTGTAAAAGCAGGGGAAATCCTGCCGGGAAGCCATAATGTAAAAGTGGAGTACAAAGGAGAATATGCGACACTCTCTGATAACGTGGACGTTGATGTGTCAGAAGCGGAAAAAAATCTCCTTGAGGTGGAGGTTCCGCTTGAAGGCAAATACGTTTACATCAATTCCAATTATGGTGATGCCAACCTGTTTGTCAACGGCAAGGACACTGGCAAAACAATTGACGACATCGATGAATTCGGGCCAGTGGCTACAGACGGTTCCATTACGCTTCATGCCGAAAAAAACTTTGACGTCGGAAAAATGAAAAGTGAATCGGTTGTGATCAACAACGATGAAGATGTAAGCCTCGACATTGACTATGATGAAACGGCGATGGCAGCACAAGATGAACCCATGGATAGTGATACAGAAACATATGAAGATGATCTGAAAAGTTTTATGATGGAGTACGTAAAATCCTCCGTAGAAGCTATGAATACCCATAATTTCTCGCTTATTTCCGATTATATCGATGAAAGCGGAGATGCTTACAAAGAATCTAGCGAATACATCGACTATGTTAATAAAAAAGGAATCACAGAGGACTTGATTGATTATGAAGTGCTCAAAATTGAACCATTCGAAGAAGAAATGGTTCATGTAACAGCGAATGAGACATACGATATTCATTATGCTGATGGTGAAACCAAGAGGAAAAAGTTCAAATCACGTTACGCCGTGTATGCCCCTTATGATGGAGGCTACTATATTAACAAGCTGCTCGAAACCAAAGAAGTAAAATAAATTTAAACACAAAAATCGGTGCCAGGCACCGCAATTACACAAGTGTGTAATGCGGGTGCCTGGCACCATTTCTTTTATTTCTTTTTTTATTTTACTTCTTCATGCTTTTGGTGAGATAGCCGCCTTTGAAGCTTCGGATCTCAAATGATACGAGGAAGGCTTTTGGGGCGATCTCGTCAACGATGCGGAGGAGTTCTTTTTCACGGCTTCTCTTCGCCAGTACGTCCAGACGAAACCGGGCATTTTCTTCACGCCCTTCGCCTTGATACACCGTTACGCCGAATCCTTCTTCGCGAAGGCGGTTCACCAACTTTTCTGACCGATCCAGGAGGTTGATCTGGTGGGTCACGTAGCCGATGGCCAATTTATTTTCGAGTACCCCGCCCAGCAGGAGTCCTACTCCGAAACCAAGAGCGTAGGCAATGATATTCCAAATGTTCGACATATCCTGAAACACGATACCCAGGGACAAGACGTTGATGGCTGCTTCAACCACTCCGATGACACTCGCTTTTCGTGTTTCCCCTTTAACAAGCAAAATGGTACGGACGGTCACAATCGGAAGTAGAGATAGCTGCAATAGAAAAATAATGAGGGGTTGCCACATGTGTGTTGGACCTCCTTAAGCATTGTTCTCTTATTCGTGACAGTGTAACACAGCACGGCAATCTTTTCTTGTTGCTCTGTGCCTATTTCTTTTCTAGCAAAATTGTCACACGGTGTCGCATTATGTTTTACCTTAAATAGAAGCAGTGAAACACGATATGTGAAAGTAAGCGCTTTCGATGGTGAAGTTTTTTAAAGAACTAAAAAAAAGACGGCCTATTTCACCGTCTATTTTATAAGAACCGGGAGAGCAGGTTGGCAACTTGTTCCCTTCCTTTTTGAAGCAGAGGTCTCTTTTGGTAGCTTTCATAGGTAAGAAGCTCGGAACGCCGGATGTCCTCTTCAATCGACTCTTTTACCATGTTTATAAAAGAAGGGGTATAGAAGAACCCGTTCATTTCATCATTTAAATAGAAGCTTCTCTTGTTAAAGTTCCCTGAACCGATATTACACAGCTCATCATCCACGACAATGACCTTGGAATGGTAGAACCCTTGGTAGAAGCGATAAATCTTGCAGCCATGCGGCAAAAGCAGGCCATAGTACCTGAAAGCAGCTTCCTTTACGAGCGGGTAATCGGCCTGAAACGGCACGAGGATTTTAACATTTACTCCTCTTTTTATAGCTTTAATGAGCTCATCGGTCAGTTCCTTTCCAGGAATAAAATAAGGGGTGCAGATATACAGCTCCTTTTTTGCATGTTTCACAAGGGCAAGGAAGATATCCTGCAAATGTGCACCGTTCGTGCCTTCAAAATGATGCTCGATTCCACCGGTTAAAGTGACGTTCTCCTGCGGCAGATAGGTTTGCTTCTCTTGTGTGGCAACGTTCCAATCTCTGTAAAACTGATTCCGCAGGTCATCCACACTTTTCCCCTGAACCTTCAGATGATAATCTCTCCAATAGCCAAGCTTCGGATTGTTTCCGAGATATTCTTCGCCCAAGTTAAACCCGCCGATATAGCCAATCGTCCCATCGATCACACTGATTTTCCGATGGTTGTGGGTGAGGGACGTGAAAAGCAGGTAAGGAAGACGAGGCTTATTGGAAAAAGCCACTTTCACTCCTTCATCCCGGCAGAGCTTGATCCCTGCTTTCTTCACGTTCTTTGAACCATAATAGTCGAGCAGCAGCCGTACGGTAAGGCCTTCTTTTGCCTTCTGGCGCAGGATATTTAGAAATTCATTGCAGATCTTGTCGTCGCACACGGTATAAAACTGAATCTCCAACGACTTTTTTGCATTCCGAATGTCGGCAAAATAGCGGGTATACAGCTCCCTGCCGTCAATAAAGAGAGTTAGTTCGCCGCTGCGTTTTGGATATTGCTTTATGCCATGCAGGTTCAGGTGTTTTTTATATCCGAGGTAATAGCTTAGCCATAGTAAAAATACGATTAGAATGAGAATGAGTACTGTTATGATCAGTGCGTACATCGTAAAGGATAACCTCCATAGGTTTATAATCATGCCGTTTCCTTCACAGTTTTGCTCAATATAGGCAGATTCATTCAATCGATGCCTCTAGAAATTGCACGCTTTCCATAGTATATTGGCTTATAGATATGTGAACGTAAGTCAGGGGAAAGCCAGGTGTACTCATGAAACGCTTTTTATTTTATTGGCTGCCGGTCCTTTTAGTAGCCGGCGGTATTTTTTACTCTTCAGCCACGCCTTATGAAAAACAGGACATGCGGCCAACGCTCTCGCATTATTTGGACCATAAAATGATCGCAAATTTCTTCTCGTCCGCCGTGTTTCAATATTCCGGTGAAGAAGTCAGTGTCCAGGCACTCGGCCCGGCTGGATTTGTAGAGTTCCTCATCCGGAAATTGGCTCATTTCTCAGTTTATCTTTTGTTAGCCTTTCTTTTGTTCAGAGTGCTGCGCTTTTATTTTAATAGAGGAAAGACGTTCATCCTGTCGTGGGTCCTGACAGTAGCCTATGCGGCATCGGATGAAATCCACCAGCATTTTACCGCGGGGCGTTCACCGCATGTGGAAGATGTTATGATTGATGCAACCGGCGGATTAGTGGGCATCATGATTGCGGTGCTGATTTACTGGAGGCATTTTAGAAGGAAAGCGTATTAGTGATAAAGGTTTTTTAAACAACTGTTTAAAATAGTTCTAGCTGCTGATGGTTTGTCCAGAAAAGCCGATATAAAGAAGTAGACAACGAAAGAAGTACTGGAGGGTCAATCATGCTGATGTTCATCATAGGCTGTTTCGTGGGATCTATTCTTACTGTCTTTATCATGAGCTTGATGTTTGTGTCAAAACGAGCGGATGAAACAAGTGAGAGGCATTATCGAGAGAATGAAGATAAAAATAACGAGATGTAAGGATTTAAGATTTAAGGTGCCAGGCACCGCAGTTACACAAGTGTGTAATTCCGGTGCCTGGCACCTTTTCATATTTCTCCTATTCCTGGCGCTTCTTGATTTCCTTCAGTGCCACCAGTTTTAAGGCTTCCATTTCTTTTGGGGTAAGCTTTTCATTCAATGTGGCTTCGATCTCTCGCCGCTCTTGGGGAGAGACCCCATCAAGGGCTTTGTTCTTCATGTCTTTCAGGTCATCCATGCCTACTTTTTTAATGACGGTCTTCAGAGCATCTTCTTTCGTATGAAAAGGGAGGTTTCTCTTTGCAGCCAGGGCATCGAGGTCTCCGCTTTTCTTTGCATATTGTGCAACTTCAGGGTCATCCATCAGTTTGTCAACGTCCTTGCTGTCCACGATCTGAGTGGCTACCTGATCTACCAGCTTGTTAGCGCTAAAATTGACAATAGCGTTGTAAGCAAAGTAGCCAATACCGCCAATCAGCAATACAAACACCACAACCCATTTCATCATCGAAAAAGCCCCCGTGTTTTTGTTTTTTTCATAAATGGTGCCAGGCACCGGCTCTTACATACTTGTGTAATCCCGGTGCCTGGCACCAAAACACCCAAAAACTTTAATACATATCCTTCATCTGTTTCACTGTCCCTTGAATGAACACTGGTTTCTTGGCTGGATCCATCCATTTAAGCAGCTTCACCACATTCTCTTGCGACACTGCCGTACAGCCGGCTGTCGGTTTGTCCGACGCTCTCCAAACATGGAAGAAGATCGCACTTCCAGCTCCTTTAACAATCGGATGTGTATTGTACTCGATGACTGCACCGTAATGATAAAGCGGCTCAAGCTTCATGCGTTCAAAGGACTTCCAGCGCTTTTCTGGATCCCCTTTGTACACGATCCATTTGTTGTAATCCCTGGATGTCACATCGTCGACCCAGTAGTCGTACTGATCAGTTTTTGTGTAAGGAAGATCCACGCCGGAAGGTTTCTTAACTGTTCCAAAGCTTTGGCCGATATAAAAGATGCCAGCGGGGGACTTTCCATCACCTTCTTTTTTCTTCGGACTGATGCCGTTTTTCCCGATTACAGCGGGCATGGAGTATTTCTTCACCCATTTTCCCTTTACATACTCATATGCCGTGATTTTGGCCGTGAATTTGTCTGCCTTGTCCGCTGTCACAAATACTGCCTGTTTTGCCTTCTTCTCTTTATACACTTTTTTAAGCAAGTCTTTTTGATGAGAAGGCATGGAAACTGCATACGAAGGAGTGAACGAACAAAACGCAAAGATTCCTAAAACTAGTAAACTCAGAAACTTCTTCATTATTCTTTCCTTTCTTTACCGTTTTTCTTTTATTATACAATCTTTGCTATGGCATAAAAGTGTTTAGGAGGTAATTATGAAAAAGAACCTAGTGATTTTCATGCTGGCTATGCTTATTTTCCTATCCGGCATTGCGCCAGAGGCTTCAGCAGCAAGCATGGTGAATCCGATTCAAACGTATACATACACAGAAATGACGAGGGACATAAAAGCTCTTGCCAAAAAATATCCAGATCTGATTCAATACCGTTCTCTTGGCAAAAGTCCGTACGGCCGGGAAATCTGGGCCGTTAAACTTGGAAAGGGAGATGCCACTGTTTTCTACAATGCTTCCCACCATGCCAGGGAATGGCTCGGCACCAACATTGTTATGGAAATGATCGACCAATACAGCAGCTCGTATGCCAGCAAGAAAAAGTTTGATGGCTATGATGTTCGAGCTCTATTAAATGATGTTTCCATCTGGTTTGTGCCTATGGTGAATCCCGACGGAGTTACTCTTCAGCAGCAGGGAGTCTCTGCTTTTCCGAAATCCGTACAAAGCAAGCTGATCAAAATGAATAAAGGAAGCAGAAACTTTAAGCACTGGAAAGCGAACGGCCAGGGCATTGATCTAAACCGCCAATATCCTGCAGGATGGAACCTTCTTTCCAAGCGCATCAGCGGGCCAGCTTCCCAAAATTACAATGGAAAGAAGCCGCTTGAAACGATTGAAACAAAGCTCATGTATGACTTTACCTATTTTGTCGATCCGGAAGCTACCATTTCCTATCATACATCGGGAAGAATACTGTACTGGCATTATCGTACGAAAAAAGAAAACTACAGCCGCGATTATACGATGGCAAAAGCGATTGGTTCGATGACCGGCTACCGCCTTGTAGCTCCTAGCAATTCGGCCAGCGGAGGGGGCTATAAAGACTGGTTTGTGTCATCATTCGGCCGCCCGGGGTTTACACCTGAACTCAGCTATCACGTCGGGGAAACCAATGTGCCGGTTAGCATGATATCCGAAGAATGGCGCCGAAACAAAAAGGTGGGTCTATACGTTGCAAATGAAGGACGAAAGCTGTGGGAAAAGAAAATTAAGAAAGTAAACATGCCGATCACAACCTTTGATTCGATCAATTTGTATGACCGCCCAGGAGCAGCCTATAAAACAATAGCAGTATTCAAGCCGCAAAAGGTAACGGTGATTGCCGTGAAAGGAAACTATTTCAGGCTGAACACAGCATCGGGTAAAAAGTGGATCCCTCAGGATCACTACTTAAAAGGGTCCTATAACGTCATTGATCTTGTAAAAAAACCAAAGTCTCTTCTATTAAAAGAAAAGACCCAGCTGTACAGTCTGCCAGCCACCAGCAAGAAATACGCAAAAACTCTTCCGGCAGGTGAAGCAAAAGCAATTAAAGAAGCCGGAAACTGGTACGGCGTACAAACGAAATACGGCTTAAAGTGGATTCCAAAAAGCAAAACAGCGGACTTTAACCCAAAGACCGTATCCTTGGAAAAAACAACAGAAGCTGACACTGCAGTGTATATCTTACCATTGGATTCAAACAACTCAACTGTTACTATTCCTAAAGAAACAGCGATTTCCATCACAAAAGAATGGAACAGCTGGCAATATGTAAGCTCCCCGGCCTATAAAGGCTGGATTAAAAAATAATTTGAGCGCTTTGGTGCCAGGCACCGCGATTACATAAGTATGTAATTGCAGTGCCTGGCACCTTTATTTGACAAAAAGATACGTAATTATCCTTATGTTCTGAATTATTCCTTTTCTAGTATAATTAGAGAGTTAGGGAAAAAACAAAAACTCCATAAAACACAGGGGGAAAAGGATGAAAAAAACATTATTCGCTCTAGTACTGGCTGTTCTTGTCGGCCTGTCTGGCTTCAGCTTTACGCCATCGGCTGCGGCAGCCAGCTATGTTAACCCGATTCAGACCTATACATACTCAGAAATGACAACGGATATGAAGCAGCTTGCAAAAGCTTATCCGGACCTTGTTCAATACCGTGCACTCGGCAAAACAAAGTACGGCCGAACCGTCTATGCGATTAAGCTGGGAAAAGGGGACGCCACGGTATTCTACAATGCCTCTCACCACGCACGCGAATGGATCACAACGAACATCGCCATGGAAATGGTGGATGCTTACAGTGATGCTTACAAGAAAAATACAACCTACCAAGGCTACAACGTTCGCAATCTATTAAATGATGTATCGATCTGGATCGTACCGATGGTTAATCCAGACGGGGTTACCCTTCAGCAATCAGGATTAAAAGAATTTCCAAAGTCTGCACATGCCGGCCTCATCAAAATGAACAAAGGAAGCAAAAACTTCAAGCGCTGGAAAGCCAACGCGCAGGGTATTGACCTCAATCGCCAGTATCCTTCCGGCTGGTCCCAGATTCCGCGAAGCGAAGCACCGAAGCCTTCCTATCAAATGTACAAAGGAACAAAGCCGCTTGAGGCACCTGAAGTAAAGCTTCTCTATAACTTCACGTCCTATGTTAACCCGGAAGCGACCATTTCTTATCATACATCCGGACGCATCCTTTACTGGCACTATCTAAATAAAAAAGCAAACTATAACCGTGATTACGCGATGGCCAAGGAATTCGCGGCCATGACCAAATACAAGCTCGTTAAAGCGAACAACGATGAAAAGGGTGGAGGCTACAAAGACTGGTTCATCACGCAATTCGGCCGTCCTGGCTTAACACCGGAACTGAGCTATCATGTTGGTGAGACCAATCCTCCGGTATCCGTGATCAATGAGGAGTGGAACCGAAACCGTAAAGCAGCTCTTTATGTAGCAAATGAAGGAAAGAAGTTGTGGGAGAAGAAGTTTACAAAAACGAACACAACGATCACAACGTTCGCGCCATTTAACCTGTACGACCGTCCAAGTTCCACTTACAAAACAAACACAAAGCTAAAAGCGCAAAAGCTGACGGCGATCGGTACAAAGGGCAGCTATTTTAGAATCAGCACAAAAGATTACGGAAAAAAGTGGATTCTAAAAGATAACTATGTAACAGGCACTGTCACTGATTTTCATACGAAGCCAAAAACATTCCTTGTAAAAGAAGCAACACCGCTTTACTATTCTCCAATTGCATCCAAGAAAACAACAAGCAAACTTTATGCAGGTGAAGTTCAAGCCATTAAATCATATGGCAGCTATTACGCGGTCAAGACGAAGTTCAATTATGACCTCTGGATCAAGAAGGACAGCAATACAGTAGACTTCAATCCGACAGTCGTGAACCAGCAAGTTGAGCTAAAAGCGGATACACCGCTGTATTCCCTGCCGATCGAAGCAAAGAAAACGACAACCACCCTTAAGCCGCAAACAGTGAAAGCTACGAAAAAATGGAGCAACTGGCTTTATGTAGAAGGAACAGAAGGCAAGGGCTGGATACAACAGAATCAATAGTATTAGGACTAAATAAGGACTGCCATTTGGCAGTCCTTATTTCTTTTTTTCGACAAATGGAAAAAAAAGAATATTATTTTTTAAGAAAACTATTAATATCTGACAAAAACTGTCGATAATACTTTTGTGGCAAGTGAAGATAAGAAAATAGACTTGTACTTAATGTACTATTAATATTGTAATTTATGTTAATAGATAGTAAAAAAATAACATTAAGTTTACAAAAAATACTAGCTTTTTATCGTAATTTGTTATATCATATGAAATGTATTACACAGTTGGAAGATTATCCCTATTTTAATATACTAAATACCTAATAGGTGATCTGGTCCGACAAAGGCTTTTGGTTTTAAAAATTAGTTGGAGCTGCAATAGTTACATAGTTACATAGCTTCCTTGTCCGGAAGATTTTGCTCTCTGATTAGTTTTTATAAAATAATTGTGATTTAGGAAGGGGAATTTTACGTAATGGACAAAAAGAAAGCACTTAAGATCGCGACAGCAACGACTGTTGCAGCAAGCGCATTCGTTTCTGTTGCACCAGCTACATTCGCTGCTTCTACATCTGCAGCAAGCAAGGCAGTAACAAAAGCAGAGGCAGATGCTAAGAAAGTAAAAGATCAATACAATGCAAAGAAACTTGCATTCAAAAAAATTGACACTAAAGCTGCTGTAAGCTCTTATAACAAAGCTGTTGCTGAAGTTAAAAAGCTTAGCAAAGGCAAAACTAAGTCTGCTCTAGAAAGCAAACTTAAAGCAGTTAAAGGCATTCACACATATGCTGCTAACTACAACAAAGCTCTTGACCTTGGTGCTGCTCTTGCAACAGCTACTAAGAACGTTAACGACGAGCTTAAAAAAGCTGACTTCGATCTTGCTGGAGCTAAAAAAGATCAAGCTGCTCTTAAAACAGCTACAGCTAACTTCTCTAAGCATGTAGTAAAAGGTACTGTATACGGTGAAAGCCCGCGTGCACAATTCACTGCTAAATACCTTACTCCAGCTAAAACTGCTGCAACTGCAGTAGACAAAAAAATCAAAGCTGTTGAAGCTGAACTAAACGACGTTAAAGTAGCAACTGCATCTGTTGAAGCTCTTGAATTAGCTGTCAAAGCTCTTAAAGATGAGGCTTCTGTAAAAACTGCTGAAGACCTTGTAGCTCCAGCTAAAGCTGACCTAGCTAAAGTTGAAACTAAAGCAGTTAAAGAAGATCTTACTACAAGAATCGCAAATGCTGAAAAAGCAATTGCTGACAAAAAAGCAGAACTTGCTGTTCCTAAAGTTGAATCTGTAAGTGCGATTAACGCTAAAACAGTTACTGTAACATTCAGCAAAGCTCTTGATGCTAAAACTTTAAAAGATAGCAATGCAGCTGACGTAATTACTGTAGCTGCTGGAGAAGGTGCTCTTGACGCTGGTACAATCACTCAAGAACTTAGTGCTGACGGCAAAACTCTTACTCTTAAAGCTCAAAAGTTCTTTAAAGGTGAGTATACAGTAAAAGTTCCTTTTGAAATTGTAAAAGCTGTAAGTGGTCAATTTGTTAGCCCAGTAAACCAAAAGGTTACAGTTAGTGACACTACTGCACCAGTTCTTTCTTCTGCTAAAGCTACAGTTAAGGACACAAAAGATGGAATTAAATCTGTTACCTTAACTTTTAACGAAGATGTTTCTTCTATTGACACTGTGAAAATTGGTAACCAAAACTACACACCTGTAATTGTTGGGAACACAGCTACAATTAATGTAGACCTTGATGCAACTAAAGCGTACGATTTAACAGTTGTAAATGCTACTGATGCAGCTGGTAACATGAAAGATGTTCAATCAGCTCCTGTTACAGTTTCTGTTGACAATGTTGCACCATCTATCACAAGTGTAGTACCAGCAGGTGAAAATAAAGTTAAAGTAACATTAGATAAAGAATTAAAAAATGATTCACTAGTTTTATCTGCTAAAGTTGGAACGTTTACTACTGATATCTTCTCAAGCGCAGTAGTTAATCCTGAAAATAAAAAAGAGTACACTGTTACATTGAACAGCAGCTACCTATTCAAAAATGGAAGCACTGACACAGTAACATTAACAGTAGCTAAAGATGCGCTTCAAGATTCTTTAGGCAATTCTAATGCAACTGAAATTACAAAGTCTGTTACCCTTGCTAAAGATACAACTACTCCTGCCGTATCAAACGTAGCAACTACAGTAGTTAATGGTAAAGTAACTGCATTTGAATTAACATTTAACGAAGAAGTAACATCCTTAGACGCTTCTAAAGTTTATGTAGTGAATTCTAAGGGTGAAATCATGTCCCTAGCTAATGTAGCTACTCCATTAGTAAATGTTGACGATAACAAAAAAGTTGTGTTTACTCTAGTAAATGGTTTAACGGCAGATAAATACAGCTTCGATTTAGCAGAAGGATTCGTAACTGATAAGTCCCTTGCCGCTAACAAAAACACTAAGTATTCATTTATGGTTGATGTTACTGAAGCTGGGAAGCCAGTTGAAACAACGTTTACTATTGCAGATGTAACTGAAACTGACAATGTTGTTACTGTTGATTTCGGAGCTAAAGTAAAAGCAACTGGAACTGGTTCTGCATTAAATCCAGCATCTTACCAAGTTAATGGAGTCACTTTACCTTCAGATACAAAAATTGAATTTGCTAAAGATAACAACGGTGCAGTAGTTCAATCTCAAGTTGTAATTACTCTTCCTGAAGGATTTGTAAAAACTAGTGATACTAAAGCTGTATTCCGTGTTACTGGAGTACAAACATTAGACAACAAAGTTAGCAATCCTTTCATTAAAACTATTGATGTTGAAGACAACGCTGCTCCAGAAGCAAAATCATTTGTAGCAACTGACCTTGATGAAATTACTGTAACTTATTCAGAAGCACTTAAAGCAATTGTGTTAGGTTCTGATGTTACAGATGAAGTAAATCTTTATGACAGCAAAGGTGCTTCTGTGGCAATTGAAGATGCAACAGTTTCTGCTGAAGGAAAACTTGTTCTTACAGTGGCTGATTCTTCCGTTGTAACAAAATTAACAACAGTGGAAACTAAAGATTCTGCGGAAATTCTAGACCTTGCAGGAAATTTACAAAAAGTTGGTTTAACTGTAAATAAATAAGTTTTGATTGTGCTGGATTAAGGATTGGAAACAATCTTAATACGGCACCCCTTTCCTGGAAAAACCACAGAGACATTATGTCTTTGTGGTTTTTTCTTTGTTTGTTATTTTGCTTTTATAGTTCTAGGTATAAGGCAGTCCGAACAAACATTTTACTCGCGGTTTATAGAAATAAGCCATAATTGGTATTCAATATATAAGATGTAATATTACTACGTACGTTATAAACACACTGGGGGGTGTTTTACAGGTTATTACATGTTAAATAAGATGTAATATGTCTTAATACATTCAGCCCCCAAATTACGCATTAAAAAGAGTCCTGGCAGCTAGCTAGCAGGACTCTTATTGCTTATAGATAAAATAACTTGTTTAAGCGTTCATACTCCTCTTTATTTCTTCGAAACCCAGGTGTAATAGCACCCTGCTCCACCCTTATAATAGTATCTTCCTCCACATAGATGCTCAGGTTACCATAACGGTACTTAATAACCCCATTTTCCTCATTACCTTTTATGCGTAGGAAAATATTACGCGTTAGCTTACGTTGAGCAATTGATTTCGAAGTGTTTTTGTTATTAGTCTCCTTTTGATATCCAATGAATGCTGCATCGCTCAAATCATATAACGGTATTTCAATTTTTAAGGTTTGCTGCTTTTCATGATTACC
Source organism: Fictibacillus marinisediminis (assembly GCF_023149135.1). Lineage (NCBI taxonomy): Bacteria > Bacillati > Bacillota > Bacilli > Caryophanales > Fictibacillaceae > Fictibacillus > Fictibacillus marinisediminis. Next base: position 3,739,836 of record NZ_JAIWJX010000002.1, on the reverse strand, counting down.
TCTAGCAATATAATGTGCAAGGTTTTCTTTACTTGAAATGCATTCATACTTAACCCTTAGACGACGGAATGTACGATTTAGGCGTTTTGCTCTCTTTTTAAACCATTCGCTTTTACCAGAAAGAGAGCGGTCTACAAAATCAGAATCTATGTAAATTTTCCCCCCTTTTAATTGACGTTGTTGAATTTCTTGTTCACCTTCCTCAATCTATTATATACGAACTCACGTTCCGATATAAAAAATATTTACATTTAATGGGTCGATGATGAAGGATTATGTCTTTTCAAGTCGAATTTTTTCTTTTATTCGAATGTGGAGGTGGATTATGGATGAAAAAGCGGTATTCAAAAGGAGAGCATGATTTTATTAAAGGCTGTACGAAAGCCATCCTTCAGAATAATGGGGAGTTGTACCATTCCTTGTACGATGTTAATGGCATTAAAAGGTATGTTACTCACAAGAAGACATAGCCGTATCACATACTTACCGTTTCGTTAGTTGGTACTTTATCTGTTTTCAGAGGAGTACTGTTCCGTCGTAAATGCAATAGATAATGTAGTTGTAGCATTTATAGTAAAGTTAGGGTCTTTCTAGATGTCTAGATGGTAAGAACAACATTAAAAAAACTTTTAACCAGTTATTCCAAATTGAAGACAAGGTCTAAATAAAATTATCTCATAGATAAAATCATAGGAGGACATTAAGCTTTGAAACTAATTACGTTTGCATATGCTGGTGGGGATGGACATGTTTATTATAGAATGAAAAATAAATTCTCAAAATACGGTGTTGATTTACTACCTTATATGTATAAGGGAAGAGGCAGTAGAGTTGATGAGGGATTTTATTCATCATTATTTGAAGTAGGACTTGAAGCTTCAGAATTTATTATGAATAACATTGATATTGAGGAAGATTATATGCTTCTGGGTCATAGTATGGGAAGCATAGTTGCCTTTGAGTGTTATCAGCAACTGGTGAAAATAGGATGTAAATTGCCAAAGAAGATATTCTTTTCAGGCCAATATCCTCCTGATAAATTGAATACGATAAAGTATGATTTGGGAAATGATAGTAGATTAGTATATCAGTTATCTAAACTAGGAGCTATTACTACTGAATTACTATACATCCCTGAATTTAAAGAAATTTTTTTACCAATCATAAAAAATGATCTTCGTCTAATCGAAGAGTATACTTTTAGAGTTTCACAAAAAATTATAGTGCCAACAATTATTTTAACCGGAAGTCAAGATGAAATAAGAGGTGAAAAAGTGGATGGCTGGTCGGATCATTCCACTCAAAAACCTACATTTATAGAAATTGAGGGAAATCACTTTTTTCTATTTAAGCAAGGTATAAATTACGATTTTTTGTTAATTGAAATTTTCAAAGATTAGTTTATGTTTTGCATTAATTCCACGGCACAGTTACTAAATGTATTTTATTAGATAAAAGAGCTAAAACTAAGAGATGCTTTATTTGTATTATAGGAAATTGGTTTAGGGGAAATTATTTAAAAATGACAAGTCTGTTTATGCCTAAATATCAGTGCATATGGTGTAATGCTGAGCCAGCTTCTTGTCTCATTGAATCTCCTTTTGTTGTGGAATGCCCCAAGACTCAAGAACTCCTTCGATTTTCCCTTCGAAATAATCACAATCCTTTTTTTGTGGGGAAGCAGTTTAAAACATATCTAAAGAAAGCCGAGGTATGGTTGCTTCTTACCATAATTCTAACCAAAAGTTTCTTTGTGACATAAAATCAAAGCTATGAAAAAAGCAAAATACTCTTATTGGTATTTTAAATTAAACAAAAACACTATAAGTTTCTCTAATACCATAATTACACAAAAAACAATGATAAACCACTAGGAAGTAAATAAAGCAAGGACAAAAAGTAAGCGAAGAAATTTTTTTTATTCGCTATTCTTTTAGATAACAAATGAAAAAAATAGTGAGAAAAATGACGACTACGTACAGAGTATATGGAAATCTATAGTATCAATGTTTACAAAGTAAGGAAAGAATCTATGTATTCATCTTACAAATCAGTTTTAATTTTATCAGCATAATAATGGATAAATTCCATGTATGTTGGAACACACTTATCGGAACGAATGTGTGCTGTGTAATACTTGGTCAGATTGTCCATATTACAACTACTCCAAGCATTATTAATTGCATTTTGCATTGCACGCGATACGCTGGCTTCGGTTTTGCTATATTTATTGGCTATTATGAAACACACTTTGGAGGTTGGATCCTCTAGTAGTATTTGTACTGCATTTGTAAGATATTTACGTCCTTTCATTTTAGGACTGATGCCAATGTGATTAAACTCGCTAAAAAGCCTTTTTTCCATTTTTTCTTGAGGCTTCTGTGGAGTATGAGGAGTGTTATACGAGACTGAGCGGACGGAATTACTCTTGTTGGAGCGTTGGATTGATTGTTTAAGTGCTCTTAAAAACTGAACGCTATTTTGTGCACTGTAATTTTCTTTGTATTTAGGTATTATAAAATCCGCTCCAAATTTACGAGCTTGATTATGAATAATCTGACTATTGTTATTAGTAGTAACGAGAATAAAAGGTTTATGATCAATCTTTTGTTGAGCCATATTTTCTAAAAATGATAAACCGTCTCCTTTACCATTATGCAATTCTAAATCCAACACAATGACATCAGGCTGATAAGAAGAGAAATATTCAAGTGCTTGCATACTGTCTTTAGTAATTCCCACTAATTTTACATCAGTAGTGCTTTCTATGTAGTTACTCATTGCTTGACATTCAGCTTCATCATCTTCAACCAATAGAATAGTTAAATTATTTTCCAAATTTTTCACTCTTTCCTAAAAATTGATAAAAACTGATAATAAAGTAAATTTTATTATAAACAAATGTCGATGTAAACGTAGTAGTTGCAAAACGCAACTATAGTATCATTAAAAAGTTTGTCTAGATTTAAAAAGGAAAGTCAATACGTGATGGTTTAAAGCTATTGTTATATTATGCGTAAAACTCTAAGGCTGTACCTTGCCACATGTATTTAAAATTGAGATTAAAAATCACTAAGCAGAGTTTTTAAAGGCTGCTTCATAATTGTTTTGTGTAAAAATATAGACAAATTACTCAGCCAAGAGCACTAAATAATACTCTTCTAGGCTAATAATAAAAATTTCTATCAATAAAAAAATAGTAATATGTATCTATTTATCTAATGGAGGCATTCGCATGTACACAATTAATAAACAAAAACCTGCTAGGATGATCATGGATGTAGATTCGAGTATTAATCGGACAGTTTTAGATGCATTCAAATCTTATGCAACCAGCAGATTAACAAGGATTGAGCGAATTGAAGAGGAGATTATTTTGCCTGAGGGACATACTGCAACCCTTGATAATACTATTGTGACTGCAGCAATTCTTGGTTCGTTACTCAGTTCTGAAGGTCGAGTAAACGTGGGTATAACTACCGATGAATCTCCAACTTATATCGAAATTGACACGACTAAACTACATGATATCAACGATGTCCATGCTTTCATACATAATCTACGTTATAACAGTGAAATACCAAGACTTAATGGTATAACTCTGGACATTGAGGTGTCGAATATTAAGAGTAACTTGTCAGAAGAATCATCAATATGGCTGCTAGCCCAAAATGGGCGTTGTACACTTTCCATCAAGGGTGATTGTATTGACTCCAATATGTTTGCGCATTTGTGTAAAATTACGACTTTTGCATTTGAGAAAGCTCTTAAAGATAAAAAGGTTATACCTGCAGTCGATAGTTTACCTACCCGCCCTAAATACATACAGCGTCAGCACAAGTCCATGATTGAACACATCTACAATCACAAGCAGAAAAATCCATTAAGTATGGCAATTTTAGATGATGTGAGTGGGAAAATATTAACCTATGACGAACTTTGGAAAGCATCAGAATCAGTTATACAGCAGGTGCGTGAACAAATAAACACTCAGGAGGCATATCCCAGAATTGCCATATTCATTGAACGGAGTTGGAAACACTTAATCTCTGTGATCGCAACCCAACGTATGGGTGGAACCTGTGTACTTATAGATTTGACAAATCCTGATGATCGGATACGAGACTTTCTGAATGAATGTAGTCCTGACGCTATAATTTCTGCTGTCAATGTAATAGACAGAGCACGTAGTCTAACAAGCTATCCTGTACTAGATTTTGATAAAGGAATATATGAGCACACACAGCTTAAACAAGAAAACGATGAATGGATCAAAACTGACAATGATGTGTGTTTCATTGCAGGTACTTCGGGAACTACTGGACGACCTAAGGCAGCTTGTTTATCTTACAGCGGGATGGCAGCTACAATTGATACTATCATTGACACTGCTGAGCTAGGCACAAATTCTAGAGGATCATGGCTATCGTCGCCTGGATATGGAATGATCGAAGTAGATCCGCTTCCAGTGCTTTGTGCCGGCGGAACTGTATGCATCCCATCATCTGATGTTTTGAAAGATATTAAGTTGCTGGCACACTGGTTCACTAAAACCAATATCACAAACACGCTAGTTATGACATCAATTGCAGAAGCTCTCTGGGCTAACGGTTTTCATAGTGGTTTACAGACAATGCTAGTTGCAGGTGAACGTTGTAAGCAGTGGCCGAAGACAGAATATCGTGTACTTAACGTCTATGGATCTGCAGAAGCTGCTGTTGTATCTATAGAGGATTTATCTGAAGCGTCGCGTCGTACATTGTTACCTAGTGTTGGACGCGCAGTACCTGGTGTAAACATGTATGTGGTTGATGATGATGGAAGAGAGTTGCCAGCGTGCTGTATTGGTGAATTGATTATTACTGGTGAAACACTGTCCAAGGGTTATATAGATTATAAAGAAACTCAAAAATCATTTCGCCCAAATGAATTGGATACAACTTCGAAACTGCAATATAGTTCCGGAGATCGAGCACGTATGAGTTTGGATGGAACTGTCGAAATTTTCGGACGTTCAAATGCACTTGTGAAGATAAGAGGGCATAGAGTGGACTTAGCAGAAATTGAAATAACTGCACTTGAAGTTTCAGGTGTGGCAAAAGCTGCTGCTCTTTGCTTCAATGATAGCGCTGGAGAAATACTTGAACTATTTATTGAGACGGCTCCAAATGCTGAGAACGTCAAAAATGAGGTTAGGCAATATCTTAGTAAAAAGTTACATCCTGCTGCACAACCTAGTCAGATTAGAACAACAAAGTTGCCTCTAGGATACAATGATAAGGTTGATTATGCTGCATTACGTTCCAATCTAGTGGAGCGAGATAAAGTACACACAGCTTTTTACCCGTCTACGAAAAATGAGACTGCTTTGCGTGAATGTTGGTTGGCATGGACTAGATGTGATGAGATCACTCTTGAATCTAATTTCTTTCAAGAAGGCGGAGATTCTTTGCGAGCTATGCGGATGCTAGGGGATTTGACTTACAAGTATGGAATCAACATCGAAATGAGCCCCTTTCTTGAAAATCCAGTATTCTCGAACCTATTACATCTATCAACTATCTCTCAGACAATTGACATGCCAAAATTTGAGAATCTGCCTATTGATCAGCAATTAGAGCCCTTCAATCTCACTGAATATCAACAAGCTTTATGGATAGGTCGTGGCTCTGATTTCAATTATGGAGATATAGGTTGTCAAGGGTACTTTGAGTGGGAAGTTGAAGACTTGAATCGAGATCGATTTGCTCGTGCGGTAGTCATGCTGGTCGAGCGTCACCCAATGCTAAGAGCGACAATTGATGATTCAGGATGTCAAAGAATCGGAACAGTTGATGCGAGCCAAGCAGTCGAGTTCATAGATATAAGTGATCTTTCACCAAATGAGATTGAAAATGAGATTAACAAGATGCGTAAACGCATGGCAAATCAGGAAATTGGAATAGCAGAATGGCCTCTATTTCGATTCGTTGTGAGCCAAATCAGTCCACAGATAAGCAGAATTCATTTCAATATTGACTTATTAATCGCAGATGCATGGTCGATCTTTCAAGTAATTATCCCGGACATAATTGATCTATACAGTAAAGAAGAAACAGAATTACCACCTATTCACACCACATTTCAAGATTATGTGGCATACCGGAACAAAGTAAAACATAGTGCACAATATCATTCTCATCGTGAATACTGGTTAGAAAAAATCCATAAGTTGCCTGATGCCCCAAAGTTACCTCAACTTGAACAAATTGAAACTGGTGCTCCAGTGAGGTTTGAAAGATTTGAAGGTACACTTGAAAAAGAGAAATGGGAACTACTCAAAAGCCAAGGACAAGAACGGAAAATCTCTCCTTCTGGTGTTGTGGCCCTAGTATTTTGTGAAGCATTAAGCAGCTGGAGCGAAAAAGATCAATTTACTTTGAATCTTCCCATCTCAGATCGAATGTCAATCAATGACGACATTAATTTTGTAGTTGGAGATTTCACTAATCCGCTACTTGTACCCTACGAAGTTGCTGCTGATGACACACTTCAAACACGTGGACAGCTTTTACAGGAGGCAATTTGGCAGGCGCTTGATCATCGACTTTTTACAGGAGTTGAAGTTTTACGCGAACTATCCCGACTTAAACGTACAGGTCCTAAGCCGTTGATGCCAGTAGTGTTGACCAGCCTTCTTGGACATCAAGGTCGTCATGATGTCTCTTTATTAGGGCGAGAGGTATTTGGTACGTCACAGACTCCACAGGTAACTCTTGATGTTCAAGTTCGAGAGTCAAAGGGAACGCTGCATTTTAAATGGGACTACATCGTAGGAGTTATTCGGCCTGATGTAATCGAGGAAATGTTTAGTTCTTTCTGTGACTTGCTAAACCAACTTGCCGATGAGCCTGGAATTTGGAACCAAAGCTTACTCGATGTTTGATTCAAGGTATAGGGTTTGACCAGTATTTTTCGAAGTATGTCGCATGTTCCCGCAATTCGGGAACGTTGATAGATCAACTTAAAAAGATTGAGGGAGGATATATTTATGAACGAATTAAACAATAACGAAGGCATTTTAAAAAGGGTAGTACTTGTGTTTTCTGAACAACTTAACCAACCAGGAGTTCTACCGGAAGACAATTTTTATGATTTAGGTGGTGACTCTTTAACTGCAATGAAAATCAAAAATGAACTAGAAGAGCA